>NZ_JBBHZH010000026.1:0-206 GCF_049843495.1 Agrobacterium sp. M50-1 | reverse complement strand
AGTAAGATACCTTATAACAATACCTAGAAACCTCTTTTGCCGAACCCTTGAACCCGGTATCGCCGGGGTCTCTTTTGTCCTCACGGCCGAAGGCCTGCGGACGGCGCGCCAAACAATGGGCGACGACCTAACGGTCTGTATGGGAAGTCCCATGCAAACCGATCAAAAGTCTTATTCAAGGTGTCTGCAAAACAGATTTTCTAGGT
>NZ_JBBHZH010000025.1:0-511 GCF_049843495.1 Agrobacterium sp. M50-1 | reverse complement strand
CTTGCTCGACAATGACATTTTCGGCCAGGGCATCGTGCGCATCATGATCATCTCGCCTTTCTTCGTCATGCCGCCGGTGGCAGCTTTGGTGTGGAAGAACATGATCATGCATCCCGGTTACGGCGTGCTTGCCGATCTCTCGCGCTTCTTCGGCCTGCAGCCGGTCGACTGGTTCGCACAGTTCCCGCTGCTCTCCATCATCATCATCGTCGCCTGGCAATGGCTGCCCTTTGCCACCCTGATCCTCTTGACCGCCCTGCAGTCGCTCGACGGCGAGCAGAAGGAAGCGGCCGAGATGGATGGCGCCAACTTCATCAACCGTTTCGTCTATCTGACGCTGCCGCACCTGTCGCGCGCCATCACCGTCGTCATTTTGATCCAGACGATCTTCCTGCTCGGTGTCTACGCGGAAATCCTCGTCACCACCAATGGCGGCCCCGGCTACGCCTCGACCAACCTTGCCTTCCTCATCTATCGCACGGCGCTTCTGGGCTACGACGTCGGCGGCGCA
>NZ_JBBHZH010000024.1:0-511 GCF_049843495.1 Agrobacterium sp. M50-1 | reverse complement strand
AGCGCCGCCGACGTCATAACCCAGAAGCGCCGTGCGATAGATGAGGAAGGCAAGGTTGGTCGAGGCATAACCCGGGCCGCCATTGGTGGTGACGAGGATTTCCGCATAAACGCCGAGCAGGAAGATCGTCTGGATCAAAATGACGACGGTGATGGCGCGCGACAGATGCGGCAGCGTCAGATAGACGAAGCGGTTGATAAAGTTGGCGCCATCCATCTCGGCCGCTTCCTTCTGCTCGCCGTCGAGCGACTGCAGGGCGGTCAAGAGGATCAACGTGGCAAATGGCAGCCATTGCCAGGCGACGATGATGATGATGGAGAGCAGCGGAAACTGCGCGAACCAGTCGACCGGCTGCAGGCCGAAGAAGCGCGAGAGATCGGCAAGCACGCCGTAACCGGGATGCATGATCATGTTCTTCCATACCAGCGCGGCCACCGGCGGCATGACGAAGAACGGCGAGATGATCATGATGCGCACGATGCCCTGGCCGAAAATGTCATTGTCGAGCAAA
>NZ_JBBHZH010000023.1:0-994 GCF_049843495.1 Agrobacterium sp. M50-1 | reverse complement strand
CTGAGACTTGAATATTTGACCATTCAAGTCGTTTAACAGAAAGCTCCTCCGCGTAAGCGTCGAGGAGCTTTTTTTGTTTCTGCTCCGTGTCCAGTTCGCCGTCGCGCAGCTTCTCCAGGTAATCATGCTGCTTGAGTGCCTCGAACTGTTTTTCCAGGATCGTTGCCGCTTCCATCGCGGCGAGGATCGACGCGATGCGACCGTGGACCTCAAGCGATGCCGGCTGATGGCCGGGGGTCTTGCCGATGACGACCTTCTGGATGAACTGGCGCACGATGTTGATGAAGGGCTGCTTCGTCTCCGTGTCGGCGTGTTCGCGTAGGTAATAGAAGGCAGAGTTGATGACCAGCTCGACGGCGTCAGGACTGACTTCCGCCTTCAGCTTCCTGATCTTCTCCCCGAAATCTTCTTCCGCCGGCGCCTGCTTCAGCCGGGCCTCGAGGCCGGTGCGGCGCTCCTCCAGCGTGTCGAGCATATCGTCTAGGGCGGCGAGGCGAGGGCGCCCTTCGGCGGCGCGATCGCTGATCTGCTGGATGATCTGACGCTGTTCCTGCTCGGCAGCCTTCAACTCCCCGGAAATGCGCTGGCGCTCGTCCGGTTCCTTCTTCATCGAGGCTGCAAGGTTCTGGCGCACCTGTCCGGCGACATCGTCGAACACACCCATGCCGAAGAAGGCGGCGGGGAGGCAGGACAGCACCCGGTCCTCGAGGTTCTTGCGGAGAATGGTCTTCTGGTTGGTGCAGCAGGCGCCGTCGAGGCCGTCGATTGGCAGCTTGTTCTTGTGGTTGGAGCAGCCGTACCGTTCCTTGGCCATGATGGCGTAGGATCCGCCGCACTCTGCGCATTCCAGCATACCGCTCAGCAGGTAGCTTGGCCGGTGTGTCCTGTTCAGCCGATTGGTGGTCGTCCGCGAAAAGTTCTCCAGCGTCATCAGTTGTCGTTCCTTGACGCGCGCCCAGAGTTCGTCACTGACAATGCGCATGGATGGAACCTC
>NZ_JBBHZH010000022.1:0-1205 GCF_049843495.1 Agrobacterium sp. M50-1 | reverse complement strand
TGACCTTGCCCCGTTGAAATAATCCATTTTGAAGTAAGCTCTGGCCCATTGAGAGGACCAGGGAATGAAGCGCAATCGTTTTACAGACGAACAGATCATCGGCATTCTGAAGGAGCACGAGGCTGGCACGCCGGTCTCGGAGCTTTGCCGCAAGCACGGCGTCAGCGATGCCAGCATCTATAAGTGGAAAGCCAAGTTCGGCGGCATGGACGTATCCGAAGCCAAGCGATTGAAGACGCTGGAAGACGAGAACACGAAGCTGAAACGGCTCCTGGCAGATGCGATGCTGGACAATGCGGCTTTGAAAGACCTTTTGGGAAAGAAGTGGTGACGCCCGCAGCAAGGCGAAAAGCTGTCGCGCATCTGATGGATCACCACCAGATGAGCGAACGGCGGGCGTGTAAAGCCATCGGCTTTTGCCGGATGACGATCCGTTACGAAACCAGGCGCAGCGATGACTATGACCTTCGCGAGCGGATGAAGGCGCTGGCGCATGAACGTCGCCGCTTTGGATATCGACGCCTTCATGTGCTGCTCAGGCGTGAGGGTCACCTTGTGAACCACAAGCGGCTCTTCCGGCTCTATCGGGAAGAGAAACTGACGGTGCAAGCGCGGCGGTCGGAAACGAGCGATAGGCACACGAGCACCGTTGCTGATCCCGCTTGCCGCCAATGATCGCTGGTCATTGGACTTCGTGTCGGATCAGCTCACCGATGGTCGCAGGTTCCGGGTGCTTACGGTGGTCGACGATTGCACCAGGGAGTGCTTGGCTCTCGTCGCCGATACGTCGCTTTCCGGTCTGCGGGTTGCCCGTGAGCTGGACCGGATCATCGAGGGACGAGGCAAGCCGAAGATGATCGTCAGCGACAATGGTAGCGAGTTCACCAGCAACGCGATCTTGCAATGGACGGATCGGACCAAGGTGGAATGGCACTACATCGCACCGGGCAAGCCGATCCAGAACGCCTTCATCGAAAGCTTCAATGGGCGGCTGCGAGACGAGTTCCTGAATGAGACTCTCTTCTCGTCGCTGGCTCATGCTCGATCAGCGCTTTCAAACTGGCGCTACGATTACAACGATCACCGCCCACACTCTGGCCTCGGCTGGCTGACACCCGCCGAGTTCGCTCAGGCAATCAACCCGCGACGTGATGCGGTGCTGCGCAGCCGAAATGGCTCCGCACCGCACCCCGCCGCTACCGCCC
>NZ_JBBHZH010000021.1:0-1259 GCF_049843495.1 Agrobacterium sp. M50-1 | reverse complement strand
TCCCGTCGAAGACCCCGTCCCGCGTCCAGCCGGCGCACCTGACGGCCGAACAGAAACGCCGGATCAAGGAACTGGATCGCCTGTTTCGCGAAGCCGTCAAGGCGGAGACCGGCGCAATGCGGATCAAGGTGACAGCCACCGAGGTCTTCATTATCCGCCCCGCCGAATCCGGCTGGACGTGGTGCGGCGCGCGCGATGGCGTCGTCGACAGCCTTCTCAAACTTCAGGAGCATGGCTGGATTCGCGGCAACACCGATGCGGCCGCGGCCTACCGCACCACGATGGGTTACTGAACAGCGCTCAGAAGCAGCACTTCATCGGCGGCAATTATTGCCGCCGGCACCCCACACATACCGGGCCATGATGACCCGGCATCGCGGAGGGGCTCTCAAGTCCCCCGCCGCCGGTTACCATGTCCCTAATTTAATCTCGATACGAGAGACCCGATGACCAAGACTGTGTTGTTCTATGCCCGCTACTCCACCGACCGCCAGAACGAAGTGTCGATCGAAACGCAGATCGAACTCGGCAAGACGTTTGTCGCCGACAGGGGCTGGAGGCTGGTCGAGACCTATGCCGACTCCGCAATCAGCGGAACCTCATTCACATCGCGTCCCGGCATCCAGCAACTACTGGCGCATGTAAAGCGAGAGCGGATCGATGTCGTGCTCTGTGTCACCGTCGACCGGCTGTCGCGTGACGTCGAGCACAGCTCAAAAATCCTCAAGGAACTCAGCTACCACGACACGGCGATCTGGACGGTCCAGGCCGGGCAGGAGATCAGCCATATCGAGCTGCATATGCGCTCCACGCTCAGTCACGAACTGGTCGAGCAAGGTCGCTTCCGCACACGAGAAGGCATGAAGACAGCGGCGCGCAAGGGCACTGCAACGACCCGCCTCTCCTACGGCTACCGCCTCGGCCAGCAGCGCGACGCCAACGGTGACCGTATCCGGGGCCTGCGCGAGATCGAGCCTGATCAGGCAGAGATCGTGCGCTGGATCTTCGAGCAATATGCAAATGGCGTGAGTCCCGCGGCGATCGCCGCGAGCCTCAATGCACGCCATATCCCTGCACCGCAGCACAAGTACTGGCGCGACGACACGATCCGTGGTGACGGCAAGCGGAAGGCCGGCATCCTCCACAACGAACTCTATGTCGGCCGGATCGTCTGGAACAAGCAAAATTACCGCAAGAACCCGGAGACCGAACGCCGCACCGCCCGCCTCAACGACAAAAGCGAATGGGTCGTGACGGAG
>NZ_JBBHZH010000020.1:0-1284 GCF_049843495.1 Agrobacterium sp. M50-1 | reverse complement strand
AGAGGTGGCTCGGGAAATCTGCACAGCGGGGATAAGTGGAATTTCTGCCTGACTTCGGCTTAGATGCCGAGAACAGGAGATACCATGACGAGACGACCGCGCCGGAACCACAGCCCGGCTTTCAAGGCAAAAGTGGCGCTCGCCGCGATCCGAGGAGAGCAGACGCTGGTGGAATTGTCCCAGCAGTTCGACGTGCACGCCAACCAGATCAAGCAGTGGAAAGACCAGTTGCTTGAGGGGGCGACCGGCGTTTTCGGCGATGAAGCGAAACCGGAACCGGCGGGTCCGACCGTCGATGTGAAAACGCTTCACGCCAAGATCGGCGAACTGACCTTGGAGAACGATTTTTTGTCCGGTGCGCTCGGCAAGGCGGGATTGCTGGGCGGAAAGAAATGATCGACCGCGAGCACAAGCTGTCGGTCGTGAGGCAGGCCAGGCTCCTCGGCTTCAGCCGTGGCAGCGTCTACTATTGTCCGCGTCCGGTATCCGATGGCGATCTTGCCCTGATGCGCCGGATCGACGAACTGCATCTCGAATATCCGTTCGCGGGAAGTCGGATGTTGCAATGGCTTTTGAAGGGAGATGGTCTGGAGGCTGGGCGGCTGCACGTCGCCACGCTGATGAAGAAGATGGGTATAGAGGCGATCTATCGTCGCCCGAACACGTCAAAACCAGCGCCAGGTCACAAAATCTATCCCTACCTCCTGCGCAAGCTGGCGGTTACCCGGCCCAATCAGGTATGGGCGATGGACCTGACCTATATCCCCATGGCGCGTGGTTTTGTCTATCTCTGCGCCGTCGTGGACTGGTTCAGCCGTCGGGTTCTGTCGTGGCGATTATCGATCACGATGGAGGCGGACTTCTGTATCGAAGCGGTCGAGGAGGCGCTGGCTCGCTATGGAAAGCCGGACATATTCAACACCGATCAGGGATCGCAGTTCACATCCATCGACTTCACGGCGGTGCTGAAGAAAGGTGAGATTGCCATCTCGATGGACGGCAAGGGCGCGTGGCGGGACAATGTCTTCGTCGAAAGGCTTTGGCGGTCGATCAAATACGAAGAGGTCTACCTCCATGCCTACAAGACCGTGTCCGAGGCCCGCGCGGGGATCGGTCGTTATCTGAACTTTTACAACACTCGACGTCCACATTCGTCTCTTGACCGGCAGACGCCGGATCAGGCTTACTTCAACGCGCTGGCACCGATGATGGTGGCGGCATAATCGAGGCGGAAACCCACTTAACGAAACGCCCGGAACTGTTCAAACAAACCGAGCCACCTCT
>NZ_JBBHZH010000019.1:0-1352 GCF_049843495.1 Agrobacterium sp. M50-1 | reverse complement strand
CGCTGGCCGCCGGACAGTTGCGAGGGCCGGCGTTCGAGATAATCGGTGAGGTTGAGGATACGGGCGGCATCGTCGACCTTCTTGTCGATGACGGCCTTGTCGAGCTTGGCCATCTTCAGCGGGAAGGCGATGTTGTTCCTGACGCTCATATGCGGATAAAGCGCATAGGACTGGAACACCATGGCAAGGCCGCGCTCGGCCGGGGCCTTTTCGGTGGCGTCGTTGCCGTCGATGACTATTCTGCCGCCGGAGACGTCTTCCAGCCCGGCAATCAGGCGCAGCAGCGTTGACTTGCCGCAGCCGGACGGGCCGACGAAGACGACGAACTCGCCGTCATGGATATCGAGATCGATCGACGGGATGACTTTTGCCTCGCCGAAGAGCTTGGACACGTTCTGAAGGGAAATGCTGCCCATTATTGTCGTTCCTTATTTCACGGCGCCAAAGGTGAGGCCACGCACGAGTTGTTTCTGCGAGAACCAGCCGATGACGAGAATGGGGGCGATCGCCATCATCGAGGCGGCCGAAAGTTTTGCCCAGAACAGCCCCTGCGGTGAGGAGAAGGAGGCGATGAAGGCCGTCAGCGGGGCTGCATTGGTGGTCGTCAGCCTGATAGTCCAGAAGGATTCGTTCCAGGCGAGGATGACGTTCAAAAGCAGCGTCGAGGCGATGCCCGGAACCGCCATTGGGGTCAGTACATGCACGATCTCGTTCCAGAGCGATGCGCCATCCATGCGCGCGGCTTCCAGAATCTCGCCGGGGATTTCGCGGAAGTAGGTATAAAGCATCCACACCACGATCGGCAGGTTGATGAAGGTGAGCATGACGGTCAGCCCAATGCGGGTATCGAGCAGGCCGGCATTGCGGAAGATCAGATAGATCGGCACCAGCACGGCAACGGCCGGCATCATCTTGGTGGAGAGCATCCACATCAAAATGTCCTTGGTGCGTTTGGTCGGCGAAAACGCCATGGCCCAGGCGGCGGGAATGGCGATGATCAGCGCGATGATCGTCGAGCCGAGCGACAGCACGACCGAGTTCATGAACGGCTTGAAGTAATCGCGCTGGGTCTGCACGGTGATGTAGTTTTCGAGCGTGCCCGAGGGAATGAGGCTGAAGCCTGCGATCGCCTCCGGCTCGGTCTTGATCGAGGTGAGGAAGGCGTAAAGGATCGGGAAGAACAGCAGCAACGCCACGGCCCATGCCGCGATGGAAAAGCCGATCTTTGCGCGTGTCGTTGTCTTGCGGGCCATGATCGCTTCTCCTTAACGGTCGAGGTTCTTGCCGACGGCGCGCATCAGGAAGATGGCGACGATATTGGCGAGCACGACGGCGATGATGCCACCGGCCGA
>NZ_JBBHZH010000018.1:0-3051 GCF_049843495.1 Agrobacterium sp. M50-1 | reverse complement strand
TGTGTTGACTTGTTTGAGGGTGTGGATTTATAAGTCCGCTCACTGAACGAGGGCGGCGGCGCTGCTGGCGACGACGACTTTCGTTCTAAAGAAATCAGGATGATGAGCTGAATGCTTGTTTGTTTCCAAGGGCTTGATGCTTTTGGGGTTTGATTTTGTGACTGTTTGATGCGGTCTGTTTTTTGACAATTGAATATGAGAAGAAAGAGAAACGTGGGCGGCGAAGCTTGCGGGGTCTGGAGAGATTTGGACCCTAGTGAATAGACTTTGACGGTCACGTTTTGAACAAGAGAATACACCTCATTATTATCGCAGCGATGCGGAAGATGATGGGTGTGAGTTCTCGTCGATTCAGAATGACGTGATTTAGTTAAGATTGAATTCTCAACTTGAGAGTTTGATCCTGGCTCAGAACGAACGCTGGCGGCAGGCTTAACACATGCAAGTCGAACGCCCCGCAAGGGGAGTGGCAGACGGGTGAGTAACGCGTGGGAACATACCCTTTCCTGCGGAATAGCTCCGGGAAACTGGAATTAATACCGCATACGCCCTACGGGGGAAAGATTTATCGGGGAAGGATTGGCCCGCGTTGGATTAGCTAGTTGGTGGGGTAAAGGCCTACCAAGGCGACGATCCATAGCTGGTCTGAGAGGATGATCAGCCACATTGGGACTGAGACACGGCCCAAACTCCTACGGGAGGCAGCAGTGGGGAATATTGGACAATGGGCGCAAGCCTGATCCAGCCATGCCGCGTGAGTGATGAAGGCCTTAGGGTTGTAAAGCTCTTTCACCGGAGAAGATAATGACGGTATCCGGAGAAGAAGCCCCGGCTAACTTCGTGCCAGCAGCCGCGGTAATACGAAGGGGGCTAGCGTTGTTCGGAATTACTGGGCGTAAAGCGCACGTAGGCGGATATTTAAGTCAGGGGTGAAATCCCAGAGCTCAACTCTGGAACTGCCTTTGATACTGGGTATCTTGAGTATGGAAGAGGTAAGTGGAATTCCGAGTGTAGAGGTGAAATTCGTAGATATTCGGAGGAACACCAGTGGCGAAGGCGGCTTACTGGTCCATTACTGACGCTGAGGTGCGAAAGCGTGGGGAGCAAACAGGATTAGATACCCTGGTAGTCCACGCCGTAAACGATGAATGTTAGCCGTCGGGCAGTATACTGTTCGGTGGCGCAGCTAACGCATTAAACATTCCGCCTGGGGAGTACGGTCGCAAGATTAAAACTCAAAGGAATTGACGGGGGCCCGCACAAGCGGTGGAGCATGTGGTTTAATTCGAAGCAACGCGCAGAACCTTACCAGCTCTTGACATTCGGGGTATGGGCATTGGAGACGATGTCCTTCAGTTAGGCTGGCCCCAGAACAGGTGCTGCATGGCTGTCGTCAGCTCGTGTCGTGAGATGTTGGGTTAAGTCCCGCAACGAGCGCAACCCTCGCCCTTAGTTGCCAGCATTGAGTTGGGCACTCTAAGGGGACTGCCGGTGATAAGCCGAGAGGAAGGTGGGGATGACGTCAAGTCCTCATGGCCCTTACGGGCTGGGCTACACACGTGCTACAATGGTGGTGACAGTGGGCAGCGAGACAGCGATGTCGAGCTAATCTCCAAAAGCCATCTCAGTTCGGATTGCACTCTGCAACTCGAGTGCATGAAGTTGGAATCGCTAGTAATCGCAGATCAGCATGCTGCGGTGAATACGTTCCCGGGCCTTGTACACACCGCCCGTCACACCATGGGAGTTGGTTTTACCCGAAGGTAGTGCGCTAACCGCAAGGAGGCAGCTAACCACGGTAGGGTCAGCGACTGGGGTGAAGTCGTAACAAGGTAGCCGTAGGGGAACCTGCGGCTGGATCACCTCCTTTCTAAGGAAGCTGTGGAACAGTAAGACGATCGCACCGATCTTCGGATCACCGCGGTATGAACTTTCCCGTGCTTTTTAGAACATAGATGGCGCCAGTCAGGTGACCATCGAAACGTAATACGCCACGGAAGTGCTTAGCACTCGGATTGGTATGGCGAGGTTCGCCGTCCACGTTTCTCTTTCTTCAAGAAGACAAAAGCCGCATCGACCGGTACCGGAATGGGCCCGTAGCTCAGTTGGTTAGAGCACACGCTTGATAAGCGTGGGGTCGGAAGTTCAAGTCTTCCCGGGCCCACCATTTGCATATGCGAATGAGGGTTTGGGTTGAGACTGTTGGTTGATGCGAATTGTTGCCGCGCCTGGTTGATGAGACCTGGGTGATCGAGCTGGATGGGGCTGTAGCTCAGCTGGGAGAGCACCTGCTTTGCAAGCAGGGGGTCAGCGGTTCGATCCCGCTCAGCTCCACCATTTGTTTTGTCCTGACGCTGTCGCGATCTTACGATCGCTGCGCTCCGGACGGGCCGCGCCACGAGGCGCGACGGACTATCGTCCTGTATGGGCGGATTGATCTGACGGCTGCGAATTGTCTTTTGAAGAAATAAAAGTTTGCATCGTCCGCAAGGAATGATGCTTGTTCTGAATACATTGTGAAGAGAAGATATGTCTGGAAGCGTCCAGGTGTTTTGAGCCCTTGTGGTTTGAAACGTCCGAGCCCAGTCCCTGAGAAACCGTGAGATGGCTTAGTCGGCCGGAATTGGTGGAGGGGTTGGAGGTAGGAAGGATCGCTTGTCCGAGGCATGTTTGTTGTTTGAAGGTTTAGGCCTTCATCTGATGGACATGCTGGATTGATGTTGCCTGACCGCGCATCACCGGATGATATCTCGAGAAGCTGGTCTTAATGGTATGGCTTCGAGGTGCACCGGCGTGCCCTCAAAGAAGACCGTACCGACACGTCGATGTCATCATGAACTGACTTGATTGTAAAAGGTAATCAGGTTGCCGTTCCTTTGGAGCGGCTATGGATGAGCATAGACAATGAGAACGAAGAAGTGAATTAAGGGCATTTGGTGGATGCCTTGGCATGCACAGGCGAAGAAGGACGTGATACGCTGCGAAAAGCCGTGGGGAGCTGCGAATAAGCTTTGATCCATGGATCTCCGAATGGGGCAACCCACCTTAAAT
>NZ_JBBHZH010000017.1:0-3285 GCF_049843495.1 Agrobacterium sp. M50-1 | reverse complement strand
TGGTTGCGGGGGCAGGATTTGAACCTGCGGCCTTCAGGTTATGAGCCTGACGAGCTACCGGGCTGCTCCACCCCGCGTTACCGGCGTAAATCCCTATGGGATTTATCGCGACTGCATCACAGCGAAGCTGTGATGTCTACTGCCGGAGCAAATTGCCGAAGGCGATTTGTCTCCTGTAAGGAACGCACCCCTATTAGGTGCACCGATTTGTTTTGGCACATTGTGCTCTGGATTATTATAGCATAAAGGCCGCTTTATGCGGCCTTTTGGTGAGGGCTTGAGCCCTTTTTTTGTGAATGAGAAGATGTTTGTGTTGCGTTTTGCAGACCTGGCAGCGACCTACTCTCCCGCGTCTTGAGACGAAGTACCATTGGCGCTGGGGCGTTTCACGGCCGTGTTCGGAAAGGGAACGGGTGCAGCCGCCCCGCGATAACCACCAGGTCGGCAAAACGCAACAACAAAAGTTGTTTTCGAGAAGCTGGGTGGCATTGCCACTTTTTATCTTAATCACACGTCTTTCTCTGACCGGTCCGTTTGCCTGCCTTGCTCGAGATCGAGCGTGGCAGCCATACAGGACGCTAGTCCGTCGCCAATCGTTTGGCGCGCCGTCTGCAGGGCCTTTGGCCCGTGAAGACATAAAGATGATGTCATCAAGCTCTGCTTGATGAACATATTCAATGGGAACGAAGAAGTCGATCGAGCTATTAGTAACGGTAAGCTTCACACATTGCTGTGCTTCCACACCCGTCCTATCAACGTGGTCGTCTTCCACGGCTCTGATAGGGAACACTCGTTTTCAGGTTGGTTTCCCGCTTAGATGCCTTCAGCGGTTATCCATTCCGTATATAGCTACTCTGCTATGCCCTTGGCAGGACAACAGATCCACCAGAGATACGTCCATCCCGGTCCTCTCGTACTAGGGACAGATCCTGTCAATATTCCTACACCCACGGCAGATAGGGACCGAACTGTCTCACGACGTTCTGAACCCAACTCACGTACCGCTTTAAATGGCGAACAGCCATACCCTTGGGACCTGCTCCAGCCCCAGGATGCGATGAGTCGACATCGAGGTGCCAAACAACCCCGTCGATATGGACTCTTGGGGGTCATCAGCCTGTTATCCCCGGCGTACCTTTTATCCGTTGAGCGATGGCCCTTCCACACGGGACCACCGGATCACTATGACCGACTTTCGTCTCTGCTCGACTTGTCAGTCTCGCAGTCAGGCTAGCTTATGCCATTGCACTCGACGACCGATTTCCGACCGGTCTGAGCTAACCATCGCGCGCCTCCGTTACTCTTTCGGAGGCGACCGCCCCAGTCAAACTACCCACCATACACTGTCCCGGATCCGGATAACGGACCGCGGTTAGACATCCACGAAGATAAGGGTGGTATTTCAAGGATGGCTCCACAGAAACTGGCGTCCCTGCTTCAAAGCCTACCACCTATCCTACACATGCCTTGGCGAATGCCAGTGTAAAGCTATAGTAAAGGTGCACGGGGTCTTTCCGTCTGACCGCAGGAACCCCGCATCTTCACGGGGAATTCAATTTCACTGAGTCTATGTTGGAGACAGCGGGGAAGTCGTTACGCCATTCGTGCAGGTCGGAACTTACCCGACAAGGAATTTCGCTACCTTAGGACCGTTATAGTTACGGCCGCCGTTTACTGGGGCTTCAGTTCAGAGCTTGCACCCCTCCCTTTAACCTTCCAGCACCGGGCAGGCGTCAGACCCTATACGTCGTATTGCTACTTCGCAGAGCCCTGTGTTTTTGATAAACAGTCGCTACCCCCTGGTCTGTGCCACCCCATCATAGTTGCCTAAAATGGGGTCACGCTTCTTCCGAAGTTACGCGTGCAATTTGCCGAGTTCCTTCAACATAGTTCTCTCAAGCGCCTTGGTATACTCTACCTGACCACCTGTGTCGGTTTCGGGTACGGTCTATACGGTGGAGCTATTTCCTGGAACCTCTTCGCCGCACATTCAATCCAATAAGAATGTACAACACACGAGATCCGTCACTACCACCAGGCCCACGAATATTAACGTGGTTCCCATCGACTACGCGTGTCCGCCTCGTCTTAGGGGCCGGCTAACCCTGCTCAGATTAACTTTAAGCAGGAACCCTTGGTCTTTCGGCGAGGGAGTCTCTCACTCCCTTTATCGTTACTCATGTCAACATTCGCACTTCCGATATCTCCAGCAGCCCTCACGGGTCCGCCTTCACAGACTTACGGAACGCTCCGCTACCACTGAAGCAACCCGAAGGTTGCCACAATCCTCAGCTTCGGTGCATGGCTTTAGCCCCGTTACATTTTCGGCGCAAAGACCCTTATTTAGACCAGTGAGCTGTTACGCTTTCTTTAAATGATGGCTGCTTCTAAGCCAACATCCTGGTTGTTTTGGGATCCTCACATCCTTTCCCACTTAGCCATGACTTGGGGACCTTAGCTGGAGGTCAGGGTTGTTGCCCTCTTCACGACGGACGTTAGCACCCGCCGTGTGTCTGCCGACTAGTACTCCTCGGTATTCGGAGTTTGGTTAGGATCAGTAAGACGGTGAGTCCCCATAGCCCATCCAGTGCTCTACCCCCGAGGGTATTCGGTCGACGCTCTACCTAAATAGATTTCGCGGAGAACCAGCTATTTCCGAGTTTGATTGGCCTTTCACCCCTAGCCACAAGTCATCCCAATCTATTGCAACAGATACGGGTTCGGCCCTCCAGTTGGTGTTACCCAACCTTCAGCCTGCTCATGGCTAGATCACTCGGTTTCGGGTCTAATGCAACTAACTCAATCGCCCTATTCAGACTCGCTTTCGCTGCGCCTACACCTACCGGCTTAAGCTTGCTAGTTACACTAAGTCGTTGACCCATTATACAAAAGGTACGCCGTCACCCTTGCGGGCTCCGACTGTTTGTAGGCATCCGGTTTCAGGTTCTATTTCACTCCCCTCGTCGGGGTGCTTTTCACCTTTCCCTCACGGTACTTGTTCGCTATCGGTCATGCACGAGTACTTAGGCTTGGAGAGTGGTCTCCCCATGTTCAGACAGGATTTCACGTGTCCCGCCCTACTCAAGGACAATGACTGTTCTACGCGTAAGGGGCTATCACCCTCTATGGCCGACCTTTCCAGATCGTTCCGCTTTATTCATCATTGCCACTGGCCTGGTCCGCGTTCGCTCGCCACTACTTGCGGAGTCTCGGTTGATGTCCTTTCCTGCAGGTACTTAGATGTTTCAGTTCCCTGCGTTCGCTTCTTACCCCTATGTATTCGAA
>NZ_JBBHZH010000016.1:0-13042 GCF_049843495.1 Agrobacterium sp. M50-1 | reverse complement strand
GAAAGACAATGGCCAGAATGATTTTCCTGAACCTGCCGGTCAAAGACCTGGCTGTTTCAACCGCCTTCTACGGGGCAATCGGCTGCGTGAAGAACGAGGAGTTCTCCAACGAAGACGCAAGCTCGATGGTGTGGTCGGAGACGATTACGTTCCAGCTACTGCGGCATGACTATTACAAGACCTTCACCGCCAAACCGATCGCCGATGCTCACAAAACAAACGGCATGCTGATTGCTCTTTCGCGCGACAGCCGCGAAGAGGTGGATGCCATGGTTGACGCCGCAGCAAAAGCGGGCGGACAGGCGGATGTTCGAGAGCCGCAGGATCTGGGTTTCATGTATCTTCGCACCTTCGCCGATCCCGATGGCCACGAGTTTGAACCCGCTTACATGGACTTGAGCAACGCGGGCTGACGTTATCCACAAAGGGATGATCCCCATTGATAGCGTAAAGCGTGCCTCCCGAATGGTTTTGATATCAGGAAGGCGCTTCGCACTTGACCGTGGGCTGCGAACAGCAGCCGGAAACTAAAGCACGTCCGCCCCTTCACCTAATCGCCGGTGCCCGATACGGCTGCGGCCAGCGCCCTGATCGCCGATGCGTGTGCCGGCGTTCTTGCACGGGAGAGAAGAACGATATCGGAAGGCGGCAACGAAGGCAGCCCGAGTTCGGCACCCCTGTCGGGCAGGCCGCGGGCGCTAATATCGCCGAGCGGCGCGACGCCCGCTCCCGCAAGAATTCCTTCATGGAGCGCCGAACAGCTTCCGGCGGTGAACGCATCGCGCCAATCCACGCCGGCTCTTCTAAGCTCCGACACCGCAATTTCTCTGACTCCGCACCCGGTTCCCAGCGACACCAGCGGAATGGCGCTGTTCGAGCGCGGCCGCCAGTCTGGAGCGGCCCGCCATCCGAGCTTGTCGGTGCGCAGGATTTCGCCGTCAGAGCCCCCGCCGTTTCGCCTGAAAATGACGGCGTCCGCCTGTCCGGACGCGAAACTTTCCTTCACGTGCCGGGAAAAGCCGACGTTCACCTCAATCACCGCATTGGCAGGAAGTGCCGCACGCATCGCTCTTATGGCCGTCGAAAGGCGGCCCCCGATCGCATGGTCACTGGCAGCCAGGCTAAAGTAGAGCGGTGATTCATGACCGAAGGTCAGTGCTTCCTCGTGTTTGGCGAGCAGCTCGCGCGCCTTCGGCAGAAACACCTCACCATCCTCCGTGAGCCGCAGATGACGCGGCGAACGGTCGATCAGCCGCCTGCCGACACGCTGCTCCAGCATCTTCAATTTTTGGCTGACGACCGGTTGCACGGTTCCCGCCGCCTCCGCCGCCTTAGTCAGGCTGCCGAGCTCGACGGAGAAAATGAACAGGCGAACGCTCTCAAGATCAATCATATGAAATCACTATGTATGGAATATCTATCCTCATCTTCTCATTATGAAGAAATCTGCGCAAGGTGTCTCGGCAACAAGGAGACAAGACCATGCCCATGATCAAAGCGCGTTACACCGAACCCCAAAACGGAAGCGACCCAAAGCTGGAGGTCGCAGCGCTGCTATCCCGCCTCACGGCGGAAATCCTGCACAAGGACCCGGCCGTCACCGCGGTTCTCGTCGAGAGTGCCGATCCCGGGGACTGGATCATTGCCGGATCGAGCCTCACCGACCAGAAGATCGGAAGCTTCTATGTCGAGGTTTCGATTACCGAGCACACCAACATAAAGGATGAGACGACCGAATGGGTCCGGCGGGTTTATGACGGGATGAACGCGCTGGTAGGCCCCGTGCACGAGGCGAGTTATGTCCTGATTCACGCCGTCGACGGCGATGCCTATGGTTATGGCGGGCAAACCCAGAACCTGCGGTGGGCGCGAAAGCACGGATAACGCCGGCCACCAGATGAGGCAGGCCGACAAAGTCAGCGGCGCGGCCCCGGATATACGAACCTGCCCGAGGAGGAGGACTACAGCCGTCCCACCTCCTCATTCGGGCGTCGAGCGAAACTACCCGACACCTGTCGTCCAAAGTCTACGCTCGCGGGATCAGATCCGCGCACCGCCTGTCGCATCGATCATCTGCCCGGTCGTCCAGCGGGCATCATCCGAGGCAAGGAAGGTAATGACATCCGCAATGTCGTCGGCGCGACCGATACGTGAAAAGACCGAGAGGGCCTCGGCACCGGCACGGGCCTCCGGCGCCGCCAGCCATCCGGCGTTCATGTCGGTTTCAGTAACACCCGGCAGAACCGAATTGACGGTAATTCCGCGCCGGCCGAATTCCGGGGCAAGCGCCAGCGTCAATGTCTCAAGCGCACCCTTGGATGCCGCATAGGCCGGATGCGTCGGCGCCGCAATGCGCGTGAAACCGGTCGAAACATTGATGATGCGGCCATTGTCGCGGAGATGATCAGCGACAGCCTGAATAAGGAAGAATGGCGCCTTGAAGTTGATCGTCATCAACTCGTCGAACGCGGCCTCCGTTGTTTCCTTCAGCGGCGTCGCCGGGGCAATGCCCGCATTGTTGACGAGAATATCGAGCGATGGCGAGCCGGTGAAAGCGACCGCGGCTTCCTTAAACTGCTCCCACAAGCTGTCGGTCGCTGCTTTCCCTGCCCGCAGATCGGCATTGAGCGCGACCGCCTTCGAACCGAGGGCCTCGATCTCGCGGATCGTTACCTGCGCGGCGTCGGGATTCGCGCCATAGTGGACGCCGATAAGACCTGCACCCTCCTTCGCAAACGCCAAAGCGGCGGCGCGGCCAATGCCGCGTGAACTGCCCGTTATGAGGGCGACTTTGTTGGATAGTTTCCGGGACATGGATCACTCCGTTGCGATTTAACTAGCGATCGATATAATAAAAGCCAATCATGGTCTGTCAATATTTTTATAGTGATCGATATAATAATGACTGAAACAACACGAAAACGCGGTAGACCGCGTCTGCTGGATCGGAATGCAGGGCTCGATGTCGCAGCCCGGCTGTTCTGGGAACGCGGTTATGAGGGAACTTCGATAGCGGACCTTACCCATGCCATGGGCATCACCCCACCGTCCCTCTATGCGACCTTCGGCTCAAAGGAAGAATTATTCCGGCTGGCGCTCGATCATAGCATCGCGCAGCAAAGCCAACGCCGTTCCGAAATGCTGCAGGCGAAAATACCGGCCTACGAGACGCTCGCCTCTTATCTCTACGACATTGCCGAAGGAGACACCCAGCCTGACAAGCCGCGCGGATGCATCGTGTCTACCGCCGTTCTCCAGCATTCGGAAGAAAACGCCTCTGTCGCGCGCACAGCGGCAGCGTGGCGCGAGGCGGCAATGCAGATTCTCAAGACGCGGTTCGACCGCGCCGTCAGCGAAGGCGAACTGCCCGAGCAAACGAACACGGATACCCTCGCGCGCTTTTATGGCGCCATTATTCAGGGCATGTCTGCGCAGGCTTGTGATGGCGCGTGTACCGCAAGATTGAAGGACTTGGTCGACGTCGCGCTGACAGCATGGCCGGGGAAACGGGGCCGTCAGGATTGAATCCCGAGGCTCTTGAACAGGCAGAGAGAGCTCAGTCGGAATAGGCTGAATAAAGCTGGCAGGCGACGCTGAGAAGAGTGAAATCATCTGCGTTAGAGATGCTCCGGCCGGTCAACGCTTCTATTCTGGCGAGGCGCTGGTACAGGGTATTGTTATGTATCTTCAGGAAACTCGCCGCCCGTGTCGCGGATCTGCCTTCCTGTAGGTAGCTGTGCAGGGTTTCATAGAGAAATTCATGTTTCTGGTCGTGGAGAAGCGGGCCCAGGATTTCGCGTGCGAAACCGAGAACTTCGTGCCGGCAAGGGCGGGGACTGTCAGCTCCCGTCCAGTTTCACAGTGGTTCAGAAGCAAATCTGGCCGGATTTATCGATGCCCGTTTCCTGTTTGGCGCGTTTTTGGCACATGGGAAGGCGAATTTTCTGCGGAACAATCTGTAGATGGTGAAGTTACCCTTCTTCAGGAGGAGAACCATCCATGACCACAAAAGCCATTTTTGCGGGGGCGGCAACTGCCCTGTCGATGCTTTTTTCCACTACCGCACTCGCGCAAACCGATCTCACGATGTGGTATCACGGTGCCGGCAATGTTGAAGAACGCAAGATCCTGGCGGGCATTATCGAAGACTTCAATTCGTCCCAGTCAGACTGGCGGGTCTCGCTTCAGGAATTTCCCCAGAGTGCATATAACGAATCCGTCACCGCCGCTGCGCTCTCCAACAAGCTGCCTGACATTCTGGATGTCGACGGGCCGAACATGCCGAACTGGGCGTGGTCCGGTTATCTGCAACCATTGCAGATCGACGAGGCAAAGCTTGCGAACTTCCTGCCAGGTGCGGTGGGAATATGGGGGGACAAGCTCTATTCAGTAGGCCTGTGGGATGCAGCCGTCGCGGTCTTTGCCCGCAAATCCATTCTCGATGAAAATGGCATTCGCATTCCAACGCTGGACAAGCCATGGAACGGCGAAGAATTTAATGCAGCGCTCGAAAAGCTCGCGGCCAGCGGCAAGTTCGACTATGCGATCGACCTCGGCATGGCCGATAAAACCGAATGGTACAGCTACGCCTTCAGCCCGTTTCTGGAAAGCTTCGGCGGCAGCTTGATCGACAAGGAAAATTATCAAACCGCCGAGAACGTCCTTAACGGAGACAGTGCCATCAAGTTCGGAGAATGGTGGCAGTCCCTGTTCCAGAAGAAGCTCGCACCCGGAACATCGCAGTCGCCTGCCGACCATGAAACCGGATTTCTGGAGGGCCGCCACGCCCTGCAATGGATGGGCAACTGGGTTGCGGTGAAGGCTCTGGAGAAATATGGGGACGACCTGCTGTTCCTGCCGGCCCCTGATTTCGGGAACGGTCCGAAGATCGGCGCCGGATCCTGGCAGTTTGGCGTGTCGGCCACCAGCAAACATCCCGAAGGCGCGTCCGCCTTCATCGAATTCGCCATACAGGACAAATATCTCGCGCAGTTCTCCGACGCGATCGGCCTGATCCCGGCCACGTCTTCAGCGGCCCAGATGACGAAGAATTACAAGCAGGGCGGCCCGCTCGAGGTTTTCTTCGAGCTCTCCAAGCGTCAGGGAACATTGCGTCCGGTGACGCCAGCTTATGCCTTCATCTCTCCGGTCTTTTCCAAGGCCGTGTCCGACATTGCCAATGGCGCGGATGTGGCCGATACGCTGGACAATGCAACCGACGAGATAAACAACAACATAGAGCGTAATTCCGGTTACCAACCCAAATAGGGGCATGTGATCGATGGCGCTCTTTTCCTCAAAGGGGAAACTGACCCGGGACGGTTTCATCGGCTGGTTCATGGCTGGACCGGCCATGGTGCTGATCGGGCTGTTCCTGATCACGCCCTTTCTGCTGGGGCTCGGTTTTTCCTTCACCAACCAGCGGCTGACATCTCCCAATCCGACCGAGTTTGTCGGCGTTGAAAACTACACCCGGCTGCTGGGTATCGGCGTGCTCACGCTCGAGCCGGAAAGGGAGGCGGATGGGAGCCTCAAGCAGGGTGCGGATGGCGCCATCTCCTATCCGCGAATTCGCAATTTCACCCGCAACAATCCCGACTATCCCTATCTGGAAGGGATGCGGGAATATAAGAGCTTCACCTGGGGCGAGAACCAGATCTTCATTCTGGCGCGCGACGTTGTGTTTTTGACAGCACTCGTCAATACGCTTTCCTTCGTGGCGGTCGTTGCGCCGGTTCAGGCAGCACTTGCGTTGTTTCTTGCCCTGTTGGTGAACCAGAAAATTCCCGGCGTCACGATTTTCCGTGCGATCTACTTCATGCCTGTGGTGCTGTCGGTGGTGGTGGTGGCCCTGCTCTGGCGGTTTATCTATGCGGCGGATAACGGGCTCCTGAACAGCCTTTTGAGTTACATGAGCTTCGGGCTGTTCCAGCCCGTCGACTGGCTGGGCAGAACCGATACCGCCCTATGGGCCATTCTGGTGATGTCAGTCTGGCAGGGCGTCGGTTTCCATATGGTCATATGGCTTTCCGGCCTGCAGACAATCTCTCCGGATCTTTACGAGGCGGCTGATATCGAAGGCGCGAGCCGCTGGCAGAAATTCAGCATGATAACCTGGCCGCTGCTGCGCAACACGGCCGTGCTGATTATCATCGTCATTACCATGCAGGCTTTTGCCCTTTTTGCGCAGATCGATGTGATGACCAAGGGCGGACCCCGCGATTCGACGCAAAGCATCGTCTATCAGGCGGTTGAGAGGGGATACCGACAGCAGGATATCGCGGCGGGCTCGGCAATCTCGGTCGTCCTGTTCCTGCTTGTCCTGTGCATTTCGCTGACCCAGCGATACCTGACTAGGGAGAAGCAATGATGCAGGCCGGACAACGCAAAAACCTTCCTTTTCTCATCGGCAACTATGTGCTCATGCTGGCTTTCGCGGCGATCTTCATTTTGCCCCTGCTCTTCATGGGCTTCTCGTCACTGAAACCGAACGACCAGCTGCTGAGTGATGCGACCTCGATACGGGCTTTCCTGCCGGTGGGAGACCTTTCGCTCGAAAACTACACCGCGGCTTTTGCCCGGGCGCCGATTGCGACCTTCATATTCAACTCGGTGCTGGTAACGGGCGTCACCGTCTTTCTCGCCCTGCTGCTTGGCTCGCTTGCCGCCTTCGCTTTCACCTTTTTGAACTGGCGTGGAAAGGATGTGCTCTTCTCGGTCATTCTCGCCACCCTCATCATTCCCTTTGAAACCATTGCCGTGCCGCTGCTGCTGGAAGTCAACAATCTGCCATGGATCGGCAGCAACGGGTTTACCTGGGGATGGCTCAATTCGTGGCATGTGCAGATCATTCCATGGATAGCGGACGGGCTGACGATTTTCCTCTTCGTGCAATATTTCAAGGATTTGCCGAAGGAGTTGCTGGAGGCGGCGCGCATCGACGGAGCCGGCTGGCTGCGGATCTACGCACAGGTGGTGATGCCGCTCAGCGGCCCGGTCATCGCAACGGCTGCAATCCTCAAATTTCTCGTCATGTACAGCCAGCAATATCTATGGCCGCTTCTCGTTACCCAGTCCGAGGCATACAGGCCGGTGATGGTGGGGCTGCAATATTTCTTCCAGCTCAACACACCCTGGGGTGAGGTGATGGCTTATCTCACCATCATCACGCTGCCGGTGCTGATCTTTTATCTCTGCCTGCAGAGGCTGTTCATCTCCAGTATCGCGGCGAGCGGGATAAAGGGATAGCGCATCGGCAAGGTCGCGGCGCGAACCGTTCGGCCCCCGAAGGCCGGCATTTTCGCTGCGCGACAGCCTGCCGCCGGATGAGTTCCCACCAAAGTTTTCTACAAGAAACTCTCGGGTCAAGCGCGGGAGGCTGGAGACGTCATCCCAAGTGAAACGCGCGGTTTCCCCAGAACTCACAATTTATTGTGGTTGCGTTATTGTGGTTGCGCTTTGAAGCAATTTGGCCTTGTTTGTGGGCTCAAAATATTCACGGGGAAAGAAAACAATGTCGATAACAACAAAAGTTCGCATCACTCTGCTGGCAGGATCGCTTCTGATCGGCGCCAGTTCCGCACTAGCAGAAACAGTTCTGCACCGTGGTAATGCTGGGGAACCACAGACGCTCGATCAGGCACAGACCTCAATCAACATCGAAGCCTTTATCCTGAAAGACCTCTATGAAGGTCTCACCATTTACGATGCTGCCGGCAAGATCGTTCCCGGTACGGCGGAAAGCTGGACGCTGTCTGAAGATGGCACAGTCTACACATTCAAACTGCGTGCGGATGCAAAGTGGTCGGATGGCACTCCGGTAACGGCTGGAGATTTTGTTTTCTCCTACCAGCGCGTCGAAGACCCGAAGACCGCGGCAAAATACGCGAATATTCTCTACCCGATCAAGAACGCCGAAAAGATCAACAAGGGCGAAACGCCGGTTGAGCAGCTCGGCGTGAAGGCGGTGGATGACAAGACCCTTGAGATCACGCTCGAGCGCCCGACACCCTTCTTCGTTGAACTGCTTGCCCATCAGGCGGCTCTGCCCATCTCAAAGGCGAGCTACGAAAAGAACGGCACGAACTTCGTAAAGCCGGGTGTCATGGTCTCGAACGGTGCATACAAGCTCGAAGCGCATGTCCCGAATGACAGCCTGACGGTCGTCAAGAACACCAGTTTCTGGGACGCAGCAAACACCAAGATCGATAAGGTCATCTTCTACCCGGTGGATGACCAGGCGGCATCCGTTCGTCGTTTCGAAGCCAAGGAAATGGACCTCGCCTACAATTTTTCAGCAGATCAGATCGACCGTCTGCGCAAGGCCTATGGTGAGCAGGTTCACGTTTCGCCGACGCTTGCGACCTATTACTACACCTTCGACACCCGCGAAGCGCCCTATAACGACGTCCGGGTCCGCCGAGCCCTGTCGATGGCGGTGGACCGCGACTTCCTCGCCAAGGAAATCTACAGCGGCTCTCAGGTTCCGGCCTACTCGATGGTTCCCCCCGGTATGGCTTCCTACGGCGAGCCAGCCAAGGCCGACTTTGCGACGCTGTCCCAGCTTGATCGCGAAGACGAAGCCCTCAAACTCATGAAGGAAGCCGGTTACGGTGAGGGCGGCAAGCCGCTTTCCGTCGAAATCCGCTACAACACCAACCCGAACCATGAGCGCGTTGCCACCGCTATTGCAGATATGTGGAAGAACACCTTCGGCGCAAAGGTGTCGCTGGTGAACCTCGACGTCGCCTCGCACTATGGCTACCTGCAGGAAGGCGGCAAATTCAACGTCGCGCGTGCTGGCTGGGTTGCCGACTACGCGGATGCGGAAAACTTCCTCGCGCTTTCCATATCCTCCAACAAGACCTTCAACTACGCGAAGTTCAACAACGCCGAATATGATGCGTTGATGAAGAAATCCTATGACGAAAAGGATCCGGCAGCGCGCTCCAAGCTGCTGCATGAGGCAGAAACGATCCTCATGAAGGAACAGCCGGTTGCTCCGCTTCTGACGCAGGCAGACCTCTGGCTGGTTTCCAACCGCGTCAAGGGTTGGGAAGACAATGCTGCCAACGAACACCTCAGCCGCTTCCTGAGCGTTTCCGAATAAGCAGCACTGGCACGGTGGCCGAAACCACCGTGCCATGCCGGAGCCCGAAAAACCATGATCTCGTTTATTCTGCGCCGTTTGGCGAGCGCCGTGCCGACCTTGTTTATCGTCGTCACGATTTCGTTTTTCCTGATGCGTTTCGCACCGGGTGGTCCGTTCAATCTTGAACGCCCCCTGCCGCCGCAGACAATGGAAAACCTGATGAGAACCTATCATCTGGATGAACCATTGTGGCGCCAGTACCTCATCTATCTCGGCAATGCCGTCACCGGTGATTTTGGTCCGAGCTACATCTACAAGGACAACACCGTCGCCCAGTTGATCGGAAAGGGACTGCCCTATTCGCTGGAACTCGGCAGCTATGCTCTTCTGTTGGCACTGGTGGGCGGCGTTCTTGCCGGCACTTTCGCCGCGCTCAAGCAGAACAGCGCCTTCGATTTCTCGATCATGTCGATTTCGACGGTTGGCGTCACCGTGCCGAACTTCGTTGTCGCACCTGTTCTGACGCTGATCTTCGCCGTCATGCTCGGGCTGCTGCCGGCAGGCAGCTGGGGTGACGGATCACTGCGCTATCTCATTCTTCCGATGATCGCGCTCGCTTTGCCGCAGCTTGCGGTTATCGCGCGTCTGACGCGCGGTGCCATGATCGAGGCTCTGCGGATGGACCATATCCGCACCGCCAAGGCTTATGGTCTTCCAGCGCGCAGCGTGGTGGTGTTCCACGCCATGCGCGCGGCGATGCTGCCGGTCGTTTCTTATCTCGCGCCCTGTGCCGCAGCCCTGCTCACGGGTTCGGCGGTCGTCGAGACGATCTTCACAATCCCCGGCGTCGGCCGTTACTTCGTTCTTGGCGCCATCAATCGTGACTATACGCTGGTCATGGGAACCGTCGTTCTCGTCGCCATTTTTGTCATCGTGTTCAATCTCGTGGTCGACATTCTCTACGGCCTGCTCGATCCGAGGGTCAGACATGACTGATATCTCCGGCAATATTGCCCCTCAACCGTTGGTAAAAAGCCGAAGCCTGTTCCAGCTGGCAGCCCTGCGTTTCAAACGAAACAAGGCGGCCATCGCTGGCTCCATCATGCTCGTGCTGATTACGCTTTTCTCGTTCATCGGTCCGAATTTCCTTACGCACACCTATGATCAGGTGTTTTCGTCCTATGTCTCCGTGGCGCCGAGCCTCGAGCCACGCCCGGATGTGAACAACCTTCAGGGTGTGATGGAGGGCGTCGCCGGCCGGGCGCGCGTGGAACTGAAGGAGTTTTCCGTGGAGGGGCAGACCTTCACGGCAACCATCACCTCCAGTAGCCCGATCGACCCGCGCGCGACACGTTATTTCGACCGCGCCAACGAATTTGAAAATACGAAGGTCGTCGCCACCGAAGACGAGGGCCGGACGCTGAAGCTGGAAGGCGACGTAAACCGCGAATACTTCTTCTTCGGTACGGATTCGAACGGTCGCGACATGCTGGCCCGCGTGATGCTGGGTGGGCAGATATCGATCACCGTCGGCGTTCTCGCCAGTCTCGTTTCGCTTGGGATCGGCGTCGTTTACGGAGCGACTGCGGGGTATATCGGGGGGCGCGTCGACAATGTGATGATGCGTTTCGTTGAAATCCTCTATTCGCTGCCTTTCGTCTTTCTGGTGGTCGTTCTGGTGGTCTTTTTCGGCCGCAGCTTCATCCTGATCTTCCTTGTCATTGGCGCCGTGGAATGGCTGGATATGGCGCGTATCGTGCGCGGCCAGACGCTCGCCTTGAAACGACGGGAATTTGTAAGTGCTGCCCAAGCCTTGGGTTTGAGCGACTGGCAGATCATCCGCCGCCACATCATTCCCAATACGATCGGGCCCGTCGTCGTCTTCGTCACCGTTGTCGTGCCGAAGGTCATTCTTCTGGAAAGCTTCCTCTCGTTCCTCGGTCTTGGCGTGCAGGCGCCTTTGACGAGCTGGGGAGCGCTGATTTCCGAAGGTGCAAACAACATCCAATCGGCACCATGGCTCCTGATATTTCCGGCGATCTTCTTCGTGCTGACCCTGTTTTCGCTCAATTTCGTGGGCGATGGGTTGCGTGATGCGCTCGATCCCAAGGATCGTTGACATGACCAAGACATCTGAAACCATCCTCACCGTCCGCAATCTCAAGGTCGATTTCACCACACCTGATGGCACGGTGAATGCCGTCAAAGGCATCGATCTTGACGTCAAACCGGGGGAAACGCTCGCCGTTGTCGGCGAATCCGGTTCCGGCAAAAGCCAGACCATGATGGGCATCATGGGGCTGCTCGCATCCAACGGCGTTATTGAGGGCTCGGCAAAATATCGTGGGCGCGAACTGATCGGTCTGCCGGTCAGCAAGCTGAACGACATCCGGGGCGCGAAAATCACCATGATTTTCCAGGAGCCGATGACCTCGCTCGATCCCCTCTACAGGATCGGCGCGCAAATCGCCGAACCGATCGTCCACCACAGGGGGGGTAGCAAAAAACAAGCGCGCGCACGCGTTCTCGAACTCCTGAAGCTCGTGGGAATTCCCGACCCGGAGCGGCGCATAGACAGCTACCCTCACGAACTCTCCGGCGGCCAGCGCCAGCGCGTCATGATCGCGATGGCTCTCGCGAACGAACCGGACATTCTGATTGCAGATGAACCGACCACGGCGCTCGACGTAACGATCCAGGCGCAGATCCTCGACCTTCTGAAGTCGTTGCAGCAACGCTTCGGCATGGCCATCGTCCTGATCACGCATGATCTCGGCGTTGTCCGCCACTTTGCCGATCGCGTCGCCGTCATGCGTCGTGGGGAGATTGTCGAATCCGGCACGACGGAGGATATCTTCGATCGCCCGCAGGCGGACTACACCCGGATGCTTCTTGACGCAGAACCCAGCGGGCACAAGCCTGCAGTTGGTAAAGAGGCGCCGATCGTTCTCTCCGGCCGGAACGTGACGGTCGATTATAAAATCCCCGGCGGCTTCCTCTCGAAGCCGAGCAAATTCCGGGCCGTCGATGACGTCAATCTCAGCCTTCACCAGGGACAGACCATCGGCATCGTCGGTGAATCGGGATCAGGCAAGTCCACGCTCGGTCGCGCGCTTCTGCGTCTTGCCCATGCAAATGGCCGCATTTTCTTCGGCGCGACGGAAATCAGCGGCCTCGACCGAAAGGCCATGCGGCCTTTGCGACGGCATCTGCAGCTGGTGTTCCAGGATCCCTATGGCTCGCTTTCGCCCAGACAGACAGTCGGAGAAATAATCACCGAAGGTCTGTTCGTGCATGAGCAGCAACTCAGCCGGGCGGAGCGTGACAAACGCGCAATCGAAGCGCTGAAAGAGGTCGGTCTCGATCCCGCGGCCCGCAACCGTTACCCTCACGAGTTTTCAGGCGGACAACGTCAGCGTATCGCAATTGCCCGCGCGATCATCCTCAAGCCTGATGTCGTCATTCTCGACGAACCTACATCTGCGCTGGACCGATCCGTTCAGGGCCAGGTTATCGACCTGCTGCGCGATTTGCAAAAAACGCACGGCCTTTCTTACGTCTTCATCAGCCACGACCTTTCTGTCGTCAAAGCCATTTCGGACTACGTCATTGTCATGAGAAACGGGAGGATTGTGGAGGAGGGAGAAACGGACGCCATATTCAACCGGCCGACGGCGGAATATACCGAAACACTCATCAAATCCGCGTTCTCGGCGGGGGTCGCACGATAGATTAGCGCCCGGTCATCGCCGGGCGATTTCTACCCGGGGCACTGTCCTTAGCCTCGAGAGACCTGTCCGTTTGACCCATATGCCTGGCTTTTCCACGATCTCAGACATTGAGAGGTTGGAGATTTGGCCGGCCATTTCGGTTTGACAGAATATCGTATTTCCGAGGTCCAGAAACGCAAAAAGCCCCACGAAGGGGCTTTGTTGGGATCGCAGGGATCGT
>NZ_JBBHZH010000015.1:0-45675 GCF_049843495.1 Agrobacterium sp. M50-1 | reverse complement strand
GCGGGTTCGAACCCTGCCGGGGGCACCAGTAAAATCAATCACTTAAGCGACGATTTGATGGCTGAACGTTCTTCGCGTTCCAGCCGCGTTCCTCAGTCTTGTTTACGCCCCGTTCTTGTCGTTGCGCGCTGCTACGCGCAGCTTTGCGACTTGGCGCGTCTTTTCCAGCGTAGTGCGGTTATACCGCTGCGTGGTCTGGGCGTTTTTATGGTTGGCGTGATGGCGCAGATGTTCAAGGTCGGCACCAGCATCGGAGCCTTCGGTTACACCACCGGCACGGCTGTCGCGGTTCCACACTGATTTCGGAATGCCTGCCTCCGTTGCCAGTGCACGCCAGACATCAGCGAAGTGACGACGGCGGTAGGGCAGTCCGGTTGCTTCGCATTTGATCATGGGGCCGATCCGGTTCGACGCCGGGAACAGCTCGAGCATTTTCTGCAGGAATGGGTATTCCTTCGTGTCGTGTTCGGCCGTGACATCATCAACCTTCGTCGTCTGCTTACGCAGGATGCCATTCTGATCGAGGTTCGCCCAGGTGAGGCCGTCACGCCAGCGCTGGCCACGGTCAAGGATGCCGCCGCCGGTCTGGTCTGCGTTCTTCTCCCAGATGCCGATAACGTCGACCTGTCGCAGCGTCAGCTCGAACTGCAACGCCTGCGCCAGCGCCATTGAGTGCATGCCCTTGGCAATCGCCAGATCGCAGATCGCCTGCACCTGTTCGAAGGTTATCGTTTCCGTGCGAGCCTTCGGGACAGGGAAGCGCATTTCTTCCAGCACGTTCTTGAGCCGGTAGCATTCGGAGATATCCGAGACGACGCCGAACCCGATCACGATGCGCAACACCTGCATGCACTGGTAGGCGCGGCGTGGGCGCTCCGGGTTCGGCGGAAGGATGATTCCGTTCGCCTTTGCCGCGGCGCGTTTCTTTGCCTGCTTCTCGGTGTCCTCGGCGGGCGCTCGCAGATATGCGAACCATTCCTTGATATCGAGGCCGGTCACCTTGTCGAGACGACGCATGCCGCAGGACTCGTTCAGAATGTCGAGGGCATAGTCGTACATCTCGCGGGTCTTCGGACTGATGTCGAAATAGCCCGATGCTTTGTTGGTCCGGTACATGCGGATCAACGAACGCAGCGTGCGGTCGTATTGAACTGGCGCATTGATTCCCTTCTCGGCAAGCCACTGCTTCAGCTCGGATGTGAGCGCGCGGCACTTCGCTTCGATCTCTTCCATCGATCCGTGCACGCGCACGGTTTTCAGCGGGAAATCACCCGCCTTTTTCGAGACGGCCGACGCCACCCAATAATAGGCGGTCGTTCCGTCCTTCCGTGGCCTGCTTTTCAGGCCGGTTATCGTTTCCATGGTTCTACCTCATCACGCGCCGGAATGGCGCTATCCGATCCTGACGCGAGTCCAGCCCGTCGATCAAGAAAAGCCTGAATGGCCGGCCAGTAGCGGCGATCTGCAAAGAGTGGGTCCGGCTGAGGAAACCCGATCCTCTGCAACGCTGGCAGCGCGTTTTTGAACTGGTCGGTATTGAGGCCAATGCGCTTTGCGATCTCTGACTCGGTTAGAAACAGGGTGTCGTTTTTCGCCGTCATCCCTCGCTCCTTTCAAGCTCCGCTCGGCCGGCGTCGGTGACATATGCCATCAGTTCACCTCGCTCTTGGCGCGGGCAGGCCCTGTGCCATCCTCATATTCGGACAGATCGTAGCCATAGCGCTGGAATTCGAGAATGTGCTTGGCGCGCTCCAGATTGTCGTCGCATCCCCATTCGTCCAGAGCATCGAGGAATTCAGCAAGCTTTTGCTCAAGACTGTCCGTCATCTGAAATCCCTCCCTGAACGATTGAGAATTTTCGCTTCCTTTTGATGAACGAGACGTACATCCAGCCATCGGTTCTGTCGTAATGGCCATCGAGGTCATAACCCATAGCTTGGGCCATACGTTTGAAGACTTCGATATTTTCGGAGTGCGTCGGCGGTTCGGTTGCTCCGCCAATCAATTCATCACCCGAAAGCATGCGCTGCCAGATCATGCCGGCTTCAAAGCCGTTGACGAAGCTTTCGCTCTCATCGGTGAACGGGACGAGACAGTGAAACTCGGAATCTGTGTCCATCACCGCTCCTCCGATTGCAGGGCCATCGTCGGTTCAACATTTACGCCAGTGAACTCCCAATACCCCGCAAGTTCCACAAGGCCAAAATCTCCAATCTGGGGCGGGTTCCATGAAAACTCTGCCCAAACATGATCGCCTTCGCCAAAGCCAAGGCTCTCTGCATGACGAATGATCGCCTCTGCATCATCGCTATCGAGATCGGCATCAGGGATGTCGACGGATCGTGGGAACGATTGGATGACGTGCGAGCCATGCTCGTTTCGTCCATCGAGAAACAGGACGCAAAAAGGCTTCCTCAAAAACTCCAGCGCCTTAGCCCTTGCCTCAGCCTCTGCGGCTTCGGCAAATTCACGTTCTGCCATGATAGCGCGGGCAATAGGAGATGCCATTTCGTCCAGTGTCCCGTAGGTGTTCGCCACCTCTGCAAACACAACTCGAGCAGTATTCATCACGTCTTCTGGGATGTCGCACATCCGTCAGCCCTCCTGCTTTGCGGGTGCTGCGGGTTTCATGATGTCACGAAGACGACCGGCAAATTTTTCGCTAACATCGGCAACAATCTTAGCAACCTTCTCAGCGCCACACGTGCAAAACTCTGGTTGCGCGCGGAAACGTGTGCATGGGCAAAGGTCATCATGCTTAATCGCGGCCATGTGCGACCTCCTTAAAAGCATCCCACAGACCATTTCCTATGATAAATTCATCGCGACGCTCGACCATTCGCCGCAACCTTTCTGCCTCGCACCCCGCCACGTCCTGCACCTGTGCGGTGAGGGCGGAGAGAATTTCGCTTTTGTGCTCACGGGCAAGATGAAATGCCGACGAGGACATGATCATCTTGCTCGTATCGGCAGAGAGTGAAAGCATGTCCTTCTCATCGGGATCCGCGCAGCGGAAAGCTTCTGTGCGTTTGCGGTCGTGATCTTCGCAGGCATCCACCAGACGATTGAACCACTCCAGCGCGCCCCAATTATCCACGTTGCTCGAAAAGAAACGCATCGGGCTTTCGTCAGCCTTCACAGCCACGGATGGCTCCGCAGCGGACAGGGCTGCTTCAATGTCGCTGAATTTTATATCCCAGAATGCGTCTCCGCCTTCGGGTGCGTGTTCGATAACTGCTTTTGCCAGTTTAACCAGCGTGTTGCTTTCTTCACTCTGCATGGTGTTCGCCTCCTGTGCTGGCGAGGGCGGTGCGGGCGGTACGAAACTGATTTTCCGTCAGGACGTAGCGACCGTTGGCGTCTTCGTCTTCATTCTCGTAGACATTGATCGGGTCGATTTCGGCAAACGGCTTCAAAGCTGCTTCAAGCACCTTCACGCGCTCCTCTATCTGTCGGCGGGAGTAGACGGGCTTGGACAGCGCCAGTTCCGTTTCGAGACGGAGGATTTCGCCCTTGGCTGCTTCGACGTATTCACGGACCGGTTTAGCACCCTGCCAGTTGGCCGGTTCGCCTTTTCCGCCGCTGATGATCTGGTAGATTTCGTTGACGGTGGCATTCGCACCGCGAGCTTCCATGGAGTGAATCTGGGCTTCCTGCTTCAGCCGGTCGGCCAGATTGCGCAGTTCCTCGTTATCGCGCTGCAAGCTTTCGAGGGTGGGTGAAACGGCATCAATTATTTTCGTGATGAACCCATGAACTTCAGATTCAACATCACATTCTTCATCCGTAAAATACAAAAGCCCTTCGTCAATGGATTTTGCTATCGCCTTCTTGATCTCTTCCAATGCGGTCATGACATCACCCGTCGATCACTGTTGAAACGTAAGTGGCGGTGGCATCGTCGTCGGCGTCACCGTTTAGGCGTGAGCGGTGGGCGATGAACACCTTCTGCGCGCTGTCGATCGTCGCCTGTCCCTTGAACTTGGGCTTATACTTCGTATGCACCGCGACCATCGCATCCTTGTCGGCCGTCGTGGCAAGGGCTGCATGGTATTCCCACAGCAACACGGAATCATGGGCGGGGGCCGACGCTTGGGAGGGGGTGTCGGCCCCCGTTTCGACCTGTTGGTCCGCTACAGGTCGTTTCTGTGATGGTGACTGCTCACCGCGCGCCCAGGCACCGAGACGTTCACCTGTCTCGACCGAAACCTGTTTCCCCGGCTCGAAGAACTGCGAATAGGGAGGGTTGAGCTTGCCGTAAAACTGGTTGCCCTGCATGAGCGGCACACCCTTGGCATCTGGCGTAACCATAAACGAGATCGTCAGATCGTAGAGCATGTTCTTTTCGCAGATCGGTTGCCAGCCTACATTCTGCACCGTCATGCGCTTCTTGCCGCGATCATCCGTCACCTCAACCGGTTTCGTTACCTCGTTGGCGCGGAAGCAGAAGATGACGTGCGCGCGGACTTGGCGCAGGTTCTTCATAAGGTGCTGCTTATGCTCGGCTTTCGGCACGGCCCAAGCCGGGAAATTGTACTTGTGCAGCTCCCAATCCTGAAATTCCTCATATGGCTTTTTCGCCAAACGGGCCATTTCGGAAATGTGCATGTCATGAAGACCGCCGATTCCTTCCCATTCGTCAGAGGCGGAATCCACTACGACAACCTTTGCGCCGATCCGGATTGCCTCGTTAATGGAATCCCAAATGGCGCGCGGGCTGAAGGGTGGGCGCATGTCGAGATACTTGACGCGGAACAGAAATTCCTTGCGCAGCTCGGCCTTTGAGCGCTTGTCACCGGAAGTCGGGAAATAGTGACGGGCTCTGCCGCCCTCGGTGTCGATAAATGCGACTTCGCCATCGTCGCCGGCCAAGCCTTCAGCGATCAGGAGCGCCGTGACAGTCTTGCCGGAGCCGGATGCACCAGCAATGCCGATGATGAGGGACGTGTCGTCGCGCACGCCGTCTGTGTAGTTGGTCATTATGATCTTCCGTGATTTTGATGAAAGCCATAAAGGCGCTCTGCCTGCTTCCGCGCGGCGACAGCATCCTCAAGTTTTTCGAAATGCCCCAGATGAACCCGCTCACCGTCAGAGCGGATGGATGCGCGCCATTTCCCTGATGGCGAATACCAATCGACTCCGGTGTGGTCGGACTTGTTGCGAGCCTGGCGCTTCTGGTTCTTCGTGTTTGCGTCCTGATCGGTGTGGCGAAGGTTACCGATCCCGTCGCCAGCCTCGATGCCATTTTCATGATCAACGGCGAGAGGAAGGACGCCGAAGACGTAGAGCCAGATCAGGCGGTGGCGGAGGTGGAGCTTTCCGTCGAAATGGATTTCGCGATACCCGCGCTTGTTCGTTGAGCCAGCTTCTTTTCCAGCGAACCGAGTGTTCCACGACTTGCATGCTCTCTCGGAATTGAACGCAGACACGGGGCGTTCTTTCCAGAACATAAGCCCACGGTTTGGGAACACGACGAAAAGCTCGTCCAAGCGATCTTTGGTGAGCATCAGCATGGATCCGTTATAGGCGTCGGGCGATATGGTTGGGTTTCGTAGAAGGGCATCGGGTCATGTCCGAGTCCCTGCAGGTGCGGGTCCTCGATCTCTTTCGAGGTCCACCGCGTATCGACATAGGCTGGCATTTCAGCGGTGACGATCTCTCCCGGATATCCCGGCCACCAGTTTTCGGCATGGCACTTGCGCCACATCAGGAAGGCGGCCGATGCCATCTTCTCGCCGATTACACGTCCGGCGGCGTCGACACGCGCGACAGTGATTTCATAGGGCGGCTCTTGCTCCTGCATGATGAACAGGAAGTCGAGGCGCATTTCGTGTCTGTCGATTTGCGGCAGGAGTGCGCGGATTCCTCGACGATAGAACGCATCCTGAAAATGATAGTTGTTGTTGTAGATCGCGCGCTGCACGGCGTCCGGTGCCACGCTCAATTCCGTGGTTTTGTAATCGAGGATCGTCACCAGCTTTGGCGCGAGGTTGAGGCGGTCCATTCTGGCGCGCGCCCACTTATCGCCGCAGCGGTCAATCCATGCCGCCGTGACTTCATTGAACACAACTGCGCTCGGGTCCGGGTCGACGATAGAGCGGATGGCCGGATGCTCGTTATCAATCAGCACGGCGCGGGCCTTCTCGACCATTGCTGTTGCTGTCTCGAAGTCCTTTTCCAGCAGCGGAATGCCGCCACGCTCCTGCACCTCGGCGCGGTGTGCACGCGCGCCGCCGGTCTTGAAGTCGGGATATTTCAGCACGGCGATTTCTGTCTGCTGCCCGAGCAACATGGCATGTGTCGCGCTGCCGATATCGCGTGTGCGGCTATTGGTTTCCGGCGTTTCGTCCTGCGCAGTCATCCGCGGATGTGCAGCTCGGGCGTGACGCGGCGATTCCAAGATCAGCTTTTCAGCAATCGACCGGCTCAAGCTGGGCGTCGGTGCCGGATCACCATGATAAGCCTTCTCGCTCATCCGGTAGATGCCTGGTACCGTGATCGTCTCGGAGTGGATGAGGTTCAATCCATCCGCTTCTTGTGTGTTGGTGGTGGAGAAAGCGGAGGGCATCACGAGCGGCCTTCCAGTTCAGAAAGGATCTGGTCGCGCGCGATCTGGATGTCGTTACGGCAGCTCGCGATAGACGTGGCAACGATATCCGGCGTTGACAGCCGCATGTATGACGACATCACTGCCATCGCTTGGCTATGGCCTTCGCAGCTACCTGCGAACCCGACGTCAATCCTTACTGATACGTTTCCATCGTCTTTTCCGCTCAGTTGAACCCCATAGTTCTCAAGCCAGCTTAGAGCCGCAGACTGTCGCTCGATAGTCGCGACGGCAGTTCGAATGCGCTGGGTGTCAATTTTATCTGCCATTATTCCTGCCCCTTTATATCTCGGGTTACTCTGACAAAGCCGGTGGGTTGGTTAGGAGGCCGCGCGAGGGAGTGTTCCCATGAGGTAGCAATTCCAATTCAGGCTTGCTTTTTCCCAGAAACTCCGCGCTTCCGTTTCGTCATCGAAGACGGCCAAATCCATCTGAGGATCATCGAACAGAACCAAGAATTGCCTTTTTGGCTGGTCTGCCGGTTGGCACCAGATTTCTTGATGTTCTGTCATGACTGGTGCGCCTCGCAATCGCGTTCAGCATCAGCATCCCGGACCGCCCACCATTTCGGGCACATGCCAGCGGCGGCATCATCGGCACTTTTTGCCATCTTCCGACCGCAGTCAGGGCATGCCGGTTTGGATGCGCGGTCTAGGCGGTCTATCTCCGCAAGAATGAAAGCAGCCGCCTTTTCGAGGTTTCTCCTACGATTGGTAGGCTTCCAAAAAGAGGCGTGGAACGGCCAGTTTTTTGGGGCAGCAGGCTCGCCAATGGCAAGCTTGACCGCCTCGCGGGTCGTTTCAACTTCTTTTTCTGAAATGGAATTGCGAGCATCCACGACAGCCGCATATTTCTTCCTCGGCGGGTAATGATCTGGCGCAGTGTAGGTCACTCCAGCAAGAGCGTAACAAGCTGCGGCTCCGGCCAACTCGCCCTTTTCGTGAGCGTCATCATGTTCCGAAGACCATCCTTCGACGTCTATCTGACGCTTGCGTTCGGCTATTACGTCTTCAATTGCCTTGCTCATCTTCATCTCCCGCTGTGCTGTGGTTACTTGGTGGGGGAGACGGCAAGTTTGCCGTCGATGACGCCAGCGCTTGTTGCGATCATTGAGGGAGCCCAGCCGACATTGACAAAGCGATATGCGCGCTCTTTTCCCCATCCGCTGACACCTGGAGTTCCGCCCCAAAGACGGTCCCAATCAGGCTCAATGCAACGCTTCTGATCCCAGAAATCGCCATTATCAGCGAGGTAGTCGGCAAGTTCTTCCTTGGTGGAGAACGGCGGCGAAACTGGTGTACCTTCGCTCACTGTTTCCCAAAGCTGGAACCATGTCGCTTCATCGTCGCTCCAAGGACGGTAATACTCTCGGGAAGGCGGCTGCACGTCCCACTCCCAGAATTCATATCCTTCAGGACGGTCCTCAAAGTAATCAGGGCGCTCTCCAGATTCCCACTTGAGGAACCCCGCCTTCCATTCTCCTGCTGCGGTGGAGAACGTTTCATCGTACATCGGTTGAAGCCGTTCGCGCCCGTACACGTCTCTCGACACCGGATGTTCCCAATTTGGAGGAACCATTCTGATTTCACGTCCCATTTCCCTATCCCTTGTCTGAAGCCCTATGCGGGGCGGCTATTCGGCGGACGGCTCGTTGTGGAGCGCCTCGCGCACAATTGTGAGAAGTCGCATCTCGTCGTTGGGAATGAAGCCTTCCTGATCGCAATCGGCGTCAGCGCGACCGTCGAAATAGTCTTCGCAATCGACCAAGACGGCGATCAAAGCAGCTATGCGCTTTTTCAGTTCGATTTCTTTTGCCGTCTCGGCTTTGGTGAACTGGCTCAATTCGAGGAAAAGACGATCGAGCGTTGAAGTATCCTTGATGTACGACACTAATTGATCCCCTCGTTGATCTCTTTCGCAATAGTAATGGCTTCTATCTCGCTATTGCATTCTCTAATTAAAACGAAATTGTAGTCCCAAATCTGATGCAATATTCTATCCGCGTCTTTTTCATCGGCAGGCCCGTCCCCTTCTGCAGTTACTGGCATTTTGACGTAGAATACTGAGTTCATCGTCACTCTCTCTCTTAGATGTATTTTGGAGCTGCTCGTAGTACCTTCAGAATCTTTACTGCTTCCTCATGTGAATAGTGCTTCCACTCCCAAACCAGTTTCCCAGATTTGAAAAAGATACTTTTGCTCTCAATAGAAAAGTTGCCTTCCCCACGAGCCTCCATCAAAGCCGCATCAATGCCGCTAATCTTGTGATTGTTCATAGTCATCACTCCGCCGCTTCCAGACGACCGATGACGGCGCCGTGGACGATGGGGTTGGAAACACGAATGGCGTAAGAAGCCGGATCAGCGTGGGTGGCATAGCGCTCGAACTTGACGACCTCGCCGCCGAATTCTTCGGCATCGTCATGCGCCTGACCTTCGCTGCGATACTCAAACACGTCGCATTCGTCGGTCGTGAACTCGGTTCCGTTGAAAACACGGGCACCGTCTTCAATTCTGTATCGAGTTACCCATGCCATTTGCTCATCCTCAGTGGTTGAGATCGAATTGGATATCCGCCCGGAGACGGATGCCGACTTAAGCCTTGACAGGGGCCGCGAAGAGCTTGGTACCGACTGCCAAAGTTGGTGGGTCGTTGAGGATTTCGATGATTGCCGTCTTACCGGGCTGGTTGTCGTTGATGACTACAGCAGCAGGAGTGGCGGCCTTGAATGTCTGCCAACCCTGCTCAACCTCCTGAGAAAATTCCTCGGTCATCTGGTCGAACAGTTCGGCATCGAGTACGGCCTGCTCATCGGTCAGAATTGCGATGACGAGATCTGAAAGCCCGTCTGCTGCCTTTTCCCTTGTCTCGACGTCATGCGGTTTCTGCAAGGTAGTCGCCAAAGACAGGAGCCGTTCCCTATCTTCCGGGTACGTGCTGAACGGGCGAATTTCATCTACCGGCGCATTGCCGTTAAATTCGCCGTCTCTGGTTATTCGGTGATCTAGAAATTCAATCCCAAGCTCGTGAGCGACCCTTTTCATGACCCTTGTGGTTTGTTCCGAGGCATCAGCCTGGAATGGGATGCCTGCTATCCAGACGCGGATCTGCTCAAAGCGCTTTCCATTTGAATTTTCAGAGTGCGCTATTCTGATCTGATCAATCATCACACCGCCTCCGAAACAGAACCGTCTTCGTAGCGGACTGCGTGATAGGTGCGCTTGCCATTTGGTCGGCGAAGCCTGATCTCAAAGCGGTTGTCGAAACCTGAGATTTTCTGCTCACCTACGACTTCGTAGAAAATTCCGTTTATCGACATCCGTCTCATCTCCGGTTCTTGTGGTGGCAGCGAGATCGGCGGGTGGCCGGTCGCTGGCGATGTTCAGTTGATTTGCTGGTGGTTGTCGTGAATCCAGTTCACGGCGGATTCCGCGTCCGGCAGGTAGCCGGCAGATGCCATTCCCTTGAAAGCAGGGACAAAACCGTTTGAGGCTTTGAATACGGTGCCGACAGAGCGGCCGATACGCACGTCACAAACCTGATGCGCTGATGCGTCTTTGTTTGCAGGGTGTGCGGCAAGTGCGATGATCTGATTGTCCATAATCAGACCCCCGCCGTGATGATGAAGCTGATTGAAAAGATGATCGCGCCCAGCAGGACGTTCTCAACTGCTTCGATGCGGATTGCCTGCCGTTCGGTCAGAAACTCGACGGCTTGTTCCTTGCAGGATTTGATGATTGCACGAGACATAGCGCTCTCCTTTGATGGAGAGCATTACACCTTAAAGAGTAATCGTTGTCAACACTAAATGGTGTAATTAATCTCAGCGATTAGTAGCCGCGTGTGCTGAGGTGCGTCTGCATCGCATCGTCTATTCTTTTTCGCTCGCTGGCGTAGTAGTTGGGGCCGATCGCTTTTGCGCCTGCTCTCCAATCGACAATTCGATTGTCAATCATCTCGCGAGCTGGCGCGAGGTCAGACATGTCGCCCGCCTCACATCTCTGCTGCGCAAGTTCTTCACCTCTTTCTCCGAATTTAACCTGAAGGTCCAATGCCAAGCTATTGCATGATGCCTGTATGTAGGCGTCCCACTGATCTCGACACCGTTGAATCGCGGCTTTGCTTATCGTGGATGCGGGTTCGTCCGTCATCTCTGCGTAAATCGAGGCCGCCTTGAGTGAGCACAGCTTTGCTTCTAGCAATAAATCTGACTCGGCCTTTTTTGCGACTCGTAGCTGGACGTAGAGTGGCTGATCCTCAAGTTTTTCCTGCGCAAACAACTCGCCCGACGTGCTCAGTGTCAGCATCAACGCCGTCGATAACTTCCAACAACCAAGTGACATACCGGCCATTCCTCCCGGTCCAGCGTGAATTCTGCCGGCTCATCCGGGCCGGGATTGTATTGCTTCAGGTGCCACTTATCTGCCGTCACCTTAGTCAGAAGCTTGATCACAGCATAATGTTCGCCGTTCACGTCTATGGAGCAAACCACCACTTCATCGCCGGGCTTCGGCGGCATGTTCGGGTGCACGAGGGCGAGATCGCCCTGCCGGAAAGCGGGTTCCATGGAATCGCCTACGATATAGAGGCCATACCCATTCTTTGCTTTAGCCAAAGGCTCCGGGCGCTTCACATAGTCAATCGGCTCTGGTGAGACGAGGATGCTGTCGTCGATGGCTCCGGCGCGCACCGATACGTAAATTGGCAGATCAGCGATCCCAACAAGTTCTGATTTTGGAACAATAGGCTGCGCTGCCTGGGCGGATGCTTCCGTCAATGCCTCAAGGGGAATGCCAAGCACGTTGAAAACGGCAGGCAGAAACTTTGACCGCTGGCTCCGGTTGTTCTCGATCTTATCGATAGTTCCTTGTGACGCACCAGCGCGCTCCGCCAATGTCTCTTGAGACATGCCGAGTGCTTCTCTGCGTTCCTTAACGAGTTTTCCAAACGATTCCATGCGGTTAAAATACCCCTTTTGGTGTAAAAATCAGCACTCTTTTGGGTGTATTGACGATTACACCATATAGTGTCATTGTGGGTGTTATGAGCGACACTCACGAAAACCCACTCATCCGTGCCGCAATCGAAATTGTCGGCAGTCAAACGAAATTGGCGGACGCCATTGGCGTTCGTCAGCAGACGATCTCAAAATTGCTGCTTGGCCAGAGAGAAAAGATTTCTGGTGAGATTGCCGTTGGCATCCATCAAGCCACCAGCGGTGCCGTCCCGAAGTGGAAGGTTCGCCCCGATCTTTTCGAGGCTCCTGTTTCTGCGGAGGTGGCGTGATGGACATTGCCAGCCAATATCCAGAGTTCACTGCCGCGCTTCGTGCGCGTCGGTCAGCGTGGCTCGGAAGCCATCAGGAAAGCGACCGTTGCCTCGGTAGCCTCTCTGGCTTCTCCGGGCAGGGCCGGGGCCAGATTGGAAAGCTCGTTCGTTACGGCTTCCAGAAAATCGGCCGCGTTCTCAATCGGCTTATAGATCGCGGCAGTGAGCGCGATGATGAGCGTTGTGTTTGCTGCGGCAAGGTCCGTGGGCGTCAAGGTCATTCTCCGTTGGGTGATCGTTGATGTCACTTACCTTACCGTTATTTCGCGAAGGTGGATTCGGAAACAATCGAAAGGGGATTCGGTTCTCTGACGCTGTTTGCGATCTAGCTCGCCGTTTGTGGCCGTCGAAGACTGCTGCAAATCTTGCTGGACGTGCCGGAACGTCGGTTCGTGCAGCTGAACTCTGGCTTGAAGGCCGGACGGAGCCGGGTGCGGAAGCGCTCGTCCAGTTGCTTCGTTCCGATGCCGGTTTCGAGCTTCTTCAAAATCTCATGGAAGGCTCCGGCACCCGTTGGTGGCGCGAGTTCGAGCAGGGCGTCCAGATCGCCGAGCTTGAGCAGCAAATCGCGTGGCGGAAAGAGAGCCTGGCGAAACTGAAAGGGGAATTGAAATGATCCGCAGTTTCTTCGTGGACATGTTTCTCCGCGCCTCGTCATTCTTCAACTGGTGTGCAGAGAAGGCGCAGAACGCGGCCATCTTCCTGTTCAACTGGCGTCGGGGAAAGAAGGTGCGCCGATGATCGCCCTGTCCGCTGCGCTCGCCGTTCTGATCGTTCTGGCATTTGTCGGCCTCGTTGCCGTGAGCCTGCGCGCCCAGATGGCCGGCCCCACGATCTGGAAATGATCAAGTTTCCCCTGCGCTGCAACGAGTTCGTTGCGGCTCAAATCGATCTCGATTGCCAACAGGCGATTGAACACGTTCCCGGCGCTGCCCTGCTTCATCGCCCGTGGAAGCCTCGAAAATCAAGCAGGTTTGGAGCGATAGAAAATGAGCGAAACGAGTACGGAGACGGTTGCAGCCGCTGAACTGCGCCAGATCATCGAGCGGATCGAGCGCTTGGAGAGCGAGAAAGATGCGATCCAAGGCGATATCAAAGACGTGATGGGCGAGGCAAAAGGCCGGGGTTACGACACCACCGCGATCCGCACAATCATTCGCCTCCGCAAGAAGGACGCGAACGAGCGGATCGAGGAAGAGACCATCTTGCAGGCCTACATGGCTGCACTCGGGATGGAGTGAGCCGATGGTTTCACCTGCAATGCATTCCGGCAAACGCGGCGCTGCTGCCAGAGGTCAATTTGCTCTCGGCCGCCTGAAAACTGGCGAGCGAAACAAAACCGAGGCGGCATATGAAGAGACGCTGAAGCTGAGGATGCAGGCAGGTGAAATTCTCTGGTTCTCGTTCGAGGGCGTCAAGCTGCGCCTTGCTGACCTGACTTTCTACACTCCCGATTATGCGGTGATGCTCTCCGATGGAACGCTCGAAATGCATGAGGTCAAAGGCTTCTGGCAGGACGATGCGCGCGTGAAAATCAAAGTCGCCGCCGATCTTTTCCCCTTCCGATTTATCGCTGCCATGCCTCGCAAAAAGAAGGATGGCGGCGGCTGGAATATCGAGGTGTTCGAATGACCCACGTGTGGACCGATGCAGAAGTAGAGACACTGAAGACGATGTGGAACAAAGGCCACAGCGCGGGCGAGATCACCGAAGCGATCCCCGGCGTCACGCGAAACAGCGTGATTGGCAAGGCTTATCGTCTCGGCCTCCGCGAACACGTCAACGCTCCGAAGCTGAACAAACCTCTGCCGGTTAAAGAGAAAGCTGACAGGCATGTGAAAAAGCTTGTTCGCGATCGACGCGTGAAAATTTCAAAGCCCGATCCGGTGAAGGTTGCCGAGGTGCGGCGGATCGCCGAGCGCGCGCAAGCGCTGCCAGCTCCTGCACCCCTAAATTTCACGCTGCTCGAACTGAACCACAACGATTGCCGGTGGCCGGTGTCAGGCGAGGGCGCAAAGATGCTGTTCTGCGGCCACAACGTCGAGGACGGCAAATCCTATTGCCCGTGCCACGTTCGCATGTCTGTCGGTCGCGGTACCGAGAGCGAGCGCAATGCGGTCTATGTCGGAAAGGCTGCGTGATGAACACCGGAGAGCGTCCTATTCCCGGCGTGCTGTATGGCGATGAACTCCCCGAAGTTCACGCTGAGATGGATGCATTTGATCAGCTTTCTCCGCGAGTTCGGAAGGAACTCGCGAACATGCCTTATGACTGCGATGCGCTCGAAATCTTCCGGGCCTCCAATCTGGGCGTTGATGATCTCTCAATAATTCTTGAGCTGCGGACGATCGCCAGAGACGCCGTCCATGCAGCCTATGTGGATAGGGGCGTTATCAATGGGTAAGTATTCCAATTTTCCGCGCATCGAGCGTGACGCATACCAGACAATCGATCCGCGCGCTGTCGACAAGCTCCTGCCGCATTTGCACGGTGTCCGCACCTTTGCCGAGCCGTGCGCCGGGGAGGGCCATCTCGTCGGCCAGCTTCAGCGCGCCGGTCTCGTCTGCACCTATGAGGGCGATATCGGTTCCGGCCTCGATGCCCTGACGCACCCGTTCGATCAGGACGCCGTGTTTGATGTCATCATTTCCAACACGCCATGGGACCGGCCGATCCTGCACGCGATGATCTTGCGGTTTCAGGTAATGGCCCCGACGTGGCTGCTGTTTGACGCCGATTGGGCGCACACAAAGCAGTCCGGTTCATATCTCGACCAGTGCAGCCATATCGTTTCTGTCGGCCGCCTGAAGTGGATCCCCGACACAAAGATGACCGGCAAAGAAAACTGCGCCTGGTACCGCTTCCACGCCCAGCACACGGGCGGCCCTCGGTTCATTGGTCGCGAGGTGGCAGCGTGAACAAGCCGGTTTTAGATGTTTGCTGCGGGAGCAGGATGTTCTGGTTCGACCGGAGCGACAAGCGTGCCGTGTTCGGCGATATCCGCCGAGAGCATCATACGCTTGCGGATCGCAGCAGCGCCGGAGGAAGCCGGGAGCTTGTCATCGATCCAGACCAGCAAATTGATTTCCGCACCCTGCCGTTCGAAGACGACAGCTTTCATCTGGTTGTTTTCGATCCTCCCCATTTGGTGCGCAACGGTTCGACCGGATGGCTCGCGAAAAAGTACGGCAAGCTGGAAGGCGATTGGCGTGAAGATATTCGTGCCGGGTTTGCCGAGTGTTTTCGGGTTTTGAAGCCTTACGGAACGCTGATTTTCAAATGGAACGAAACGGACGTGAGGGTTTCGGAAATCCTGAAGCTCACCGACGCGAAGCCGCTCTTCGGCAATCGTTGCGGCAAAACAGCGAAGTCTCACTGGATCGTTTTCATGAAAGGCGGTGCAGCATGAAGTGCAACTTCGTCGTCGGCCAGCGGGTCGTTTGCATCGATGACAATTGGCCGGAACAGGCAGTCATCAATGGTACCTCAATTATCGTGCAGGGCAGCGCTCGCGTTCCGATGTTGAATGAGGTGTTGACCATTGTGGCGATTGTCCCGGTCGAATCTCCAATTCTTAAAACACAGCGCGTCGCGCTATTGTTTGCAGAGATAGCAGAGGGATGGAATTCCACACATTTCCGCCCGCTGGAAGAACGCAAAACCGACATCAGCGTCTTCAAAGCCATGCTCACACCGGCAGGGAGGATTCCTGTCGATGCTTGAAAAAGTCTCCTTTCACTCCGTCATTCGCTATCTCGAACGTGTGCTGCACCTGCCTGTGGATGAATGGCTGCGTGGCAAGGAGCACCTGAACGAAAAGGCACGCGCTGAACACTGCTGCAAGTGTGCTGGCCTGCCTGTGGATGCCGTGCGCCTCACGATGCTGACACCTGCCGTCATCCGGCAGATGAACCGCAACGACAGCCACAAGGCCAAGGTGATCACCGCTGAAGCGATCTTCGTTGTCGTCGAGGGCCGCGTCGTCACTGTCCTGGCGCTCACCATGCAGGCTTACCGGAAGAAGAAATACAAGCCGTACAAGAGCCGGCAGTTGGAAGAGGTGTAACGTGCCAGTCAGCGCCGCGACACTCTCCAAGCTTATTGCCGCTGGCCTGTCGGGTCAGGAATTGATCGATGTCGTTGCATCGATTGATGCGGATATGGATTCGAACCATGCGCCTAAAAAGCGGAGCGCCGGAGCCATCCGTCAGGAGCGTTATCGTGAGCGGAAAGCGTCACAAAGCGTAACAAGTGACGTAACGGAAAGTGACGCCCCCCTTTCTGATAAAGAAAAGTCCCCCACACCCCCTAAAGAAATTAACTATCCCCCGTCCTCGCTTCGCTCGGAAACAAAACGCGCGACCCGCCTTCCGGCCGATTGGTCGCTGCCGTCGACGTGGGGCCAGTGGGCTTTGCAGCAAGGCCATTCCGAAGCCCATATCCGGCTCGAAGCCGACAAGTTTCGGGACTTCTGGTGCAGCAAGAGCGGCAAGGACGCAACGAAAGTCGACTGGCTCGCCACGTGGCGGAATTGGATCCGCAACTCGAAGCCCGCCGCGCACCGGGGACAGGCACCGCCGCCCAGGATGACGCACCACCAGCAGCGACACCACGACGCCCTCAAAGCAGCAGATGAATTCATAGGGATCAACCGCGATGAACCAGAATTTGCCGGTAGCACTTTCGACCTTGACCCGGGAGATTTCCGTTCTCACTGAGAAGCTTCAGCCGATCAACGATGATCAGGCCGGTGTCGCTTTCCGTCGCCTGCTGATGACCGGCCTTTCGCTGCCGGCATCGATGGATGCGGCAAAAGCCCCTGCGATCTATGCGTTTGCGCTGCGTGGCATTTCCAGCGACGGGCTGACGCGCGCTGTCGAGAAGGTGATCAGGGGTGAATACGAGAACCTGAACCGTGCGTTCATGCCGACGCCGCCGGAGCTGGCAGCGCTGGCCCGAGGTGAAGAACGAACACTGGTCAACGATCTGGTGCGCCTGAAGGACAAGCGGGAGGCGTTGACAGCAAAGCCGGTCGAAAAGGACCGGTCGCCGGAAGTCATGGCCCGCGTCCGCGCGCTGCGCCAGAAGGCAAAGCAGGAGCTGCAGTCGCCCAGCCAGAATGTGCCGACCAGCGCGCCTATGACCGACGAGCAGGCGGCCTATTGGGCGAAGATCAACAGCATGGTGGACGCCAACAACGTTTCGGCCGAGCAGCGCGCTTTCAGGGGCAAAATCGCAGCCGATCTACAGGCGCATGAGCCTGCGCCGACGAAAGAACCAGCGTCCGATATCGAGTTCTGACGGCACATTTCGGCACGAAACGGGACACTTTGAGACATGGCGGGGAATATGAAAAACACGAAATATCTATCGATACCGGACATTTGCCAGCGTTATGGCATCGGGCGCTCGACGTTTCACCGCTGGGTTCGAAACGATCCATCATTCCCGGCCGCCGTGCTGATCAGCAATCGCCGGTATTACTCCGAACTGGATCTGATGCGCTGGGAATCCGCCCGTGGTGGCGTCGATCCCGACATGCCCGACCGGATGCACGGCCTGAAACCCTGCTCACCGGTGATCACGCAGTACGACGAGCTTGTCGAGGCATTGGTGAAGCGCCGCAAGGAACTCGGACTGTCCAGCATCGAGCTGGATGCCAAATCCGGGGTGCAGGAAGGCTACATCTCGAAGCTCGAAAACTATGACCGGCCACAAGGTCGAGGGGTTGGCAAAGAAAGCTTACCGCTTTGGCTCGGTGGCCTGAAGTGCGGAATAGTGCTCGTCGATCTGCCGCGCCGGCCGCGTCAGAAGAAGGGAGGCCAGGATTGAAGGATCTGGTTAAATTCTTCGTCGGCCTTCATCAACCCGCCGATGCGCGTCATTTTTCGCTCGCATGCATCAGCATTAATCGCTTGCGGGGTAGAAAAAAGCCAGTGCAGTGCGCGGAGGTCCTGGTGGACAGCGGCGCATTCACAGAAATCTCCAAGTTCGGAGGCTATCGCCATTCGGTGGCGCAATACGCGTCAGAGCTATATCGCCTACACGTGGGCGGTGTGGTGAAAATCGTTGCCGCTGTGGCGCAAGACTATATGTGCGAACCGTTCATCCTTTCGAAAACCGGCATGTCTATTGAGGAACATCAACGCCTTACCATCCAGAGATATGACGATCTGATCGCGGAGTTGAATCGGCTGTTCGACGGCTGCATTCCCTTCCACGTCATGCCGGTTATCCAAGGTTTCGCACCATCAGATTATGCCCAACATATGAAAATGTATGGCGACAGGCTCACGCCGAATATGTGGGTGGGTGTGGGGTCAGTCTGCAAGCGGCAAGGTGATCCAAGGGCTATAATTGCAGTGCTGCAGGCGATTGTTGCTGAACGTCCGGACCTGTTGCTCCATGGGTTCGGAGTAAAAATCACATCTCTTCTACACGCTGGTGTCAGGGCGATGCTCGCAACAGCCGATAGCATGGCGTGGAGCTTTGCAGCTCGAAAGCAGGGCAGAGATGCGAACGATTGGCGTGAGGCTGAGCGTCTTGTTCAGCGTGTCGAAGATGCTGCCAATCAAAACAACGACCCCTGGCAAATGGAGATGTTCGCATGATCAGGACTTGCAGCGGCACTATTCAGACTTTCGTCAGCCATAGCGCGCCAATCCCGCAGTGCTGCCCCGTATCATCAAATCCACTGCCTGGATCGCGAGTGACGGTGTGCTACATCCCAAATGATGTAGTGTTTCCAGTCGAAGATTTGGCGAGCTTCATCGATGAATATGTCGGCGGGCATAAGAGCCGGGATGTCCGCAACATGGAAGAAATGGTGCAGGATTTGGCAGTCCGCGTCAGAGATGTCGTCGGCGTTGCAGTGAGAGCATATGCTGATCTCATTATTCAGCCGCCATATGGTGGCGCGCAACAGACGATGCGAGTATCAGCCAGGGCGAAATGATCACCTCGGCGTCATCACCTCTTTGCACCGGTCCCAATATTCCTCGCATTTCTGTGTCGCTATCCTGGCAGTGTCCACCCAGCCTGTGTTCGGTGTCGGTGGACTGCCTTTGAACGTGCGAGGATACCAGCCCGACCATTGCCATTTGCCCTTTGTCGGGCCGTGCATCTCTTTTCTGATCCGGCCGACAGCGCCGTCACCGTCGTAACCGATCCAGTCGAAGTCAGTCGGCGGATCGTTCTCGTCGATCTGCGTGCGCTTCCATGTGTATTTGGGCTGATACTGCTCTGTCATTGGTCGAGCGCTTTATCGATCCGCTCATTCCATAGCCGGACAGCCTGATCAGCGTATTCATCCCTCTCCATCGGCCGCGTCGGCGTCTCTTCGCGCATCGCTCGTAGCGCTGTCTTTGCCGCCGCTTCAAAATCCCGCCAGTTCGCATCCACATTCGCAATCACATGCTTGTGGTCTGCCGGCGCATCAAAACGCGCTGCATAATGCTCTGTCGCCAGTGCTCGGGCTATCTTTTCGATCAGGTTCAATTGTGATCCTCCAATGCAGCCCCAACAGCCGCCCTCATAACGCCGCGCGCCATCGGATATGTCTCATCGGCCGCAACATGATCGAACCAACCCGTCGCCGCTTCAAGCATTTCCGGCGTTGGCTCTCGCATCGCCTCAATCGCGGCTTTGGCTTCATCATGCGCATCCAGAATATGATCCGGGTCAAGCTGGTAAAAGAACGCCTCTGGGTCATTGCCGTACATTTGCGGCTCTGGATCGTAGTATCGGCGTTTCAGGATTGCCATGGCGACCTTCTCTATCATGTTCATATCAGCACCTTTCCGAGCAGTATAAGGCCAGCAATAAGCCCGATTGCCGCTATGGCTATCGGCGGGTAGATCACATATGTCAGCGCTTCTGGGCCTTTTCCTGCGCCGATCCTGCTTCCGATCACCACAGACACAGCGCACAGCAGGATAACACTCCAAATGTAGATAGATGCTGCGCCAATCATTTCGAGACTGTTCATTGCTTGTCTCTCCTGACCAATATCTCGACAGGCACAGTCGGCAGGTATCGCACAGTCAGCCAGTCGAATTGAATGCCCATCGTCACAGCAGCAACCACCATACGGTATCGCTTCCGCGCCTTATCATCGATCTTCTTGTCGCCGCGCTCATAATCCTTGATCGCATCCGCAGAGAAGCCCGTCAGCGCCGCCATCTCTGTTCGGGATAGCTCAAGCACTTCCTCACGCCAGCGCCTGCACAGCACGTGTTCTGGCTCGATATCGCTATTATCCATCGCAAATCCGTCATTCCGGCAAGGTGTATAACACCTCATAAAGCGCAATATACAGGTGTTATGCACCCGTGCAAAGCACCATCTGAAAAGGCCCAATGGGTGTTTAACACCCCTCTCTTTTGGAGAGTGTCAACGAAGATGAACAAGCCGCATTGAAATCATTGAATAATTTCCCTGTGCTTTGCGTCCACCGAATCAATCATGCTACCCAACGCGCGGCGCTCCCCCTTTCTCCACTCGCTCTGCCCTCTCAACCCATAGAAGCGAAGCCAGAGCCGACCAAGGCGGCGGCGCAGCGACACACGAACTCAACGGGTCAAGGACAAGCGATGGTCATGCCCTCCAAGCAGAGCCTTACAGCTCACAGCAAAGCCGCTCAGACAGCAGCAGCAACCCTCCGCAAAGAAAAAAAAGCGCCGGTCATCACCGCCAAACAGCGCAAGGCAATCCACGCCATGGTGTTCGATGGCTTGAAGCGCCCCGACGCAGCGAAAGCCGCCGGAATGCACGATGACACGCTTCGCCTCGCTCTCCGCAAAACAGATGTGCTTGCTTATCTGAATGAGTGTCAGGAGGTGTTGAGGACTAGCCTCCGGCCTCGGGCGCTGCATACGATGGGTGAATTGCTCGATACGAAGAACGAGAGCGTGAAGTTCAAGGCGGCTGAGTATCTGGACGGCCTGAACCGTGGATCGCATACGGTTGGCGCAACACAGGTCAATGTGCAGGTCAACAACAACGTGACCACGCACGTCACCCCTGGTTACGCCATTGATCTGCGGCCTGATGAGCGCGACCAGATAGGCCATCAGGAGCAACATGGTGATAAGTCGTTAGAACTACAGGTGAATGTTCCTGATGATGAGTGAGGAACGCGGCCCCCGGGGGGCGTTTTCGCCTGTTTCGAGGCTGAAACGGGGGTGGGGGGGCAAAATTGGGCGTGAGTTTTCCAGTTCCACCCTCACACAATATTCGGCCCATTCAGGAATGTTCGATCAGAAATATTTTTCACCACATGGAGAAACGCGATGGGCAAGTCGGTGATGAGGATAGACAAGGGTTTCGTGGCCCACTTCCTGACAGCGATGCCGGAGGGAACGATTGTATCAGGAGCGAAAGAGGTTTCGGAGCATCACATCATCGTCGATGTGTCCGGTCCGCTTGTCCCGGATGTGCCGGAAGTCACCGGGGTCGCCACTGCGAAATTCAATGATGACCGTGTGGCAGAGGTGAGTTGGCGGTTTGATCCGTCAGGATTTCAGAGCAAGAAGTAATTGGCCAACACCGACAGCGAGGTTGGCGGCGTTGAAGCCGTGGTTCGATAGAAACGCTTTAGTCGTGGCGAGGCCTGAGAGTTTCTCAACGGTGTCTTCTCTCGAAGACCCGGACTCCGAAGCTTCAACCAAGGCCGTAGAGATTTCTGAAGCAACATCATCGGGGATGCTGATTCTTTGACCATTTACGACGATAGCGCGTTCAACATTGGAAAAGTTGTTATCTTCCGCTTCGACGCATTCAATGTTTGCCCCTGAAAGGATAACGGCATTTTTAGTTTGCATGAAGTTGTTGCGCTTCAGAACAATTTTCATCTGATCCCCCATTCTTTTGATGTTTTCCAGAATGCACAGGCTGCGATGGCGCGCAAGCTGTGCTTTGCCGCGATTTCCCGGCGGCGCGACATTGCATCATCTCAAGCGATGGAGAGATGCGGTGAAAGCTTTCTGGAAATTGGTGGTGCGGATCGGTGAGGCATTGCTGAAGGCGGCGGGGGCGCGCTGACCGATATGCTACAAATCATCGAGCCGGATCGGCCGACGACACTCCCGACAATCGAGCTTGATGAGCAGGGCCGCAAGATTTACCGGCCCGATGGCAAGGTTCTGCGCGATTTCCTGCGCTGCCGGAAGCATGTTTCGGTTGTCCGGGGGTCTATCGGGTCTGGTACGTCAACGGCCTGCATCATGAAGATGTGGTTGATTTCGTGTGAGCAGAAGCCGAACCATGATGGCGTCCGCAAAACGCGCTGGGCGGTCTGCCGCAACACCTTTCCTGACCTGAAGAACACGACGGTAAAGTCATGGCTCGACTGGTTCCCTGAGGAAATCTACGGCCGGTTCTATTGGGACCGGCCATTCAAGCACATCATCCGGCTGCATGATGTCGAGATGGAGGTGATCTTCCTGGCGCTCGACAGCGAAGACGACATCCGCAAGCTACGATCCTTCGAATTTACCGGGATATGGTTCAACGAGCTGGAGTTCATCGAAAAGGCCATTCTCGACGAGGCCGAGTCTCGAACAGGCCGATATCCGGCAGTGAAGGACGGCGGCGCGACATGGGACGGCGTGATTGCCGACATGAACGCCCCGCGCGAAGATCATTTCATCCCGCTGATGATGGGCGAGGTTCCTCTGCCGGACGATTGGACGGAAGAAGAGCGTCTTTCATACCGGAAACCGGACAATTGGGGTTATCACGTCCAGCCGCCGGCCATGCTGGAAATCAAGGACGCGTCGGGTTCGCTGGTCGGGTACAAGATGAACCCACTGGCCGAGAACACAAAGTGGCTGAAACCCGGATATTACGCTGAAAAGATCAAGGGCAAGACGAAACAGTGGATCGACAGCCGCGTGCTGAACAAGATCACGGTCTATGTCGATGGTAAGGCGGTCTGGCAGCAGTTCAGCGAAGACACACATGTGTCGAAAACGCCGTTGGAGCCGGTGCCGGGGTGGCCGGTTTATGTCGGTTTGGACTTCGGGCGCAATCCGGCGTGTGTTGTGGGACAGCTCGTCAACAATCGGTGGCGGATTTTCGCGGAATTGACCGCGCGCGACGCCGGCGCATCGATTTTCGCGCCTCTGGTCAAGCAATTGTTGGACCGGAGGCTCGGTGATTGGCACGTTTCGAGCCGCGAAAAGGCCGGATACGGCTATTCTGTAGAGTTCTGGGGTGATCCGAAGGGGCAGGACGGCACCCAGGCTGACGAAAACACGGCATATGACGTTTTCCGCAACCACGGCATGCCAGTCCGGCCCGCACCGGTCAAAAACAACCATATTCAGACGCGTATCGAGGCCGTCGAGTATCCGATGATCACGATGGTGAACGGTATGCCCCGTTTGCTGGTCTGTGGTGTGAACTGCCGGACGCTCAAGGTTGCGATGGCGGGCGGCTATCACTTCGCCCGCATCAAAGGCACGTCGCGGCACAAGGACACGCCGGAAAAAGACCGATATTCCGACATTGCCGACGCCTGCCAGTACATGGTGCTGGGCGCGGGCGAGGGCCGGGTCGTGACAGGCAATGATCGAGGCGGCAGGCGTGGCCCGGTCGATATCAAGGTTCACAAAAAATCGAGGCGGCGCGGTGGGTTCTGATTTTCAAACAGGCGGAATCCGCCTTTCCGAGTGCGAGCCGAAAGACTGGTATGTCGTCTTCACCGAAGAGAGCGATAAGTGGTGGATTCGCTGGCTGGCGCGGGGCCGGTTCAAGCACGTCTCCTGTTTCGGCTACGTCGAGCGCGCCTATTCGTGGGTGTTTTACGATTTCTATCTCGACCGCGCCAGGATCATGCTGGTGGGCGATCATGAAGCCGATGCCATCCTCGGCCATTACGCGGACGCTGGGACTGTCGTTCGCATGGCGCGTCCCATAGGTCGAGAGTACGAAGTCAATTTCCGATCCGGCTGGTGGTGTGTGCCGGCAGTCGCCCACATTATCGGCCTGAAGTCTTGTGCTTTGCGGCCAGATGCCTTGTTCCGGCAATGTCTTGCCAACGGTGGTGAAATCATTGGTGGACGAGATGAAGGTAAAAACGCCCGAAGACCCGGAACTGAAGCGGCAGCAGGAAGCGGCGGCGCAGGAGAAGGTCACGACGATTCAGCAGCGTCTGTCGTCTGACACCGATGCTGCGCTCCGCCGGTTTGGTGCTCGTCAGTCATTGGGGATGACTCCGTCGATCGGGGGCGGCTCCTCCAGTCAGAGCGGTCTAATGGGGGCCATCGCCCGGTCATACAGACAGTGATTGAGGTGTGGCGTGGCTGACACGAAAGCAGTTTCCAGTTTCCCGGCTAAAACCTTTGCCGAAGACGCACTGTCGCGTCTGGCTGATGCGAGGTCGCAGAAATCCGATGCCCGGAAGGATATTCAGGAAGCGCTTTTTTTCACGCGCCCCCGCCTGAGTTACAATATCGATTCATCGAACCGGCACACGAAACGCCGCCAGGATGAGGACGAAGACCTTGCGACCGGCATTGGCTCTGAAGTTTCCGAAGATTTTGCGACAGAGGTTGTTTCTGCATTTTTCCCCGAAGGCACCGATTGGGTCGCCGCGACGATAGACAAGTCGTCTATCAGCGATGACGTGGAGGAATCCGCTATCACTGATGCCGAAAAGGATGCGAAAGAGCGGAACGATTCAATTTTCGCCTCGATCCGCGCCTCGAATTTCGAATCCGAGCTTGGAACTTCGCTCGATCCGCACGCCTCTGTTGGCACAATCGCATGGTGGATCGATAAGCCTTACAACACCCGACCAACGAATGTGCAGCACGTCCCATATCGGGAGCTGGAATTCAACATTGAGGCCGATGGGTCTGTCGGTGATCGCTTCCGCGTCCGCTGGGTCTTGGGATCGAGGCTGAAAAGCGTCTTGCCTGATGTCGATATCCCGGCGGAAGTGCAGACCAAGATCAAGAATACGCGCAAATGCTGGATAGAGGTGGTTTGGGCATTCTGGCGCGACTGGTCGCAGCCGGAAGATGAGGTTTGGCAGCACGTTATTCTAGTCGACAAAAAGGCGGTTCACGAACAGAAATTGGTAGGCGAGGGCTGTCTGCCGCTCATCATCGCCCGATTTGCTCCCGACAGCGAATTTGCCTGGGGTTTTGGCCCGTCGATCAAGGCGCTTCAGGATTATCGCGTTCTCGACGTGATCACCGCGGCGACACAGGATCGTGTCGATATCGCGCTCGCGCCTCCAATTGGTTATCCCGATGACGGGGTGACTGATTTTGAAGGCGGACTCGAGGCAGGTAAGGCTTATCCGATGCGCCCCGGCTCGGGCCGGGACATTGCGAAACTCTATTTCGAGGGTGATGCCGATCTCGGATTCTACACCGCCCAGGACTTAGAGCGCCGAATCCGCCGCAAGCATTTCGCCGACTATCCCGAGCAGAAGGGCGACACCCCGCCGACCGCGACACAGTGGATCGACGAAATGGTGAAGTCGCAGCGCCGGATCGGTACCGCCGGCAAAAAATTCTGGCGAGAAGGCCCATATGAAATCTATCGGCGCTTCGAATGGCTTCTGAAGCAGGACGGCAAAATTCAGGATGTGGTGATCGGTGAACAGACGCTCACGCTGATTCCGAACAATCCGGCCACTCAAGCCGCAAATAATCAGAAGCTTCAGACAGGCATGCAGGTTCTGGGGATCGTCAAGGCTAACTTCCCTGAAACTGCCGCCGCGTCCGTCGATGAACGGGCGACGATCGATAACATTAAGAAGCTCGCCAACGATGAGGTTGTCGTTCTGCGGAGCGAGGCGCAAACGCAAGAGCTGCTTGGCGCGGTTCTCGGCGTAGCACAGGAAGCGGGCGTCGTACCGGGAGCGCAGCAATGAAATTCAGGACTGATGATCCCTATCTAAGAGCGGCTGTGTGGAAGATCGCCCGGACGCCAGAAGGCTCCGTTTTGTTCTCCGCTTTACAGTCGGTTGTCGAGGAAATCGGGCCGACTGATACCTGTGCTTTGCACGCTCATAACGAACGCCGCAAATTCGCTGCCAATCTGATAGCGATGGCAGAGGCAGAACGGAACGATGAGCGAAACGCAGACGACACAAGAGGTCAAAACGGAAACGGCAGCAACAACCGCCGCGCCGGAGGTAGTAAAACCCTCCGCCGAGGTCCAGCCGCCCGCGACTGAAAAGCCTGTCCGTCCCGATTACATTCCGGAATCTTTCTGGGACACCGACAAAGGGTTCAAGACCGAAGATTTTAACGCCCTGGTCGCGTTCAAGTCCGAACAGGACTCCCGCGTGGCTTCGGTTCCCGAGAACAAGGACGGTTACAAAGTAGCGTTGCCGGCCGAGTTCAAGATCGAGGGCCTTGAACTGCCCGAAGGCGAAAGCCCGATCAACGAAAATGACCCCCGCATCGGTTTTGCCCGCGAGTTCGCCCATTCTCAGGGGTTCACCCAGGCACAGTTCGAGGGCCTCGTCGCCCTCGGCGTGCAGATGGATTACGCGGAAAGCCAGCAGATCAACGAGGCTCTCGGCGAACAGGCCAAGGCCCTTGGCAGCAAGGCAAAGGAGCGGGTGCAGGCTATCACTGGATGGCTGGGCGCGCGCCTCGGCGGCGAGGCCGCTGCAGCTCTGGCGCCAATGATCCTTACTGCGAAACAGGTTCAGGCATTCGAACGCATCATGCAGCTCAACAGAACTGTTCCCGGTCACCCGGGGGCCGGACGCGATGGAACAGGCGATCCAACCAAAATTGACGGCTACGAGAACATGACCTTCCGGCAGAAATTGGCAGCAATCGACGCCCAGAAGTCTCGGTAATCACAGGAGATACCTTTAATGCCCATTCCAGCGGTCACCCCTTCCATCACGGCACCGATCTCGCTCACCGAGTATTACAAGACGCTGCCGGAAAACTCTGCCGAGCGCGTGTTCGTTGAGAACATGGCCCGCACGTCCGACCTTCTCGCCCATTTCATGTTCCTTCCCGCCACCAACGGCAAAAAGGAATTCATGGATATCGGCCGCCTGCCGTCTGTCGGCTTCCGTAACTTCAACTCCCAGGGCAACAAGGACACCGGTTCTTTCAACCTGCGTGAAGAAGATACGTTCCCGATGGATGAGTTCGTCGAAGTCGACCGCGCTATCGTGGATCGCCTCGGCCCCGACCATCGCTACAAGCAGATGGAGCTGAAGAACATCGCCCTCTCGCAGTATGCGAGCCAGATCATCATCAAGGGCGACAATTCGGCTACCGGCGCAAAGCAGCCGAACGGTCTGCAGGTTCGCTGCAACCAGGCAAACATCAACCTGTTCCACAACTCCGTGGCTTCCGGCGGTGCGGCCCTGTCGCTTGCGAACCTCGACATCCTTTACTGGTCCGTCAACAAGCCGACACACTGGCTGTTCCCGCGCTCCCTGATGCCGTACCTCGACATCGCCGCGCGCAACACCACCCTGACCGGCCAGTCGCTGGCTTACGACAATGCCCCCGACGAATTCGGCCGTCGCATCATGCGTTACAAGGGTCTGCCGATCCTTTTCGGTTACGAGCCGGACGATACGCCCGATCTGTTGCCGATGAACGAAGTCGGTCAGGGGGGCGGCGCGGCAGTCACCGGATCGATCTACTGCCTGTCCATGGGCGACGGCAAGTTCTATGGCATCGAGCAGACCCCGCTTTCCGTGGGTGACTTCGAGCGCCAGGTCGGCACACCGTTCGAAGTCGCAAACATCAAGTGGGATTGGGGTATCGTCCGCGAGCATCCGCGCGCGTTCAGCCGCCTCACCTCCATCACTGCAACAACCATCGTGGCCTAACCGGCCACGGTGTAACTTTCTTAGGAGATGGTGCAATGCCCCTAACGCAGTCCACACTTCCGTCTGTTGTCCCGGATTGGGATGTTCCTTTCGATGTCGCAACCGCGTTCGCGAACCCGCAGACACTCACCGCCACCGGCTACGTGAACGGAATTCAGGCGCAGGTCGATATAGGCGTCGGTCGCTGGATCGGCAAACTGGTTCTGGATATTTCGGCTCTCGATCTTTCGTCTGCCGATGAAACCTACCGCCTTCATCTGCTCGGGTCGAACGACGCCGCTTTCGGTAACGGCAACGTCGAAGTTCTCGCCACGCAGGATTTCGCAGCAGCAACCGCCGGTCGTCTGGTGCCGACGATTGCTCCGGCATCCGATGCTGTCCCGTCGCCACGCAAGAGCGCTTCGCGCTTCATCGTGCCTGTCACGAACCAGCGCGGAATCTACGTGTTCCGGTATCTTCAGCTTTACCTTGTCGCTGCCGGCACCACGCCCTCTATCACGCTCGCCGCCTGGCTGGCCGCTGGTCTGGACCCTTAACGGGGTCCATTCCGATTTAGGAGAGAATGATGTTCAAGAACGTTTTCCATATCGAAAATCCGACGACTCCGGTGGAAATGTACGAAGTCGACGCGCGCGGGGCCGTGGCCAATTTTCCGGAAGAATATTCCGAAAAGCCGTGGTCTGACGAACATGCTGAAGCATGGCGCGAAAAGCAGAAAAAGCCTGCAGAAAAGACCGACAAGCAGGAAGATTTCGAACCTGCGAATTTCACCGCACCTTTCGAGGCCAAGAACAAGGGCCGCGGCTGGTGGGCGATCTATGATGCCACGGGCGCGGAAGTCGTCGGCGGCATGCGTGAAGCTGATGGCATCGCGTTCAATGACATGAGCGACGATGACAAGCAGGAATATGTCAACGCCGAGTTGGCGAAGGGCTGAGGCTGGTAGTCATTCCATCGCGACCGGCTGGCTGAGGGGAACCGGGGGCATGATGCCCTCGGTTTTTTTGTGTCCTGCCTGTGCTTTGCCGGGCCTGTCTGAAACGGACATTCTCCGCTTCATGGACAAGCTGACGATACTCAACGACGCGCTGCGCGCCACCGGCAACAATACCGTGAATGTGCTCAACGATCCTTCGGATGAGTACATTATCGCGAATGGTGCGTTTGAGCGCGCCGTGCGGTTTCTGACAGCCCGCCATAACTGGCCCTTCGCAGAAATCAGCGAAGAGCTGGTGCGCGCACCAGATGCGGACAATAAATCCCGGCGCTTCTCCAAGAACGGTTTCCGACTCCCGGCCAACACCCTTCATGTGAAAGAGGTGTTCTACGGTTCCGCCTATCTGACGGACTATGAAATTCAGGGCCAAATCCTCTCCTGCAATTTCGATTCCCAGATATCGGCCACGGTCATCAAAGAGGTGACAACCGAGAAGTGGCACCCGATGGCGGCCGAAATCCTCACGCTCTACGTTGAGGCCGGGTGCTATCGAGGCCTGAACGAAGACCCCGCAGAAGCCCGGAACGTCGAGACGAAGGCGGAATTGCTGCTGGATGAGACACGCAGCCGTGTCGATCAGCAGAACCCAGCCCGCAACACCTATAAATCGAAGATCGCCGATGCGCGCCGGAGGCGTCGTGTATGAGCCTCAACGAACAGATCATCAGGCAGCGTGATTTCTCCGGCGGCGAGATCGACCCCGATGCCGTGCGCCGCGATGACATGCAAATCCTCGGCTTCGCCAGCCGCCGCGCCCGGAACATGGTTTCTACCCATACCGGCGCGCTTGTTCGTCGGCCGGGACGCCGTATGCTGTTTGAAAATGATGGCGTGCACGGCGAGTTCAAGCCGTTCGACGATATCTCTTACACGCTGGTTTTCGTTGCCGGCGGCGTCGTCATCAGGACGCAAGACGGAACGCTCGTCACCAATCTGAGTGCGCCGTGGGCATATAGCGATCTTGAAAACCTTGTTTTTGAAATGTTCGACAACGAGGTTTTTGTGACCTGGGGCGGCGAGCCGCAGGTGATCCGCATTTCTGACACAAACGCGTCGTGGACGATTGAGCCATTCACCTTTTCGACTGGTATCAATGGATCGAGCCGGATGCCGTTTTATCGCTTCGATGGAACGCTCGGGATCACGATGACGGCCAGCGCTTCAACCGGCTCTGTCAACGTTTTCTTCTCTGCACCGATTCTCAGCGCCTCACATGTGGGCGTGATCTTCCGGTATGCTGGCCGTCAGGTGCGGCTGACATCGATAATAAACAGCACGCAGGCTGTTGGAACGGTGCTTGAAGAGCTGCCTTCCACATGGGCGATCACCGTTGGCAGCTCGGCCGGTTTCTCGGTGGGGCAGGCCGTTGAGACTGACACGACCAACGTAACCGGTGAAGTTGTCGGTGTGGCGGGCAACATTGTCTATGTCGTAGCCACGAACAAACTCACATCGCCGCAGAACGGCGAGAAGCTGGTTGGGCCGACCGCGGCATCGACAATATCCGCCTTTTCGGCGTCCGGTCCTTCTCCTACCGTTCAGTGGGATGAACAGTTCATGTCGCCCCATCGCGGATGGCCGCGCTCGGTTTCCAAGGATCGCCAGCGCCTCATTTTCGCGAACTGGCCGCAGAAGAAGAACGCGGTTTTCTGGTCTGCCGTCGGCAACCCGCATGATGGTTATATCGGGGCCGGATCGTCTGATGCGATGCTCGAATTTGTCGGTGCGGAATGCCAGGTGTTCCATGTCGTCGGCGGATATGACGAGTTCGCCGTCACGGATCGGGGAATTTTCTACATCCCGGTGTCTGTCGGCACGCCGTTGCAGCCCGGAAGCGTCGAGTTTCGCCCGATCTTTTCGAGTGAGATCGCGAATATCCGCCCTGTCGAAGTCACGGAAGGGTTGCTGTTCGTCGATAAAAGCCAGACCGGGATTTATGCGATTTCGGCGACCGGCCAGACTGCGCGCCCGTATATCGCAAACGAGGTCAATCGCTTCCATCGCCCGCTTTTCTCCGGCGTCAAATCCATCGCGGCCACCTCTGCAACGAAGGAATTCCAGTCCCGCCAGATTTATTGCGTGAACGATGACGGCTCGATTGTGGTTGGGCAGTTCAACCCGGATCGCGATTCTATCGGCTGGTTCCGCTGGGCGACCGAAGGCGGCGTCGTAAAAAGCGTCAGCGGGTCATATGGAAAGGTCGTTATGATGACCTCCTATGATTTCGGCGGCGAACCTCTCAACGTCGGCGAAGAGGTAGATTACTCGCTGCTTTGCGATTGTGCGATGACGCTCGATCCGAACAATGACAGCGATTTTCTTGCCCTGTCGGATGGATCGCTTCTCGAACTATCGACTGGCGCACCGGTCACGCTCTCGCAGCTTGTGGGCCTGCCATATGCCGGCAGGGAAGTAAGTGTGTTCGGTGGCGGGTTCTATCTCGGCAAAACCACAGTTGGATCAGAAGGGCTGCTGCAGGGTTTCGCGGATTATTCCCAGATCACAATAGGCGTCGAATGGGATTGGGATTTTGTCCCGCTGTTCACGAATTTTGATGGTGGCCAGCCGGTCGGGCAAGGTGAGCAGCGCCGCAAGGTTTCAAAGCTTCTGGCGACGGTTCGCGACACCCAAGAGTTCATGATAGGCGAACGCATCTTCGGAAGCTGGCGCGGTGGCGAGGATATGTCTCTGCCGATTCCATCTCGCGACATGACTTATACCTATCGTGAGACCGGACGGTCCTATGACCCCGTGGTGCCGTTCAAATCCACGGTTCCCGGCAAGTTCAAACTCATCGAATTGACGACAAGGATAACGGTCTAATGGCTGCTGCTGCACCAATTTTCATGGGGCTTTCCGGCATCGTTGGTGCCGTTGGCCAGTATCAAGCGGGCAACTATGCTGCTGCGCAGTCCAAGCGCGCGGCGCAGGTTGGGCGCATCCAGGCGGATCAGATCGACGCCAGTTATCGCGACGAGTTGAACAGCACGCTTGCGAACATCAAATCGATCCGGGCGTCTGCCGGCGTTGATCCGAACTCGCCGACTGGTCAGGCCGTCAATGCGGATCAGGTTCGCACCAGCAACCGCGACAGGATCATTGATGTGGGCAGCAAGCGGATGCAGGCCAATCAGGATGAGGCCGATGCGAAGTTCCGCAAGTCTGCGGCAAAGGTGTCGCTGCTGGGCGGCACGATGAAAGCCCTTCCTTCCTTCTTCGGAGCCTGATGATGGTAAAACTTCCGACAATTCAGCCGCGTGGCTCGGTCACCCGTGGCCCTCAGTCATCCGTCAGCGCTGCCGAAGTCGCTAACCCTTTCCAGCAGATTGCCGATGCTCTTGGTACCGCTGGCGCGGCCTTCGAAAAGCAGGCGATTGTCGAGGCCGAGCAGCAGGGACAGAACGCCGTCTACCGCGATTCCGATGGGAATTTGCAGGTTGATCGCCGTTCCGATTTCTCTGCGACCGGTCGCGCATATAATGCTGCGGCGGGGCAGGGCTATGCGGCGCGATTGGCCGGAGACATCCGGGCGCGCGGTACGGCTCTTTCGAACGAGGCGAAAGGCAACATCGACACCTTCAATACGAGCTGGAAAGGCTTCCGTGATCAGACGCTGAGTGCGGTTCCGAAGCAGTTCCGCGGCGCAGTGCAGACAATGCTCGATACGGAAGGCCCGCGCTTTTCGATGGGCGTCTCGGAACAGAAGCGCACTTCGGACCTCAAAGAGTTCGAGGGCAACATCAAGGCTGAAATCCAGTTGCTGGATGATGACCTCTCTGTTCTTGCCCGATCCGGCGGCACGGGTACGGATGCATACCAGCAGAAACAGCAGCAGTTGAAAACCCTCTGGGATCAGTTGGCCGAGAACCCCGATTTCACTGTCGGACGGAAAGAGGCTGACATCGCTGTTCAGCGCATGGAGTCGCGCCATACCTCGGAGGCGATGCTTGGTGCTGTCGATCGCACATTGCAGAACGGTGGCCTTACTGAAGCGCGGAAGCTTGCGACCAACATCCTTACGGATGAGAAAATCCAGCTTACGCCCTCCGAGCGCCGGCAGTATGCCAGCCTCGCCAATGAGCGGATCAACGGCTACACGGCGCAGGTGAAAGCGAACCTGAAGCCATATCAGGATCAGTCCAAGACCATTCAGGAGAGGCTAAAAACAGGCGTCGGCCTGGATAATGATGATGTCGATTTCGTTGCCAACCAGCTTGCCAACGGCGGCGACATGGCGGGCGCAATCGAGCTTTATCGTTCCCGCAATTCGGCGAAGACGCTCCGTTCTTTCGGTCTGTCTGATAATGCTGCGCAGTTGAACGTTACTGAAACGCTGTTCTCCCAGGCGAACGGCGGCGCTGAAATGCTGGCCGCAATCCAGTCCGTTGAAAGCTCGGGCAATCCCGGTGCTGTCTCGCCAAAGGGCGCGGCGGGCCTGATGCAGGTGATGCCTCAGACCGGCAACGAGATTGCAGCCGAGCTGCGCGATGCAAACTTCCCGGTCAACGGTACCGATGAAGAAAAGCAGGCATATCTCAAAAACCCGGAAGTCAGCCAGCGGTATGGCGCACACTACTTCAACAAGATGATGAATCGCTATGGCGGCGACAAGGAAGCCGCTCTCATCGCTTATAACGGCGGGGCGGCGCGCGCTGATGCGTGGCTGCGCGCTGGTCGCGACGACAGCGTTATTCCAAAGGAATCAGCGGACTATTACAAAAAGGTCATGGGACGTGCGAACAGCGGAAACATCCGTTACACCACGGAGGATGTCAGCGCCGCCCGCCAATTCCTTCAGGGACGCACGGACAAGGATGCCACCCACATCAGCGGCATGAATGATCTGTTTGCGGTCAAGCTGTCCCGGCTCCTGCAGGCCGCGCCGCCGGAAGTCCGCGAGCGCCTTGGCATCTATTCCGGCGCTCGATCGGTGGAGCGTCAGCAGCAGCTTTGGGATGAGGCGCTAAAAAAATATGGGTCCGAAGCTGAAGCCCGAAAATGGGTCGCACCTCCCGGGAAGTCCGAGCACAATCACGGTAACGCTGCTGATCTGTCCTATGATGGACAGTCTTTGAAGAACGCACCGAAAGAGGTTGTGTCCTGGCTGCACGATAACGCCGAGCAGTTCGGCCTTAAATTCCCGCTGGCGAATGAAAACTGGCACATCGAGGACAGCGGCACGCGCGGCGGGACACAGACCGCCTACATCGACCCGGAAGTCGTCAAGGAATATCGCGCCGAGATGACCCGCGATGCCAAAGAGCTGTTTGGCAACATCAAGTCCGGCAGCGACAAGGGTTTTACGCCTGCGGTGTCTGATCTCAACATCCTGACGCGGCAGCTTGCCGTCGTCGATGATGCAGATTTCAAGCGCCAGGTTGCGGACTATTTTTCCAGCCAGTCGGCAATTTCGTCTTTCCAGAACCTTGCCCCCGGCGATGTCGAAAGCATGATGACCTCGCTGCGCGCCGATGCTGCCGATGGTGCCACGGTGGCGCAGCAGCAGTTGCTGACCGATCTTCAGGCATCGCAGGAGGCTCGGGCAAAGGCGCTTGCCAATGATCCTATCGGTTACGCGGCCAGCCGCGGTTACACGCCGCCGCCGCCAGCACTGAACCTCACCCAGCCCGACACATGGGCAGGCACATTCCAGTCGTTGCAGAAGGGCGTCGATGTTCTGCAGGCGCGTGGCGAGGTTGGCAACATCTCGGCACTCCGGCCGGAAATGCTGGCGCAGATGACGCGGGTTTTCGAAACGGCGACACCCGGCGAATCCGTTCAGCTTCTCGGCTCGATGCAGCAGAACCTGCGACCTGAAACCTACAAGGCCACGCTCTCGAAGCTGTATTCGTCGGGGCAAGGTCGGGCGGCAGCGACAGCCGGCGCATTGGTCGGGGATAACCCGGCGGTGGCTGAAGGTATCTTGCGCGGCCAGATGCTGCTGAAAGAAAACCCGAACCTCGCCCCGAAGAAGACAGACGACAATTCCCTCGCCATCGACGAAAAGCTGCCGATACAGGCTTTCGCGGCAGGGCAAGAGGTTTCGCGTCAGTTCCTGCTGGAATCTGCAACGGCGCGGTACGCTGACCTTTCCAATCAGGCAGGCGACACATCCGGCGAGTTCAACGACACCCGCATGCAGCAGGCCATCGATGAGGTGACGGGCGGCGTGGCCGATATGAACGGCTATTCCGTGATCGTCCCGCGCTACGGCATGACGCAAGATGATTTCGACAAGCGTCTGGCCCAGCTCACTGACGATGATCTGTCCGGCGTCATTGCCAAGAATGGCAGCGCCGTGCGGGCGCGGGACGTCCGTGATCAGGGCCGTCTGCGGGCGGTGGCAGACGGGCGCTATATCGTTGAGTTCGGCAGGCCAGATGCTCCCATGTATGCCACGAAGCAGGATGGCAGCGCATTTGTTCTTGATCTGAGGGACCGCTGATGCCGATGCTGACCGATGAAAAGCAGATGCGTTCGGCCCTTCAACTGGCTGCGCAGAATCCGTTCGAGGGTGTGGACCCCGGCTTTATCGAGCGCTTCAAATCGGATTATGCCGGGATGCATGAGGCGAAAAACTCGAACGCCCGCGACCTGATCGTGAATGAAATCCAGCGCGATTTCATGAGCCAGTTCTACAAGGAGTCTGGCCAGCAGCTTCAGGCGTGGATCACTCCGAAAGCTGGTATGCTTGGTCCGGCTGACTTCTCCCCCGACGAAGGGCTTGAGGCATCGGCGCGCGGCATGTTCGATGCTTGGAAGAAGCAGAACCCGCAATCGGCGCTCACCTTTCCAGATCGTGATTTCATCGACAAGGAAGCTGTTCGCCGTGGTGCCGCGACGATATCGTCGGGCAAGACGTTGGAACGGCGGTCGACGGGGTTCGGATCGACGGCCGGCGGATTTGCCGGAACGATGGTCGGGGCTATGACAGACCCCATCAATGCCGTGTCTGTCCTGTTCGGCGCTGGTGCCGCGTCTGGTGTGCTTCGAACGGCTCTCATCGAGGGCGGTATCGGCATGGCGTCGGAAGGCGTCATCCAGGGCCTGAACTATGACTGGCGAAAGCAGGTCGAGCCGGACTATTCGTTGTCCGATGCGCTGGGCGAAGTTGCGGCGGCTGGTGCTGGTGGCGCTATCCTCGGCGGCGGGATCAAGGGTCTTGCCGCGGCATGGCAGCGGGCCAAAACTGGTAGCTGGCCCTCGCATGTAAAAGACACCGCAAACATTGTAACTCGTGAGGCTGCGGTTCCGTCCGGTCGGTTCGAACAATCGGTGCAGGGAGCCGCCGCGCATCAGGCAGCGCTGACGAAATCGCTTGATGATATGATACAGGGCAGGCCGGTTGAGCTGCCGCCGGAGGCATTCGTTCAGGCGAACGCGCGGCCCGGTCGCGTCTATGATGCTGACGGCAACAGCGTCGGCGTCCGCTATGAGGTTGTCGATGCGGATTCTCTCATCACCTCGAACCGTGATGACCTGTCGATCAATCCCGATTTCCCCCAGGAACTTCAGCCCCGTGACCGGTCGCGAGCGATGTCGCAAGATCAGATCACCGGTATTGCCGCGAATCTTCAGCCTGAGCGGCTGGGCTTTTCGTCTGATGCATCTACCGGTGCGCCCGTTGTCGGGCCTGACGGGCTTGTCGAGTCCGGCAATGGTCGCGTGCTGGCCTTGCGGCGCGCTTATCAGCAGGGCGGGATTCCGTCCGAAAACTACCTGAATTACCTCAGGTCGCAGAATTTCGATGTCGAGGGCATCCGCAATCCGGTTCTCGTGGCCCGCCGTGTCACCGATCTCGAAGACCGCGTTGGATTTGTCACCGCCGCCAATCGTTCGACCGCGATGCGCCTTGGTGCTGCCGAACAGGCTTTGTCCGATGCCCGCCTGCTGGATGGTGATCTGCTGTCCCGGCTTGATGGCTCCGATATCACGGCCGCCGGCAATCAGGCATTCACGCGCGGGTTCATGCAGAAACTGCCGCGCGCCGAGCAGGGCAATCTCATCGACAAGGACGGCTTTCTTTCGCAGGAGGGCGAGCGCCGCATCAGTGCCGCGCTCATGGGGCGTGCCTATGGTGAGCCTGCCATGCTGTCTCGCGCGCTCGAAGACACCGACAACAACATCAAAGGCATTGCCGGTGCACTCTCCGACAGTTCCGCGCCGTGGTCGATGATGCGAGATGCTGTCGCTCGCGGCGACATTCCTGCGGGCATGGACATCACCGATGATCTGCTTAACGCCGTTCGCCTGGTCATGAAGGCCCGCGACGAGGGCCGCGCCGTTCGTGATGTGGTCAATCAGGGTGAAATGTTCGGCGGGCCTGACGAGTTATCAAAAATCGTCGCCCGGGCGATGTTCTCCGATGCTGACCTCAAGCGCCCTGTGGGCCGCGCGCGGCTGTCCGAGTTCTTGCGCGATTATTCGACCGAAGCGATGAAAAACGACACCGGCCCACGGCTGTTCGGCGATCCGCTCGGTTCCGCTGATATCCTGAAGTCGTCGCTTGAGCGTGTCGGCCGCAACGATCTCATGCGTGTGGCAGAGGAACGCCTGACGCCGGAAGCTGTCGAGAAGATGACGGGCGATCCTCTGGTCGACGAGGTGGCCGTGATGGATGCCCAGCGCCTGCGCATGGATCAGCCAGAAATCAAGGTCGATCTCGGCGACGGCCTCGGGGAGCGGTCCCTTGCCGATATTCTTGATGAAGCAGATGATGAGATCGCAGCGGCACGCGAAATTGAGGCCTGCGCGATTGGTCGGGAGAAAACGGAATGAGCATTGCGAACTGCCTGACAAAGCTTGTCGCAGCGAAACAGATCACGCAGAAGCAGGCCGATGATGCCATCGCGCTGCACGAAGGCATTCAGGGTCGGCTCTATCCAGAGATGGGGCCAGCATCGGCGGAAGCAGCCAGCGCGCTGGAAGCTGCGCGCGTCATGGCGCAGGCGGCGCAGGAACGCCGGCTGATGGCCGCCAAACAGGCGATCCGACAGGCCGAAGTGTTGCAGCGCATGGAACGGCACCCGAAGGGCAAAACGTCTGGTCTCATGTCGGCACTGGTGCGCGATAACTGGGAGGGCGGTTCACAGATGGGCGATGCAATCAACATCGAGTCCCATGCTGAAGGCGTCACGAAACGACTGCTCAAGCTGGTTGACGGCGCATTCGAGCCATATCGCTCGACAATGGCCGGTCTTCGCCAGGACACAGAAACGATCTGGAACGTGGTTGACGAGATTTATGGAATCGATACCGGAGACATCAATGCCAAGGCAGCGGCCAAGGGCTTCACGGATGCCACGAAATATGCCGTCGACCGTGTGAAGAAAGGCGGCAAGCCTCTCTCCGTTCTCGAAGACTGGCGGCTTCCGCAGATGTGGGATGCGAAGCAGGTCAAGAAGGGCGGCGAGCGGGCATTCCTTGATGATCTGTGGAAGGAATACGAGGCCGGAAACCTGAAGGTGATCGACAAGGCGGGGCAGGGCGAAGCACCGCGCGGCGCGGTTCCGGGCATCATCCAGAACGCGTTCAAGGATATCACGCTGGGCAAGGGGCAAGGCAGTGGTGCCGGCGGCTTCTCCAATCAGCTCCGCGTGTTCCGGTTCGAAAACCCAGAAACCTACAAGCGGCTGATGAAGAAATACGGCGTCGGCGATGGTGGCCTGTTCAACACGATGATGGGCCACATCCAAGGCATGGGTAAGGAAATCGCTTTCGTCGAGGTGCTGGGTCCACGGTACGAGCTGGCTTTCGATAAGCTGCTCGCCGCTGCCCGTGATGACGACACTGTGCGGGCGAACTCCATCGGCAAGAAGTTGCAGCGCTCGATCACCATGAACTCGCCGTCTGCCGTGCAGCGGACCTATGACGCCCTGTCTGGCCGGCTTGGCGTGGCTCAGTCTGAACTCATTGCCGGTATCGGCGGCGGCATCAGGAATCTTCAGACCGCCTCACGGCTCGGCTCCGCTGCCATTGCCGCGCTCCCCGGCGATTCCGTCACCACGATGCTGGCGTCGAATTACAATGCGATCCCGGCGGCGAATGTCCTGTCTCGGCTGATGCGGGACCTCACGACGAACCGGGAGGGCGCGGAAGAACTGGCGAAGCAGTTGAACCTCACGGCAGCAACGGTTCTCGATACTGCCATTGGTACCAAGCGTTTCGACGACGAAATCATCGGGCAAGGGATTACCGGCCGTGCGGCGGATGCTGTGATGCGCCTGTCCGGTATCAATGGGTGGACGGAAGGCCTGAAGCGCGCGTTCTCGATGGAGTTCATGGGGATGATCGCGCGGCAGGCGGATATGAAGCACGGCGATCTCGATCCCATGTTTCGCGGATTCCTTGATCGATACGGGTTCACGCCGGATGATTGGGACAAGCTGCGTGCTGCGCCCCAGCTTGAGGCGGAAGGCTCCCGCTATTTCGATGTAAACGGCGTCGAGGATGAACGCCTCGCTGACCGGTTGATGTCGGCTGTCATCGACGAGCGACATTTCGCTGTTGTCGAACCGGACTCCCGCATTCGCGGCGCGATGGCCGGCGGATTGCAGCGCGGCACGATCATGGGCGAAGCGGTGCGTTCCGCCACTCAGTTCAAATCCTTCCCGATGACGTTCATGATGACGCACCTGATGCGCGCCATGACACAGGGCGACATGTCGAACCGCGCCTATCGCACAACGCAGCTCTTCCTGCTGACGACGCTGGGCGGGGCGGCGCTCGTTCAGGCGCAGTCTGTCATCGCCGGCCGTGATCCGAACGATATGGGGACGGGGCAGTTCTGGCTTGAGGCCGCAATGCGCGGCGGTGGCCTCGGTATGATGGGTGATTTCGTCTATTCGTCGGCAACGCGCGGCGGCGAGGGGATTACCCAGCTTGTCGCCGGTCCCGGCCCCGGCGCGCTGATCGGCGCGACTGGCGATCTCGCGCAGACCTTGGCGGGCAACAAAGAGGTGAGCGGCAAGACCCTTGCCCAGCACATGAAAGCTTGGACTCCCGGCTCGTCGCTCTGGTACTCCAAGCTGGCGACGGACAGGCTCATCTTCGACAACATTCAGTCGATGATTGATCCTGATTACCGTTCGTCGTTCGCTCGCTATGAGCGCCGGATGAAGAAGGATTTTGGTCAAGCCTTCTGGTGGGGACCGGGCGATGCGTTGCCAGAGCGCGGACCGCGCCTGCCGCAATAGCCTGTGCTTTGCGGGCAATCCTTCGACATGGGCAATCTGCCACTAAATCAATCTTGCTTTGGTGGTTTCGCATATGCCCATTACCGCACCAGATGATCGTGTCACCACTTATAATCCCGTGGTTCCGACTACAGATTTCCCGGCCATTTTTCCCGTTTTCAACAACAGCGACATCAAAGTGTTCGTTGATGACGTAGAGCGGTCGGACTTCTCGGTCTCAGCAACTTATGTCGAGGGCATTTCGAATGATGCCAAAGCGGTCTTCGCGCTTGGTATAACTGGTCGCGTGGATGTTGTCGGCGCTCGCGCTCCTCGGCGAACCAATCGTTTTTCGAATGGTGGCCCTCTGCCGATCTGGCAGCAAAACCTCGCGCTCGACACCGTTGAGGCAGAGTTGCAAGAGGTTTCACGCGACTATAAGCGCACCCATAAGGCTCCTTATGGAGAAGACGGCGGCGTGTTTACTGCCGCAGATATCGGGCTGGCCCAAGGGTATGCAGAGGAGGCAAAAGAAGCCAGAGACGAGACGCTTATTTTGACAGGTGAAGCAGAGGCTGCGCGCGATGCAGCGCTCAGCGCGGTTCCAAACACTTTCCCGGCAACCGTCCCAGACCTCGCAGCGCTTGATCCGTCGAATAAGGTTGCTGCCTATCTTCTTGCTGCAGGTCGGGAAGGGCAGTTTAAAAAGGTCAATTGGGCCGACGTTGCGACCGTTGGAGCTGCAGACACGGCCAATGGCCTTATTGTCCGCTCGACGCCCGATAACACCAAGGCATGGGCGCGCGTCAACACCGAAGGATGGTTGAATCCGATGTGGTTCGGCGCAAAGGGTAACGGCGTCGACAACGACAGTGCTGCAATCGAAGCGGCGTTGGCGGTTGTTGGTGACGGACAGCGGGCCACCATTTTGCTGCCGCCGGGAAAGAACTTTCGCCTGACCGATGATGTCGATGTCCCCCCTGGCAAAATCATCAAGTTCATGGGGATGGGGGCTGAAACTTCTCTCGTCACCGTCAACGGGGCGATCGATGGCTTTATTCAAGACAATTCGGCTGGGGCCGCACTTACGTCAGGCATTGAATTCTCCAATTTCCGCCTAGCTGGAAGCGGCGGCGCGCTGCGTGGCATTTGCACGAAGGGCGGCGGAACTCCGGGGGTTCTGGATGCCCGATGCCAACTGATCCACATCAACGATATGCATATCAGCGGTTTTGGCGAGGCGATCAGGCTTGAGAAGGCCACCAATTTTCTACTCACCGATCTGTTCCTGTTCGGGAACGGATTCGGCTTGAGGACACTGAATGCCGGTGATGGTAAGGTTTCCGGGGTCAAAACCGGTTCCAACACCCTCGGCGGTATCTATGTTGAGGGCGGTGCCGGCGGCGCGTGGGATGAAGGATTCAATATCCATGGTTGCCACCTGAACGGCGATCTTCTCGGAGTCGTGTTCAAGGATATGTACTATTGCTGGTTGGTGTCGACGCAAGTGGGATCAACGGCAAACGGCGGCGTCCATGTGAACAATGCGGACAACTGCATCATCATGGGCAATGAAATCTCAAACGCGCTCGGCAATGCCGATGGGTTGACGTTCCTGAACAGTCCCGACCGCGCAATTGTGACCGGGAATTTCATCAATGGCTGCAAGAATTTTGGCGCTGTTTTGTCTGGGTCGCGGCACACGTTCAGCAACAATACCCTTACCGGAAACGGCTCAAACTCAGGCCGGGACCTGCAACTTTCAAGCGTTGCTGGCTCGATCATCAATGGAAACAGGTTCCTCTCCACCCCGGTGCCTGCAAACTCCATCGAAGAGTCCGGGACGAGCGATTACAACATCATCAGCGCGAACAATTGCGCAAAGGCCATCGTTAAGGTCGGTGTAAACACGATCACGCCCGACAATATCCAAAACGCTCCCTAGCGCACGGGAATTGAGCCGATATACTGCCGCCCGATTCCATGCCAAACGCCGGGGGGCGCAATGTATATCGACGGATACGAGTTCGTGGCAGATACTGTCGCGAAATTTCACCACGCACTTTATATCTCGGGATGGTTTCATCATCCCGATGATGCCCTTAAATCGGTGATCCTTCACAATGCAGGTGATCTTAAATCACTGTCAGACGTGCAGCAGCCTCACGGCGGTGTCTCGGCGACACTTGGCGAGAATAAGGGCTTCTGGCTTCACGCCTTTCGCGGCGACACCACCTTCCCGCAAGCTGCTGAAATCGAATTCATCAGCAAAAAAGGGAAGAGCATTCGGGTAAACCTTGGCGATCTGGCCAAGGATCGCACGCAACGATATCAAACAGTTGATATGAGCCGGAGGTTTGTCGAAACAGTATCTGCCACGCCTGGCGCGAAAGTTCTGGATATCGGGGGGCGTGCGCGAAGTAAGCTGGATCGCAGCAAATCGTTTCCCAATTCAGAGGTGACAGTCTTTGATGTCATGGCTGGCGACAACGTTGATGTTGTCGGAGACGCGCACGATCTATCGAAATATTTCGCGCCGGAAACTTTCGATTTCGTCTATTCGGTTTCTGTTTTTGAGCACCTGCTCATGCCGTGGCGCGTCGTAACGGAAATGAACAAGGTTCTCAAAGTCGGTGGGATTGGATACGTTCACACTCACCAGACTTTGGGCATGCATGATGCGCCTTGGGATTTTTGGCGGTTTTCGGACACGTCATGGGACGCGTTGTTCAATGCTAAAACGGGCTTCGAAATAACAGAACGAGTTCTCGACAGCGAACAATTCGTTATTCCATTCGTCTATAGGCCGTCGAAAGAGCACGCTGAAAGGTCCGCCGGCTTCGAAGGATCAGCAGTGGTATTCCGAAAGGTCGGTCCATCGCAGGTGGAGTGGGCAACCACGCTAAGCGAACTCGTTGACACCTCTTATCCAGACAACGACGATGGACGCACCGGCGGAACTGACTACATTTAAGCCTTCAGTTCATTTTATCTGGTGAACGAAGCATCGCTCCAATTTTTGCCGCGCTATCTGTGAAAGGTAGCGCGGTTTCTCGTTCAAAAACGAAATCAAATGCACCAACGGTGGATACCACTCGCAATATTGCTGATGTTTGGTCTTTCGCGGCCGCGAAACGAAACGCGGTGACTTGGGCGGCCGGAAAAGAAGCAGCCTCGTCTTTCGACGCTCTATCTCTCCATTTTTTAACCTGCGCCGCGCTTGCGGAACGCATCAATGCCTTAAGCGCCTGCTCGAATTGATCGAGGGGTATGGAGATGGAGGCCGCTTCTCCACTCGCGTCAACACCTTTCAAAATGATGGTGTCCCCGTCTGTTTCGGAAGACCAAAAACTTTTTACATCACTCATGCTTGCCTCGATATGTTTGTCGCTCGATGGTTTGGCGCAAAGAACGCGGGATATGATGTAGAGTCAACCGTCGAATCGCTGCTGTGCTTTGCGGCAAATAGGGGAAACGCGGAATATCCCGGCATCAAATCGAGGGATGCCGGATGTCCGACCGTTTCACCATATGCCACAACATCACTGCCAAATGGGAAGGCGGGTGGAGCGACCACAAGGCCGATCCCGGCGGCAAGACGATGTACGGCGTCACGGAAGCTGTTTATCACGCATGGCTGAAGGCGCGCGGGCTTAAAGAGAAACCGGTTCGCAATATCTCCCTGTCGGAAGCTCTCATCATCTACCGGGAGCAATACTGGAATCCCACGGCGGTCAAATTAAACTTATTCCCTGGCGTCGATCTCGCCGTCTATGATGCGGCGGTGAACTCCGGCGTTTCTCGCGGCGTCAAATGGCTGAAGGCGGCGGCCGGCAGCAATGACCACGCCGAGACCGTGAAGAGAATTTGCCGTGCTCGTTTGTCTTTCATGCAGTCGCTCGAGATCTGGAAGCAGTTCGGAAAAGGCTGGGGCCGCCGGGTCGCTGACATCGAGGCCAAGGGCGTCGCAATGGCGCTGGCCGCGATGGGTGTTTCTGAGGCGGCGGTGAAAGTTGCAGCAAACAAGGAAGCCGAAGCGGCCAAGAAACAGGCCAGCACGGCGGCGAAGACAGCGGCCGGCACGGCGTCAACATCTGCGGCCAGCGGCGGCGCTCCCGTCATCGAGCCGACAGCCGCAACGGACGCGGCCACACTGTGGGCGCTGGGCGCTGTCTGTGTGGTCGGTATCGTGGTGACGATCTATTTCATCGCCAAGCATCGCGCCGCGCGCGCCCGGGCGGAAGCCTATAAAGAGGTGGCAGTATGAGCGCACTTGCCTCAATCTTGATCGGCGCGGCTGTGCGCGTCGGCGCGTCGACCGTCAAAACGATCCTCGAAAAGCAGATTGGCGGTGTTGCCGGTGAGATCGGCGGCAGCGTCATCGACGCCATTGCGGCGCAGGCTGGCGTCAAGCCGGAAGAGCTGCCGACGCTGCCGGATGCGCAGCTCGATGAAGCGGTCGCCAAGATTGAACCGATTGCGCCGGAATTGATCCTTGCCGAAGTCGAGCAGCAGAAAGAGGCGAACCGCCTAATGTTGGCAGAAATGAACAAGGATACGTCTTTCGGCTGGCTTTGGCGGCCGGCGGGCATGTGGCTGATGCTGGCCTGCATCGCGTGGTATGTCGCGGTTCGCCCGCTGCTCAACGCTGTTCTGTGGTCGTTTGGGATCGCCGTGCAGATCGAAATCGGCCTCGATATGCCGACGTTCCTCACAATTTTCATGACCTATGCCGGCCTCTACATGGGCGGGAATACGGTTATTCGCGCGGTGAAGAAAGAAGGCTGATGGCAGCGGAGGATGCTCAGATGCAACTGCCGAAGAAATCGCCAGACGCATTCAAATGGAATCTGAATACGATTCTTCAGCTTATCACGCTGGGGATGACGCTTATCGTTGGCGTCACGGCATGGGTCAACCTCAACCGTGATAACGACGATATGAAGAATTGGCGCACCAGTCACGAAGAGCTGCACAAGGAGCGGCAGCTTGAGACGCGGACATCAAACACCCGTTTCGATGAACGCATCAAAGTTCTCGAAGATTCGAATATCAAGCGCGATAGCCAGATCGATGCATTGACTGTGCAACTCACCGCGCTGAAACAGAGCCAAGAGTCAACTAACTTGGCGATCCGGGAAATCACCTCAAAGCTTAATGACCTCGTTGCCGATAGCCGAGTGAACAGAGAAATTTTGCAACGGCTCGAAGCGAGCTTTCGTAATGGAGCGACGAGATGACGAAAGTTCAAGACCTTACCGAAATCGACGCGCTTGCCGATGGCGATCTCTTTTATGTGGCCGATGTTTCGAATCCTGGCGCACCGGATCGGAAAGTTCCGTATTCAAAGATGAAGCCGGCGGGCGCGAAGATCACAAATCAATACCGCTATGATGGCAGCATCACCATCCCGACCATTGCTGCCGGTGCTGAAGGAACGGCAACGATCACTGTCAATGGTGCGCAGGTTGGCGATCATGTCGTCTTCAATCCGAACGAATCTCTTGCAAGCAACATCGGCATCACGGCGGTGAGAGTTTCCGCCACCAACACCGTGGCTGTTCGTTTCAGGAATTTCGGTGCGGGTAGCTTCACCTCTGCCTCAATCGCTTGCTTGGCGTTCGTCACTCGGTCGGTAGTTTAATCGATGGCGTTCCATTGGAAAACCGGGAACGGGCGGCTATTGAGGAACGCAGCTCAACGATTTCAAAGGTCGGCCCCACATTTGTAATCAGGGGGTC
>NZ_JBBHZH010000014.1:0-48554 GCF_049843495.1 Agrobacterium sp. M50-1 | reverse complement strand
ACGAAACTTGCAAATTCTCCCACTCGGGGTATTTGCGACGAAGCTCCTCCTCATATGAGTCGAGGAGCTTTTTTTGTTTCTCCTTCGTCTCGATCTCCCCAGCTTCCAGCTTCTCGATGAAGTCCGCATGCACTTCGGCGACGAAGCGACGCTCCATCAAGTCGAGAACGTCCATTTGCGCAAGGATGGAGGAGATCAGGCCGTGGACTTCCAGGGTGGCCGGCTGGTGACCTGGGGTCTTGCCGATCACCACCTTCTGCACCAGTGAGCGCACAATCGGCATCACCTGACGCTTGGCGTCATCGTTCTTGCCGCGGCGCGCCTGCAGGAAGAAATGGCGCATGCGCAGTTCCGTCTGGGCGGGATTGTGACGCTGCTTCAATTCCTCGATCTTCGCCCGCATGTCTGGCTCGGACGTGGTGAAAGCTTCGATCTCCCTTGCCAGGGCAACACGCTGGAGCTCGATTTGATCGAGTGTATCGTCGAGCGCGACGAGAGGAGGGCGGCCTTGCATGGCGCGGTCGGAGATCTGCTGGATGATGCTCTTCTGCTTGCGCTCCAACTCGTTCAGTTCGCGCGTCATCTGCTCGCGCTCGGCTTTCGGGCGGCGAAGCTTTGATGTTTCCTGTTCGATCACCTTTGCCGACATAGTGTCGAACATCCCCAGGGAGAAGAAGGCGGCCGGCAGGCAATCGAGAACGCGGCTCTCCAGCTCCTGTCGGGTAATGGTCTTGCTGTTACCGCAGCAGGCGCCACCAAGCTCGTCGATCGGCAGGCGCTTCTTGCGGTTGGTGCAGCTATAGCGATCTTTGCCGCTGATGGCGTAGGGGCCGCCACATTCCGCACATTCGAGCAGATGACTGAGCAGGTATCCCGGGCGGTGCGTTGCATTCAGCCGGTTGCTCTGCCCGAAATCGAACAGCTCACCGATCTCTTTCTGACGCTCCTTCACCCGCTGCCATAGGTCGTCGGAAACGATGCGCATCTCCGGCACATCAGTCAGCACCCATTCGCTCGCGTCGTTTGCGCGCGCGGTACGGCGTTCGGTTTCCGGGTTCTTGCGGTAGTTACTCTTGTTCCAGACCATGCGGCCGATGTAACTCTCATTGTTGAGGATGCCCGTACCACGGCTGACGTGGCCGCGGATGGCGGTATCGCGCCACTTACGGCCGCGCGAGCCCGGGATGCCCTCTTTGTTCAAAAGCTGGGCGATGTCGCGAGGCGACATGCCGTCGGCATATAGGGTGAAAATGCGGCGAACCACCTCAGCCTTTGCAGGATCGATCTCGCGCAAACCCTTGATGCGATCGCCGTTCGCATCGCGCTGCTGGGAGAGCATGTAGCCGTAGGCGAGGCAGGTGGATGCCTTGCCTTTCCGGACGGCCATCTTCATGCCTTCGCGCGTGCGATACCGGATCTGTTCGACCAGTTCATGGCTGAGCGCGGCGCGCAATGCCATCTCGAGGTCGGTCACCGGGGTGCCGGCGTGGACCGTCCAGATGTCCGCGTCGCAATAGCGAAGCTGCTTGAGGATCTTCGCGCTATGCTCGATGTCGCGCGACAGGCGATCGACGGTGATGCAGAGGACGACATCGATGCGCTCGCGCTTCACATGCGCCATGAGGCTCTGGATGCCGGCGCGGAGCTGGTAGCTGGTGCCGCTGATGGCGGCGTCGGAGTAGATCTCGACCAGCTTCCAGCCCTGACGTGCGACAAAGGCCTTGCCGAGTTCGATCTGCGTTTCGATTGAGACCTCATGCTGGCGGTCGGTGGAGTAGCGGGCATAAAACAGAACATTCTTGGCCATTTGCGGAATTCCATATTCATCAATGTCTTCGTGAACACTGGCCGGCATCGCCGGCCAGATCCTTTGCAGCGTGCTCAGCTCTGCTGCCTGCGGCGCCCTGCCAATCCTGCAGCACGTTCGGCTGCGGCATCCTGGCGATCCTTCACGCGGTCCCAGAGGTCATCGCTGACGATGCGCAGTGCCGATACGTAATGGTAGTCATCGCCGCCAAGTTGTTTACACGCGCCGATGTAAGCCGGATTGTTGAGGATCCCGGTTCCGCTTGCGCGGTTGCCGCGGATCGCAGCGTCGCGCCAGATACTGCCACGGGGACCGGCCACGCCTTCGACATTAAGAAGAGCAGCGATTTTTGTCGGTGTCATTCCCTCGGCATACATACCGAAAATACGCCTGATGACATCGGCGGCGACCGGATCGACGACCTTGAAACCGAAGATGCGCTGGCCGTCCGCATTGCAGGCGCCGGCATAGCGGTAGCCGAATGGAAGGGGCGCAAAGTGTTTCTCCTCGCGCAGGTCATCGGGCACCTGGGCAACGTGGCTGCCGACGGCAAACATCTTGCTGCGGTCATCGATATAGTAATCGAACAGGTTCCGGGCGGTGATACGCTCGCCGGGATCGGCGACCCAGAGTTCGATGCCCTTGCGAGCGAGTTCGCTCAACAGCCGGCTGGCGACATCAAATCGCGAGCACAACCGGTCCAGCGTATGGCAGAGGACGATATCGACCGTTTCGCGCTCGATATGGGCGAAAAGCTTGCGCACGCGGGGCTGCGCCATGAAGACGACTTCGCCGATGTCCTCTTCAGCATAGGACTTTACGAAGGTCCAGCCTTTCTCCTTGATGAAGCGGTGCCCGTAGTAGAGCTGCGTTTCGAGGCAGGCATGGTCATGGTATCCGGTAGAATGGCGTGCGTAGAACAGAACGTTCTTGGTCATGGAGTGATCTCCGTTCGAATGGGCGAGGTCGGGGGACATGGTAACCGGCGGCGGGGAGCTTGAGAGCCCCGCAGCGATGCCAGATCATCATGGTCTGGCGGTTGGCAGGTACTGGCGGCGATAATTGCCGCGATAAGGAGCCGCTCCTGAGCGCTGGTCAGTAACCCATCGTGGTGCGGTAGGCCGCGGCCGCATCGGTGTTGCCGCCAATCCAGCCATGCTGCTGAAGCTTGAGAAGGCTGTCGACGACGCCATCGCGCGCGCCGCACCACGTCCAGCCGGAGTCGTCGGGGCGGATAATGAAGACCTCGGTGGCTGTCACCTTGATCCGCATTGCGCCTGTCTCCGCTTTGACGGCTTCGCGAAACAGGCGATCCAGTTCCTTGACCTGGCGTTTTTGCTCGGTCGTCAGGTGTGCCGGCTGGACGCGGGACGGGGTCTTCGACGGGATAGGCGTCGCGGGGATGCGGTGGGTGAGGACGAACACACGGTGCACCTGCTTGCGCCGCCAGGGTGCCCGGTCGATATCGACCATCAGGCCGTTATTGGTCACATCGCAAAACAGTTCACCACTGATGGCAACGCGGTGGTTGCCCAGAAAAACGACGCAGGGATGGCTTTGCTGAATTCCCGTTCGGGCTTTGAGGTACGCAGCAAGGGTCGGGCGACCTTTGATGTCGTGCCATTCTCCGGCATAACCCAGCAATCGCAAGGTGCTCTCGATCTCGTCGTCGCTTGTCTTTGTGACCGCGGGAGCACGGCGGCGGTCTACCCAGCCTGCGCCATGACGGGCGAGCCGCACGGCATCCCGGACGCGGGACATCGGTGCGCCGGTAATGGAGGCCATGGCCGTCGTGCCGGAATACAGGCGGGATTTGGTGTCGTTATCGACGTCGTGGAGGTGGTGGGTCTTGATCGCACCGAGTGCGGACGGGAGGTCGATGATGTTGGGCACGTTCGGATCCTTCGTATCCAGGGTGGAGTTGAAGGAATGCGCTCACCACTCTGGATCCCTCAGGCGTCCGTTCGCCCTCGATCCCATCTCTTTGTGCCTGAAAGCCACCACACGGATAAGGTGACACAGGCTGGGCAATGCTCTGCAGGACGGTCCGCACCGGCCAGAGCCTCTGTAAAAATCGGTACGCCACTCGATCATCGGTGTCACGAGTGCGCCAGGAGTCCTCCCTTGCAAGATTGTCCCGGTTAGCAAAAAGCCAATCAAAAAACCAGTTTCCGCCATGCAAGGGCTTCCGCTGGTGCGCATTCCGGCCGAGGCGTTCACCTCAGCCGCCGGCGACATTATCCGTACCCCTTTTGAAATCAATGCAGTGACTTTGGAGTATCCAGGATTATTTGAAAACATGGCTGACCAGAGCCTAATCAGATCGATAGCATTTTAGCGAATCGGATGGATGCTGATGAGTTGATCTTAGATGAGCTGTCCCCCCCCCCAGCACTCTGGAAATCCGATTCAGGATAAACGGCGTTTAACCGAGTAATGGGGGGAGGTGTCGTAGAGATTGCAAACGCCGTTAGGCGTTCCCGTGGCAGCGCAGCGTGAACAGGCCGGGACCGTAGGCAGGTAGACGAAACCGCTCAGGCGCCCTCGTCGGCACCATCAGGATCGCCGTCAGGATAAAGCAGATGGGGCTTGCGGCGGAACGGCCAGTCGCCATCCCGGTACTTCTCAACAAGCCCATCGAAGACGGTATGGGATTCATGCTCGTCGAAGCCCTGCTTGACCAGCATCCTGACCACCCGTTTTTTAAACTTTCCCAGGGTTTCCGTTGCTCCCTCGGCAGCCATGGCGGAGATCGCCATGAACAGCGCCGTGCGGGCCACATCGTCGCGTCCGGGGCGCTTGGCCTTTCTGTCGGCATCACGCAGCTTCTGCTGTCGCTCGCGCTGTTTCGTGTTGCGGATCTCCTCGGACTTTGCTGGCATTCGCTCTTCCCTGTCAGGTCTTCTGCTATCGATGCCAGACCGTTATCGCTGCGGCAACGCCGTTTGCATGGAATCGGAAATCCCGGTTTATGAATCGTTTTTTTGGGGTTCTGAATCAAATGAGCGCAATTTGAGATCAATTGCGGGCACGTTGAGACAGGTCGAGATAAGCTGGCGAGGGACAAACGGCGGTCGTGAATCAAATGACCAGCGTTTGGAATCAAAAATATCGGACCTTGAATCAAATGAGCGCAATTTGTCTCGACGTGCGGACACCTTGAAACGACCTGTGGGCAAGCTGAGGGAAATCGCCGGCGACTTCCTGTCGCGCTTGCGCCTGCAGGACCATCTCCACTCCGGAATATGAGGCGGCGAACTGAAATCTTCCGGTTTGGTTCATCCGCGAAGTCGCATGTCATATGTCCCAGCCGTTCGCGCGGAACGTGCCATCTTCGGGTGGAAATCGAGCATCGCTCTCAGGCGGCGAGACGCTGGCTTCGTGATTACTTCGTGGCGTGTTCCCGTGACCGCAAAACTACTTCGTGAAGGCCTTGAATGTGGGAGGTCGGCTATCCGGCTCCGGATTCTGGATTTTGCGGTGAAATAATACCGAACAAGTTTGAAGCGTAAATTTTTTAGGAATAACGTATATATCGATATTAATTGATTAGTACGTCGTTTATATTTAAATATAATCGCTAAAAACTGCATAGAAATAAAGATTACAATAAACTGTATACTTTAAATGTGTTTTACTTGAATTTGCATTACATCCGTACTGGCGCAATCATATAGTCATCCGATGTGTTGTTCGTCGGATACATTGTAAACACGTCACACGGAGACTTCCATGCGCACCAGAAATACCAAGACCACTGCGACCGCCGCCTTCTCCTATAACTATGAAGAAGAGGGGATCGGGCACACGACGCGCGATCTGCTCGAAAGCAGCGCGGCCCATATCTTCGACCTCGGGCGCCGCACCACCGAGCAGACTTTTGAGCTCGGCGATCATCTGGCGAAAGCCGCAGACCTGCTGGCCGACGGCCGGTTTGATCATTGGGTAAAGATGCGCTGCGGTCTCGCACCGCGCAGCGCCCGCAATTATACTGCGGTGTACCGCAACCTGACACCCTACCGTGATGAACTGGTCGACCTCTCGGTCGGCGCGACAGTGTTGTTCCACCTGAGTTCGGCAACCGACGATCAGGTCAAGGCGGCCATTGCCTTTGCCGAGGAAAACGGGCGCCTTCAGGTCTCCGACGTGAAGACCATTCTCGCCGGTGGCGAGGAGGGCGGTGACAAGGCCGAGAAGGACGATCAGTTCTGGGCCGGCGGTGTGGGCGGACTGAAAGCGTTGATTGCGGCCAAGATCCGGGATGGATTGAAAGCGTTCATCGAGCACGTCGTCACGATCTGCAAGGCGGTCGAAGCTGCGCTGAGCAGAAGCCGTGTGATCAAGGAGGCGCTAGCGAAGGAAATCCAGGACACCGCCCGCGTCGCGCGGCAGGAACTCGAAAGCCTGGCCTTGTTCATCGAGCCGGAGCTCGATTATGGCCGCAACACTAAGGCCACGAAGTTCCTGAAAGGAAGCGGCTGGGCCGAGGTCAACGATATGCTCTACACATTGGGTGGCGTCGAAGGCTGGCCGAAGTCGAAAGACATGCGTGACTGGCTTGCGCTGCATGTGCTTCCGGTGCTCGGCTGGGCGGTGTCCAGAGAGCGGAAGCCGGAATGGCCGCTCGCGGCGCCAACTGCTCCGGCTTCCGAACCGGCGGTTCCGGCAGAAGCGGAGAGCGTCGGCGATCATCACGATGTCGAGCCGGCAATGTTGGACGAGGTCTCTGACGATGCCGATGTCACGGAAGAGGTGATCGATCGGTTTGGTGCTGCGCTGGAGGAGGCGACCGGCGGCTTTATGACGGTTAGCCGTGAGGCGCCGCGAAACCGCAGGCAGTTTGCCAAGGTGCCGGCGCTTGCCGATGACAGCGTCGCCGAGGCTGAACTCGTGCCCGCCGTCACGTCGTAAGATGCAGTTGCAGGAAGGCCGGTGAACCGGCCTTCCCGCCAAACTCGAAAGGGCCGCATGTCGGCCCTTATCCTTTTGCCCGATGATGGCGAGTGAAAACGCGCAGGCCGACCGCTGCGATCGCCGGACGCGTTCATCGGCCTGGACGTTGTGAGCCCGCCGTTAACTATGTACCGGCTTTGTTCTTTTTTGCTCTCCCGGGTCCTTGAGCCCGGCTCCCGGTCCTGCCAGTTTGGGGTCGTTCGGAAGACCGGACACAAAGCGGCCCAAGCCGATGCTACCAACATCGACTAGGGCCTGACCCTCAGCCTTCTCGAAAAAGGAATCGGGCTATGACCACGTTTACCTCTATGACCCCCACAGGGGAAGTTCTCCGTTCGTCCGCCGCAATGGCATCGATGTTCTCCCACCGCTCATTCGGTGCTGGTGCCCGAAACGGCATCGGTGAGCCGCCCGCATTGCGCCGCCATCCGCATATCGTTCGCTTCGCCGAGGTCGAGGCCGATCTCGATCTGCTGATCGACCGCGCCATTGCGGCAATCGCCGACGGTGAACCGGTCGAGGACGAAATCCTCGGCCACTACGTTCACATCGCTTCGCTCGTCCGCGCCGTCTCTTTCCGCGAAGGCAAGCTGCTCGAGCAGGCGGTCGAGCGTCTGGCGAAAGCCAATCCCAACATCGTTGTCTTGACCCAGTCGCTCAAGCTTCCTTTGGTCAAGGCGGCGCTCGAAGCCGTGTCCGGAAACGACTGGCAGAGTCTCGATGGCATCAAGCTAGACTGCGAGGCACCGGCCAAGGGATCGTACACGCCGGACCTCATCCTCGTAAACCGCGCCCGGCACACCGCCTACATCCTCGATCTGAAGCGGTCGCTGGCCTCGTACGGCGATACCAGCCGTCTCGACGAACTGAAGCTGAAGATGATGGCCTCGGCGATGGTGTTGCCGGACTGGCTCTATAAAAACCACAAGCGCCTGATGGTCGACACGGTCGAGGTTGCCATCGTCGATGGCGCCAGCCGTCCGAGCGATCATGCCAGCGGCATCTGGGCCTTGTCCGAGATCGACGACCTGCTGGAAATCGACGGTGTCGCCACCTGCATGGCCGAACTGCGTCTGCGCTTCGGCCGCCGCGTGCAGCAGCTTCTGGAAGTCGAAGCCAGCAAGGCACTCGGTGTGATGATGGTCGCTTCGGCCTCGGCCGTTTCCGGCAAGTCGCTGATTGCCTTGAACGGTCCCGCGCGAAGCTACGAGGAAGAGCAGGCGATGGCCGCGCCGGACGAGGATGATGGCCATTACGATCTTGGCTGCTTCGACGACGATCAGGACGACGAACCGGAGCCCGCCCGCATCCGGGTCGGTTTTGCACGCCGTCCGCGCCGGCACTGACGAGCCGCTAGCCCAACGGCACTGATCGCGGTCGCGCCTGAAACGCGTGGTCGGCTTCGCTCATCTTCCATTCCATAAACGCCGGATGCGATGCGCTCCGGCGAGGAGACACTCATGTCCATCGATACCCACAGCCCGTCTGTGGCCGGCTTCCGGTGCGAAGCGGTCACGACCGATACCATCGCGTTGCCTTGCCTTCACAGCAGGCTCGCGAATATCCCCCCGGTACAATCCGATGACGTGGATCGCGGTTCGAGCTATCGCGACGACCCCGCCGTTCTGATCGGCCTGGCGCTCGCCTTCGTCCGGCACAGTTCTTTGCTGGATGGCCTTGTGCCGGAACCTCTGATGCTGCGGTTGCGCGCTACTGCCGACAGCGGCAATGCGGCATGCCGCCTGATGCTCGACTGGCTGCGAAGCCGCAACCGGGATCTCGATCGGTCCCGGAGCGAACACCTGAGCCTGTCTGGCTCGACCGGTTCGTCGGCTGACGCGCATCCGCCGCGTCGTTCGCCGCGCGAGCGTGTGTTGGCGCGGATCCCGAAGCCCGGTGGCATTGACGGGCGGCGGCGTGGTCGGACGCGTCCGCGCGATCCGGTGCAGGACGCCCAAACGGCAATTATTGCCGCGGAGACGGGAGGCCGGATTGATGGATAAGCTCGCCCGACTGTTTATCCGCCGCCTCCGTCATCTTGCCCGTCGCGAGGCCCGCCGAATCGCTCTGCGCAACGGTCTGCTGGAAAGCAAGATCGTCGATGTCGATGGTCATCTCACCTGCCGCTATAGCCCGGCTTTCGACACGACACGCCTGACCGGCGATCCGATCCGTGACGATATCTGGTTCCGGCGGAATTTTGGTGACTGGCTTGTCGCACCGAAGGAGACCGGCAATCCGACGGTCGGCTCTGCTGGCGATGGTATTGTGACCGCCGGGATCATTCATCCGCCGTTCGCCTCGCAACTCGTGGTCCTCCCTCGGGCGCGTCGCGGCACAATCGCGCAAGACGCAGTGCCGGGCAATGGTATTGATCGGCGTGCCTATGCCGTCGGTCTTGTGGATCGGGCAGTCGCTCAGCCACGGGTCAGTCACATCGTTGCAACTCTGGTTCTGGCACGCGCGGTGCAAAGGAGCGGACGGTCGCTTCGGGAGATCGTCTATACGCTGACCCGTATGACACCGGTCGTCACTCTGCATGCGCCGCTCGATGGCTTCGAGGGGCAAGTGCTGCGGCTCCTGGAGAAAACCCGGCTGGTGCCGGGCGGCCCGTTTGCGATCGTCGATGCGGACCACATGTTCAATGACGATCACTTCGATGTCCTCGAAGGTGAGGCACGTAGGCGCCTGATGACCTTCTCGGGTGCCGGCGTGCATCGTGTCACGGGCAACGCCCTGCGCCGGCGGATGCTCAGCGCGCTGTCCCGCGACTTGGCCGTCCTCGCCATCGCGGAGACACGATCGGACATTCCCTCGTTGCTGCAGATCGCCGCCGACCTGTCGCTGGAAACGGGAAAGCTTGATCGCAGCTTCGTCGCCGATCTGGTCGAGGTGCTCTATCCGGACGCCACAATTGAGACGCTCAGTCTGCCGTCGGATTCCGAAGCGCGCTGGCTGTCGCTGGAGGACCTGGTGCTCGCGTTTCGTCCTGGACGACATGTTCGCGACGTGCTGCATGTCCTTGCCACGCTCATTGAGCGCAATCGCAGTGACTTCGAGGAAGAGGAGGACGGTGGTGGCGGGAGCGATGACATGGCATCCGGATCGGCATCCTCCAGCACATCCACCGAGAAACCCCAGGGCTCCAACGAGAAGCCGAAATCGTCCGACACCGATAGCAACGGCCGCTGGAAGAAGGACAAGCCGTCCGGCGCCGAAGTGATCCGGCCGGAATCTTCGCCGACGGTGGGCGAGATCGGCCACAAGCCGCCAATGACCGTCGAGACCCTCTCCGGATATGGCAAGGCGAAGGACTGGGCGCTCGATCTCAAGGCGGACCTGGACGATTACCGCGCCAGCATCCTGGCATGGTCGGAGATGAGCACCAAGCTGCTGCTGTCCGGTCCGCCCGGAACCGGCAAGACCACCTTTGCCCGGGCGCTGTGCAACAGCCTGCAGGTTCCGCTTGTCGTCACATCCGTTTCGACCTGGCTGCAGGGCGGTCATCTCAACGATGTCATCGACAGGATGAGCAAGACCTTTGTCGAGGCGAGGGCCATGGCGCCGGCGATCCTGTTCATCGATGAGATCGACGGCATCGGCAAAAGGCAGCCGGCCGAGCGGGAATATGCCGACTACTGGAATACCGTCGTCAACAAGGCGCTGGAACTGCTCGATGGCGCGATCAAAAACGAAGGGCTGATCGTCGTCGGCGCCACCAACCGGCCCGATCATATCGACGAGGCCATCAGGCGATCCGGACGATTGGAGACCCATATCGAAATCCCCAGGCCCGATATCCCGACGCTGGCCGAAATCCTGGCCCATCATCTCGGTGACGATGTGACATCGCTGATCCGGGAGCCGGTACCAGAAACCCGGTCTGAAACCGAGGACGGATTCTCTCTGAAGAAGATCGTCGCCGATTATCTGGAGGAAGAAGAAGACCAATGGAAAGGAGCCAGTCGATGACCGAGCAGCAGAACACCAACGCGTCGGAATTGTCGGCGGCCGCGCGAGAAGGCAATTCCGATGCGATCCTCAGGCGGCTTGCCACGCGGGCAATGGGGATGACGGGTGCGGATATCGAACGCATCGTCCGGGAAGCGCGATTAAAGGCGCGGCGCGGCAAGCGGGCGGTTCGTTATGAGGATATCGAAGAGGGCATCCGCGGGCATCGCCCGCCCGTGCCCTATAATCTGCGCTGGCGCTTCGCGTTCCACGAGGCCGGACATGCGGTCGTGCATCATGCGCTCGATCTCGGACCCGTTCGCGGTCTCAATATCGATTCCGGCGAGGGCGGCTACAATCTCGTCGGCTTCCACGTCTGGGCCACCGACACGCGCGATTGGTACGAAAACATGCTGACCATGCTGATGGCCGGGCGGGCTGCCGAGCAACTGGTGCTGAAACGTGTCTCGAGCGGTTCGGGAGGTACCGACGACAGCGATCTGGCGCGGGCCACGCGGCTCGCCTTTGACATGGAGCGGACGCTCGGCTTCGGGGCTCAACATCCGCTGCTCTATCGGCCGCATCGCGATGCGGGCGCGGTTCTGGACCGAGATACCGAACTGGCCGCTCGCGTTCATGCCAGGCTGGTAGCGGCACTCGATCGGGCGGCGGCAATCCTCAGGAGGCACAGACCAACCTTCAATGCACTCGCAAAGGCCCTGTTTGAGGCCCAGGCAATGGATGAAGAGGCCGTGCTGAAAATCCTGACGTCTTGAAGCTCATCGTTCGGGCGATGAGGGGTGTAAGGGCCACCGTCATGGCAGCGTTATTGAAGGCGCGCGAGCCGCACGAAGTCATGATAAGCGATCTGGTCAAAGATAAGATCAGCTCTGCCGCAATAGGTCAGGAGGTGAGGACACGCGCCCGGATGCCAACAATGCTCGTAGTAGAATCCAGCCCGCGCGGCGAAGCCTCGATATCGCGAAACATGACGCGGCGTTTTGTCGACGCGTGGAAAAGAACCTGGCCAGATGGTCAGATCGTCAATCGGGATCTCATGAACACTGATCTTCGGTTCGTGACTGAGCCATGGCTGCAGGCTTACTTCACGCCGAGCGACCAGCACTCACCTGAGATGAAACAGGCTTTAAGCCTGTCCGACGAGCTGGTTCAGGAGTTGATTGCGGCGGACCATGTCGTCATCGCCACTCCTGTCTACAACTATAATATTCCCGCCGTCCTGAAGGCATGGTTCGACCACATCGTTCGCAAGGGGCTGACACTTGGGTTCGATGGCACGGGAATGCTTGAAGGCAGGAAGGCGACGGTTTTGATTGCTTCCGGTGGAGTTTATACTGAAGGATCGCCCATCCAGGACCGCGACATCGCCGCCCTGTACCTTCGGCTTATTCTCAAAGTTATCGGCATCACCGATGTAACATTCGTCGCAGGCGGTGGTGCCAAAGCCGTAGACCTGCGCGAACAGACCATGGATGGTTTTCTGGGTACCTTGCAGGACGGGATCGAACGGGCCGCCGGAATGGATGCCGGTGTGGCAGAAAATCAAGCCCGGCACTGACGCCTTACGAGCCTCAATGCCGGGACGATCTCGAAGGTTGCGCTTTGAAGCAATCAGAGCCTGTAGCCACCATTCGCTTCATCGCCTTCACGATGTTGGTGTCCTCACGGACGGCAGCATTCATGTCTGTTCGTGTCAGTCCGAGACTCCACAGCGTTCACCGATCCCACGCACCCCAAGGGGTGAATGTTCAGCGCTGATTGACAGTCCAGCAAAGAAAAAGCCCGACCGGTCACTGAAAAGTAACCGGCCGGGCAAAAAGCAGGGCCGGTTGGCTCAAAGCCCTGCTGGGAAATTGCAAGTGCGAAAAAAAACGCACTCCAGTCGCGGCGTGAATACTTATCGAAATTTCGCCAATGATCCGATGCTCCTGCTCCCTCTATCATCCCCGGCCTGCAATTGGTTGTTGTTCTCAGTCGGGGGGCTGCTGCGATTGGATTTCGCACAAGGGACAATGCGCGTCTTGAACGCTATAAACCTTCCGCGAAAAGTCCCTGCGCCGCTGCATCGCCACACTCATGCTGGATTGCTGGTCGTGTCGTCATTACCAATCGACCGGATTAAAAAACTTCGGTTACTATGAGGGACTGTGAGCGCGCGTATTTGTAGGAAGGGTTACCGAATGGTGCGAGGGAAGAAGGACGCGGGAGGTATACGGATTTGGCGTAGTCATGAGGTAGCTGGGGTCGAACTATTGCGCGCATCCGGAACGCAGCACCGCTTTCCGAAACACTTTCATGACGCGTATGCGATCCATCTTCATGAACGCGGGACGATGACCTTCCTCTGCGAAAAGCCGCACGAGGCCCTTAGGCCCGGGAATATAAATGTTCTTGCACCGGGTGTCGTTCACATGTGCTTGCCGGGCGATGAGGAGACGTTGAACTACCGTTGCCTGTTCGTATCTCCGGCGTTTCTTCAGTACGCGGTGCTTGATCCAGGGGAGACGCGCCTACCACCCCTCGAGCGTTTGCAATGCCTTGGCGATATCCAGCTATTCCAAAACCTTGGCAACGCTCATCGCTCGCTCGAAATAGATGATGGTGGGTTTGAGGGAGAGACGATGCTCACAAGTGGTCTTGCTGCCCTTGCCGCTTACTCAAGAGGGAAATGGACCGCGACGATCGACGCAGGAAACGAGCCGCGTCATGTTACGACCGTTCGTGAGTTTCTTGACGCCAACTACGACAAGCGCATTTCTCTTTCTGAACTTGCACGGCTGGTCGGTTTGAATCCGGTTTACCTCGTGCGATCCTTCCGATCTTCAATTGGATTGCCGCCGCATGCCTACCAACGACAATTGCGGCTGTCCCAGGCTCGGCAATTGCTTCGGTCAGGTATTCCGCCGGCGGAGGTGGCCGGCATTGTTGGCTTTGCGGATCAGAGTCATCTTTCGCGTTTGTTTAAGCAAACGACCGGAGTTACTCCCATTTCCTATGCGCGAGGTTTATAGCGTTCAAGACGGTTGGGCGTCCGTATGTTCTTCCTGCTTTTGCGGTTTCTTTTGAAAGACCGCTCGCGGCCTGCGTTAGGCATGCGAAAATTAAAGCAATTGGAGGACAGTTATGCCAGCGATAGAAAATCTCGGGTTGTTCGTCGGCTCCGCCTTGGCATTACTTCTGATTCCAGGTCCCGCGGTTCTGTACATTTTTGCCCGATCGCTCGAGCAGGGCCGCCTCGCAGGCTTTGTTTCGATCCTCGGGATTCATGCTGCGACGCTCGTACATGTCATTATCGCAGCGCTGGGTTTGTCGGCGGTTTTGGCATCGTCGGCTCTGGCATTTGGCGTTATCCAGTATGCGGGAGCGGCCTACTTGGTCTGGCTTGGGCTGAGGAGGATTTTGGGCCGGAGCCAGATTCCTGACGACAATATCACAATCAAGACGAATGGTTATTGGCGCCTGCTGCGGGATGGTTTTGTCGTCAATCTGCTCAACCCTAAAACTGCCCTTTTCTTCCTGGCTTTCCTACCTCAATTTGTTGATGTAAGCCTCGGCCAAGTAGCGATGCAAATCGCTTTTCTAGGCTTGGTCTATACTCTGCTTGGTATTATCACCGATGGCGGCTATGCGCTTGCCGCAGGCTTTGGGGGCGACTACCTGAGGCGCAATCGGGGCTTTCTCACAGCCGAACGCTATGTCAGTGGGGGCCTCTTGATTGGCCTTGGAATAACGGCTGCCTTTGCGGGAAATCAGGTCCATAGAACCTAGCGGAGATCGAGTAAGTGGAGTCCCGTTGATTGACCCGCAGCGAGGCTTCTGACTCAAACACGAACGAAAGGGAGATTGCAGTGCATGCATCCGATAACTTCGTTACAGCGCTCCAGAGCGTGACAGAGCATTGGTCTCCCAAGGTCATTGGCTGCGTTAATGACCAATAACTGAAGGTCGCCAAATTTCTTGGAGAGCTAGTTTGGCATAAGCGACGACGAGGACGAACTCTTCCATGTCGTCAAAGGATCTCTTCGCATCGAGTACGAAGACCGGTTTGTTCACCTGAGGCAGGGCGATTCCCATATCGTGCCGAAGGCGACCATGCACAATCCGGTGGCAGACAAGGAATGCTGGATCGTCCTAATCGAACCCGTCGGCACGAAGCACACCGGTGATGCGACCACTGACCGTACCCGCAGCATCGACGAACAGTTGCAATGACCTTCTTTGTTCTCAACCAAAAGGAAGCAAACTGAGACGCCGACGTTTTTTATAAGCAGCAAGGTCAAGCCGTCTTTTCCGAGCTTCTCGGCCGACCACGTTTCGAGCACGACGGGGGCGTTGGTGCACGGATGTGGAACTGAACGGATGGGGATCTTTGAAACGGCTGACTACGGCGTGGCTGCTTTGCGGCGGACGGCTTTCGGGCGTGCGCAAGCAAGCATGCGGTTGAGGACGGCGCAACCGATGGCGACTTCAGTGTGCTGACCAGACAGCGACCTGCCTTGTCATCAACGGCGGATGCGCGATCTCGTTGCCAAGCGGACCGGCGATCGGCCTAAATCGTGTTCTGGGGCTGGACGCTGTCTCGGACGAGGTGAGAAACTGGATCCAGACCAAGGAGCTGCCCGAGCACAGTCCCGGATGGGCAAAGCTTACCCGCAGCGCGCCTTTTAGCAACCTCGATGCGCCGGTCAGTGAGCGCACCCGAAAAGTTCAAGGCGACGAAGCCCTGCTCTTCGGATCGATGATGTGCAAGGGTTTCAACTTCCCGCCAAGCTTGACCGCCCTCTGGTCCGCCATTGTGGGTAAAGAGGGCTGGTCGTGTTTTTTCGCTCTTGATGATGAAACGCCTATCGGCACCGGCGCCATGTACGTCTCGGGTTCATATGCGTGGCTCGGTGGCGGTACCACAGCCCCCGAGTTTCGGAATCGGGGCGTTCAAAAGGCGCTCATCCAGGCTCGCACCGACTACGGTATCGAACAGGGCGTTTTGACGTTCGTCGTCGAAACAGAAGTACCCTCGGCTGGCAAGCTCAATATCTCCTATGACAACCTCAGAAAAATAGGCTTCCAGCACGCGTACAACCGGAAGAACTTCAAGCTTTAGCACATCTGGCGATCTTCTTTCAGGCCAGCGGGTGATTTTCTGGATCGTCACACAAAAGCCTGTTCCTCAACGGTTTGAGGGCAACTACACCGCGTCCTGATCATCGCAGGTGATGATGCCTGGAGGTCTTCCCCGACGACATAGTGAACCGCCATCTCTCTTATGTTGCGCCTCAAGCCTCTATGCAGCACTCCGCTGGCCTCCCGCTTAGGGCGTAAGAGCGGAATAGTTACCGCTTCGCGCCCCCATGTCGGTCGTCACGTCAAATTCGATCGTTTCCTCGAAGCAGACGTAGATCAGGCACTTGAAATGCGCACTCTCTGATGCTCCTAGCCGACATTTGCGTCGATCCAAGCGCGCGTCTGCTCAAGAACCTCGTCAGACAAGTCAGGATCGTCAACTGCCCTAGCGAGGATGACGGCTCCGATCATGGCCGCCCAGCTCCCGATCGCCGCGCGGCGGGCACCGGCCGAACCCCCGTCCGGAAGCGCCTGCTCAATACGTGCGACTTGGGAGCGCAGTCCCTCGGCCATAACGGCTTTCGCCGCGGGCGTCTGGTGACGAATGGCAGCCGCCAGGCCTGCCGTCGGGCATCCATTACCGGGATTATCCCGGTGACGCGGCGCCAGATAGGAGCGGACGAAATCGCTGAACCCGCCACCTTCAAAACTGTCTGCGCCGAGGGCGTGCGCAAGGGTCTGCGCCACCAGATCGTCTTTTGAGGTGAAGTGGCCGTAAAAGCCACCATGGGTCATGCCGGCTGCTTTCATGACCTCCGCGACGCTTACAGCCTCGAACCCCTTGTCCTTAAACAACCGGCTGGCGACATCCAGAATTCGGCGTCGGTTTTCCGCCATCTGTTCTCGGCTGACCTTCATTTCAAAATTCTCCACGACGGCTGTTGACATTTACATGATGGTCATCATATTTAACTCAATTATGATGATTGTCATGAATATAAGGTCAGTTAGAGAAAAGAGCAATCCAATGAGCCAAATTCCTACAGTCCTGATCACCGGCGCCTCCACGGGCATTGGCGCAACCTATGCCGAACGCTTTGCACGCCGCGGACACGATCTGGTGCTGGTCGCCCGAGACGTGGTGCGTATGGAGACGCTTGCGAGCCGTCTGCGCCAGGAAACCGGTGTGACGGTCGTTACCCTCCAGGCGGATCTCACCCAGGCGACGGATCTCGCCAAGGTCGAGACCAGGCTGCGTGACGATGCGCGCATCGGCATTCTCGTCAACAATGCCGGAACGGCGATCGGCGGGACCTTCATCGATCAGAGCATCGATGACATGACCAAGCTCGTTGCGCTCAACGCGACCGCACTTGTCCGGCTTGCCAGGGCCATCGCTCCGCGTCTTGCCGAGGCCGGTGAGGGTGCGATCGTCAATATCGGTTCGGTCGTTGGCCTTGCACCGGAATTCGGCATGACGGTCTACGGCGCGACCAAGGCTTTCGTTCTTTTCCTGTCACAGGGACTTGCGCAAGAACTTGGGCCGAAGGGTGTCTACATCCAGGCCGTTCTTCCTGCCACGACCCGGACCGAAATATGGGACCATGTCGGCGCTGACGTCAGCAAAATGAACAACGTGATGGAAGTGGGCGATCTGGTCGATGCGGCCTTGGTCGGGTTCGACCGCCGTGAGCCGGTTACTATCCCGCCGCTTCCTGACGCCGGCCAGTGGGACGCATTCGACCTCGCCCGCAAGACCATGATGGCCAACTTCGGTAATGCACTGCCTGGCGAACGTTACCGTAACCTTGCCTAAAGTGCGTGCGCCCATCCCGATAGATGGCCGTTTCTGCGGCAACAATATAGGTAAATCATGATCGACAAGACACTTTTCGAACCCTACGCTCTCGGCGGCATCACCCTTGCAAACCGTGTCGTTATGGCGCCTCTCACGCGCAATCGCGCCGCAGCGGGCCTCGTGCCGAGCGATCTCGCCACGGAATATTATGCCCAGCGCGCAAGCGCCGGACTGATTATCACCGAAGCGACGCAGGTTTCCAGGCAGGCCCAAGGCTACCAGGATACGCCCGGCCTCTACACGCCTGAGCAGATTGAGGGTTGGCGCAAGGTTACCGACGCGGTTCATGCCAAGGGCGGACGGATCTTCGTTCAGCTCTGGCATGTCGGTCGCGTCAGCCATGTTGATCTTCTTGGCGGTGACGCACCGGCCGCACCCTCGGCGATCCGTGCCGGGACCAAAACGTTCGTGAACAACGGTTTCGCCGACGTATCGGAGCCGCGTGCCCTTGAGCTTGATGAGCTTCCCGGCATCGTCAGCGATTTCCGCAAGGCCGCAGCCAATGCCATCGAGGCGGGCTTCGATGGCGTCGAGGTTCACGGGGCCAATGGCTATCTGCTGGAGCAGTTCGCAAAGGACGGCGCCAATGTCCGCACCGATGCCTATGGCGGTTCCGTCGAAAACCGCGCGCGCCTGATGCTCGAAGTCACCGCTGCGGTGGCGCAGGAAATCGGCGCTGAGCGCACCGGCATCCGGATTTCGCCAGTCTCACCCGCCAACGGTATCTCCTCCAGCGATCCCCAGACGCAATACAACTATATCGTTGATCAGCTCGATGCGCTCGGCATCGCCTACATTCATGTCGTTGAAGGTGCCACCGGTGGGCCGCGCGACGTCGCACCCTTCGATTACGGATCGCTGCGCGGCCGCTTCAGCAAGACTTATATCGCCAACAATGGCTATGATCTCGACCTTGCGACTTCGCATCTGGCCGATGACAAGGCGGATCTCATCGCCTTCGGTCGTCCCTTCATTGCCAATCCGGATCTCGTGGAGCGACTGCAAAGCGGCGCGCCGCTGGCTGAGATCAATCCGACGACGATCTACGGCGGAGGTGCTGCGGGTTATACCGACTATCCGCGCTTTACCGACACTTCGGGCATTTGAGCGATCAGGGGCCTCATTTCGGTGCGGCCCCTGTGATGCCGATCATCATTACCAATCCCTGACAATCAAAAGCAGCGCGGCCGGATGTCGCGCGCCAGATCGAGAAGAACGCTATGGCGGCCGTTGCATCGAAAGAACAGAAGACTGCATTCGTGACCGGCGCCTCCAGCGGTATCGGCAAGGCGGCGGCATTGGCGCTTAGCCGCGCGGGCTACCGGGTGATCGGCACAAGCCGCAAGGCGGCACCCGGCGAGATCCGCGATGGCATCAGAATGATCGCTTGCGACGTGACCTCGGTCGCTTCCGTTGCCGCCGCCGTGGCTCTGGCACATGTGGAACTCGGCCGCATCGACCTACTCGTCAACAATGCCGGCTACGCCGTATCCGGGGCCGCGGAGGAAAGTTCGATCGAGCAGGTTCGCGCGCTGTTCGACACCAACTTTCTGGGCGTCGTGCGGGTGACGAACGCAGTCCTTCCGATCATGCGTCAGCAGGGTGCTGGACGGATTCTGAACATCGGTTCGGTCGTTGGGCTTATTCCTGGCCCCTTCGGCGCGTATTACACGGCAAGCAAACACGCAATCGAGGGCTATTCCGAATCCCTGGACCATGAGGCGCGACCGTTCGGTATCCGGGTCGCCGTCATCGAGCCATGGGCGACGAAGACCTCCATCGAAGCCAACTCACCGCAGGGCGACCACCCGGTTGCCGCCTATCGCGAGGTATTCGCCCGCTACCAGGCCGCGTTCAATGCAGCGATGGCGGCTGGCGACACGGCGGAGGATGTCGCAGCGACCATCCTTGCGGCAGCGCAGGCCCGGAAGCCGCGGCTGCGCTACCCCTCTGGCAAGGCTGCCCGACAGACCTCGTTTGCCCGGCGTTTCCTGCCGCGTGCGCTGTTCGATCGCATCCTGCGCAAGCAGTTCAACATCGCCTGAGATTATCCATTCACGTACCGGCCCGCGTGCGGGCAAGGCAGAGCCATCATGACCTACGCATCGATCAAGACTGCATCGACATATCGCTACCGCGACGCTCCCAACCGCTTCATCATGGCAGGCAACATCCGCTTTGCCTATCGCGAGCTTGGCCCGCGCGGCGGCGTTCCGCTGGTTCTTCTCAATCACTGGGGCGCCGTGCTGGATAATTTCGACCCGCGCATTGTCGATGGGCTTGCTGTCTCTCACCATATCATTGCGCTGGACTATCAGGGGATCGGCCTTTCCAGCGGAACGGCGCCAGTCACGATCGATGAAATGGCCCGCGATGTCATCGCCGTCATCAGTGAGCTGGGCTTCACCACGGTTGACCTCATGGGCTTCTCACTTGGCGGCTTCGTCGCCCAGGATATTGTGCTGAAAACGCCCGACCTGGTGCGCAAGCTGATCCTCACCGGCACGGGACCTGCCGGCGGAACGGGTATTGCAAGGGTCGGAGCCGTCTCCTGGCCTTTGATCATCAAGGGCATGCTGACCTTGCAGGACCCCAAGACCTACCTGTTCTTCACGTCGTCAACCAATGGCCGCCGGGCAGCGAAGGACTTTCTGGCACGCCTCAAAGAGCGCCAGATCGATCGCGACGAGGAGCCGACACCACGCGCATTCCTGCGCCAGCTTAGCGCCATCAAGACCTGGGGCCGTCAGACACCGCAGGATCTGGGACGCATCCACATTCCCGTTCTTGTGGCCAACGGGGACAATGACATCATGGTGCCAACATCCAACAGCCGCGATATGGCGCGGCGCATCCCCAACGCCAAACTCGTGATATACGAGGATGCCAGCCACGGCGGGATCTTCCAATACCATGCCCAGTTCGTGCCGAAAGCCCTGGCTTTCCTGGCTGCCTGACCGAACACTCGTTTCACACTGGAGAAAGCCCGTGAAAGCCTTCGTTGTCGATAAATACAAGAAGAAGGGCGCGCTACGTCTGGCCGACATGCCCGAATCTCAGATCGGTGCCAATGATGTGCTGGTTCGCATCGAGGCCACCGCGATCAACCTTCTGGATTCCAAGGTGCGCGATGGCGAGTTCAAGCTCTTCCTGCCCTATCGACCGCCCTTCATTCTCGGTCATGATCTGGCCGGCACGGTCCTCCGTGTCGGTGCCAACGTCCGGCAGTTCAAGTCGGGCGACGAGGTCTACGCCCGTCCGCGCGATCTCAGGGCAGGCACCTTTGCAGAGTTGATTGCGGTCGATGCCGCAGACCTCGCGCTGAAACCGACAAGCCTCTCCATGGAGGAGGCCGCCTCGATCCCGCTGGTCGGACTGACCGCCTGGCAGGCGCTGGTCGAAGTGGGCAAGGTCAAGCCAGGCCAGAAGGTCTTCCTTCAGGCCGGTTCCGGCGGTGTCGGCACGTTTGCCATCCAGCTTGCAAAACATCTTGGCGCCACCGTGGCAACCACCACCAGTGCCGCCAATGCCGAGCTTGTCAAAAGCCTCGGTGCGGATGTGATCATCGACTACAAGACGCAGGATTTCGAGCAGTTGCTGTCCGGTTACGATCTGGTGCTGAACAGCCAGGATGCCAAGACGCTGGAAAAGTCGGTGAATGTGCTGAAGCCCGGCGGGAAGCTGATTTCGATCTCTGGACCCCCGGACGTTCCCTTCGCCAAATCCCTGAAACTGAACCTGTTCTTGCGCTTAGTTGTGCGAATGTTGAGCCGAGGCATTCTGAAAAAGGCAAAGAGCCGCAGCGTCGACTACTCCTTCCTGTTCATGCGCGCGCAAGGGCAGCAATTGAGCGATATCGCCAAGCTGATCGACGCCGGCGCCATCCGTCCGGTCGTCGACAAGGTGTTCCCTTTTGCGCAGACGGCTGACGCCTTGGCTTATGTCGAAACCGGGCGTGCCAAGGGGAAGGTTGTTGTTGCCGTTGCACAATGACCGTCTCGCAAGCAGGCAGGTCGTTCTTTTCGAAGGATGATGTCCGCTTCGATGGCTCATGGTGTTGGTTTCCACGCGGAACTGAGCCGGTGGGGGGGCGGATAAAAAGTTGGACTGTTTTAAATACTCAGGCCGAGGCTCTTACGATATTCGACCGGGCTAAGTGATCCCAGTGATATTTTGATGCGCGTTTCATTGTACCATCGGATGTAGGCGTCCACCTCTGCCACGAACTGCTCGATCGTGATGACCTTCCAGTCTCGTGGATAGAAGAGCTCGGTTTTCAACCGACCGAAGAACCCTTCGCACGCGGCGTTGTCTTGCGAGCAACCCTTTCGAGACATCGAGCGAACCAGTCTTGCTTCGCTGATACGGGTTAACCAGCCGGGCCATCGATAATGGGCTCCGCGATCAGAATGGATGATTGGCCGTTCCTCGTCGTTGGCGACGGTTCCGATGGCTGCATCCTGTCAATCGGCATGGAATGTTGGCTCTGACTCAGTTTTGATGCAGTTGTAACGATGCTGCTTTGCTGGTTTCCACAAAGGAATCAGCCTGATGAGCACCAAGTTTCGCCCCTCTGATTTGGTACCGGCTGGTTTCATCGCCGAACGCATCACCCACATTGACGATGAGACCTGCATCTTGCTTTCCCGAGCCGGCGCTACCGCGTCATGTCCGGCATGCGGACGAATCTCGCGGACGGTTCGAAGCCGTTATTGCCGCCAGGTCGCGGACCTCCCTCTGTCGGGAAGGCGTGTCCGACTTCTCGTCCGCACACGTAGGTTCACCTGTGACGCGGTGCTCTGCGGCAGGCAAATATTCTCCGAGCGGTTCGGCGATGTGCTCCCTCCCTACGCCAGACGAACCGGGCGTCTCGAGCATCTCGTCCACCATTTAGCGCTTGCACTTGGAGGACGCCCGGCGGCGCGTTTTGCCCAGCGGTTGATGCTTCCCGTCAGTAACGACACCTTGCTACGAGTTATCCGCAGGCAAGGGTTACCGCCGTCGATCCCGCCGTCGGTGATCGGCATCGATGACTGGGCCTGGCGGCGCAATCATCGCTATGGCACGATCGTGTGTGACCTGGAGCGTCGGCGGCCGATCCGTCTGCTACCGGACCGTGAGCCAGCGACGGCAGAGGCCTGGTTGCGGGGAAATCCCCAAATCCAGATTATAGCGCGTGACCGCGGCGGCGCTTACGGGCTGGCGGCAGCAAAGGCGTTGCCCGATGCAGTGCAGGTCGCTGATCGATGGCATCTGATGGAGAATGCCAGCCGTGCATTCCTGGACACCGTTCGCAAATCTATGCGGCAAATCCGCAAGACGCTCGGTGCAACGCGCATCAATCCCAAGCTGCTGACCGCGGCCGAACGCCTTCAATACCAGGGCTATCTCCGGCGAGAACAGACCAACACGGTCATCATGGCGTTCGCAAAGGACGGTGCGACGATAAAGGAAATTGTGCGCCGTACCGGTCATAGCCGCGGCTTGGTCCGCCAAGTGCTCAGGGGACAACGCAACGACGTCTTTCGGTCAAGAGAGAGCTCGTTGGAGACCTATCTCGAATGGCTCGATGCTCAATGGACTGCTGGCAAGCGGAATGCTACTGAGCTGTGGCGGCGGTTGAGAACACGGGGCTTTCGTGGTTCGCGCCGGGTCGTAAGTGAATGGGCAACACGACGGAAGCGGGCCGACAAGGCGGATGCGGAAACGTTGAACCGCATTCCCTCTGCCCGAACGATTGCCCGCCTTTTGACAACCAGCAGAGACAATCTGACGAAATCCGAGACCGTCACCATCGCTGCAATAGAAGGCGGTGTTCCCTTGCTGGTTAAAGCTCGCGACATCATCGCCGACTTCCATCGCATGATCCGGCGCAAGGCGGAAAACGAGCTCGCGCCGTGGATAGACCGCGCTCGCGAAAGTCTGGTTGCCTCCTTTGGCAATGGCGTTGCGAAAGACATAGAGGCAGTCCGAGCAGCGATCATCTCACCGTGGTCCAATGGACAAACCGAGGGGCAGATCACCAAGCTCAAGCTGGTGAAGCGCCAGATGTACGGTCGCGGAAAGCTTGATCTGCTTCAAGCTCGCCTGATCGGCGCGACATGAGCGAATTGCACCAAATCTGCGTCAGAGCCAATATTCCACGCCGAAACACACCTTGCTCGCAAAGCGCTCAGGGCCACCAGGGTCGCGACGATCGAGTTTTTTAGCCGGCGAAGTCGCAGCGTTTATGTCGAGCTTCGAACGACAAGCTTTCCCCGGAGAGTTACGGTCTTCAAATCCGAGCGCTTCTTGATCATGCTCAAAATCGCATCAACCATTTCATCGCGCGGTTGCTCGTAGGTGGTAATGCCGTATCCGAATGAGCCCGATAATTCGTAATTGTCGAAGCCCACTATCGCGATATCTCCTGGTACCTCAAGGTGAAAGTTTCCCCTGATCTCATCCAACGCGCCCATCGCCAGAATGTCATTTTCGCACATCAGAACATCCACGCGCTCTAGCGGCGACGTCTCGCTTAAGTACTTCCTAACCGAGGTGGCGCCGGCGTCCAGGCTATATTTTTCGGCACTCATGTGGACGATGTTTTGCACGCCTCTTTCCTTCCAAAACTCCGTGAAGTAGTGGCCTCTCTTTAAAGCGGTGGACAAAGCGGCAGCACCGCTCATGAAGCCCGGGCGTTTGTATCCCTGTTCGTGAAGGTGAGCGACAATCTCCCTGAGAGCGTGTTCCGCGTCGCAAACAACTGCTGGAACGCCGTCGATCTGACTGTCGCGTGCAAGCACGAACATGGGAGGCATGCCGTGGCCGTGCTGCAGATCCGCAAGTGTCTCGTCTCTGAACGCGGTTCCAAATAGAACTATGGCGTCGACCTGGCGCTGGTCGGCGTGGAGGAGGGCGTTAACATGGTCAAAATGATTATTGATGTTGATCAGCATCACCACCAGACCCGCGGCTTGCAGCTTCTCGGTCAGAGCTTCAAGAAATGGAAGTTTTTGGGGATTTGAGAAGTCGTCGACAAAAACCGCCACCTGTCCCGTTGAGCTTGTGGCAAGGCTTCGTGCAAGCAGGTTTGGCGTGTAGTTCAAAGCTGCAGCAGTCTCAAGAACCTTCCGCTTGCTTTCCTCGGTGATTGAAGCCCCGGGCGTAAAAGCTCTGATGACAGTCCACTTGGAGACGCCAGCAGCCTCCGCTACCTGTTTTGCCGTTGATCTCTTGCGCATGACTTCTCCTGCAAATGGAATATTCATTCCAATCTGAGATTCCAGTGAAATGAACGCTTGCTTTTATCGCATTCTGACATAACATGCACCCGCTTGCACCCGGTAGCAAACCAATTTGCACCCGGTAGCATTCGAATTGGTCGCCCAGAGGAGTGGGCGACATCGAGGAGGAAAAAATGAAATCCATTTGGAAGAAGTTCGCTTCTGCGGTTTTTGCTGTGTCACTGGCTGGCGCGTGGTCGGTTGGCGTCAAAGCCGACGAACAGCCCAGCATCATTGCTGTCACTCATGGACAAGCGTCTGACCCCTTCTGGTCGATCGTGAAAAACGGAATGATGCAGGCCGGCAAGGACATCAATGCCAAGGTCGACTATCGGGCGCCGGAGACCTTCGACATGGTCGCCATGGCACAGCTCATTGAAGCAGCGGTCAATCAGAACCCGGCGGGTATCGTGATTTCCAATCCCGATCCGGATGCGCTGGGCCCGGCGATTGCTAAGGCCATCGCGGCCGGTATCCCCGTCATTTCCATGAACTCCGGCATTGCAGCAACTGAAAAGCTTGGCATCAAGCTCCATGTTGGCCAGGACGAACTGACGGCAGGTGTCAAGGTCGGCGAAAAACTCAAGTCGCTCGGCATGAAGCACGTGCTTTGCGTAAACCAGGAGGTCGGAAATGCCGCCCTTGACCAGCGCTGCGCGGGTACCGAGAAGGGTTTCGAAGGTGGAAAGGTTACGATCCTGCCGACGACCGCCGACCCGGCGGAAATTGAATCAAAGATTCAGGCTGCCTTGACCTCTGATCCTTCCGTCGATGTCATACTTGGCCTATCGGCACCCCTCGTTGGTGAGCGGGCTGTCGTTGTTGTCGATAAGATGGGCAACGGCGAAAAGGTCAAGGTCGCTTCTTTTGATCTTTCGGCCAATTTCCTGAAGGCTGTTTCGGAAGGCAAGGCACTTTTTGCCGTGGATCAGCAACCCTATCTCCAAGGTTATCTGCCAGTCACTTTCCTTGCACTGAATGCAAGATATGGCACGATTCCTGCTGGAAACGTCGCCTCGGGTCCGAGCTTCGTCGAGAAGGATACCGCAGCTTCGGTGATTGAGAAATCCTCCCAGGGTATCCGCTGAGCGGTACCCATCCAGCAGCTTCCGCACCTCCAGCGGGGGCTGCCCTCATCGCCAGACATCCGATCCGCAGGACGCGTGAACGGCAGCCGATGGCGCACGTAAAACAACTTACATCTGAGGTACGACCATGACGCTGGCAAACGAACAGAACGGGTCGCCGACTCGATCCGACGAGCGCCTGAAAAAGGTTTCGACTCTGACCGCGCTCGCGCGACGTCCGGAACTCGGCGCAGTCGCAGGACTGGTGCTCGTCACAATATTTTTCATACTGACCGCCAACCCCGCCATGTTCACACTTGCAGGCGTTGTAAACTTCATGGCGCCAGCTGCTCAGCTGGGGATTCTTGCGGTTGGCGCGGCACTCTTGATGATCGGCGGCGAGTTCGATCTGTCGATCGGCTCGATGGTCGCGTTCGCGGGGCTGGTTTTCGGCACGGCCCTCGTCGTCCTTAATCTTCCGCTCAGCGTCGCGATCTTGATCGCGCTTGCTTTCGCCGTGGTCATCGGTGTCACCAATGCCCAACTCACCATGCGCACCGGGCTTCCATCGTTCATAGTAACGCTCGCGTTTCTCTTTATTCTTCGCGGCCTTACACTCGTCGGGCTGAAATGGGCGAGCGGTGGTTCAACCCAGCTTCGTGGGATGAGGGAAGCTGTGGCGGACAGTCCCCTTGCGCCGCTGTTTTCGGGTGATGCATTCCCGGGCCTGTTTACATGGCTCGGAAATGCCGGGATTATTGAGACCTTCCCGAACGGAACGCCGAAAGTTCCCGGTATCCCCGTAGAAATCCTCTGGTTTGTGCTGATTGCACTCGTCGCGACCTGGGTTCTGCTTCGCACGAGGTTTGGAAACTGGATCTTTGCATCCGGAGGCGACCCGAAGGCAGCGCGCAAGTCGGGTGTTCCTGTCGCGCGCGTAAAGACCACCCTTTTTATCATCACCGCCATGTGCGCCACGCTTGTCGCGATTCTTACCGTGCTCGATGCGGGTTCAACGGACGCCCGACGGGGATTTCAGAAGGAATTCGAAGCCATCATCGCGGCCGTCATCGGCGGATGTCTCCTGACTGGCGGATATGGTTCGGCAATCGGTGCGTTCTTCGGATCGATCGTCTTCGGCATGGTTTTGATCGGCCTCACCTATACGTCAATCGACCAGGATTGGTACCTCGTCTTCCTCGGAGGCATGCTGCTGACTGCCGTTATTTTCAACAACATCATTCGCAAGCGTGTGACGGGAGAACGCTGATGAGCACGACCCAGACACCACTCGTCGAGGTCAAGAACCTCGTAAAGCACTTCGGCTCGATTATCGCACTCAACGGCGTTTCGCTGAGTGTTCACGCAGGAGAGGTTCTGTGCCTCCTCGGAGATAACGGAGCCGGAAAATCAACTCTGATTAATACTCTTGCCGGCGTTCACAGACCGACATCCGGCGACTTCCTCGTCGAGGGGAAACAACATCTCTTTACGGGGCCAAGAGACGCGCTCGATGCCGGGATTGCTACCGTCTACCAGGATCTGGCGATGATCCCGCTGATGTCTGTCACTAGAAACTTCTTCATGGGTCGCGAGCCGTTGAAGGGCTTCGGTCCGTTCAAATACATGGACATGGAATTCGCGGATCGCGTGACCAGCGAAGAAATGAAGAGAATCGGCATCGATGTTCGTGAACCCGGGCAGGCCGTCGGCACGCTCTCCGGTGGCGAACGTCAATGCGTGGCGATCGCACGCGCCGTGTATTTCGGGGCGAAAGTCCTCATTCTCGATGAACCGACATCTGCACTCGGTGTTGCGCAAACCTCGATGGTCCTGAAGTACATCGATCAGGTTCGTCGCAAAGGTCTGGGCGTGATTTTCATTACCCACAACGTCCGACACGCTTTTGCCGTCGGCAACCGTTTTACAGCTCTGAACAGGGGAAAGACGCTTGGCACATTTGCCAAACATGAAATCAGCCTCGATGGCCTGCAGAACCTGATGGCCGGCGGCAAAGAGCTCCAGTCGATCTCCGCGGAGCTGGGCGGCACCATCTGAAGACACTTGGAAACATGAATTTTGGCCCGGCGCGTTCGCCGGGCCTTGGGACAGTCATATCCAAAATCCAGGGAACCACCCCAAATGAGCAGTACGAATAACACCCCGTTTCCGTTAGCCGCCTGCGCGGAGATGCTGTGGCGGGACAAGCCTATCGAATGGCGCGCTTCCCGATTGAAGGAGCAGGGATTTGGCGTGGGCCTCTGGAATTGGCCAGAGCACGACATCGCCAAGCTCGAAGCCACAGGTGCGACCTTCACAATTATGAACGGTTACCTGACCGGGCGCCTTACGGATGAAGAAGGTGCAGCCGAACTTTTGAGAACCGCGCGCGAAACAGCTCAGATCGGTAAACGTCTTGGCGTGCAGCGCCTCAACCTTCACGGCACTGGCCTCGGGGATCGTGGACTACCGATTCAGCCTGTCGAGGTCGTCACGGGAGCCATGTGGCTGAAGGCTCAGGATACGCTACGCCGAGTCGTCGACCTCGCGGAAGAAGAAAACGTGGTTTTCACGCTGGAAAACCTCAATCTTCCCGTCGATCACCCCGGCGTTCCGTTCGGGCGCGCCGAAGACACGTTGGCACTCGTATCGAGCATCGACCATCCGCGCCTGCGTTTGAACCTGGACCTCTACCACGCGCAGATCGGTGAGGGGAACCTGATCGAACTTTGCCGCAGGAGCCTGCCGTGGATCGGTGAGATTCAGGTGGCCGATGTACCCGGGCGATTTGAGCCGGGTACCGGCGAAGTGAACTGGAAGGGGATCGCAAGAGCCCTGAGCCACATGGGCTACTCCGGCCCGATCGGGATGGAAGCATGGGCATCCGGAGATGCTGACGCCGCGCTTGCTGCCTTCCGCGAAGCCTTCACTCTCTGATTTCAAAAACAGGACTAAAAATCATGACCAAGGTCAAAACAGTCAACGTCGGACTTATCGGGGCAGGGCGCATCGGTTCGTTTCATGGTGAGAGTGTCGCAAAAAGGCTCGTGGACGCGGAGCTGATAGCCGTCGCCGACCCCGCCCCCGGAGCCGCTGCAAAGCTTGCGGAGAGGCTGGGCGCCGACGCTTCTTACACCGACGTTGCAGAAGTGCTTTCTCACCCCGGTCTGGATGCGGTCATCATTGCGACACCCGCACGCTTTCACACCAATATCCTCGTGCAGGCTGCGGAGGCCGGCAAGGCGATATTCTGCGAGAAGCCAATGGCGCTCACGCTTGAAGATGCGGACCGCGGCATTGCAGCCGCAAAGGCCGCAGGCGTTCCGCTGCAGGTCGGTTTTAATCGTCGCTGGGACCAGGCATTTGCCGAAGGCCGCGAAGCGATCGATGCCGGAAAGGTCGGCGCAGTTCAACTCATCCGGTCGCTAACGCGTGATCCTGGTCCGTTCGGCGGCGACCCAGGCAGGATTCCTTTGTGGACCATCTTTTATGAAACGTTGATCCACGACTTCGACACCCTGCTTTGGTTGAACGCCGGCGCAAAGCCTGTAGAAGTGTTCGCAATGGCAGATGCGCTGGTTCGCTCGGACGCACGCAATACAGGCTTCCTCGATACCGCCGTCGTCAATATTCGTTTTGACAACGGCTCGATCGCGGTTGCGGAAGCAAACTTCTCTGCAATGTACGGCTACGATATTCGCGGCGAAGTATTCGGCTCCGGCGGAATGGTTGCGATGGGCGACGTACGACGTTCTAGCATGACGCTGTTCGACGCTACTGGCGTATCCAACGACACATGGCGGCGCGATACGGACCACTTCGTTCAGGCCTATACGGCGCAGCTTGCTTCCTTTGTCGATGCGGTTCGTAGCGGCGTTGTTCAGAATGCACCAACAGGAGCTGATGCTCGCAACGCTCTGGCGATTGCACTTGCTGCGATTGAATCCGTGTCGAAAAAACAGCCGGTTCCTGTGATTTGAAGGCATAGATGGCAGGGGCCGATATTGCTCCTGCCATCACATAGGTATTGGAAAAATCAGCCACTCAGAAACGCATCGGCGGGGCGAAAGACAATCGTCATGGCAACGAAATCAACAGTTCAGAAGCCCAAAACAGTATTTGATTTGAGAAACATGCTTGAGGTCAAAAGCTTGAGGCTATCGAGCCATCAAGAGAGAGTAGCGCGAACTGCTGTCGCTTGCCCGGAAGTCGTCGCCTTCGGGACAGCAAATTCCCTTGCTGTTTGTTGTTCCGTCACCCAATCGACGGTGGTTCGGTTGGCGATCTCTCTTGGGTTTGAGAGTTACCGCGAATTCAGACGCGTTTTCCGGCAGCACGTGAAACTCAACGCAACCTACAGATAGGATATCGATTCCTGAGTCTCGCAGTACACCTACCGTGAGGGAAAGCTGCTATTGCCGAGTTTGTTGGCTCGTGTCTCGCCGCTCGGATATTCGGAAACTTCACGGCTTGTCTCGGACACATTTGCTTACCTTCAGCTCCGAGTGCGGAGAGTCGATAACTGTGCGACTGAAGGGCAAGACACTGACCAGCCCCGAAACGTCGAGGCGATCGGCCCGAAGGGCCCGGTTTACCGCTTTGGTGGTCACGCGCTTGCATAAAAAGTGTCCGACGCAACCCGCGGATTGCGACGCGGACGGATCATCGCCGGTGCCAGCAATCAATGTTGCGCTAGATGTTTGTCGCAGAATAAAACTCAAAGGGAATAATGTGCTGAGAAAGAGTCGTTGGTCTATCAGCGTCAAGCGCTTCTGCCATGGCTCGGACCAGAGTCTCCGCCAGTAGCCTTGCAGGATGGGATAGGACCACCTTGATCAACCCCTCCGCAAGACCTGCCCTCGTTTCATTCGTCAGCTCGTGAGCAATGACGACCAGGCGTTCTGCCACAGGCCCGCCGTTCTCGCGAAGGGCTTGCATCACGCCGGTGATGCCGCCGCCGGCGACGTAAAGTCCGACCAAATCCTGTTCGGTTTGGAGAAGACGGCAAGTGGCTTCATATGCGATTTCGGGTTCCTCAAGAGTGGCGACCGTTTCCAGCATTTGAAAGCCGGGCGCGCTTTCTCGAAAATACGACCGGAATCCCATTTCGTTAAGCTCTTGGGCCAAATACCTATGGCTACCAACGAAGACAGCGACCTTGCCGCCGTTGGCATTGAGTCCCGCTATGAACCAAGCCGCGGTCCGACCCTTCTTGACGCAGTCGTTGCCGACATAGGCCGCGCGCGCGGCAGTTGAGAGGTCGGAGATCATCGTCACGACGGGAATGCCTTCGGCGGCAAGACCGTCTACGGCGTGGTTCACCTGCGGATGATCTGACGTAATTATCCCAATCACGTCGGCCTCCCGGCTGAGGGAGTAGATTGCCTCTGCAGCTTTGTCTGGTGCGAGATCGTTCATAAACCTCACGATCGGTCGCCCATGCGCATCCGGAAAAGCTTCTACGGCCGCCGTCAGCAGCTCCCCCCACATCTGGTAAAGCTTTCGATGCGACTGCTTGAGAAGGAAACCGAACTTGATAACTGGCTTGTCGTGTTCCAACCGCCGCTCAATCGCCGTGACTCCGTGATAGCCTATCTCCCGGGCGGCATTGAGAACCCGCTCGGCGGTCTGCGAGCGGACTGGGTCGCGGCCATTCAAAACGCGATCGACCGTTGAAATACTCACGCGGGCAGCTTTGGCAAGATCTGGGATCGTCGGTCGGGACATCGAAGCCTCTCATAAAATGAAATTAATTATGAGAGTATTTGAGAGTAAAATCCATCCATAAGTTGACAATCAGGTCAGTTTTAGTGATTTGTTCGTCATGAAATACCGCCGTTAAGGCAGAGAGGACTTGGGAGAGTCCTTTCATTTGGAGGAAAACCTTTCATGTCCGCGACCTTGAAGGTGGCGCCGCTGTCGGGCGGCGACGGCGCTCGCGCGCCTATAAATGACGAAAACGACTTTGTCCTTGAGATGCGGTCGATCACCAAGGCCTTCCCCGGTGTGCTCGCGCTTGACGAGATGAACCTCCAGGTCCGTGCCGGCACCGTGCACGTGCTCGTTGGCGAGAACGGCGCGGGCAAATCGACCCTTATGAAGATTCTGAGCGGTATGTACGCGATCGATGGCGGCGAGATCTATTTTCGGGGCGAAAAGCTGGATCATCAGAATGCTGCAGCGGCACTCGATCGCGGCATTTCCATGATACATCAGGAGCTTAGCCCGGTGCTCGATATGACGATCGCCGAAAACATCTTTCTCGGTCGCGAACCTGTCCGCGCCGAAACCGGGCTTCTGTCCAAGTTCGTCGACTTCGACAGGATGAACAACGAAACAAAGGTCCTGCTCGCCCGCGTAGGCCTGCGTTACAGCCCCGAAATGAAAATGCGCGAACTGTCGATCGCGACCATGCAACTCGTCGAGATCGTCAAGGCAATCTCGCGCGAAGCCTCTCTTGTCATCATGGACGAGCCGACATCAGCAATCAGCGACACCGAAGTCGCGATGCTCTTCCGGCAGATCGCCGAGCTGAAAGCCGCTGGTGTCGCCATCATCTATATCACGCACAAGATGGATGAGATCTTCCAGATAGCCGACGACATTACCGTCATGCGCGACGGTCAATATATCGCCGCGGGACCGGCTAGTGAATACAATACAGGCACGCTTATCTCTCAGATGGTCGGGCGGACGATTTCCGAGGTATTTCCCAAAGAAGAAGTGCCGATCGGTGAGGTCGTCCTGTCGGTCGAAAACCTGACCCGCCACGACGTCTTCGAAAACGTGAGCTTCAATGTTCGTGCTGGCGAGATTGTAGGCTTATCGGGTCTCATAGGTGCCGGCCGAACCGAGGTCGCACGCGTGATTTTTGGACTTGATGGCGCCGACGCCGGAGTGGTCCGACTGAACGGCGCTGCTTTGAAGCTTGGCTCGCCGAGGGACGCGATCGCCAGCGGCATTGCCATGGTGTCCGAGGATCGCAAGTCGGAGGGCCTGGTTCTGTGCCGGTCCGTGGGCGAAAATATCTCTTTGGCAAACCTCCAGAAGTTCACCTCGCGGCTGTTCATCAGCAAACGGCAGGAGGAAAGCGCTGCGCAGCGCATGATCAAGATGCTGCAGATCAAAACGCCCAACACAGCGATGACTGTGGAGAACTTGAGCGGCGGCAACCAGCAAAAGATCGTTCTTGCGAAATGGCTGCTGGGCGATCTGAAGCTTCTCATTCTCGATGAGCCTACGCGCGGGATCGACGTGGGATCCAAATCGGAAATTCACAAGCTCATGACCGAATTCGCCCGCCAAGGGCTCGCGATCATCATGATCTCATCCGAGCTGCCCGAAATTCTCGGGATGAGTGACCGCGTGGTGGTGATGAGCGGAGGCCGGGTGACCGGTGAACTTACAAGGAGCGAGGCGACGCAGGAAAGCATCATGCGCCTCGCCACGGGAGGACATTGATGAGTATAGATCCAGTAGCAGGAGCAGAAAAGCGGGAGGGACGGGTGTTGCGGGGTCTACGGGAGATGAGCTTCTCCCAGATCTACCGCAAGTACGGCACCGTCCTGATCTTCGTCGGCATCTGCATCTTGGCCTCGATGTTGAGCCCGACGTTTTTGACGGAAGCAAATCTCACTAACGTTCTGAGACAGGTGGTCGTTGTCAGTCTTTTGGCCTGTGGCATCACCTTCGTCATCATCCTGGGGCATATTGACGTTTCCCTCGGCTCGGTTCTTGCTCTTTGCGGGGTAATCGCGGCAAGCGTGATGTCGATGACCGGCAGCATCGTACTTGCGGTGGCAGCCGGTCTTGTCGTGGGTGTCATAACTGGCACGATCAACGGCTTCGTAATCACGTTCTTCCGAATCCCCTCGTTCATTATGACGCTTGCCATGACGACGGTCGCACGTGGAACCGTACTGCTCTATACGGGCGGATCGCCCGTAACTGGCCTCGGTGACTTCAAGATCATAGGACAGGGTTCACTAGGCCCAGTCCCCATCTCCGTGCTCATTCTGGCGGTAGTGGTCGTCCTGTCGTGGCTTCTGCTCAACAAAACTAAGTTCGGTCGATACGTCTATGCCGTCGGCGGGAATCAGCGCGCCGCACTTGCCTCTGGAATCAACCCCGACAGCATCGTCATCAAGGCGTTCATTTTCAATGGCGTCCTCTGTGCCGTCGCCGGCATTGTTCTGATGTCGCGCATCAATTCCGGCCAGCCCGCAGGCGGCGTTGGCTATGAGTTTGACGCGATCACGGCCGTGGTTGTCGGTGGTACCAGTCTGATGGGGGGGACCGGAACCATCACCGGTACGATCATTGGCTCCATGATCATCGGCGTTATTAACAACATCCTCAATCTCATGAATGTCAGCTCCTACTGGCAGCAGATCATTAAGGGTCTGATCATTGCGATCGCGGTGATCCTTGATGTTTGGACGAAATCAGCCCGCGGCAAGAAGAAGGCATAAACCCGTTCCAGGGACCTTCGGTCCCGGAAATAACTCTGTGTCGGCGGGATTTCCGCCCCTGCACCAACACACACCCTTTGGGAGGAAACCATGAAAATTATCGCAAAATTTGCTTTCGCCTGCGCAGTCTCTCTGGCCGCGCTTTCCGCAACCGCCGCAACCGCCGCAACCGCCGCAACCGCCGCAACCGCCGAAACAGCAGCCGACAAGTTTGTCGTCGGTTATGCCAACATGGCCGACACCGACGTGTTCGTCATGGCACGTAAGAACGCCTTCATCGAGGCTGCCAAATCTGACCCGGCAGTGACGGTCAATTTCTCTGACGCGAATAACGATGTCAGCAAGCAGCTCGACCAGATCGATAACTTCATCGCGCAGAAGGTCAATGCCATCGTTGTCGTGCCGGTCGACTATCAGGGCATTGTGCCTGGAGTTGAGAAGGCCAATGAGGCGGGCATTCCCGTGATCGCTCTCGGGATCCAGTCTGCTGGCGGCAAATATACATTTGTGGGTTCAAAGAACATCGATGCCGGCCGTCTTCAGGGCGAATACATGAAGGCGAATCTGCCGAAAGATGCGAAGATTCTCTATCTCGAAGGCACGCCGGGTCTCTCCCACACGCAGGAGCGGAAGAAGGGGTTTGAGGATGCGCTCGGCCGATCGGATGTTACGACGCTCGCAAGCCTATCGGGCAACTATGATCGCGCCGAGGGCATGAAGGTCACGGAAGACTGGATCCAGAGCTTCCCGAACTTCGATGCCATCGTCGCTGCCAACGATCAGATGGCGCTTGGTGCTCTCGAAGCCCTGCAGGGAGCCAATCGCCTTAAGGGCGTACTGATCTCGGGCGTCGACGGCACGGCCGACGCGCTTAACGCCATCAAGGCCGGCACGATGTCCCAGACGATCTTCCAGGATGCAGCAGGGCAGGCCAAGGCTGCCTTTGAGGTTGTTGAGGGCCTGAAGAAGGGCGAACAGGCGCCGGCGGAAAAGCTGGTTCCGTTTGCTTCGATCACCAAGCAAAACGTTGATCAGTACGCAAAGAAATAACCCTCCCAAGGGAAGCGCGTCGGGAAACGAGGCCCGGCACGCAACGATACAGGCCGGTGCTCTGCTTGCGCCGGCCATCCCTTTCATCAGTTACAGGACGATCATAGAAAATGAGTACCAGGATCGCAATCATCGGGGCGGGATTGATGGGGGCAGACCATGCAAAGATCGTGGCGGAAGATCTGCCGGGCGCAACGCTCCAGGTCGTGTGCGACATGGACTCTGATCGGGCGAGGAAAGTCGCTGACCGCTACGGCGCTCGCGATGTAGATGTGAATCCGGATGGTATCGCGGCACGACAGGACGTCGATGCGATCATCATCGCCAGCCCGGACTTTACGCACGCGACCCTTTCGTTGTCCTGCATCAAGGCGGGCAAGCGGGTCCTTTGTGAAAAGCCCCTTTCGCAATCGTCATCGGAGTGCCTCGATATCCTCAAGGCGGAGGAGCAGGCTGGTGAACGCTTCATCATGCTTGGCTTCATGCGCCGCTTCGATCAGTCGTACGTCGAGATGAAGCGAGCCGTGCAGGATGGCGCGATCGGCCGAGCCCTCATGATGCATAACTTCCACCGCAACGTGGCGACCCCGGCTGCCGACTTTACCGGTGCGATGGCTATTACCAATTCGGCACCCCATGAATTCGACGTGGTGCGCCATGTCCTTGGCACCGAATACATTTCGATTTCTGCGTTCCAGCCGAAGCGCTCCGACTCCCTCGTCGCGCCCGTTCATATGGTGCTTGAGACGGCGGATGGCCAGCTTGTCAACATCGAGATCAACAACAACGCAGCCTATGGCTACGATGTTCGCGCCGAACTGGTGGGCGAAAAGGCGACCATAGCGATGAACCCGGTGAACTACACGCGGGTGGACCGCGATCTGGGACAGAGCACGAGTTACGAGGCCGACTGGCGTGGCCGCTACCATGAGGCCTACCGGCGTCAGAACAGGGCATTCCTGCGCTTTGCGGAGAGCGGCTTGTTCCCAGAGACGGCGTCCAGCAGCTGGGACGGGTACTGCGCCGCCGTCGTCGCCGAGGCGGGGGTGCAAGCGCTGAACAAGGGACACAAGATGCCCGTGGAGATGATCATGAAGCCGGAGTTCTACGCATGAAGCTGGGTTTTGTTTCAGACAGTCTGGGCGGCCTGCCGTTCGATGAGATGCTCGACCATGCCCGCCGGCTCGGGGTTTCCGGAGTAGAAGTCAACACCTGCGGCTGGTCCACCGCTCCGCACTTTGATCTGCCGGGGATATTGAAGGACGGCAACGTGCGGAAGGACTTCCTCGCATCCTTCGCTGACCGTGGACTGGAGGTCATTAGCCTCAACGCCAACGGAAACCCGTTGCATCCGACTGACCCCGCGCAAGGGCAGGGGCTTGAGGATACGATCCGAGCGGCCGGCGAGCTCGGGATTAGTACTGTCTGCTCCATGTCGGGCCTCCCCGCCGGAAACGCAACGGACACCATGCCGAACTGGGTGGTTTCCTCCTGGCCTCCCGAAACGCAGGCCATACTCCGGTATCAATGGGAGGAGAAACTTATCCCGTACTGGACGAGGATCGCTGCGCTGGCAAAAGAACACGGGGTCGAACGCATCGCGCTGGAACTTCATGGCAACCAGTGCGTCTATAACGTTCCGTCCCTGCTCAGGCTGCGTGAGGCGGTAGGCCCGGTCATCGGTGCAAACCTGGACCCCTCCCATCTTTTCTGGATGGGTGCCGATCCTCTTGTGGCGGCGGAAGCGCTCGGCGAAGCCGTCTATCACGTCCATGCCAAGGACACATTCCTGAACTCCCCGAAACAGGCCGTAGGCAGCCTCCTGGAGAATGGAAGCCTGATGGATATTCCCGCCAGGAGCTGGTCCTATATCACGCTCGGTTTCGGCCACGGAGAGGAATGGTGGCGGCAATTCTGCTACAGGCTGAAGATGGCAGGCTACGACGGCTGGCTTTCCATCGAGCATGAAGACGTCCTTCTGAACAGCCTGGAAGGTCTGGAGAAGTCTGTGGCACTGCTCCAAGCCGTCATGCCAGTCGCCAAGAGCGACTTCAAACCACAGGCGATCTAGGCGTCGCCAGTCGGACCCCTGCTCAAGATCAATTCGCTGCCGGCGGCATCCACCCTCTAACCATTGAGGTTTTGACCGCGGAGCCCGTGCGAAGACGGCGCAAGCCGCGTGCCTGGTCGGATGACGAAGAGGCACGGATCGTCGCCGCGACGCTGCAGCCTGGGGCGAATGTCGCGGCGGTTGCCCGGTCTGAAGGCCTGGATCCCTCGCAGCTTTATGGGTGGCGTCGCAAGGGCACTGTAAACTTATCTGTTGGTTTCCACGCGGAACTGAGCCGGTTTATACAGCCATCACCCTTTATTTTCGGCGCCGTCTTCCCGCACTACCTCCTCGTGGGGCTGTGCCTTTAATCCAGCCACTTCGGTCTCCAGCCGGGCCAGCCGTTTTTCCAGCGCGATGAGGGAGTCTCCCTGCGGATCGTCGATACCCAGGACGGCATCTTCCCACGATCGCCATATTTCTCGAAAACGCTTCAACATTTCAAATCTCCATGGTATGAGCCAGCATCACGCCCTTCGCTCCGAAAGGTGGATCACCTCTGCTGGTTGTCTCAATCCGGTGGCGACGACCGAGACCCTTAGCTGCCCCTCAAGCGCATCATTGAATGTTGCGCCGACGACGATACTGGCGTCGTCATCGATTTCCTCGCGAACACGCGTTGCCGCTTCGTCGACATCAAAAAGGGTCATGTCCGGTCCGCCGGAGATCGAGACGAGAAGGCCTTTCGCTCCCCTGACGGACGCTTCATCGAACAGCGGATTGGCAATCGCTGCCTCGGCGGCATGTCGGGCGCGGGCGTCTCCCGTTGCCTCGCCCGTGCCCATGACCGCCCGGCCCATGTCACGCATGACTGACCTTACATCGGCGAAGTCGAGATTGATCAATCCTTCCTTGACGATCAGATCGATGACGGAACTGACCCCGGCATGCAGCACATCATCTGCCATTTCGAAGGCATCAGCAAAGGTTGTCTTCGCATCGGCAATCCGGAACAGGTTCTGATTGGGGATGACGATCACCGTATCCGCGCATTCGCTGAGACGCTCGATTCCCTGCCGCGCTGTTCGCATTCGCTGGGTACCTTCGAATGTGAAGGGCATGGTGACGACGCCGACCGTCAGTATGCCTGCCTTGCGCGCAGCATGGGCGATAACGGGTGCGGCACCTGTTCCCGTTCCGCCCCCCATGCCCGCCGTCACGAAACACATATGTGTTCCGTGGAGGTGATCCATGATCTCGTCGATCGACTCTTCGGCTGCTGCCTGTCCAATATCAGCTACTGAACCTGCACCAAGCCCCTGCGTGACGGTCGGGCCAAGCTGGATAAGCCGTGGCGCTTTTGACATCGACAGGGCCTGGGCATCGGTGTTCGCAACGATAAACTCCGCACCCTCGAGATCCTGCATGATCATGTTATTGACGGCATTGCCGCCCCCACCGCCGACGCCGATGACGGCGATCCTTGGCTTGAGGAGCGTTATGCCGGGTGGTGAAACGACAGTCGTTGGTTGCATAATGGGAGCGTCCTGGTAGAGACTTTGTTCAAAGGGGACCACGCGCGGGGGTTAGTCGGCTAATGGCGTACGATTGCCTCTCCTCGGCCAGCGTCGAAACACAGCGCTGGCATTAACGCCGCCGAAGCCGAAGCCATTGGATATCGCATATTCAACATCAATGGGTCGGGCATCGTTTGCGACAAAGTCGATGCCATTGGCCTCAGGGTCCGGTGAACTGAGATTCAAGGTCGGGGGCGCGATCTGGTGCTGGAGCGCCAGGATCGTAAAAATAGCCTCAAGGCCGCCGGCGGCCCCCAGCAGGTGCCCCGTCGCCGACTTCGTGCCGCTGACAGCGATCGACTTCCTTTGGCCGAACAGGCTCTTGATTGCTCTGAGCTCTCCGAGATCTCCAACCGGGGTCGAAGTCGCATGTGCGTTTAGATGGCCGATTTCGTGCGGCGCGATACCCGCCTGCGCGATGGCGATTTGCATTGCCCTGCGGGCGCCGCTTCCATCTTCCGGCCCGGAGGTAATATGATGGGCGTCGGCGGTCGTTCCATATCCAACGAGTTCTGCTATCGGCGTTGCACCGCGAGCAAGGGCGTGGCTTAACGCTTCAATGACGAGAATGCCCGCGCCTTCACCCATCACGAAGCCGTCGCGCGCCGTGTCGAAAGGACGTGAGGCCTTGGCCGGGGTCTCGTTAAAGCCTGTCGATAGTGATCTTGCGGCTGCGAAACCACCAAGGCTGACAATGTTCACACAGGCCTCGGTTCCGCCACAAACCGCAATGTCGGCTTCATTGGACCTGATCAGTCGCGCTGCATCGCCAATCGCCTGAACGCCGGCAGCGCATGCCGTCACCGGTGCTCCCAGCGGGCCTCTAAAGCCATGCCGGATAGAGACTTGTCCGGCAGCGAGATTCACGAGAAAGGATGGAATGGTGAAGGGCGAAAGACGGCGGACGCCGCGTTGATCGACGGTACGTACAGCCTCCGTTATCGCGGGAAAGCCACCGATGCCCGATGCGATGATTGTCGCCGTTCTCAGTCTTTCTTCTTCGGAAGCTGGCTTCCAGTTCGCCTGCGCGAGAGCCTCTTCCGCCGCTGCCAGCGCAAAGATGATGAAGCGGTCGACCTTGCGTTGATCCTTCGAGGGCAGCGTCCTGTCAGGATCAAATCCTCCTTCAGGATCGTCAGCCAGGGAAGGGACCACGCCTCCGATTTTTGACGGCAAATCCCCGACGATGTCGTCACCCAGTCGCCGGATTCCGCTTTTGCCAGCAAGGAGCCGGGACCAGGAGATATCGACATTTGCACCAAGGGGGCTGACGGCTCCCATTCCCGTGACAACGACACGACGCATTTGTATTTCCACCTGTTTACGATTAAAAATTTGACATGCCTTCGGCGTCCGACCGAATGACTGGTCGTGAACGTGGGACATGCGGTTCGCGCTATTCTCTCCCGATAGGCGTGCGGCTTCGGCTGAGCTGTGCCAGCAATCGGCGGCGAATATCCAAAAACTGTCTGTCAGTCGCTGGCATCGTGGCCAGCAATGCGCCGGACCTCGCTCGCTGCCGCATCGAGTACTCTCGTCGATAGCAGTTCATCCTCGATGATTCGGGACAGCGTCACCGCACCGACCATCATGGACAATATTGCCATAGCCTTTTCGCTTCGAGCTCCATCGCCATCGTCTCCGATCAGCTCTTCGAGCACCTCGAAATGCGCCCGGATACCATCCTCAAACGGGCGACGAACTTCGGCAGTTTGACGCGCCGCGTCGGCGCCGAGAGCAACAAGTGGGCATCCTTCGGCCTTCTCGCCACTATGATCTTTGGAGAGGTAGAAGCCGATAATCGATTCCAGCGGATCTGATGTGTCTGCTGCGGCATCAGACCACCTTCTCGTGGCGCTCTCGAGAGCACGCCGTGATGCGAGTGCCGCAAGATCGTCCTTTGATGCGAACTGCTTGTAGAAGCCACCCTGGGTGAGGCCTGCACCCTTCATCAGATCCTTGAGCCCGATTCCGTCGAAACCATGCTCTCGAAACAACCGGCTGGCGACGTTGATCACCCTCTCGCGGTTTTCTTCTGCCTGTACGCGGCTCACTCGCATGTGGACCTCCAATTAGATTTCATTTGACATCTATATGTCTTTTAGAGTTAGAGTGCAATCTAATATTTTTGAACAGGCCGTCAAGAAGGGGCGATGAAATGAAACGGAAACTTGTTGTCACTGCAGCAGCAGTGCTGGCGCTGGCCGCAGGCGGAGCCGCAGCACTGCTGCTTCCGGCGCAGGCGCCAGAGGCAAAGGCTGCCGATCCCCGGACCTTGGCGCCACTGGTCAACCTCGCGACGGCCAGGCTTCCTGGCAATTCGAGCAGTAGCTTTACCGGAACCGTTGGTGCCCGGGTCCAGAGTAATCTCGGCTTTCGCGTTCCCGGCAAGATCGTTGAACGTTTCGTCGACGTCGGGGAGCAGGTAAGCGCTGGCCAGCCATTGATGAGGCTTGACGAGACCGATCTTCGCCTTGCTCTGACCGCCAAGCGAAACGCCGTCATTGCGGCACAGGCGACATTTGTCCAAGCGAAAGCCGATGAGAAACGCTTTGCCGTGCTGGTGAAGACCTCTGCTGCCTCGACGCAGCAATATGAACGATCGAAAGCCCTGCTGGATACGGCGACGGCGCAGTTGGCCGCCGCTCAGGCTGACGCAGATGTCGCGGAAAACGAAGCAAAATATGCGGTTCTTGTTGCCGATGCAGATGGAACCATTGTCGAGACGCTCGGGGAGCCGGGCCAGGTGGTAACCGCCGGGCAGCCGGTTGTGCGGCTCGCGAAGTCTGGTCCGCGCGAAGCAATTGTCTGGCTCCCTGAAACCATGCGCCCTGAAATCGGGGTTCAGGCTTCCGCATCGGTGTACGGCAGAAATAATGTGGAGAAGGCCGAGCTGCGCCAAATCTCCGATTCTGCCGATCAGCAGACCCGCACCTATGAAACGCGCTGGGTGCTTGAAGGGGGGGCTGCGAATGCGCCCCTGGGGGCGACCGTTACCATCGAAATCGCGAACAGGGATGTGCAGAATCATGCCGAACTGCCGATAGGCGCCCTGTTGGATGACGGGACGCGGACAGGCGTCTGGGTGATCGATCAGCAATCGTCTGTCGTGAAGTTTCGTGATGTGAACGTAGAGCGCGTGAGCGAAGAGAATGTGGTCGTCACTAACGTCAAACCGGGAGAGGAGGTCATTGCGCTTGGCGCACATCTTCTGAAGGATGGAGCGCAAGTTCGCACCAGCGTTGGCACAAAAGAGGCGGCAAACTGATGAACCTCAATCTGTCCGCCCTTGCGGTTCGCGAACGCGCCGTGACGCTGTTCTTCATCGTCCTTCTGTCGCTTGCCGGCGTCTATGCCTTCGTCAAGCTGGGACGCGCTGAAGACCCCTCCTTTACCATTAAGACATTGACTGTCACGACTGTCTGGCCGGGCGCAACCGCGCGCGAGATGCAGGATCTCGTTGCCGAGCCGCTGGAGAAGCGCATTCAGGAATTGGCCTGGTACGACCGGGTCGAGACAACGACGCGCCCCGGCTTTGCCTATCTTACCGTCACGCTCAAGGACAATACGCCGCCAAGCGCCGTCGCCGAAGAATTTTATCAGGCGCGCAAGAAGCTTGGCGATGAAGCCAGAAACCTGCCGCAGGGTGTTCTGGGGCCGTTCGTGAACGATGAATATTCCGACGTCAGCTTCGGCCTTTACGCTCTCAAGGCGCAGGGCATGCCGATGCGCGATCTCGTCCGGGAGGCCGAAAAGATCAGGCAGGATATGCTCCATGTTCCAGGCGTGAAGAAAATCAACATTCTCGGCGAACAGCCGGAGCAGATATTCGTAGAGTTCTCCTACGAGAAGCTCGCTACGCTCGGCATATCACCTCAGGACATTGCCGCAGCGCTTCAACGGCGCAATACCGTTACGCCCGCTGGCTCGATAGATACGCAGGGTCCGCAGGTCTTCATTCGTCTCGACGGTGCCTATGACAGTATTCAGTCTATCGCTGATACGCCCATCGTCGCTTCCGGCCGTGCGTTCAAGCTTTCCGATATTGCTGAGGTACGCCGGGGTTATCAGGAGCCGGCAAGCTATGTCATCCGTCATGACGGCGAGCCGGCCATCATGCTCGGCGTGGTCATGCAGCAGGGCTGGAATGGTCTGGAGCTTGGCAAGGCGTTAGAGCAACGCTCCGGCCAGATTGCACAGTCATTACCCCTTGGCATAACACTGACGAAGGTCAGCGATCAGGCCGTCAACATTGACGCGGCGGTGGGTGAATTCATGGTGAAGTTCGCCATGGCCCTCGGCGTCGTGCTCTTCGTCAGTCTCATTGCGCTCGGCTGGCGGGTGGGCATCGTCGTGGCTCTGGCCGTTCCGCTGACGCTCGCTGTGGTCTTCATCATCATGCTCGAGACGGGGCGGTTCTTCGACCGCATCACGCTCGGTGCATTGATCCTGGCACTTGGCCTGCTTGTCGATGACGCCATCATCGCCATCGAGGTGATGGTCGTGAAGATGGAAGAGGGCATGGACCGCATCAAGGCGGCTGCCTATGCCTGGAGCCATACTGCGGCACCGATGCTGTCGGGCACGCTTGTGACCATAATCGGCCTGATGCCCGTCGGTTTTGCCGCCTCTGCGGCGGGTGAATATGCCGGTAACATCTTCTGGATCGTCGGTTTCGCACTGATTGTTTCCTGGTTCGTGGCGGTGATCTTCACGCCCTATCTCGGTGTAAAGCTGTTGCCCGATATCAAGCCGGTAGCAGGCGGTCATCATGCGATTTACGATACGCCGAACTACAGACGCCTGCGCGGTGCGATCGAATTCACCGTCAAGCACAAGTTCCTGACCTGTGCCGTGGTCGGCGTCGTCATGGCGCTGTCGGTCGTCGGGATGGGCGCGGTGAAGCAGCAATTCTTCCCCACATCGGACCGCCCTGAGGTTCTTGTCGAAGTTCGCATGCCTGAAGGCACGAGCATCGAAACGACGACAGCCACGGTAAAGAAGCTCGAGGCCTGGTTGAAGCAGCAGCCCGAAACGAAGATCGCGACCAGCTACATCGGCCAGGGTGCGCCCCGCTTTTTCTTCGCCATGGCGCCCGAACTGCCCGATCCTGCCTTTGCGAAGATCGTTGTGCTGACATCCGACGCACATGAGCGTGAGGCGCTGAAACTGCGTCTGCGGGAAGCCGTTGCGCAAGGGCTGGCGCCCGAGGCATTCGTCCGTGTGACGCAACTCGTCTTTGGCCCCTACACGCCATTCCCCGTCGAGTTTCGGATCAAAGGACCGGACGCCGAAGAGCTGTACAAAATCTCCGAGCAGGCACTTGCTCTCATGAGCTCGGTACCTGACGTCAGAAATGCCAACCGTGACTGGGGTAACCGTACACCTGTTGTCCGGTTCGTTCCTGATCAGGATCGCCTGAACCTCATCGGCATGTCGTCCGCCGAGGCTGCCCAGCAGATACAGCTCCTGCTGAGTGGTGTTCCCGTCACGCAAGTTCGTGAGAACATCCGAAACGTTCCTGTCGTGGCGAGAAGTGCCGGTGAAATCCGCCTCGATCCTGCAAGGCTAGCCGACTTCTCGCTCGTGACAAGAGACGGCCGTGCGATCCCGCTCGATCAGATCGGCCACACGGAGGTGCGCTTCGAAGAGCCGATCCTCAAGCGTCGTGACAGAACGCCTGTGGTGACGGTCCGATCCGACATTAACGAGGCGACCCAACCGCCGGAGGTTTCGCAACAGGTGATGACCTCTCTTCAGCCGCTCATTGCATCTATGCCCGCTGGTTACACGATCGAGATGGGTGGCAATATAGAGGAATCACTCAAGGCGAATACTGCCCTGGTGAAGGTGTTCCCACTGATGATCGCAGCGACCCTGATCGTCATCATCCTTCAGGTCCGCAGCCTGTCGACGATGACGATGGTGATGCTGACGGCACCGCTCGGTCTTGCAGGCGTCGTGCCGACCCTGATCCTGTTCAACCAGCCTTTCGGGTTTAACGCGATCCTGGGTCTTATCGGCCTGGCGGGCATCCTCATGCGCAACACGTTGATCCTCACCGAGCAGATCAAGGAGAACAAGGCCGCGGGTCTGGACGACTATCATGCCGTGATTGAAGCCACGGTGCAGCGAACGAGGCCCGTCATCCTGACAGCGCTTGCCGCGGTCCTTGCCTTCATTCCCCTGACGCATTCGGTTTTCTGGGGTTCGATGGCCTACACGCTTATCGGCGGAACGGCGGTGGGCACGCTCATCATCCTGCTCTTCCTGCCGGCACTCTATGCTGCATGGTTCCGCGTCAAGCCGCCCAAGGCAGAAATGCATCCGACGGAGCACGGGAATACGGAAACAGCTCAACATTCGCTTGCTGCGGAATAGCCAACCCGCGCCTCCGCAGCAGATGATGCTGCGGAGGGGCCATACTGCTTTGGCGAGAGTGGCGTGTGTTTTGTGTGCCCACTGAACCCTTTCGGAAGCCATGTCTTCGTCCCGCTTCAATCCTGCCAATGAGGAGCCTTTACATGAACCCTATCGTCTCAATTTTTAAAAATCCTCCGGATGGGGGCAGAGGATACCACCGCGATATGCGTGTAAGATGGGCTCTTGAGGAAGTCGGACAGCCTTACACTCTACGGCACCTGACTTTTTCCGAGATGCGCCGCCCCGAATATCTGGAAATGCAGCCGTTCGGCCAGATGCCGATCTACCAGGAGGGCGATCTCATTCTTTTCGAATCCGGTGCGATCGTGCTTCACATAGCACAGCGTTTCGCCGGCCTCCTTCCCGATGAAGCGAATGCGCGCTCGCGTTCCATCATGTGGATGTTTGCAGCGGTTAATACGATCGAACCCTGTATCGCCTCCGGCAGCGTTGGTCATCTCAGTCAGCGGCTCCAGGAACTGGGCGATACGCTTGGAGGGAAAGAGTGGCTTGAGGGGGCTCAGTTCAGCGCCGGTGATCTCATTATGGTGAGCGTACTGCGGCCGCTCAAGCACTCTGATATTCTGCTGGATAGCCCTGGCTTGCAGGACTACGTCGAAAGAGGCGAGCAACGGTCCGCGTTCCAGCGTGCGCTGGGCAATCCACCAGCGGACAGGCGAACGGCGTGACTTGACGCCATAAGCATCCGTCACACCTGTTACTCTTCAGGCGAGAACCGCCGCATTAACTCGACCGATGTTTCCTGCGTCGAGACGACTCACCCATGTGTCGTGTGGACTGACCATCCGCCTCCTCAATTTCTGCAAATGCGTTTTATTTCGCTTGCAATCTAACTGAGTTATAGATTACAAACGAAATCTAAATTGATTTCTAATCCAACGCTAATTTTGGAGAGCGTAGATGTCCACAGACAAGATTGTTGTGGTGACCGGAGCATCCTCCGGTATAGGGCAGGCGACCGTGAGGTTGCTGTCACAGAATGGGTTCAAGGTATTTGCAGGATCACGCAATCCGGACAAAAGTGGACCGGTTCCTAGTGTTGAGTACGGACGTCTCGATGTGGACAATGACGAGTCGGTGAGGCAATTCGTCGATTGGGTTCTGTCCCGTTCAGGTCGGATTGATGTCGTGGTGAACAATGCAGGCGTCTCTCTTGTCGGGCCGGTCGAAAGCACGTCGGACGATGAGGCGAAGGCCCTTTTTGAAACCAATCTCTTTGGCCCACTGCGCATGATAAGAGCGGTATTGCCTGCGATGCGGCAGCAGAACTCCGGTCTGATCGTCAATGTCAGCTCGGTCCTCGGCTTCCTCCCCGCACCTTATATGGGCCTTTATGCCAGCAGCAAGCATGCCCTGGAGGGACTATCTGAAACGCTTGACCACGAAGTTCGGCAATTCAACATTCGCTCTGTCCTGCTTGAGCCGACGTTCACGAGGACAAGTCTCGATGTCAATGCGAAGCGGACGGAGACGCGCATTGACGACTACGCTCACCAATTAGCCAAATCCAATGAGGCCGTTCTTTCCGCCATTAGGACAGCAAGCAGTCCTCAGACTGTCGCTGCCGAAATCATGGCAGCGATCACAGGCCCTCACAAAATGCGCAGGCCGGTTGGAAAGCAGGCTACGCTTCTCAGTCGCCTGAAACGATTTGTTCCAGCCAAGGCATTGGATAGCGGCATCAGGAAGACGTTTGGGCTCTCCCGGCCGTAAGCATTCGCGGAACTCGCGCGCCACAAGAAGAAAGTAGGGCGTACGGCGCAGCATTTGCAGCCCGCTGCCATCAATTAATGCCGCATGTCCTTTTTGAAGGCGTCGACGGTTCGGCCGAAGATCAGCTCATGGCGGTGGGATCATCCCTGTTTCGCAAGCTGTTGCGCCCGGACGTTCGCAGTGTCGAAGCCATGGTCACGGCCGATGTCAAAAGTCGTTGAGCAAGATCCATTACGAAGCCGGTCCCGCCCATATGATCGCCCAAATTGAGGCCCTGCTGCGTCAATTGCATGCGAAGGTGCCTCTGAATGTGCCTGATCCTGTCCAGTCTGCCCGCCTGTTTGCCGCGCTTTTCAAAGGCTTTGATCTCCTGATTATCGCACGCTTCGATGAGGCGAGAGCAGAGGACGACAACGAAATCGAATCCTATTGCCGGTCGGCCGTCGCCATGTTCATGGCCGCGCACGGTGGCAACGACCGCATGGACGCATAGCCTGGTTAAGAGCAGATCGGAAAAGGAAGGATGTGAGCATGGCAGAGCAAAATGCCGATCAGACTGCCGACTGGAAAGGACAGAGGGGGGTGCCCTGGGGGCATCTATCAGGTCCGGCTCGATGCCATGATGGCACGATTCGGCCAGGCTGCGATCGAAGCTGCCGCGCCCGCCACGGGCGAACGCGTGCTGGAAGTCGGCTGCGGCGCGGGGGCGTCCAGCCGAGATCTGGCCGCTCGCGTCGGCGCGGAGGGCTATGTGCTGGGCGTGGACATATCCGAACTGATCGATAGAGCGCGCGTGCTAGCGCAGGATACACCGGTCCTGTTATGAGTGGCTGACGCCAGCAGCACCGAATTTCCTAAGGGCGCCTTCGACATCCTGTTCTCGCGGTTTGGAGTGATGTTCTTTGACGATGCTGCAGCGGCGTTTACCCATATGCGCCACGCGCTCGCGCCGGGAGCGCGAGTTGCTTTTGTCTGCTGGCGCGACATCGCCAAATGGGAACACGCTGAACGTTTCGTTGAAGCCAACATGGATTGGCGAATGGACGGCTTATCATCCCAAGATTGTTGTTACAGCCTAGGGATCGACGTTTGCCCGCGAGATCGTAAAGCTAAACCTTGCGGATAAGTCGTTGATCGGTTGGATGTTTGCCAATTTACAAGTCTCCGCGCACTCAGGCCCCCGCAACCAACGATCCCTGCGATCCCAACAAAGCCCCTTCGTGGGGCTTTTTGCGTTTCTGGACCTCGGAAATACGATATTCTGTC
>NZ_JBBHZH010000013.1:0-53536 GCF_049843495.1 Agrobacterium sp. M50-1 | reverse complement strand
GAGAACATTATTTTAGTAATATTTTATATATATGTGACGGTGTATTTTTTGGTGTCTATGACAATATCAGAAGTTCGAGATATTATGTTTTATAAACACAATAACTGGAACTTTGAGCTTGATAGTCACCCGAAATGGAAGTCGTACGAAGGGGATTCTGATAAGCAGATTTCAAACAGATCAAGAGTAATATTTTGCATGCCAGCTGGGATTATATTGTTGTCTTTGCAGATGTTCATAATCGTTTATACATATATAATAAACTATATTTGAAGAATGTTTTATTGTAAATGGCTGAATAATAATTTAAAATTTTTTTTCTTATAGTGTAGGTTCGCGATTTTACTTGGAATCATCGTTTTGATGACGTGATATATGACCTTTGAGGGGACGACGCGGCAGATCGCAGCGTTGGACTATTTGAAGTGTAATATCTGTGAAAATCTCGCTTCGATGGCCATCCGATGTCGTTCGGGTTGTGGATGGCGCAACGCTTCCAATGAAAGGGCGTTACCAAAAAAGAATAGTACACAATTTAGCTTGACTACGATTAAATTGCACGTAATAGTTGATGCAGTCGTAACATAGGGGAAGTGTTATGAGTCGCAAACTTCTTTCGGAGTTTCTGGGAACCTTTTGGCTCGTGTTCGGAGGATGCGGCAGCGCGGTTTTTGCCGCCGGCTTTCCCGAACTCGGCATCGGCTTCCTTGGTGTCGCTTTTGCTTTTGGTCTGACGGTTCTGACCATGGCCTACGCGGTTGGCGGCATTTCGGGCGGTCACTTCAATCCGGCCGTTTCGGTGGGCCTCACGGTTGCGGGTAAGTTCCCGGCGGCAAACCTCGTGCCTTATATCGTGGCTCAGGTTCTGGGGGCGATCGTCGCGGCCGCGGCGCTTTATGTCATCCTCACCGGCAAGGCCGGAGCTGACATTGGCGGTTTTGCCGCCAATGGTTACGGCGAACATTCGCCCGGTGGATATTCTCTCGTATCGGCGCTGCTGATCGAAGTCATCCTGACCGCATTTTTCCTGATCGTCATTCTGGGGTCGACGCATGGCAGGGTTCCGGCCGGCTTCGCGCCGATCGCCATCGGTCTTGCCCTTACCCTTATTCATCTGATTTCCATTCCGGTCACCAACACATCCGTCAATCCGGCCCGCTCGACGGGACAGGCGTTGTTCGTCGGCGGATGGGCGCTGCAGCAGCTCTGGCTGTTCTGGCTTGCTCCGATCCTTGGTGGCGCCATCGGGGCCGTGATCTGGAAAATTTTCGGCGAGGAAGAGAAGGCCGGCCATGCCGGTTCGGTTCAGCCTGCGCAGACGTGAATAAGAGGCTTTGTTTCCCCGAATGGTCGGGGAAACGACTGAGGAGGATGACATGGATATTGCTTCGATATTGGCCCAAATCGTTGGCGGTGCGGTAGGCGGCACGGCCGGTGGAAAGATAGTGAAGGACTCCGATCTTGGTTCGCTCGGCAACCTGATTGCCGGCGCCATTGGCGGCCTCGGCGGCGGAACCGTGCTCGGATCGCTGCTCGGCGCGGCGGGCGGTGCGGCAGCCGGCGGCGTGGATATCGGCGCTCTTGCCGGTCAGCTCGTTGGCGGCGGCGTCGGTGGTCTGATCGTGCAGATCATCGTCGGCCTGATCAAGAACAAGCTCGTTGCCAAGTAGAGCGGTTCGGTCGATTTCAGGATGAAATGACGGACCTTGCCGAAGGAGGAGCTTCGTTCGGCAAGGCATTGGCTTCTATTATTGATGACAGCGGTATTGCAAAGCCTGAAGCGGCTTTGCGGATAACGTTATGTCGCTGAAACCATGAAGCGTCGCCGCGGTTGGCCTAAAGAAGCACCAAAACTATTTTGACTGTTTTCGAAAATGCCGGGTCAGCCGGTTTTTTTGACGACCGGCGCGTGTGGTGTCTTGTTCCATGCGAAGGGTTTGGTTTTGAGCTCCACCACGGCTCGCCAGGCCGCGACTGATAACATCAGCCAATATGCGGGCATCGCCAGCCATCGCCTTCCGACATGTCTTCTTTCATAGGCGATCATTCTGCTTCGGCCCATCAGTACGAAGATCGTGTAGCTTCCGACGATATTGAGCGCATCGATAAAAAACAGCAGACCCTGCCAGGTGAGTAGCAGATCGATGCCTTTTTCCCGGATGGCGATAATCATGAATGTCAGGGAAACGAAGAGCAGGGGATGGGCAAGCGACGACAGAAGCATGCCGCCGATCAGCAGCTGAAAAACCATATAGGCAAACCATCCCATGTCGCGGGCGGTCGCAAAAGGCGCACGGGTCATCACCAGCCAGCTTTGCAGCCACCCCTTGTACCATCGTGTTCGCTGGTTCAGCCACACGGGCAGCGAGGTCGGCGCGTCCTCCAGCGTCTGTCGTCGGATGACGCCGCAACGATAACCGAGCCGATGCAGCCTGAGTCCGAGGTCGGCGTCCTCGGTTACATTGTAGGGATCCCAGGCGCCGGCCCGCCGCAGCACGGCTGTCCGGAAGTGATTGGAGGTGCCGCCAAGCGGCAGCGGCAAGCCGTGTGCGGATAGCACAGGTAACATGCAGCGGAAGAGACCGGAATATTCCAAGGCGAAACAGGCGCTGAGCCAGGAGGAAGAGGCATTGCTGATGATAAGCGGCGCCTGCAGGCAGGCCACCTCGTCAGGCTCGCTGCGAAAGGCGGTATAGGCTTCGCGCAATTGCTGCGGATGGGGCCGGTCCTCGGCATCATAGACCACAATGAATGCGCCGCGAGCGCCGGAAAGCGCATAGGTGAGGGCTTTGGGTTTGGTGCGCGGCAGGGAGGGGGGCACCCTGACGACCTCTATATGCGGGCCGGGGTTTATCCGACGGATCGCCTCGATCGTTGCGTCGTCGTCCGCCTCGCAGACAAGCTTGATGTCCAGCCGGGATCTGGGCCAGTCCAGACGCTCCAATGCGCCGATGAGCTGCCCGATGACGGCCTCTTCCCGGTAAAGCGCCACCAGAACGGTATAGACAGGCAATTCGTTTTCCTGCCGAAGAGGCAAGGTGGCGTCCTTTTCCATGGGTAGATGAACGAGCGCGAACAGCCTGAAAAGCAGGGTCAAAAGGTAAAGCATCGTCAGGGTGACATGGAGATACGTAAATGCCGCTTCCGTGTAAAACAGCAGCGACAGAATGAGCAGCGTAAGGAGAACGCCGCTGCAAAAGCCCTGCTGGCCATGCAGCGTGATCCTGGCGGAATGGTGCGGCGCCGTGTTGAAAAGCCGCTGCTGGGTTTCTGCCGAGCGGCGGGCCTCGCCCGCTTTCCAGATTGCGTTGCGCATGGCCTGCGGGGTTGTGACGGCAAAGTCGTTGAGAAGACGCGGACGCTGATCCAGCATGTTTTTCAGCGACGCCATCCGCGCCAGTTCCGGCACGATCAGCAGCGTTGGCGTGCCGTTCAGCGGTGTCAGCCGCAGGAACCTTGGTTCGAAGAGCTGAGTGTCCAGCTTATTCAAGTCCGTCACACGATCCGGATCGATTTTCGGGAGAAACGGCAACCGCAGGAACCTGGCGAAAGCGCCGAAATAGGCATCCGTCGTGACGAGACCGCTTGCCAGCAATTCGTCCTCCAAAGTCGAGCTATTTTCCAGAGCCTGCTGTTCGAATGCCTCGATATAGGGCCTGCCAAATCCCAGCGAAGAGAGAAAGCGGGCTTGGTCCTGTTCGGAAGCGGTTGAGAGTGGATTTTCATTGAGATGGGAAAATGCAATTTTTCGTGTCGCCGGCGTCGTGCGAAACGAATCTCGTGTATATTGCCTAGAATAATCCATGCATTGCCGCCGCCGTCATGGTAACGCCCACTTTCTGTCACGGATAGTATAGATGAGAATGACGAATGTAACGCGGAATATAAGTCTCGGATTTACTTTAGCTTTCGCTTTACAATTTACTGGTTTTTTTAGCGATGTACGTGCGGAGGGCCTGTCGGACGGGAACCGGATGCCGGTGTTGTTCGATGCGCAGGAGCGATTTCCGGGCGGCGACCTTTCTTCCGTTCCCCGCATCAGATTTCTGATGTCGGTCGATTTTCCGCCGTTCAATTTTACCGACCAGGAAGGCCGGCTTGCGGGTTTCCATGTCGATCTGGTGCGTGAAATCTGCGCCCAGTTGAAGGTGGAAAGCAAATGCCAGGTGCAGGCGCTGCCGTTTGACGAGCTGGAGGCGGCGCTCGAAATGGGTGAGGGCGAAGCGGTCATTTCCGGCCTCGCCACCACTGCCGATCTGCGCAAGAGTTTCACCTTCTCGCGGCCCTATCTCTTAATGCCTGCCCGTCTTGCGGTGAACAAGGCGGCGAAATTCACCGGCTCCGGCGCTGATGCGCTTTCGGGAAAGAAGGTGGGTGTGGTTGCCGCTTCGCGGCACGAACAGATGCTGAAAGCATTTTTTCCAAAGGCCACGGCCGAGGGTTTCGATGGTTACGAACCCATGTATGACGCATTGAAGAAAGGTAAGGTGGACGCCATCTTCGCCGATGGTCTGCGCCTGCCTTTCTGGATTTCAGGAACCGCGTCCGAAGGCTGTTGCGCCCTCTTCGGTGGTCCCTATATGTCCGACAGGTTTCTCGGCGAGGGCCTGTCCATCATGACCGTCGATCCCGACAACGTGCTTGTTCCGGCTTTCGATCAGGCGCTGGCGGCCCTTTCCCGCAATGGAAGGCTGGAAGAAATCTACCGGCGTTATTTCCCTTACGGGCTCTATTAGAGAGAGCCGGCCGCCAGCTCTTATTTGGCCGGCGCAAAAACCTCTTCGTTTCGGCGCAGGCGCAGCAGCGCGATCCACACGGCGGCGGCGATCGCGGTTTCCACCATGAAATAGCTGCCGATCGTTCCCGAAATGCTGAAGGACCAGGTGAAAAAGGCCACGACCACGGAGCCGATGAGATTACCGCTGTTCCAGATCTTCGCGCGAATATCCTGCCGTCCGGATGCGCCGAGCGCCTCGAGCGCGGTGGCGGCAACGGCCATCGGCAGAACCGCCCAGCAAAGCACGCGGGTGATGATAGGCAGCGAAACATATTCATCGCCAAACAAAAGCGGCAGGAAGGGTGCGATGATGAAAATGACGAGCGCACTGCCGGTCGCGATGAAAAGTGCAGCCTTCAGCACGTTATAGGCGCGCTCTATGGTCTTGCTGATGCCCTGCAGGGCGGCGGAGGCCGAACCCGGATAGATCAGCCGGTTGAGGGCTTCGACGGAGAGATAGGAACTGTCGAGAATGCGCCGGGCGATGGAATAGCTGCCGAGCACCTCGGCGCTGGCAATGGCGCCGAGAACGAGAATATCGGCATTGCCGCGCACGGCCTTGAACAGGAACTGGGTGGAAAACAGGACGCCGATGCGGATTTCCTCACGCACGATGCGGAACACCGGGCGGCCTAGTCTCGCGATCGCCTTCACCGAAATCATGGCCGCAATGGTGTGGGCGGCGAGGTTCCACAGCGCCCAGGCCTCCACGGTTTCCACCTTGAAGATGAGGCAGGCGACCACCGCGGCAATGGTGCGGGCGACGGCAAACATCACTTCCAGCTTGTTGGCGGAGGCAAAGTCGGAATGCGCGATGAAGCTCTGCGTGGAAAGCGAGATGACTTTCAGGAGGACGAGGTTCGTGAACAGGATCAGGAAGGTGGTGATTAGCGTGTGCAGCAGGGTTTCCGAGGTCGGGAAAAATACCGGGATCGTCACCATGCCGATGATTGTCAGCACCACGCCGGTCGCGGCGCTCAGGAGATAGCTGTGGCCGAGCATGACGGGAAACATGCTGCGATCCTGCGCCACACGGCGGATCAGCGATTCCTGCGAACCGATACCGCATATCTGGACGCCGAGATTGGTGACGGCCGTGATGGAGGCGTAAAGCGCGAATTGTTCGACACCGAGATGGCGGGCAAGCAACGCGAAGGTCAAAAGCTGGGCGGCGCTGGACATGAGGAGCGCTCCGCCTGACGCCATGTAGGTCAATCCCAGTCTGACTAGATGGCCGAGCCGCGGCGTATTGAACGACACCTCATTCTCCATGTTTTCCGGCATTGCCGGGGGAATTCAAAAATGACTGCGTTGTTTTTAAGATCTGGCGAACTGAAAAAGCCGCAACCGGCCAATAATGTGAAGGTCCGCGACCCGAATGAATGGCAGTTTATCCTGTCTTATCCCTCTTGAGGTAAGAGAGGGTTAAAGCAATTGCATAATAATGATGATAATGACTGTTTATGGTTATTTGGACATGGCCCTGTTTCAGAAGGGTTTCGTTGTTCGTCACAAGGCAGGCCAATGATCCGATCATCCATATCAGGTGCAGGCGACCATGCCGCGTTTGGCTGACACGCAGCCCCTCTCTGCGCAGGGCAGTGCGATATCCCTTGCCGGCGGCCGGCGCGACGCGATTTTTTTCGTCGCCACCATGCTCTATATCTGGATTTCCGTCGCACCTTTCGAAAATCTCGCAGCGCCACCTGTACCGCACGCCGCCGCAAACCAGCTGACCGGCCTCGTGATCGCGTTGATCCTCGGCGTTTTTGCACTGCGCCACCGGCTGACGGGTCTACTGCTGCGGCCGCGACTGCCCATTCTGCTGCTGTTCTTCTGGCTGGCGATATGCTCCGTGGTTGGAACCCAGCCCGGCACGTCGCTGCAACGTCTGGTCTTCACGGCGCTCCTGTGCTTCATCACCAGCGTTCTCGTCGTCATGCCGCGGGACCGGCGGCAGTTCGACCGGATGATGGCTATCTTCGCCATCATTCTCCTGGCGTTGTGTTATCTGGGGGTGATCTTCCTCAGTTCGCGCTCGATCCATCAGCCCTATGATCTCGATGAGAAAGCGCTCGCGGGAGACTGGCGCGGCATTTTCAACCACAAGAACGCCGCCGCTCCGGCCATGATTATTCTTTTCATGATCGGGCTTTACCTGCGCAACGCCTGGTCGACGCTGGGCGGCATCGCCATCACGCTGCTGGCCGGTTTTTTCCTCTGGAAGACCAATGGAAAAACCGCGGCCATGCTTTTGCCCGTCACCGTCGCGCTGATCTGGATCATGGAAAGGCATGCCCACCGCACGCTGCTGATGATCGGCGGTCTTCTGGCCTTCATCAACATATCCGCGGTCGGCTCCACTTATTTCCCAAGCATACAGAATTTTGTCGAAAGCCTGGGCATCGATTCCACCTTCACTGGCCGCACGGACATATGGCGGCTGTCCTTCGACACTTTTGCGCAATCGCCGATCTTCGGGCAAGGGTTCCAGGCATTCTGGGCGAGCGACCGGCTCCTGTCGCAAGCCGATATAGCCGGCACCTGGGCCGTCACAGCCTTTCATGCCCATAATGGCTATATTGAAAGCCTGCTGAATGGCGGCTTGCCGGCCTTCATTCTCACCGTCATCTGGCTGGTCATCATTCCCGCGAACGATTTCCGCACGGCGGTGGACAAGGGCACCGATCCGGGCCTGACCCGACTTTTTGCACGAATTTGGGTGTATGCGCTGCTTTCTTCGTGTCTTGAGAGTAATTTCTTTACCGGAACCGGGCCTATCTGGTCTTCTCTGCTGATCGCAATCTATTGTTTGAGGCATCAGGCTTACGACATACTTGAACAGGGGCAGTAATTTGCAGACAGGCCGGGGGGCTTTGTATGACGCAAAAAATCGGGACTTTTGCAGACCGGATCAATAACCGGCTGGTGCGCTATTTTCCGGGACCTGCGGCACGGATCGAAACATCCGAACCGATCGTGTCCTTCACATTCGATGATGTGCCGGCAAGTGCCTGGACGGCGGGTGCGCGCATTCTGGAAAACGAGGGCGTCTGCGGGACGTTTTATATCGCCGGCGTGTTCATCGACAAATACGATGAACAACAGCAGATGATTTCCACAAAAGGCTGTTCGGAACTGGCCGCGGCCGGCCATGAACTTGCCTGCCACACCTTTTCCCATCGCAAACTTTCGAGCTTTTCACGACGGGGGCTCGAGGCGGATCTCGATCGCAATGACACTGTGCTCGGATCATTCGATGGAAGCCGCCACGGTCGCAATTTCTCCGTTCCCTTCGGCATGGCCTCACCGGTCATGCAGTCGCTGCTGCGGCGCCGGTTCAGGACTGCACGCGGCATCATGCCTGGCATCAACCGGGGCAGCATCGACCCGTATAATCTTGCCGCAGTCGAGTTGCGTGCGGATCAGAACTACCTCAACGCCGCCGACCAGTGGCTGGAAGATGTTCTGCAGAAAGGCGGCTGGCTCATCATCTTCACCCATGATGTTTCGCGCACACCAAGCTTTTACGGTTGCCCTGAAGACAGATTTCAGGGCCTCGTCCGCAGGGCGGTGTCCGGTGGTGCGAAGATCATGACGGTCGATGCCGCGGCAACGGCGCTCGGCCTGTAGAGGAAATTCTCTGCGCGTTTCCCGGGCCGCAACGGCTGAAACGGGAAGCCAGTGTCCGCAATTGCGAGCTACTGGCTGGCCCAGATGATGCGGGCAATCCACTCCACATCGGCCATGTCGAAGCTGCGATTGGGATGTTCCGGGTTGAGCGAAAGAAGCTCGATGTTTTTGGGGCTTTGCCGTGCCAGCACCTTCGCCATCACTTCGCCGTCGCGGCTTTTCAGCACCACGCGGTCACCGCGCCGCACCTGTGCGCCCGGCTCCACGATGAGGATGTCGCCGTCACGGTAAAGCGGCATCATGCTCTCACCCTGCACTTCCAGCGCATAGACGCCCTGTTTGCGCTCGGGAGAGGAAGGGAATTCCACCACATCCCAGCCCTGACCGGCCGGAAAACCGCCATCATCGAAAAAACCGCCGGAACCGGCCTGCGCGAAACCGAGCAGGGGAATAGCGTTGTCGGCACCTGAAGGCTGCATCGTCTGCGCCCTGCCAAAAGCATAACCGAAAAACTGGTCGACGCTTGCCCCCGTCGCCTCCAGTACCTTGGAGACGGATTCCGTCGAAGGCCAGCGTTTGCGGCCATCCGGCCCGAAACGTTTCGATTTGTTGAACGAGGTGGGATCGAGGCCGGCGCGCTTCGCCAATGCCGAAGGCGTCAGCTGATGGCGTTCGGCAAGCGTATCGATGGCGCTCCAGATCGTCTCGTGTGAAAGCATGATAGAAAGCCCGCAAGTGGAGCCGATAGCGGAAAGCTCCTGTCGTATATTGACCGGAATCTAGACCATATCCGGTCAGGAGTAAAGCAAGTAAAGGAATAAAATCCTTTCCCTACGCCACCATGGCCGAGGTATTTATCTTGGCGAGCTGGATTACCGCCTGCGTGCGGCTGTCGACCTTGAGCTTCAGCAGGATCGCGGAGACATGCGCCTTGATGGTGGCTTCGGAAACATGGAGCTCATAGGCGATCTGCTTGTTCAGCAGCCCTTCGGCCAGCATGCCCAGAACCCGGCTCTGCTGCGGTGTCAGTGTTCTCAGCCGACCGATGAGATCGGCCACGTCAGGATCCTGTTCCTTGTCGCCCTGATGACCTGCCGGTATCCAGACATCGCCTTCCAGAACCGCACGGATGCCGTCTCTGATATCATCGATACCGGAGGACTTGGAAATGAAACCGGAAGCGCCGAGTTCGATTGACCGGCGAACCGTGGTCGCATCGTCCGTTGCCGAAACGATGACGATCGGCAGGCTGGAAAACTCCGCCCTCAGCGCCATCAGGCCTGAAAATCCGCTCACCCCAGGCATGGCGAGGTCGAGCAGCATGAGATCGGCGTCGTGGCGCGCGGCGGCCGCACTTCGGGCAGCCTCGAAATCTCCGGCTTCAACAATGGTCTGCTGCCCGTCGAGGCCGGATACGGCCTGTTTCAGGGCGCCGCGAAAAAGCGGGTGGTCATCTGCTATGATAATGACAAGTTCCGACATTCTGGCCCCCTCCCAAGGGCGTTATGCGGTTCTTTATTTGGGTACTGGCGCACTCCCATTTGCCGGCGGTCGAACGCTTCCGGCTCCTCCGCCAAAGGTTGCGCCAATCGCTCCCGCATTACAAGGAAAAGCTTGTGGACAGGCGGTCTTTCAGGGCTTCCGCAATAAAAATGCCGTGGAAACTGTGGACAATTGCCATGCTTTACGGCAAACCGCCCGGACAGGAAAGCGCTGGAAAGCCTTGGAGAGCCCCATGCAGGAAACGCCCGCGATCATCTATAAAATCGTGCCGGAGACGTTGTGGAATGCGGCCAGGGCGAAGGGCGTCTTCGAAGGCGCGGCCATAGATCTGACCGATGGCTTCATTCATTTTTCAACGGCAAAACAGGTGGCCGAGACCGCTGCACGGCATTTTTCCGGCCAGGTCGATCTGCTTCTCATTGCAGTCGACGGCGCGGCGCTTGGCGACAGGCTGGTCTATGAACCGTCCAGAGGCGGCGATCTTTTCCCGCATCTCTACGCGTCTCTTCCCTTGACCGCCGTGCTTTGGGAAACGCCGCTTTCACTCGGCCACGACGGCCAGCACCAGTTTCCGGAGATTTTGTGATGAGCGGATTATTTTCCTCTGTCGGCCGCAAGGGCCTGTTTCTCGTCGATCCGGAAAAAGCGCATGGCCTGTCCATCGCGGCGCTGAAAAGCGGCTTTCTGCCCACCTGCATGGTGCCGCACGATCCGCGTCTGCAGCAGACCGTGGCGGGTCTCGTGTTCCCCAATCCGCTCGGCATGGCGGCCGGTTACGACAAGAATGCGGAAGTGCCGGGGCCGCTTCTGAGGCTCGGTTTCGGCTTCACCGAAATCGGCACCGTCACGCCGAAGGCGCAATCCGGCAATCCCAAGCCGCGCATCTTCCGCCTGGTCGAAGATGAAGGTGTCATCAACCGCCTCGGCTTCAACAATGAAGGTCATGCCGCTGCACTGGAGCGCCTGAAGCAGGCGCGTCTGCGCGGTATTGTCGGCGTCAATATCGGCGCCAACAAGGATAGCGAAGACCGCATCGCCGATTATGTGCAGGGCATCGAGGCGTTTTATTCGGTTGCGTCCTATTTCACCGTCAATATTTCCTCGCCCAATACGCCCGGTCTGCGTGACCTGCAGGCGCGCGAAAGCCTTGCCGCCCTTCTCACGGCGGTGCTGGAGCGCCGCAAGGCGGAAGCCGAACGTTTCAGCAAACGCATCCCGGTCTTCCTCAAGATCGCGCCCGATCTGACCGAAGAGGGGCTGGATGATGTTGCCGAAGAGGCGCTCGCCCATGATCTCGATGGCCTGATCGTCTCGAACACCACGCTCTCCCGCGAAGGTCTGCGCCCCGGTCCGCATAAGGGCGAGGCCGGCGGCCTGTCCGGCAAGCCGCTGTTCGAGCTTTCCACCATCGTTCTCGCCAAGATGCGCCGTCGTGTCGGCGGCAGCCTGCCGATTATCGGCGTTGGCGGTATTTCATCCGCGGAAACGGCGCTGGAAAAGGTGAGGGCGGGGGCCGATCTCGTGCAGCTTTATTCCTGCATGGTCTATGAAGGTCCCGGCCTGCCATCGGCCATCGTCAAGGGACTGTCGAAGCTGGTCGCCCGCGAGGGCGTGGAGTCGATCCGTGAACTGCGCGACAGCGCGGTGGACCGCTGGGCCGACCGCAAGCTTGGCTGAGCGTTGGCAGGCTGCTTGAAAAAAGAGTGCGCCAATCCTCGGGTCGAGCTCGAGGAGGACGCTTTTTCAGCATCGCTGGCGGAGTGGCGAAATCTATCAGCGTTTTTCGCCCGCCGCCCGGGCCTAATATCTCAGGCGCAGAGCACCATCGCCCAATAGGGCCGGTTGCGGCTGGCGGCGTCATAGGCAACCGCGACGCCGAGACCATTATAGGGACCCAGCATATTTTCGAGATGGTGTTTGGAGCCGATCCAGGCCTTGACGACCCGCTCAACGCTGTCCTGACCTGCGGCCACGTTTTCCGCCGCGGGTAGCGGTACGCTGCCGTCCTTCATGCGGATGAGGAAACTGTCGGTCAGGCCGATCAGATGCGCCATCTTCTGCGCCTTGACCATACGGCCGGCCTGATAGGCGGCGGCGCTGCTAGCCGCGCCATTGATGGCGAGCGGCGAAAGCCCTTTCGAGCGGCGCAACTCGTTGACCATCGGAAGCGCTGCCGCGGTCTCATCGCGGGTGCCCGATGGCATGCCCTTATTGGTGGGCATGGAAACGCAGGCGGAAAGAACGGAACCGGCGGAAAGCAGCACGAAGCCGCGCCGTGAAAGCGTTTGAAGCGTGGAATCTGTCATGTCAGCGGCGATAGCTCAGGAGGCGCAGGATGATGAAAACGGGAATGACGATCGTTGCGCCAAGGATCAGATAGTCGCCGATTGCGCCGAGCGCATGGAAACCGCTGCGCCACAGATCGACCACGAAATCACGCGCGCCGTAGATGATGTTCCACGGCGTCAATCCGAAGATCGCCATCAGAAAGCCGACGAGCAATGAAACGACGAGCAGTTTCACCACGGTGCGGGCCACCGTATCACCCAGCATTTTGTTGACCTCACCGGCCATCAGCAAGTCTCCTGTTTTATCCTGACATATGGGGCGCACCGCTTCGATGCAAGTTTTCGCGCACTATATCGCGCCATATCCGTCAATTCCACGCAGGGGCCATGAAATAGGACTTGAGTTTTTTTATGGCTTGATAAATGACAGCCGGCATCTTCTCAGGAAATAATTGATGGCCCCAAACCAGTTTTCTTCCGGTGACGTCATTGCCGACCGCCGGGCGGACTATGCCCGCATGTTGGCGGAGGGCGGTGACTATCCCGCGGCCGCCGAACTCATGGAACAGGCGCTTGAACTTGCGCCACGGTGGACGGCGGGCTGGTTTCGTTTCGGGGAATATCATGAAAAGGCGGGGGAGACCGCAAAAGCCGTGGCGGCTTACGAGAAAGTCGCCGAACTGGATACGGAAGGGCTGTTTGCAGCCGAACTGAAGCTCGCGGTTCTCGGCGCCGCGGAAACACCCGAGCAGCCGCCGAGCCGTTATGTGGAAGGGCTGTTCGACGATTATGCCGACCGTTTCGAAACCTCGCTTGTGGAGAAGCTTGACTACAGCGTGCCGCAAAAGCTGGCGGAACTGATCGGCAAAGCGGCGGGTGGCGGCGTCTTCGACACCATTGTCGATATCGGCTGCGGCACGGGTCTCCTCGGTGTCGAAATCCGCGCCCTTGCAAAACGGCTTGAGGGTTTCGATATTTCCCAGAACATGCTGGCCAAGGCGGAGGAAAAGGGGCTTTACGATTATCTGGGTCAGGCCGATCTTTCGCTGGAAGCAGAGGCCTCCGGCCTGTTCACAACGACGCTGGCGGAGCACCGCGCCGGTCTCGTCGCCGCCGCCGATGTGATGATGTATCTCGGCAGCCTCGAAGCCGTCATGCCGCTCGTTTCTACTCTGCTCAGGCCTTCAGGCTTTTTTGCCTTCTCGGTGGAGGATGCGGGGGATGAGGACGGTTTTATCCTGCGGGAATCCCTTCGTTACGCCCATTCCAAAAGCTATGTGACCGACCTTCTTGAGCGGACTGGCTTTTCCCTCCTCGAAATACGCAAAACCACCATTCGCAAGGATGCCGGAAAACCCCTTTCCGGCATTCTTTTTCTTGCCCGCGCTAAAGCCTGAACATTCCGTTTCTTGCCTTTTTCACGATAGGTCAGTCTTGCTTACTTATCCATCTTGATCAGCTGTTTTTTGCAGTGCAAAATATGTCTGAACCAGAGGAAAAAAGCGTGAGCATAACGAGAAGCGTTTACGGCATGTGGAGTTCCGATCCGGCCAGACATGCGCCGGTGGAAGACGTGCAGGGCATCGTCACCGGCGCCATCGTCTCGGCGCTCGGCTTTTATCTCCTGAACAAGGTCGGCCTTCTGACCGGCGGCACCGCCGGCGTCGCCTTCCTCCTTCATTATGCCTTCGGCATCAGCTTCGGCCTTCTGTTCTTCCTCGTCAATCTGCCGTTTTATTACCTGTCCTTCCGCCGCCTTGGTCTCGCTTTCTCTTTCAAGACCTTCATCGCCATCGGCCTCGTTTCAGTGCTGACAGAGGTGGAAGCGCGCTGGATGGTGATTGACAGCATCAATCCGCTCTGGGCCGCGCTGCTCGGCGGACTGCTTCTGGGGTACGGATTGCTGGCGCTTTATCGTCACCGCGCCAGCCTCGGCGGTATCGGCATTCTCGCCATCTATATTCAGGACCGTTTCGGCATCCGCGCCGGTCTGATCCAGCTGGCCTTCGACGCCTTCGTCATGCTCTGCGCCTTCCTCGTCATCGATCCTGCGACGGTTGTCTATTCGATTGTCGGCGCTTTTGTCCTCAACATGTTTCTGGCCATCAATCACCGCTCTGACAGATATATCGTCGTGCGCTGAATGAAGCATGCTTGAAATCCGTCCTGCTTGGGTGCAATAGCTCGGCGATGGCCTGAAAATCAGGGGAAAAGGCATGGACGATACGACTGCGCGCAGGCGCCTGAACCTTTGGGCCTCCGCGCCGGATCGTCATTCGCTGCTGGAAGACGCGCAGGGCGTTCTGGCGGGCAGCATGCTGGTTTCGCTGGGCGTCACGCTGTTTTCGTCCGCGGGCCTTTTGACGGGCGGCGTGGTGGGGCTTGCCTTCCTGGCGCATTATTCCACCGGCTTCAGCTTCGGCGTGGTGTTTTTCCTTACCAATCTGCCGTTCTATTATCTCGCTTTCCGCCGCCTCGGCCTCGCCTTCACGGTCAAGACCTTCTGCGCCATCGCGATGACGGCGCTGCTTTCCGAATATATGCCCGGCTTCTTCGCCTTTCAGAGTATCAATCCGGTTGCCGCCGCCCTTTTCGGCGGGCTGACGGTTGCGGCCGGGATGCTGGCGCTGTTTCGCCACCGCACCAGCCTCGGCGGTTTCGGCATCTTGGCGCTTTATCTGCAGGATCGTTTCGGCTGGCGCGCGGGCCTCGTGCAACTTGCCTTTGACGGCATGGTGCTCGCCTGCTCGTTCTTCGTGGCCACACCTTTCGTCATCCTCTGCTCCATCCTTGGCGCGCTGGTCATGAACCTCACGCTTGCCATCAATCACAGGAACGACCGCTACATCGCCATGTAGCGGCCGCCCGTTTTGGGTTTAAGAGGTCAGGCCGCCTTTGCAGCCGCATCGACCGGATGCTGCGAGCGGAAACAGACGGCGATGCGGTTCCAGGTGTTGATCGCGCCGATGGCGACCGTGATCTTCACGATGTCCTCATCGGAGAAATGCGCCTTCAGCGTCTCGAAGGCGTCATCCGGCGCGCCGGTTTCGGCAATCTTCGTCACCGCATCCACCCAGCCGAGCAGCGCCCGTTCCTGCTGGGTATAAACGGGGGATTCCCGCCACACGCTCATCAGGTTGATCCATTGTTCGGAAAGGCCGTCATGACGGCTTTCCTTCACATGCATGTCCACACAGAAGGCGCAGCCGTTGATGATCGAGGCACGCAGCTTGATGAGGTGAACAAAGCGGCGCTCAAGCCCGCTGCCCTGGACGTAGTTTTCCAGCGCCATCACGGCCTTGAAGGCTTCGGGGGATGCTTTGGCATAGTTCAAACGGGTTTTCATGGGTCTCTCTCCATTGGTTGGGTCTGTTTAAGGGCATGCGTCATCGGTCCGGAAAGCTGTGATGCTTCCGGTATTTCGGTGATCCTGTCTTTTGGGCCTCAGCGCGTCGCTGTCTTGCGCTCGTTCAGTTCCAGAAAGGCGCAGCCGCGCGCGGCAATCCCGCCATCATCATTGGCGGCAAGATCGCCCAGAATGTCGGCGATGGTGGTTTTGGCGAGCTCCGCCCGATAGGCCTTCTCCGCTTTCAGCATCGCGGCGTTGATGCCGCAGGGCTTGGTGAAATAACGTCCCGGCAAGGGGTTCGGTCCGCGCTGGCGGATTTCCGCACACCGGAAGGCAGGCTGCGGCCCTTCGACGGCAAGCACGATATCGAGCAGCGTGATCCTGTCGGTCGTACGGGCCAGACGATAACCGCCCTTCGGCCCCGGCACGGTGGCAACTATTCCGGAATTGGACAGCGACTGCAGGTGTTTCAGAAGATAGCTCGTGGAAACGCCGTGAAATTCCGCCAGCGCCGCCGCCGACAGCACACCGCCCTCGGAAAGTCCCGCCAGCATGCCCACGCTGTGAATGGCCTGTTCCACGCCGTCCCCGAGTTTCATCCGACTTGCCTCTGTGTGGTTTGTGTCATTATCATGGATATTATTTATCCACGATTAAGCTTTCCTGTCAAGCGGCCCTGTTGCGCTCTTCTTTTTCGCGGGCTTTTCACTACCTTGATGGGGTGAAGCACACCGAGTCTCCCATTTCCGGCACCCATGTCGGCTCCTTGCCCCTTTCATTCCAGAAATGGTTTGTCGAAAAAGGGTGGTCTCCGCGCGCCCATCAATTGGAGCTGATGGCGCGGGCGCGCGGCGGCGAGAACATGCTGCTGATTGCGCCCACGGGCGCCGGCAAGACGCTGGGCGGCTTCATGGCCTCGCTCACCGATCTGGCAGAGCGCGGCAAGGTGCCGCCGGGCTCGGGCTTTGTCGGCGTGCACACGCTCTATATCTCGCCGCTCAAGGCGCTGGCCGTCGATATCGAGCGCAACCTCACAAGACCCGTTTCCGAAATGGGCCTGCCGATTTCCATCGAGACCCGCACGGGCGATACGCCGCAGGGCAAACGCCAGCGCCAGAAGGTGAAGCCGCCGGATATTCTGCTGACGACGCCGGAACAGGTCTCGCTGCTGCTCGCCAACAAGGAGGCCGAGCGCTTTTTCCGTGACCTGAAATATGTGGTGCTCGACGAATTACATTCGCTCGTCACCTCCAAACGTGGCCATCTGCTGTCGCTGGCGCTTGCCCGTGTGCGCCGGCACGCGCCCGATGTGCGTTTCATCGGTCTTTCGGCCACGGTGGCGGAGCCGATGGATTTGCGCCGTTATCTTGCGCCGCAGGGGCAGGGTGAACCGCCCGCTGGCCTCATCACCGTCGAGGGCGGGGCAAAACCGGATATTTCCATCCTGAACACGGAAGAGCGCATCCCATGGTCCGGCCATTCGGCGCGTTACGCCATGAAGGATTTGTACTCTGCGCTGAAGGACCACCAGACGACGCTGATCTTCGTCAACACCCGTTCGCAGGCGGAGCTGATCTTCCAGGAGCTCTGGACAATCAATGACGACAATCTGCCGATTGCCCTGCATCACGGTTCGCTGGATGCCGGTCAGCGCCGCAGGGTGGAGGCCGCCATGGCCGAAAACCGGCTGCGCGCCGTCGTCGCCACCTCCACGCTCGATCTCGGCATAGACTGGGGCGATGTCGATCTCGTCGTGCATGTCGGCGCACCGAAGGGCGCGAGCCGCCTGGCCCAACGCATTGGCCGCGCCAATCACCGCATGGATGAGCCGTCAAAGGCGATCCTCGTTCCCGCCAACCGGTTCGAGGTGATGGAGTGTCGCGCTGCACTGGATGCCAATTATATCGGCGCGCAGGATACGCCGCCGATTGCCGAAGGCGCGCTCGATGTTCTCGCCCAGCATGTTCTCGGCATGGCCTGCGCCGAACCCTTCGATGCCGACGATCTTTACCGCGAAGTGACCAGCGCCTCGCCCTATGCCGATCTGCCGCGCGCCACCTTCGACCGGGTGGTGGATTTCACCGCTACCGGCGGCTACGCGCTGCGCACCTATGAGCGTTACGCCCGCATCCGCCAGATGAAGGACGGCCGCTGGCGTGTCTCCAACCCCGCCGTCGCACAGCAATATCGGCTGAACCTCGGCACCATCGTCGAGGCGGCGGAACTGAATGTCCGCATGGTCAGGCGCAATCCCAAGGGCACTGTCGGGCGCGGCGGCATGTCGCTCGGCAAGGTCGAGGAATATTTCCTCGAGCAGCTGGTGCAGGGCGATACGTTCCTTTTTGCCGGCAAGGTGCTGCGTTTCGAAGGTATCCGCGAGAATGAATGTCTGGTCTCGCAGGCCTTTTCCATGGACCCGAAGATACCCTCCTATGCCGGCGGCAAGTTTCCGCTTTCCACCTACCTCGCGGATCAGGTGCGCTCCATGCTGTCAGACTCGACGCGTTGGCATGCGCTCCCGGATCAGGTGCGCGACTGGCTGGCGATCCAGAGGGAAAAATCGATCATTCCCAGGCGCGACGAGCTGCTGGTGGAAACCTTCCCCTTCCGCAAGCGCTTCTTCATGGTCATGTATCCCTTCGAGGGGCGCTTGGCGCACCAGACGCTCGGCATGCTTTTGACGCGCCGGCTGGAGCGTGCGGGCGCAAAGCCCATGGGCTTCGTCGCCACCGATTATTCGCTGGCCATCTGGGCGATGGAGGATATCGGCATGCGGCTGAAATCCCGCCGCCTGTCACTGGCGGACCTCCTCGATGAGGACATGCTGGGCGACGATCTGGAAGCATGGCTGGACGAATCCTTCATGCTGAAGCGCACCTTCCGTAATTGTGCGGTGATTTCCGGCCTCATCGAACGCCGCCATCCCGGCAAGGAAAAGACCGGCCGTCAGGTCACGGTGTCTGCCGATCTTATTTATGACGTTCTTCGCAGCCATGAGCCGGATCATATCCTGCTGGAAGCGACGCGGAGCGATGCCGCGGCTGGACTTTTGGACATTGGCCGTCTTGGCGATATGCTGAAGCGAATCAAGGGTCACACCACCCACCGCGCGCTGGAACATGTCTCGCCGCTTGCCGTTCCGGTCATGCTGGAAATCGGCCGTGAGACGGTGGCGGGCGAAGCGATGGACGATGTGCTGGCCGAGGCCGCCGACGAGCTTATCGCCGAGGCCATGTCCTGAAACATGCAATGAAGGAACAACGATAAAAGTGCTGAGCCGGCTGACATTGAGCGACAGGTTTTCCAATGGCTTCGAATGCCTTGGCAGCGAGACCGCCATCAACGGCGTCGCCGCCTGGTGCGACCCGTTGGGCGGGCTCTACCTGCCGGACCTGTCATTGCTCGTCGTCTCCGATCTGCATCTGGAAAAGGGCGCGGCTTTTGCAAGGCGTGGCCGCATGCTGCCGCCCTATGACACCATCGCCACGCTTAAAATCCTGTCCTCCCTCGTCCGCCGCTATGATCCGAAGATCGTCGTCAGTCTCGGTGATAATTTCCACGATCGCGTCGGTTCCGAGCATCTGCCGCTGCCGCTGCGCGAACTCATCCGCGAGATGGCCCGTGGCCGCGAGTGGATATGGATCAATGGCAACCACGACCCCGACGGTACGATCGATCTGCCGGGTTCTTCGGTGGACGAGATGTTTTATGGCAATCTCGTCTTCCGCCATGAGCCGAAGCTGGGAGATGCCGCGGGCGAAATTGCGGGGCACCTGCATCCTTCCGCAACCGTGCGCCGTCGCGAGAAAACGGTGCGACGCCCCTGTTTCGCCGCCGACGGTTCACGGCTTTTGATGCCGGCATTCGGGGTGATGAGCGGCGGGCTGGATTTGCGGCATAAAGCCATGCGCGGGCTGTTCGATCATGCTGCGCTCGTCGCGCATCTGATGGGGAGGGATCGCATCTATTCGGTGCGGTTTTCAAATCTCATCGGCTGAGCGCATCGTCGCCGTTATCTCTTTGTTTCTACGCATTGTCCGGACGCAAAGCCGCTACGCATTTTTGCTGGAAATGCTCTATTGCCGGTAGACCAGTACCGGTATCTTCGAATTCTTCAGCACCTTGGCCGTGACGCTGCCGAGCAGCATTTCCACGAAGCTCCTGCGCCGATGCGAGGCCATGGCGATGAGGTCGCAGCCGGTCCTGTCGGCGATTTCGATGATCGCCTCGTCCGGCCGCCCCGCCCGCGCCAGCAGCGCTTCGCAATCGAGCCCCATGGCGGCGGCGTGCGCCTGCGTATCGCGCAGCAGATGCTCCGCCTCTTCGCAACGGTGAAATTCCTCTTCGGCAATGGCGGCAATGTCCTCGACATCGCTGGCAATCACATGAAAGGGTTCCGATACCGTCACGACGGTCACCTTTGCGCCTGCCTCCTTGGCGAGAGCGAACCCTTGGTCGATTGCGATCTGCGCCAGCGGCGAGCCATCGGTGGGAATGAGAATGTGCTTGAACATGACATTTCTCCTTTTCATCCCGGTTACAGCCACACTGGCCGCCAAGAGCTGTTTGCGTGGTTGTAACGCCTTGAATTTTACCGCAAACCGATGAAGGAAGCGAATGCTATCTTTGGCGCAGAGGGTCGCCTGCGCCCTATTTTGCAGGAGGAAGAGCGGTCAGTCCTTGCGGAAGATGATGCTGGCGCCCCAGCCGGTCACGACGGCGAGCAGAACGCAGAGCGCGCCGTAGGCAAGCGGCGTCTGATGCGCCGCGTCGGTGATCGCCTGCTCCATGCCGGTCTTGACGACACGCAGTTTCAATTCGCGCTGGGCGATGAATTTGCCGCTCTTGAAGAGATAGGCGCGGGCGGTGTGTACACCGTTCGGCACGTTTGCGGGCAGGCGAAGTGTCGCCCAGAACAGGCCGGTGCGTTCCAGCCGCACCCCGGTCGTGTCGTTGCGATAGATGCCGCTGGAAAGCTTGAGCCGACGGTAGGCTTCCTGAAAATCGAAGACATTGTCGGGCACGCCGGAAAACACCGCGCTTTTCAGCGACAGATGGTCGACGCCGAGCCCCATGGCCCTGAGCGTGCCGGGCGAGGCGATGTCGCTGATATTGCGCGTGCTGGCCATGGAATAGGATTCCGGCAGCGGCGTGAAGGTGATGGCGCTGGTATTGATCCAGATGCCCGCCACACGCTCCTTCTTGCGCACGGTCATATAGTCGCTCGGCCCTTCCAGCGTCACGACGATATCATATTGCCCGATGGCAAGCAGCAGCTGGTCGGTATTGTTGAGCGCACCGAAGAGCGTGAAATCCGCCCCGCGAAAATCCGACGCAATGGGAATTTCCGTCGTCGATGCGCCGATTTCGATATTTTCCAGCAGGGACCGCTGCTGCGGCCCGGGCGGCAGGGCAAGCGGCGGCGTCTGCGCCGAAGCAGTTTGCCCGAGGGCAAGACATGAGAGCAGGGCAAGGGCGGCAAGCCGCAAATGGCGGGTCAATAACCTAACCCCCCGACGGCGACCGAAAACAGGTCTTCCGGCCGCACCACCAGCGATACCGCAAGGCGAAGCGCAACCGCAAGGACGAGAAGGGCGAGCAAAGCACGCAGCTGTTCACCGCGCAGTTTCTGGCCGACGCGCACACCATATTGCGCGCCGATGACGCCCGCCACCATCAGGATGAAGGCCAGCACCACGTCGACGGAATAGTTGGTCGCGGCCTGAACGACGGTCGTATAGGCGGTCACGAAAATGATCTGGAACAGCGAAGTGCCGACAACCACGCTGGTGGGGATGCGCAGGAGATAGATCATGGCCGGCACCATAATGAAGCCGCCGCCGACACCCATGATCGAGGTGAGGATACCAATGCCGAAACCCAGCGTGACGACGGGAATGATGCTGAGATAGATCTTCGATTTCTTGAACCGCATTTTCAGCGGCAGGCGATGCACCCAGTTGTGGTGCCCCGGCCGACGCAGCGTCACGGTTTCGTTGCGGGCGGCGCGGCGCAGCGCCGAAATGCTCTCCTTCAGCATCAGCACGCCAACGGTGCCGAGCAGGATGACGTAAAGCAGCGAAACAATGAGATCGAGTTGGCCGATACTGCGCAGGAAGGAGAATATCCACACGCCGACCGTCGCCCCGACAAGACCGCCGACAAGCAGCACGCTGCCGAGCTTCACGTCCAGCGTTCCGCGCCGGAAATGGGTGATCGAGCCTGACACGGAGGAGGCGACCACCTGGTTTGCGCCTGTCGCCACGGCCACCACGGGGGGAATATTGTAGAAAATCAGAAGCGGCGTGATCAGAAAGCCGCCGCCCACGCCGAACATGCCGGAAAGAAAACCGACGGCCGCGCCCATGCCGAGAATGATGAAAATATTCACCGACAGTTCTGCGATCGGCAGATAGACAGTCACGGCTCGGACCTCGGGCAAATGGTTCCGGGCGGCAGGGCTTGTCCGGGTGAGGGGGCCGCGCCGCGATTTACACTTTCTGTCTGAAAAGACCGGGCGTGCCCGACCTTCATCCGTCATGCCCGCGAGGGCCTGACCTGTCAACATTCAACGGTAAATACGTTGATAATTTGGAAAGATAGCGGTCGTGTGTCGACAGGCCGCCACATTCCTGCGCCGGGTTACCCGGAAGCGGCCAAGGGGGCCGCTTCACCAGTTCCAGAACGCTTACTTGTTGCGGGCGAGAAGCGCGGTCACCAGCTCGTTGGTGATGCGCCCGTCGGGTGCCTGACCCACGGACTTCTGGAAGTCCTTGATGGCGGTTACGGTGTTCTTGCCGAGCTTGCCATCGGGCTGGCCGGCGTCGAAACCGTTCTTGTTCAGGATCGCCTGAATATTGCGGATCGCCTTTTCCATGTCCACGGAGGCGGTCTTTAGCCCCTCCTTGCCGGCCCATTCCTCAGGCGGGTTGACGCTGTTGGCGTCTTCCGAAAGCGGTTTGACCTTCCAGGCGTCCACCTTGGCCTTGGCGCTCTGAAGCTGCTGCGGGTTCAGTGCCCCTGCCACTTCGTCGCGCTTCTGGGCGGCGTCGGCGTCACCGTCCCTGGCGGCGATGGCGAACCACTTGTAGGATTCTTCGATATCCTGCTTCACGCCGCTGCCGCGGGCGTAGAGAATGGCGAGGTTGAACTGGCTGTCGCGCACACCGAGGTCGGAGGCCTTGATGAACCATTGTGCGGCGGCGGCAAAATCCGGCTGACCGGCCGCGTCGGAGGCGAGCAGGACCGCGAGATTGTGCATGGCGCCGGCATTGCCCTGTTCGGCCGCCAGCGTGTAATAGCGCTTGGCTTCGGCAAGGTTACGTTCGACGCCGTTCGCCTTCTCGTAAAGATTGGCAAGACGATATTGCGCGGGCGCAAGACCGCGATCGGCAGCCAGCTTGTACCACTTTGCCGCTTCCGCACGGTCGGCGGCAACGCCGCGGCCGTCGGTGTAGCGCGCTGCGATCTCGAACAGTGCCTGCGTATCGCCCTTGGCGGCGGCTTCGGCAAGCGATGCGGGCTCGATGCCAGCGGGAACCGGGATGGCGTCCTGGGCAGGAGCGGCCGTGGCGGCGACCTCAGCCGGTTTTGGAGCTTCGTTCTGCGCGACGGTGCCGGAATTTGCGGGATCCACAGCGGGAACATCGGCAACCGGCGGCTCGTCCGGCAGCGGCGCACCGCCTATGGTGCGATTATCAATGATATTTTGCGCCGGTGCGGTATTTTCGATGCTGTCAGCGGATGCCGACTGTTCCGGATCGATGGCGAGATCGGACGGAATGGTGACGGCCTTTTCGCCAGTCTCGGGAAGTGCTGAAACCGGGCCATTGTCCATCTTCTGCTCGATGACCGGCGCCGGGGCTTCCGCGCCGCCGATCAGCGTCTTGACGAGCGGCATGGCCATCATGGCAAGAAGAATGGCGCCGATGCCAAGCAGCAGCGGGCGGCGATAGCGGGAAAGTGCCGAGGTGTCGGCCTTGCGGCTCTTCTTGCCGGTTTCAAGCTTTTCCGGCGATGTTTCCATGGCGGCGGCCTGCGCTGCGCGGCGGGCGGCGGCGATGAAATCCGTCCGTCCTTCCGCATCCGCAGCCTTGCCGCTGGCGGCCACCTGGCTGGCGCGCACGCGTTCCAGGATTTTCTTGATATCGGGCGCACCCGAACCCGGCTCCAGAAGTTCGTTCTCCTGACCTGCGGGCAGCACATCGATCGGATCGAGCGAGGGAGCGGGCTCGACCTGCGTGCGGGTGGAGGAGGCCGATACGGGTTCTTCAGCTGTTTTGGCGGTCTTCGCCGTGCCAGTCTTGAAACGCTTCGTCAGGCCTGCAAGCAGGCTTGTCTTTTCCGCTTTTGCGGGCTTTGCGGCGGCGGGTGGTACGATCGTTGCCGCGTCGTTTTCGCTGCTATCGTCGAGAAGGGCCTGTTCTTCGGCAATATAGCCTTCCTCCGGGAAGATGGCGGCCGGCATGGGCGCTTCTTCGCGGGCGGGGGCGACCATCTGCTGCGCGACGTTGCGGGGCGTTTCGTCACGATAGGCGGGTGCGTTGTCGAGGCTGTCGAGCCGGCCGGCGATCTGCACCAGCGTTTCATGCAGCGCCTCGAAGGTACGGTGCGTGCGCTCTTCGGTATTGCGGCTCAGCGCTTCGAGACTGCGCAGGTCGGTCGCAAGATCGGTCAGCATCGTCATGTCGGCGATGTTTGCGCCGGCCGAGAGATTGTTGCGGGTATAGGCATCCAGAACTGCTTCGGCAGCCTGCCGCGCCGCTTCGATGATATATTCATCGTTCGACGCCATGTAGTCTTCGATCGCCGCCATACGCGCGTCGAGTTCCGGCGACATGCCTGTCGCCTGCATCTGCACCGGCTGGCTGATCAGCGTGGAGAGATGCGCGATCTGGTTTTCGAGGCTGGCCAGCGCATGGCTGTCGGCGGGCGCGGCGTGGGCGGTTTCGTCCAGGCGGGCGGCAATATTGCCGAGCCGCTCTTCCAGACGCGAAAAGGCGCTTTCGCTGAGCCCGGATGCGGCCTGCGGCTGGCTGTAACGATAGTCGAGGTCCTCGATCCGGCGCGACAGCGTGTCGAGCCGTTCGGCCAGGCCGTCATTGACGGCGCCGTGGTCGAGCGCATCGATCTTGCGGGAAATATCGCTCAGAAAAGATGTCAGCTCCGCCTGCTGCGAGGGACGCTGCGAACGCTCCAGCAGCAGGGAGAGCTGGTCCAGCCGCTCGTGCAGCTGGGCGGCGTCGCGGGCGGTGCTGAGCTCATCGATCTTGCCGGCCAGCGCTTCAAGGCGGGCGGTGAGATCGAGCGCCGGTTCCGGCTTGGCGGCGGCAAGGCGGTTGATGTCGCCGAGCTGTTCGGAAAGGCCGTTCAGCCGGGTTTCCAGCCGCTGCGCCAGCGCATTGTCCGTTGCCTGTGCATTCGCGCGTGTGCCGGTGGCGGCAATGGCGCGGCTGATTTCATCCAGCCGCTGGTCGAGACCGGAAAACTGCTCGCTAAAGGCGGCCTCGTTCGGCTTCATATGTTTGCCGAGCTGCTCTACGGCGCTGGCAATCGCGATCAGCTTGTCTTCGAGCACGCGCACGGCCGGATTGTTGCTCATGCCGCCAAGCTGAGTCTTGATGTCATCAAGACGATAGGCGAGCGAAACGATCTCATCCTGCAGCGCGCCGGCGTCGAAACCACGCAGCGTGTCTTCCACATTGTTCCAGCGGCTTTCGATCCGGTGCACGCTGTCTTCGCGCGCAAGCTGGTCGATCGTCAGGCGCAGGTCTTCGAATTCGTTGCGCAGCCCGTAGGCGTCAGGCGATGCCAGATTGCCGAGCTGGTCTATGCTGCCGGCCAGCCGTGCGATATCGTCGCGCAGGTCGCCAATGAACTGCTGGTCTTCCGCGACTGCGCGAATATTGCGGATTTCGGCGCGCAGGCCCTGCGCTTCGCGCGCAACGCCCTCGGCAATATCGTGCTTCAGTTCATGCCGCAGATTGACGAGCGCCTGCGCAATCTCCTGCAGGGCCGCGTCGTTGCGTTGCGGTTCCTGATAGGACGGAATGGAACGTGTACGCGGGGCGGGAGCGGCTGCGGCCTGCTGCGCGTCCCTCGGACGGTATTCCGGCGCAAGCGGTCTGGTAATCGTCCGTTCCGGGCGGGCGGCGGGTTCCTGCGGGCGCTGGAAGCTTGCTTCGAGGAGGCGCTGGCGTTGGCGGATTTCGTTCACGGGGTCGAGCTGCGGCGGGGTAACACTGGCGCGTGGCTCGCGGGGCGCGGCATAAGCTTCGTTTTTGGGCTCGGCCTGAGCGCTCGCACCCCGAGGGTCGCGCGGAAACTTCTGGCTCATCAGCCCTTCGATGCGGGCTTCGAGGCCTTCAATGGTGCGATTGAGAGCATCAAGAGACGATCTGTCGCTTGGCTGTTGGTTTTTCGATCGCAATCCGTTCATCTTTTCGCTCGCTTCGCTTCCGCCCGCCGTGCCCGGTTATCTGTCGCGACGTTGCCTGCCTGAACACGCCGTCGCCGCAACATGCAGCAATTCCAGAGCCGGTATTTGCCCCCGTTGAGGAAAATGCGCCGGAGTACGAAGCAGTTACCTCTCTCGGGAGAATTCACGAAACGTGGTAAAGAAGTGGTTAACTATGGTCGGAATTTTTTAACTTTTGTGGCGCGTGAGAGCCATGAGCAGGACCGGCCATCCATTCCGCGGAAAAGGGGAGGCGATATTCCGCCGAAATTTGTTTGACGTTTACGCGCACGTCAAATATTGTCATCCCATATCGGCCGGATTATCGCCGGCCCCCACGATGCGGAGGAACATCGGTAATGCCTGTTTACAAGGCCCCAGTCAAAGACACGCTTTTTATCCTGAACGACGTTCTCGGCCTGGAGCGGTATAACAACCTGCCCGGCTTTGAGGATGCAACCCCCGACATGATCGAGGCGATCACCGGTGAGGCCGCAAAGCTTGCCGAGGAGCGGCTTTTCCCGCTCAACCTTTCCGGCGACAGCCAAGGCTGCAAGCGCGCCGATGACGGTTCGGTCTCCGTGCCAGATGGTTTCAAGGACGCCTACGACGCCTATTGCGAAGGCGGCTGGATCGGTCTTGCCGTTCCGCCGGAGTTCGGCGGGCAGGGCCTGCCCTATACGCTGCATGCGGCTATCGGCGAATATATGTCGTCGGCCAACCTGTCGCTGATGATGTATCCGGGCCTCACGCAGGGTGCGATTGCCGCCGTCCTCGTGCATGGCACGCAGGAGCAGAAGCAAACCTACCTGCCGAAGATGGTCGAAGGTTCCTGGTCCGGCACCATGAACCTCACCGAACCCCATTGCGGTACCGATCTCGGCCTGCTGCGCACAAAGGCCGTGCCGCAGGGCGACGGCAGCTATAAGATTTCCGGGCAGAAGATATTCATCTCCGCCGGCGAACATTCCATGACTGACAATATCGTCCATCTGGTGATTGCCCGCATCGAAGGTGCGCCGGAAGGCACCAAGGGCATTTCGCTCTTCATTGTGCCGAAGTTCCTCGTGAAGGAAGACGGCACGCTCGGTGAACGCAACGGCGTCACCTGCGGCGCGATCGAACACAAGATGGGTATTCACGGCAACGCCACCTGCGTCATGAACTACGATGACGCGACGGGCTATCTGCTGGGTGCGGAGAACAAGGGTCTCTCCGCCATGTTCGTGATGATGAACGAAGCCCGCCTCGGCGTCGGCCTGCAGGGTCTCTCCGTTGGCGAGATCGCCTACCAGAACGCTGTCGAATATGCCCGCGAGCGTATTCAGGGCCGTTCGCTTTCCGGTGCGAAATTCCCCGACAAGAAGGCCGATCCGATCATCGTGCATCCCGATATCCGCCGCACGCTGATGACCATCAAGGCTTACAACGAGGCCGGCCGCGCCTTCCTCCTCTGGACGGCGCTGCAATCCGATATCGCCCACCGCGCCGCTGACGAGAAGCAGCGCCAGGCGGCAGACGACCTGCTCGGCCTCGTTACGCCAATCCTGAAAGGCGTGCTGACCGACAAGGGCTTCGACCATGCTGTCATGGCGCAGCAGGTCTTTGGTGGTCACGGCTACATCGAGGAACATGGCATGAGCCAATATGTCCGCGATGCCCGCATCACCATGATCTATGAGGGCGCCAACGGCATCCAGGCGCTTGATCTGGTGGGCCGCAAGCTCGGCATGAATGGCGGCCGCGCCGTCATGGCGCTGTTCAAGGAAATCGGCGATTTCTGTGAGGAAAACCGCGCCGACGAAAAGCTCAGCCTCTACACCAAGGGCCTGAAGAAGGGCTTGAACGACCTGCAGGCCGCAACCATGTGGTTCATGCAGAACGCCATGGCCAAGCCCGACAATGCCGGTGCCGGTTCGACCGACTACATGCACCTCTTCGGCATCGTGGTGCTGGGTTACATGCAGGCGCGCATGGCGAAAGCCGCCAGCGAAGCGCTTGCGACCGGTGCCGCTTCGGACGAGGATTACCTCAAGACCAAGCTCGTCACGGCAAAGTTTTATATGGAGCGCATCATGCCGGAAACGGCGCTGCGCAAGGCCCGCATCGAAACCGGCGCGGACACCATGATGGAACTGGCTGCGGAAGCATTCTGAGAAGGTTGGCGGTAAACACGCCGCAGGGAGAGAGTTTATGACCGACGTTTATATCTACGACCATGTCCGCACCCCGCGCGGACGCGGCAAGAAGGATGGCAGCCTGCATGAGGTGCCTTCCGTTCGCCTGGCCGCCAAGACGCTGGAAGCCATCCGCGACCGCAACGGGCTCGACACCTCTGCTGTCGACGACATCATCATGGGCTGCGTCGATCCGGTCATGGATGCAGGTGCGGTGATCCCGAAAGCCGCCGCCTTCGAAGCCGGTTATTCCAACAGGGCGCCGGGCATGCAGATCTCGCGCTTCTGCGCTTCGGGTCTGGATGCCATCAACTTCGCGGCCGGCAAGGTCAAGGCCGGCTCGGACGATATCGTCATCGCCGGCGGCGTCGAGAGCATGTCCCGCGTCGGCATGGGCATGTCGGGCGGCGCCTGGTACATGGACCCCTCGGTCAACTTCCCGGCCTTCTTCATGCCGCAGGGCGTTTCGGCCGATCTCATCGCCACAAAGTATGGTTTCTCCCGTGACGATGTCGACGCCTATGCCGTCGAGAGCCAGAGGCGTGCGGCGCATGCCTGGGAAAAGGGCTATTTTAACAAATCAGTCATTCCGGTGAAGGACTCAAACGGCCTGACGATCCTCGACCGTGACGAGCATATGCGCCCCGGCACGGACATGCAGGCGCTGGCTTCCCTCAACCCCTCCTTCCAGATGCCGGGTGAAATGGGCGGCTTCGAAGCAGTCGGCATCATGGCCCACCCGGAAGTGGAGCGTATCAACTACGTGCACCATGCTGGCAATTCGTCCGGCATCGTCGATGGCGCTGCCGCCGTGCTGGTTGGCTCGAAGGCGGGCGGCGAGGCGATGGGCGCGAAACCGCGCGCCCGCATCAAGGCTTTCGCCAATATCGGTTCCGACCCGGCGCTGATGCTGACCGGCCCCGTTGATGTGACGGAAAAGCTCCTGAAAAAGACCGGAATGTCGCTCGCCGATATCGATCTCTTCGAACTCAATGAAGCTTTTGCCGCCGTCGTGCTTCGTTACATGCAGGCTTTCGAGATCGACCACGACAAGATGAACGTCAACGGCGGCGCAATCGCCATGGGCCATCCGCTGGGCGCCACGGGTGCGATGATCCTTGGCACGGTGCTGGACGAGCTGGAACGGCGCGACCTGAACACCGCACTGGTCACGCTCTGCATCGGCGCGGGCATGGGCACGGCAACCGTTATCGAGCGGGTTTAAGAGGCTTCGGCTGATACCGCAACGGTTCCTCCGTCATCCTCGGGCTTGACCCGAGGATCTATCCCCAGTGCTTAGATCCTCGGGTCAAGCCCGAGGATGACGGAGAAAGCGAAGCGGCCATGAAGATTCAGGGAAGAGGAATCCCAAATGAGCACTTATACCAATTTCACCATCGAGACGGACGCAGACGGCATTGCCCTCGTTACCTGGGACATGCCGGAAAAATCCATGAACGTCTTCACCACTGAAGTGATGGACGAACTGAACGCCATTGTTGAGGCGACCGTCGCCGACGCTGCCGTCAAGGGCGTCGTCTTCACCTCCGGCAAGAGCACGTTTTCCGGCGGCGCTGATCTTTCGATGATCAAGTCGATGTTCTCCTTCTACAATGACGAGAAGGCGATGAACCCGGATCAGGCGGCGGCAAAGCTGTTCGAACTGGTTGGCCGGATGACTGGCCTGTTCCGCAAGATCGAGACCAACGGCAAGCCCTGGGTGTCGGCCATCAACGGCACCTGCATGGGTGGCGCTTTTGAACTCTCGCTCGCCTGCCACGGCCGCGTGGCCTCCAGCGCCAAAAGCCTCAAGATCGCCCTGCCGGAAGTCAAGGTCGGCATCTTCCCCGGCGCCGGCGGCACCCAGCGCGTGCCGCGTCTGACCGATGCGCAATCGGCGCTGCAGATGATGACGACGGGCCAGTCGCTGACCGGCGCACGCGCCAAGGCCATGGGTCTGGTGCACCAGGTGGTGGAGCCGGATCAGCTGGTCGCCACCGCAAAGCAGATGATCAAGGACGGCCTGAAGCCGGTCGCACCCTGGGATGAAAAGGGCTTCAAGGCCCCCGGCGGCGGCATCTGGACGCCTGCTGCAGCCCAGCTGTGGCCTGCCGCTCCCGCCATTCTGCGCCGGGAAAGCGCCGGCAACTATCCGGCAGCACTTGCCATCCTCAAATGCGTCTATGAAGGCCTGCAATTGCCCTTCGATACGGCGCTTAAGGTGGAGCAGCGTTATTTCACCGAAATCCTTCGCTCGAAGGAAGCCTTCGGCATGATCCGCTCGCTGTTCATTTCCATGCAGGAACTGGGCAAGGGCGCGCGCCGCCCGGCTGGCCAGCCGAAAACGGAGTTCAAGAAGATCGGCGTTGTCGGCGCTGGCTTCATGGGTGCTGCTGTCGCTTATGTCACCGCCGCAGCCGGCATCCCCGTCACTCTCGTCGACCGCGATCAGGAAGCCGCCGACAAGGGCAAGGGCCATTGCGAGGAAAGCGTCAAGGCGGCCATCGGCAAGGGCAGGCTGACGCAGGATGAGGGCAAGGCCCTGCTCGACCTTGTTACTCCGACGGCGGATTACAAGGCGCTCGCCGATGCCGATCTCGTCATCGAGGCTGTCTTCGAGGACCGCGACGTGAAGAAGGCGGTCATCGAGGCGGTGGAAGCCGTGTTGCCCCAAGGCGCGATCTTTGCTTCCAACACCTCCACCTTGCCAATCACCGGGCTTGCGAAGAACTCGAAGCGCCCGACCGATTTCATCGGCATTCACTTCTTCTCGCCGGTCGAGAAGATGATGCTGACGGAAGTGATCCTCGGCAAGGAAACGGGCGACAAGGCGCTGGCCGTCGCGCTGGATTACGTGGCCAAGATCAAGAAGACGCCGATCGTCGTCAACGATACGCGCGGCTTCTTCGTCAATCGCTGCGTGCTGCGCTACATGGCGGAAAGCTATGACATGCTGATCGAGGGCGTACCGCCCGCCATGATCGAAAATGCCGCCAAATTCGCCGGCATGCCGGTCGGTCCGCTTGCGCTGAATGACGAGGTGGCGATCGATCTTTCCTACAAGATCCTTAAAGCCACCGTCGCCGATCTCGGCGAAAAGGCCGTTGATCCGCGCCATATGGAGCTGGTGAAGAAGCTGGTGGAAGGCGAGGGCCGTTTTGGCCGCAAGAACGCCAAGGGCTTTTACGACTACCCGCCAAAGCCCGCCAAGAAGTCCCTCTGGCCCGGCCTGAAAAATCTCTATCCGCAACAGAAGCCGGAGGATGTGGATATGGAAGTGCTGAAACAGCGCTTCCTCGTCACGGTGGCTCTGGAAGCCGCCCGCACGGTGGAAGAAGGCATCGTCACCGATCCGCGTGAGGCCGATGTCGGCTCCATCCTCGGTTTCGGTTTCGCCCCCTATACCGGCGGCGCGCTGTCCTATATCGACGGCATGGGTGTGAAGACTTTCGTTGCTCTGGCTGAAAAGCTGAGCGAGGCCTATGGCCCACGCTTTAAGCCGACGCCGCTCCTGAAGGAGATGGCCGCCAAGGGCGAAACCTTCTACGGTCGTTTCGATCCTTACGCCAGCGCCGCCAAGGCGGCGTAAGGTTTCCGGAGAGATTACTGAACAGGCCCTTCGGGGCCTGTTTTATTATGCCGCTTTCCGTGCATCCTTTGCCCGGCTGAGGCGTTGAAAGGGCGTGACCGGGCGAAAGACGCCCGCCGCCGCAATTCAGCACGCCTCAGGAGACAGCGATGAAAGCACCACTGCGATCCCACGGTTTCGACAAGCCATCCGACCTGGACGATGAACTGGCCGAACTGGACGAAGAGGCCGAGGCTGTGGCCGCCGAAGCAAAGGTGGCAAAACCCGCAGCGAGGAGAACGCGTGCCGCCAATATCATCGACCCGGCGCTACGCGCCGAACTGGACGAGCTTCGCAAACAGGTCGACAAGATCCGCCGCGATGTCAAACGGCTGGAGGCGGCCCAACATTCCCGTCACAGACCCGCACAGCCCCACCATGAGCGCGACCGCGAGAATTCCCGAGTGATGACGGTGGTGCGCTCCGTCGCCGTCACCTCGCTTGCCAGCCGCATCTTCGCGTCTTCGCCCGTCATGGCGGCGCTGGTGGCCGTGGTGCCTTTCGCGCTTGGCCTTGCTGCGCGGCGCAGTGAAGGGGCATAGCCGCCCCACGCTGCGCCCTCTCGTAACCTTGCGACCCTTTCCGAACGCGTCCGCCCGTCGAACGCCGATCAGGCCCGGCTGATGGCGGAGAGTGGATTTCCAGCCAGGATCCGGCCTCTGCCGGACACGCATTCCAGCCATCCACAGCCGCTGTGAAAAAACTGTCAAAAAACTTCGCTATGGCGCTTGCCATGTCCGAACAAGATGTTATAACCCCGCTCACTTTCGGGGCACCAAACGGCCCCGCCCGCCAAAAGCGGAGGTTCTTCAAGGACCTGAAGTGCCCGGATAGCTCAGTTGGTAGAGCAGCGGATTGAAAATCCGCGTGTCGGTGGTTCAAATCCGCCTCCGGGCACCATTTCTCTCAAATCAATTATCTAGTGAATTGGTTATGTGGTGGCTTGCCCCATTCACAAGGCGGGGCCTTCCGGCCCATCGGCTCTTCCTATCATATGCTTTTTGACAGTTCCGATGTAGCCATCTGCCGAGCTTGTTTATTTCAAGTCGTTGGAGGGCGCACGCAAATGAACCATGTCGGTGCATCCCCTTTGCCGCCCGGCGTCGTGTATTTCGACGCCTTCGTCTCCCCGACGAGATGGCTGGACCCATGAAATTCCGGCTCGCAAATCGGATATCGTGAATGGAGTTAGGACAGACCGAAGCAGAAGAATTTCCCTCACTTTTCGCAAGGTCATCGCTCCGAAACGGTCTTGATCTGGGCGAATTACAAATGCTCCCGATTGTCCGTATTCTGCTCCGCCCGATCCCGATAAAGTGCCGCCCGGCCGAGCAGCATCAGGGAAACCGGGGTCGTCACCGTCATGAAAATGCCGATGAAGATTTCGTGGAAGGCGAAGCGGTCGCCGGAAACTGAGAAATAGATGATCGAGGCCATGACGATGCCGCCGGTGCCCCAGCTGGTGCCGAGGGTTGGCGCATGCAGGCGCTCATAGAAGCTGTTGAGCCTGGCAAAGCCGATGGTGCCGATCAGCGTCAGCGCGGCGCCGAGCAGCACGAAGAAGGCCACGGCAATGGCGGCCCAGAGCGGAAATTCGTGTACCTCGTTCATTCGATCACCTCGCCGCGCATCAGGAATTTGGAGAGGGCGACGGTGGAGACGAAGCCCAGAATGGCGATCAGCAGCGATGCCTCGAAATAGATGTCGTTGCCGGTGCGCAGGCCGAAGGTCAGGAGAAGCAGCATGGCGTTGACATAGAGCGTATCCACGCCCAGCACGCGGTCCTGCGCGCGCGGGCCGATGGCGATGCGATAGACTGATATCGTCATTGCGATGGCGAGCATGAGCTGCGCGAGCGAAAAGGACCAGAAAAGGATAATCGAACTCATTCGAATATCTCCATCAGCAGTTTTTCATAACGGTTCTTGATGAGGCTTATCCAGGCGGCCTCATCCACATCATCGAGAACGTGAATGAGAAGCGTGCCCTGGCTGGAATTATATTCGAGCCATGCGCTTCCCGGCGTTGAAGTCAGGATCGTCGCGAGAACGGCCAGCGCCATGGGGTCGCGAATATCGAGCGGCACTGCGAGGAAGCCGGACTTCCGGTTCTTTTCGCGCTCGAACAGGATGATCCTCACGACCGAGAGGTTGGACCTGACGATATCATAAAGCACGATGAAGATCAGCTGCACCAGCCTGTGCCAGTTGCGGATGCGCGGCTTGGCTGGCCTCAGCGACGCCATCGCCCAGGAGGCGATAAGCGCGACACAGGCGCCGAGCAGCAGGTGCCCCGGCGAAAAGCTGTTGATCGTCATCCAGAAGAAGATGAGCGAGAGGGTCAGCAGCGGGTAGGGCAGGATACGGCTGATCATGGCTCCGCCTCCGGATTGCTTCCCGCCCTCGGCGCGGAAATGACGCCCTGAATATAGCTCGCCGGCAGATCGAGAATACGCGCCGTTTCCTGCATGTAACGCATCACCGGTCCTGCCTGCACGGTCATGGCGAGCGTCAGGCCGAGCAGCAGCATGATGGGCGCGATTTCGATGACCAGCACGCGCGGCACGGTTCCCTCGATGGAGGCCCAGAAGGTGCGGATGCCGGCGCGCGTCATCGAAATCAGCGAGGCGAAACCGGCAAAAACGATCAGGAACACAAGCCACCAGGAAAGCGTGGAAACGCTGTCATTGGCGCCAAGCCCGGAAGGGTTGAGAATGGCGGTCAGCATCGAGAATTTGGCGATGAAGCCCGAGAGCGGCGGCAGGCCGGCGAGAAGAATGCCGCAGGCGGCAAAACACGCACCGAGCACCGCCATGGTGGCGGGCATGGTTACGCCGACTTCTTCCTCCTCATCCTCATCTTCGCCCTCGCCATAGGCTTCCATGGTCACGGCAAGAACGTTCGCGCCCGCATCCTGCCCGCGTTCCACCAGCTCGATCAGCATGAAGAAGGCGCTGATGGTGAGCGTGGAGCTGACCATGTAATAGAGCGCGCCGGCCGCAACCGTCGGATTGCCGGTGCCCATGGCGGCAAGAAGCGTTCCCGATGAGACGAGAACAGAAAAGCCGGCGAGCCGCCCCAGCGCCTGTGACGCAAGAACGCCGATGGCCCCGAAGATGATGGTGGCGATGCCGCCGACAAGCAGGGCGTCATGGCCGAAACCGGCGGATTCCCCTGCCGTCTGCCCGAAAAGCAGGAAGGACAGGCGGGCGATGACATAAATGCCGACCTTGCTCATGATCGCGAAGAGCCCGCCGACCGGGGCCGACGCCGCACCATAGGCGGAAGGCAGCCAGAAATTCAGCGGCCACATGCCGGCCTTGACCAGAAACGCAACGCCCAGAACCGCCGCTCCGGTCTCCAGCAGCATACGCTGGTCGGAGTTGAGGCCTTCGATACGATGGGCGAGGTCACCCATGTTCAGCGTGCCGGTCACACCATAGATGAGGCTGACGCCGATCAGGAAGAACAGCGCTGCAACGAGGTTGATGGCGATATAATGCAGCCCCGCCTTGACGCGCTGCTGGCCGGAACCGTGCAGCAGCAACCCATAAGAGGCCGCCAGCATCACTTCGAAGAAAACGAAGAGATTGAAGAGGTCGCCGGTGAGAAAGGCACCGTTGACGCCCATCAGCATCATCTGGAACAGCGAATGGAAATGCGCGCCGGACTTGTGCCACTTGGCCATGGAATAGATCAAAGACGGAATGGCAAGCAGCGCCGTCAACAGCACCATCAGGCCGGAGAGGCGATCGGCGACGAGCACGATGCCGAACGGGGCCGGCCAGTTGCCGAGCAGGTAGACGCCGCTCGAAACTACCGCGGCGATCTCGGTATTGACCGTCGAGTTCACCTCGCGGAACAGCAGGATGGCGACCACCAGCAACAGCACGGTAGAGGTGAGGCTGATGGCGGCTTTCGCCACGCGCTGGCGCTCGTCGAAGAATAGCAGCAGGGCTGCTGTGATCAGCGGCACCAGAATGGGGGCGATAACGATGTGGAAGGGGAACGACATCATTTCGACTCCCTCCCGTCCACATGGTCGGTGCCGGTGAGGCCGCGGGCGGCGAGCAGCACGACGAGGAACAATGCGGTGGTGGCAAAGCCGATGACGATGGCCGTCAGCACCAGCGCCTGCGGCACGGGGTCGGCGAGCGTCGAGCTGTCGACACCGTTGACCAGCACCGGCGGTGCATTGGTCTTGATGCCGCCGACACCGAAGATGAAGAGATTGACGGCATAGGACAGCAGCGACAGCCCGACAATGACTTGGTAGGTTCGTGGGCGCAGCACCAGCCAGACGCCGGAGCCGGTCATGATGCCGATGCCGATTGCAAGAATGAGTTCCATTACACGTCCTCCGCTTTTGCGGCTTCAGGCGTGCGAACGCGGTAGTTACGCAACGATTGGTGTGCCAGTGCTATCAGGATAAGAACGGTGGAGCCGACGACCAGCGAGAAGACGCCGAGATCGAACAACAGGGCGGATGCCGTGGGCATTTTGCCGATATAGGGTATTTCCGTATATTGGAAATAGGACGTCAGGAACGGGTAGCCGAAATACCAGGAGCCGATGCCCGTCGCCGCCGCCATCAGAAGGCCGAAGCCCATCCAGCGCAACGGCAGGATGCGGATGCGGTCTTCCGCCCAGCGCGCGCCGCCGGCGAGATATTGCAGCAGGAAGCCAATCGCCATGGTGATACCGGCCGCAAAGCCGCCGCCCGGCATATCGTGGCCGCGCATGAACAGGAAGATAGAGAAGGTGATGATGACAGGGAACATCCACTGCATCACGATTGATGGCACGTAGAGATAGTCGCGAACCGTGTCCCCATTGCTGCGGTCGGGTCTTTCCGCATCGAAGGCGTTCTGCATCTGCTGCTGTTCCGGCACCCCGATGCTTTCATGGGCAGGGCGGAAACGGCGAAGCAGCGCAAAGACGGTAAGCGCCACGATGGCCAGAACAGCGATTTCGCCGAATGTATCGAAGCCGCGGAAGTCGACAAGGATGACGTTGACGACATTGGTGCCGCCGCCTTCTGTATAGGCGCGCTCCAGGAAATAGGTCGCAATCGCGTTCGGCACGGGCAGCGTCATCACGGCATAGGCGATGACGGACATGCCGATGCCGCTTGCGGCCGCCAGCAGGAAGTCACGGGCGCGGCGAAGCTGCGCCGGGAATTCATTGCTGCTGTCGACCTTCTCGAAGCGTTTCGGCAGCCATCTGAGGCCAAGCAGGATGAGAACCGTGGTGACGATTTCCACCAATAGCTGGGTGATGGCGAGATCCGGCGCGGAAAGCCAGACGAAGGTGAGGCAGGTGACGAGCCCGGAGACGCCAAGCATGACGAGGGCGGCGAGGCGATGATATTTCGCCTGCCAGGCAGCCCCCATCGCGGCGATCATGCCGATCAGCCAGAGGATGGCGAAGATCGGGTCGAATGTCGTCACGCGCGGCAGCGACAGGGAGAATTCCGAAAGGAACAGAGGCGAGAAACCGGCAAGAAGCGCCACGAGAATGAGAAGTCTAAGCTGCGGCTGCAGACGCCGCGTGCCGAGCCTGCTTTCCAGCCACCGCGCCCATTTCCAGGACACGGTGACGAGAATGCGCTCGAAGATGCGCTGTCCCCGCAAATGCCGGAAGACCGGCGGGCCGTCGTCGCAGCGCGAGAAATAACCGCCGAGCAGGACATAGATAGTCACGCCGCCGATCAGCGCCGCGATACTCATGATGAGCGGCAGGTTGAAACCGTGCCAGATCGACAGGCTGTAGACTGGCGTCTGCGGACCGAGAACGGAAAGCACGGCCGAATGCAGGAACGGGCCGATGGACAGGCTCGGAACGATGCCGACGATCAGGCACGCAAAAACCAGGAACTCGATCGGGAAACGCATCCAGCGCGGCGGCTCGTGCGGATTGGGGTTGGGCAGGTCAACGGGTTTGGGGCCGAAGAAGACCGTATGGATAAAACGCAGCGAATAGGCGACGGCGAATGCGCCAGACAGCGTCGCGACATAGGGCAGGGCCCGGTCCAGCAGCGAGTCGGCATGGGTTTCGACGGCCTCGGCAAAGAACATTTCCTTGGAAAGGAAGCCGTTGAACAGGGGTACGCCGGCCATGGCCGCACTCGCCGCCATGGCAAGCGTCGCAGTCGCGGGCATATAGGTATAGAGCCCGCTTAAGCGCCGCATGTCGCGGGTCCCGGTCTCATGATCGATGATGCCCGCCGCCATGAAAAGCGAGGCCTTGAAGGTGGCGTGGTTGACCATGTGGAAGATGGCCGCAACCGCCGCAAGCGGGCTGCCGAGGCTGAGCAGCGTGGTTATAAGGCCGAGGTGGCTGATAGTGGAATAAGCCAGCAGCCCCTTCAGATCCTGCTGGAACATGGCGAAATAAGCGCCGAGCAGCAGCGTGATGATGCCGGCCGCACCCACCAGCCAGAACCATTCCGGCGTGCCTGCCAGTACCGGCCAGAACCGTGCGAGCAGAAATACCCCTGCTTTCACCATCGTGGCGGAGTGCAGGTAGGCGGAAACGGGTGTGGGCGCCGCCATGGCGTTGGGCAGCCAGAAATGGAACGGAAACTGCGCGCTCTTCGTCAGCGCGCCGCCGAGAATGAGAATAAGCGCCGGTAAATAGAGGGAATGGGCGCGAATGGCGGCGCCGGCCTCGATGATCTTGTCGAGGTCATAGCTTCCCGCCATGTGGCCGAGGATCAGCAGCCCGGCCAGAAGGCTGAAGCCGCCGATGCCGGTCACTGTCAGCGCCATGCGCGCACCGTCGCGAGCGCCGGCATTCTGGTGCCAGTAGCCGATCAGCAGGAACGAGAAGATACTCGTCATTTCCCAGAAGATCGACAGCAGGATGACGTTGCCAGAGAGGACCACGCCGAGCATTGAGCCCATGAAGGCGAGGAAGAAGGCGAAAAAACGCGGGATCGGATCTTCAGCCGACATGTAGTAACGGGCGTACAGCACCACCAGCAGGCCGATGCCGGTAATCAGCATTGAGAAAATCCAGGCGAACCCGTCCAGCCGCAGGGTAAAGTTCAGGCCGAGCTGGGGCAGCCATTCCACATCATATTTAAGAACCGCGCCGCCACTGACGCTCGCATAAAGAAAGATACTGCTGACCAGCCCGAAAAGGGCGACTGCGCCCGCGACGGAGGCGGGGGCTGCGGCTACACCCTCGCGCGGCATGAAAGCCGTCAGGAGCGCGCCAACGAAGGGCAATGCGACAATAAATGGGAGAATGGTTGCAAGTATCATATGCGGCGGCGGTTTTCTCTCTGGAATGGGAGCCTACGGCGGGTTTCCGACGCCTCCGATCCCTCAAGGTTCGCAATGAACCTGATGATGCTGACCGCCGGAATGACTAATACATAATATGCGGAGGCGCGCGTGGAACCACGCTGGCAAAGTCTCGGGAAGTTTGTGGCACGATGGCAACAGCAGCGAGCGAGACTTCGGCGTGATCCCTGAGGTTCGGGGCGAATGAAGCGAACTCGCTATAACGAAGGCCCGAACCGGCGTCGCCGGTCCTGCAGCCGACATCGTTGCCGCTATCGCAAGCTTTTTCGCGAAGAGAAACCGAACGGCCCGGATCGACGCTCTGCAATCGCTCAAGGCGGCTGGTTTTGGAAAGGGGCTTGATGCCGGAGGGCGCCTGAAAGCCGATCATGACGAGCAGGCTCGCGACCACGAGACCGATCAGCACTTGCGGATGGCGCCTTGAACTGCGGCCTTTCTCCATCCATGGCAAGTTGGCATCTCCTTGATCGTAAAGGTCTCTTTAAAGCATCACCGTTGAGCGAATATCCTGTTGATTTGTTTTAGGGGAAGCCGGACATGCTTGTCCAGCGCGCAGGCGGGAAAAACCGCCCGCAGCGTCCGATTCCTTTTCGTTTTTGCCCGTTTGCGGCAAAGTGAGGGCGGCCTTGGCTAAAAGCTTTTACAAATTTTACCGTTTGACGCCGCCGCCTGTGTTTCTTAACTTTCAAGCAAGGAATTAACCATAAAGATTGATGGTATTTCCACGGCGGAATGGGGTCTCTCCCCTTCCAGGCATGACGCCGCACTGCCGTACCGGTGCCGATCCGGTATTTTCGTTTCTTGGTTCAAGAAGGTCAGGCAAGCGTCGATGCCGCATCGTCCGCGATGGGTATGTTCGTTCAAAAATCCCCTTAAGGGTGCTGGCGTTCTGAACCTTGGCCAATTTGGCCGGGTTTTACCGGCCGTCATGTTATTGGGGACGTCGGTTGGGGCAGGATTTGCCATCAGATCAAGCGCGCAGGTCGGCAGGCGGAAGCCTGGCGGGACGGTTGCGTTTTGCCGGCCTCGATGAGACGCAATCCGATTTCCTGCGCAGCTATCGCAGCATGCTGGAGCCTTACGTCAAGGCCGGCCTGCGGGACGTGATGACCCGTTTCCAGTCCATGCCGGACTGTTCCCCGTCCTTCGAAAGTGAAAACCAGCTCGACCGCCTCCATGATCTGCAATCCTCGCATTGGAGCGTTTTGACGGATGCGCGTTTCGATGCGCTTTATGCCGAGCGGGTGAAGGTCCTCTCCGACAATTCCAGCCGCATGGGGCTTGATCCGCGCTGGCAGATCGCCAGCCACGCGGTGGTTCTGGAACATCTTGTCGGCGGGCTTGTGGCCGAACACGCGCCGCGCTCCTTCCTGCCCGGCAACCGCAAGAAAACCCGTGAACTGGCGGAAGCCGTGAAGAACGTCGTCCGTCTGGTGATGGTCGACACCGAAATCGCGGTCTCGCTGCGTTTTAATGAATTGCGCCTGCGCCATGGCCGGGAGCTGGCCGAGCAGCGTGACAGTGACCGTTCGGAAGCGGCGACGTTGCTGGGCACCGCATTGACGGCCTTTGCTGCGGGCGATTTGCAGGCCCGCATCGGCGGCGATGTACCTGAAGCCTATCGCGACGTTGCGGTTTCCTTCAATACGGCTCTGGAAACGATCGGCGCATCGTTGATCGCGGCGCAAAACAACATCGGCGAGGCTGAGGCGCTCGGCGCGCGGTTTGCCGATATGGGCCGCTCCATCGCGGAGCGTTCCCGCCAGCAGGCCGAAGCCCTTGCGGAGACCTCCCGTGCGATCCAGGCGATGATCGGGAACATTGCCGAAAACGGCGTCCGCATAGCGGCGACGGAAAAGGCGGTTTCCAGTGCCCGCGAGGCGGCGGTCGAAAGCGGCCGGGCGATCGGCGAGGCGATCGACGCCATGTCGGACATCGAACAATCCGCCGAGCAGATCGGCAGGATCATCGGCACGATTGACGAGATTGCTTTTCAGACCAACCTTCTCGCCCTCAATGCCGGCATCGAGGCGGCGCGTGCGGGTGATAGCGGACGTGGTTTCGCGGTCGTCGCGCAGGAAGTCCGGGCGCTCGCCCAGCGGTCTGCAGATGCCGCAAGAGAGATCAAGAGCCTCGTCGGGACCACGAAAACGCAGGTTGAGGGCGGCGTGCGCATGGTAAACCGCACGCAGGACGCAATCGGCGGCGTCGTCCGGCAGGTTTCAGGCATCAACGACATGATTGCGGAAGTCTCCCGGCATACGGCCGAGCAGGCCGGCGAACTGCAATCGGTTGCCGCCGATATTGGCGGGCAGCAAAAGCAGGCGGACCGGAACGCCGTCGATATCAGTGCGAGCGCCTCCGAAGCCGACGCGCTTCAAACCGTCATTCTGGAACTCGGCCGTACCATCCGCGAATTCCGCATTGCCCGTCAGGGGCAGGCGAAGGCGGCGTCGGATGCGGACCGGCAGGGCACTTCATTTATGGCCCGTGCGGATAACCGCACGGATTACGGCCAGGATTACCAACAATTCAGACGCCAAGGAGTCATGTAATGGCAGCCAGAAAAGCAGCTGAGGCGACGCTGAAACTGTCACCGGTGCTGGATCTCAACGAGGCATCGGCCCTGCACGGCAAGCTGATGACGCTGAGAGGAGCACCGTTGTCGGTCGACGCGTCCGAGGTGGAGCGTATCGGTGCACTTTGTGCCCAGGTCCTCATGGCCGGCGCGAAGTCCTGGGAGGAGGATGGCAAGCCCTTCGGTTTTGCCAGGGTGTCCGATGCGTTCGACAAGACCATGAAACTGATAGGCGTCGATATTGACCATTTGCTCCCCAAGGAGATGCAAAAGTGAAGAAAAAAGTTCTTACCGTGGATGATTCCCGGACGATCAGGAACATGCTCCTGGTCACGCTTAACAATGCCGGTTTCGAAACCATTCAGGCCGAAGACGGCATCGAGGGCCTCGAAGTGCTCGAGCAGAGCAACCCCGATGTCATCGTGACTGATATCAACATGCCCCGTCTCGATGGTTTCGGCTTCATCGAGGGTGTGCGTCGCAACGAAAAATACCGGGCGATCCCGATCCTCGTTCTGACGACCGAAAGCGATGCAGAAAAGAAGAACCGCGCCCGTCAGGCCGGTGCGACCGGCTGGATCGTCAAGCCGTTCGACCCTGCAAAACTCATCGATGCCATTGAACGCGTAACCGCCTGATACGGGACATTTCACGATGGATATGAACGAAATCAAGGAAATCTTTTTCCAGGAATGCGAGGAGCAGCTCGCCGAACTGGAATCGGGGCTTCTTAAATTGAATGACGGCGACCGTGATCCGGAAACCGTCAACGCCGTTTTCCGTGCCGTTCATTCCATCAAGGGCGGGGCGGGTGCCTTCGGTCTCGATGATCTCGTGGCTTTCGCCCACGTTTTTGAAACGACCCTCGACTGCGTCCGCTCCAACAAGCTGGAGCCGACCCAGGATGTTCTGAAAGTCATGCTGCGCTCCGCCGACGTGCTGGCGGACCTGACCAATGCGGCAAGAGACGGCGGCAGCGTCGATGAAAGCCGCACCCGTGGCCTCGTGAAGGAACTGGAAGCGCTGGCAAACGGCGAAGCCGTTCCGGCATCCGCGCCGGCTCCCGTCGCCGTAAAGGCACCGGAACCCGTGAAGGCCAAGCCGACGGATGAGAGCGGCTTTGAGCCGATCCCGTTCTCTTTTACGGACTTTGCCGACGAAACCACGCCGCTGATGGAAGTGCCGTCCTTCCAGATCACCTTCAAGCCGCATGCGTCGCTTTATTCGAAGGGCAACGAGGCGGCACTTCTGCTGCGCGATCTCTCGCGCATCGGCGAGATGAGCATCAATTGCGACATGTCGGAGCTGCCTTCGCTCGACAAGCTCGATCCTGAAGCATCCTATCTCTCCTGGACGGTTTCGATCGCGACCGACAAGGGCGAAGAGGGTATCCGCAGCGTCTTCGAATTTGCCGAATGGGATTGCGATCTGGAAATTGTGCCTGATGTTTCGGCCGTCGCAGGCGGCGATGAAGAGCTTCCGATGATCCCGGTGCCGTTCGACCTTTCGGCTCTCGATAGCGGATCGGAAGAGCAGCCCATCGTTGAAATCGCTACGGCGGAAGCGTCTTATGCTGCAGCAGCCGTCGAAACGGCCGTCGCGACGACGCAGATCGCCCAGAGCGTCAATGCCGCCATCGAAAAGCGCGAGGCTGCGGCCGCGCCTGCGGCAACGCAGGCGAACGCCAACGCAGCGGCCAATGCCAGCGCCGGCCAGACCATCCGTGTCGATCTCGATCGCGTCGACCGCCTGATCAACCTTGTCGGCGAGCTCGTCATCAATCAGGCGATGCTGTCGCAGAGTGTCATCGAAAACGACGCGAGTGGCACGTCGGCCGTCAATATGGGCCTCGACGAGCTGCAGCAGCTGACGCGCGAAATCCAGGACAGCGTCATGGCGATCCGCGCGCAGCCGGTAAAGCCGGTGTTCCAGCGCATGTCGCGTATCGTCCGCGAAGTCGCCGACATGATCGGCAAGCAGATCCGCCTCATCACCGAAGGTGAAAACACCGAAGTCGACAAGACGGTCATCGACAAGCTGGCGGAACCTCTGACGCACATGATCCGCAATGCCGTCGACCACGGCATCGAAACGCCGGAAAAGCGCGAGGCTGCGGGCAAGAACCCCGAAGGCACCATCAAGCTTTCGGCCAAGCACCGTTCGGGTCGCATCCTGATCGAACTGCAGGACGACGGCGCCGGCATCAACCGCGAGCGTGTTCGCCAGAAGGCGATCGACAACGATCTGATCGCCGCCGATGCAAACCTGACCGACGAGGAGATCGACAATCTGATCTTCGCGCCGGGCTTCTCCACGGCAGACAAGATTTCCGACATTTCCGGCCGCGGCGTCGGCATGGATGTGGTCAAGCGCTCCATTCAGGCGCTTGGCGGCCGCATCAGCATCTCCTCGCGCCCGGGCCACGGTTCGACTTTCACCATGAGCCTGCCGCTGACGCTTGCCGTTCTCGACGGCATGGTGGTGACTGTTGCCGGCCAGACGCTGGTGGTGCCGTTGACGGCGATCGTCGAAACCCTGCAGCCGGAAGCGAAAAACATTCACTCCTTCGGCGCGAACCAGCGGCTGATCTCCATCCGCAACTCCTTCTGCCCTCTGGTGGATGTCGGTCGCGTGCTGAATTTCCGTCCTACCCAGGCCGATCCGGTCGAAGGTGTCGCCCTTCTGGTGGAATCGGAAGGCGGCGGCCAGCGCGCCCTGATGGTCGATGCGATCCAGGGTCAGCGCCAGGTCGTCATCAAATCGTTGGAGGCGAACTATACCCATGTTCAGGGCATTGCCGCCGCCACTATCCTCGGTGACGGGCGCGTCGCGCTCATTCTGGATGTCGATGCCATCGTCAGCGCTTCGCGCGGACAGCCACTGAAGCAGGAAATGTCGCTTGCGGCGACAGGTTGAAAGCGGATCATCCATGGCAGCACTTAATTTCAGCGACCAGCGCCAGTCTCCCGACGACGTTCTTGCCAGCGGTGAATATCCGCTGACGAGGCGCGACCTGTCGGAAATCGCGGCGATGATCTATGCCGATGCGGGTATCTATCTCAACGACACCAAGGCGTCGCTGGTCTATTCCCGCCTGTCGAAGCATATCCGCAATCTCGGCCTGTCAGGTTTCCGCGAATATTGCGCCCTGGTATCTTCGCCGGAGGGTGCGCCGGCGCGGCGCGAAATGCTGTCGCACCTGACGACGAATTTCACCCGCTTCTTCCGCGAAAACCATCATTTCGAACATCTGCGTGATGACGTCCTGCCGGGCCTCATCGCCCGGGCGAAATCCGGTGGGCGCGTCCGCATTTGGTCGGCGGCCTGTTCCGACGGGCAGGAGCCCTATTCGATTGCGCTCACCGTGCTCGCCATGTTTCCGAATGCGGCGGATTACGATTTCAAGATCCTCGCGACGGATATCGACCCGAAGATTTTGGCGCAGGCCCGCGCCGGGGTCTATGACGACAACGCGCTCGAAACCGTGTCTCCCGCCATGCGCAAGCAATGGTTCACGGAAGTCGATGCCGGCGGTCGCCGCAAGTTCCGCATTGACGACAAGGTCAAGCGCCTCATCACGTTCAACGAATTGAACCTGATGACGCAATGGCCCTTCAAGGGCAATTTCGACGTCATTTTCTGCCGCAACGTCGTCATTTATTTCGACGAGCCGACGCAGACGCGTATCTGGTCGCGTTTCGCAGGCCTGCTGCCGGAAGGCGGTCATCTTTATATCGGCCATTCCGAACGTGTGTCTGGTGACGCCAAGAACCTGTTCGACAATACAGGCATCACTACATACCGCTTCATTGGTCACGCTTCGGGGAGGAAGGCATGAGCGCGCTCGCAAGGGTTCTTGTCGTTGATGATTCTCCGACGATGCGCGGCCTGATTTCGGCCGTCCTCAAGGCCGATCCCGAGGTTGAGGTGGTCGGTCAGGCCGGTAACGCCATGGAGGCGCGCGCCGCCATCAAGCAGCTCAATCCCGATGTCGTGACGCTCGACATCGAGATGCCGGAAATGAACGGGCTGGAATTTCTCGAAAAGATCATGCGCCTGCGGCCCATGCCGGTCATCATGGTCTCGTCGCTCACCCATCGCGGTGCGGACGCTTCGCTGGCCGCGCTTGAAATCGGCGCCTTCGACTGTGTCGGCAAACCGGCGCCGGGCGATGCACGCCCCTTCGGCGATCTCGCCGACAAGGTGAAGGCCGCTGCCCGCTCACAGCATGCCGCTTACCGCGCTGCGCGCCCGGAAGCCGCAGCCGCGTCGCAGCCGGTCCCGGTCAGCGAATATCGGGCCGGTCGCAAGGTCGTCGCCATCGGTTCCTCCACGGGTGGTGTTGAAGCGCTGATCGCCGTGCTGCAGAAATTTCCGGCCAATTGCCCGCCGACCGTCATCACCCAGCACATGCCGCCGACCTTCACCAAGAGCTTCGCCGAACGGCTGAACCGCATCTGCGCCCCCGTTGTGGAAGAGGCGACTGATGGCGCGCGCCTGCAGACCGGTAAGATCTATCTTGCGCCGGGCGGCGAACGCCATCTGCAGATCGCCAACCGGTCTGCACCCTGCTGCCGGCTTGTCGAGCGCGATCCCGTCAACGGCCATCGCCCGTCGGTCGATGTGCTCTTCGATTCTGTCGCCGAGCTTGCCGGCCGCAACGCCGTCGGCGTCATCTTGACCGGCATGGGCCGCGATGGCGCGGCCGGGCTCCTGAAAATGCGTCATGCCGGTGCGCGCACCGTCGGCCAGAACGAAAAAACATGTGTCGTCTATGGCATGCCCCGCGTGGCCTATGAGCTGGGCGCGGTGGAACAGCAATTGCCGTTGGCCTCCATCGGCGAAGAAATCCTGAAACTAACCACTGCCCGCAAAGAAGGTGCTGACTAATGTCTCTCGCAGAAAAGATCAAAGTTCTGATCGTCGACGATCAGGTGACCAGCCGGCTGCTCCTCAGCGATGCGCTGACACAGCTCGGCTTCAAGCAGATCACCGCCGCCGGCGACGGCGAGCAGGGAATGAAGATCATGGAGCAGCAGCCCCATCATCTCGTCATCTCCGATTTCAACATGCCGAAGATGGATGGTCTTGGTTTCCTGCACGCCGTCAGGGCCAACCCCACCACCAAGAAGGCCGCCTTCATCATCCTCACCGCGCAGGGTGACCGCGCGCTGGTGCAGAAGGCAGCACAGCTCGGCGCCAACAACGTGCTGGCCAAGCCCTTCACGATTGACAAGATGCGCGCTGCCATCGAGGCGGTTTTCGGATCGCTGAAATGATTGAAGCTGCGGCCAAGCGCGTACATATCATTCAGGGCGAGTACAAGGTCGTCAGCGATCCCGACGTGGTCATGACGACGATACTCGGTTCGTGCGTGGCCGCCTGTCTGAGAGATCCCGTTGCCGGCCTCGGAGGCATGAACCACTTCCTGCTGCCGGGAACGGGCAATGTGACCGGCGGAGATGCGACGCGTTACGGCGTGCATCTCATGGAGCTCCTGATCAACGGCCTCCTGAAGCAGGGCGCGCGGCGTGACCGGCTGGAAGCCAAGGTTTTCGGCGGTGCAAAGACGATCGCCAGCTTTTCCAATGTCGGCGAGCAGAACGCCATCTTCGCCATGCAGTTTCTGAAGGACGAAGGTATTCCGGTCATAAGCTCCTCCACGGGCGGGGAACACGGCCGCAAGATCGAATTCTGGCCGGTCTCTGGTCGTGCACGGCAGCATCCGCTCAGCGGCGCGGAAACCCAGAAGACGGTTGCCTTGGAAACGCGTCCGGTGCCGGCCCCCAAGCCCGTCGCCAACGACATCGAATTTTTCTAGTCACGGAGTTTCCAATGCAGCTTGCAGAGCACACCGCCGCCACTCCGTTCGAAGAAGCCCTGCCGGATGTTCTGATGCGCGTGGTATCGGAACTGCACGATGTCGCCTACCTTATAGAGCGCATCGAACCGCAATTGCTTGAAGTGACCAGCGGTCAACTGTCGAACGACGGCGTCAAGCTGTTGCAGGGCATCGACCTTGCCGTCCAGAAAACCCGGGGCCTTGCCGAATTCATCGATACCATCACCGGTTCCATCCCCGGAGACTGGATCGTGGATGTCTCCACCGCGCTCAGCCTCGTCAAGCTTGCCGAAATGCAGAAGGCGCTCGGCGCGGCCTTCCGCCACGGCCATTCCCAGCCGCTCGACAAGGCCTCCGGCGACTTCGATCTCTTCTAGCGCCATTTCCGCCGTTGCCCGCCTCTTCGCGGAATGCGGAGAAAGGCAACGCTCGCGCAAGCTTCGCACCCTATTGTCATTACGGGGCCAAAAGGTCTCGGACTCTATGAATGACGGTGCGGAACAGAATGAATCTGTTAAATCAAATCCCTCAGGTCTTGAAGAATGTTGCTGCGCTGGGGCAGACACGGCTTTTGATGCTGGGCGGCGTGGGCGTTTTGTCCATGGCCATTATCCTTGCAGCAGCGCTTTATGTGAACCGTCCTGCTTATGAGACCCTCTATGTGGGGCTTGAAAAAAGCGACCTCAACAAGATCAGCATTGCGCTCGCCGAATCGGGTCTGGACTTTCAGGTAGGGACCGATGGTTCCAGCCTTCAGGTTCCCGTCGGGCTCACCTCCAAGGCGCGGCTGCTTCTGGCTGAACGCGGCCTGCCTGACAGCGCCAATGCCGGTTATGAGCTTTTCGACAATGTCGGTTCTCTCGGCCTGACCTCCTTCATGCAGGAAGTGACGCGCGTTCGCGCCCTTGAGGGCGAGATCAGCCGCTCCATCCAGCAGATTGACGGCATTGCCGCCGCACGCGTCCATATCGTCATGCCTGACGTCGGCAATTTCCGCCGTGGCGAACAGAAGCCCACCGCATCGGTCATGATCCGCGCCAGCGCCACCGCAGGGCGCAAGGCATCGGCTTCCATCCGTCACCTCGTCGCCTCGGCCGTTCCCGGCCTTGAGGTCGATGACGTGACACTCCTCGATTCGACCGGCCAGCTTCTGGCCTCCGGCGACGACGTCACCAACGCCGCCATGAACCGCTCGCTGACGCTGGCGCAGAATGTTCAGCAGGAAATCACGACCAATATCGACAAGGCGCTGGCGCCTTTCCTCGGCATGGACAATTTCCGCTCCAGCGTGACGGCGCAGCTCAATACAGACAGCCGTCAGATCCAGGAAACCGTCTACGATCCGGAATCACGCGTCGAGCGCTCCATCCGCACGGTAAAGGAAGACCAGAAATCCCAGGAAACGCAGCCAGATACGGCCGCGACCGTGGAGCAGAACGTACCGCAGGCAGCGCCCCAGGGCGGCGGCGGCGGCCCGCAGTCTTCCGACCAGTCGGCCAAGAAGGAAGAGCAGACGAACTACGAGATCAATTCCAAGACGGTCGCTACGGTCAAGAACGGCTACACCGTCGAGAAGATTTCGGTTGCCGTGGTCGTCAACAAGGGTCGCATCGCCAAGATGGTCGGCGAACCCGCCGATCAGGCCAAGATCGACGCCTATCTCGCCGAAATGCAGAAGATCGTCACCTCGGCGGCCGGTATTTCTGCCGACCGCGGCGATATGGTTACGCTGACGGCCATGGACTTCCTCGAAACGCAGCTGCTTGACGAAGCCGTAAGCGGGCCGGGCATCATGGAAGTGCTGAGCCGCAATTCGGCCGGCATCATCAACTCGCTCGCCTTCGTCGCCGTCGCCTTCCTCGTCATCTGGCTCGGTGTGCGTCCTCTGGTCCGCACGGTTACCGCCAACGGTGCGGCGGCGGGTCAGCTCAGCCAGGAGACAGCCGGTCTGGAACTGCCGGACTTCTCTCCCGGCATGGATGCCGGCGCAGGCGGCCTCATGGAAGGTTTCGGGGCGGATTTCGGCTTCGACAGCACCGACGATCTTCTGGCAGGCGGCGATGGCGAGGGCACATTCAACCGCCGGGTTCGCGAAGGGCCCGAACGCAGGCTCTCCCGCATGGTGGAAATCAGCGAGGAACGAGCCGCCAAGATCCTGCGCAAATGGGCGGTGGAAAAAGCAGCATAATATCAAAAAGGCCGGTTTTACCCGGCCTTTTTTCTGTTTTCGGGCTTTTTGCTATCCTTGGCGGGCGCATCGTGGCAATCTCGTTTTAGGACAGTGTTTACAAAAAATTCAGCAACGATACAGTTTGCTGGGAATTGGCTGAGAATGCCGTTTATGGATTGAACAGCTTTTCAGTATGTTTTTTTAGCAATAGACGAACAGTGAAATACGTGGAAAGGCTGGTGTCAGGTAATGGCAAATCCCAGTCCGTTCCATAAAATGAAGTGATTCGGTCTCCGGGGGGCTTGCCGTCCCATTTTGGTAAGCTTCTCGAATGGAATGATTCCATCCCGAGGTATAATCTCCCACTGGGAGCAAGAGGGCGTAGGCGATTGAAAGTCGATGTTGATATCCGCAGGCTGTCTGCCAAGCCTATGGAGGGCATGGGTAAGCCCTTGCCACGCGATCAGCTTGCTAAAAACGTCGCAGCCACGGCTGCTGCCGGTAACGTTGCAGGCGCACTGGATCTGCTCGTAACCTATGCTGGCGCCTCGCATTATCTGCTGGCGCGGGATGATCTTCTCGAAGAAACCGGACTGAAATTCATCGTCACCTCCGACTGGCCTTTTGATCTGGTCCGCAGGCTTGGCCTTGAACTGGCCAACAGCCAGAACAGATCGAGCGAAATGGAGAAATGCCTTTCGCTTCTGCAGCCGCGGCTGCTTTTCCTTCCCGATGATGTTTCGGTTCCCTACGGCATAGACCGGCAATATTCGGCACTGTCTTTCTGTGTGGGCCGCATCCGGCTTTCGCTGCTGCTGCTGTTTCCCGAAGAAGCGGTGCCTTCGCCGGAAAGACTGCGCGAAATCGCCCTGCTGACGGGTTATTGCGTCAGTTTCGGCATTGCCAGCGAAGCAAAGACCGTGCGCGATATCGATCTCACGGAGCGTGAGCTTGAGTGCCTGTTCTGGATCGCGGAAGGCAAGACAAGCGATGAAATTGCGATGATCCTTGGCATTTCGCGCAATACGATCAATAATTACATCACAAGCGTGATGCGGAAAACCGCGACAAAAACCCGCTCGGAGGCAATTGCCTACGCCGTGCGCAACAACCTCGTATAATGGTCGGACGGATGGTACAGACGAAAGACAATGAGGGTACAGGTCAAATGGGCATGTTTTACCGCAGCCCTGTCGTGACGAGCCGGTCGGATCTGTTTCCGAAGCTTGTCGCCATGCAGAAGCTGGTCGGCGCGCGCAATTTCGTGGTGACGAAAGCTGCCGCTTCCGGTTTCCCGAACAAGAAGAAGCTGACCTGCGAGCTCGAAAACTGGGGCATGAATGCCGCAGAACAGAGCGCGCAGTTCATCCGCGCCGTCGGCGATATTCTTCTCGATCATATCGAGACATCGCTTTTGCCGGTCATCTGGCGCAACAAGAATGCCGGCGGCTTTGCCGATCTTCCCGATGTGCCCGCACTTCTGCGCCGCATCGAGAACGACACATTGCCCTATGCGGGGCTCGCCCTGCCGGTGCGGCTTGGCACCATCGGCAACGGTTATATCGTCTTCTGCGGCACCAACCTCGTTCTCGACAATGAGGTCGTGATCGAGCAGCACATCAAATGCTGCGAGATCATGGTGGACATGCTGGCGCTGGACGAGCGCAAGGCGGCACCCTCCGAAGCCTTGAGCGAGAGGGAAATCGCCTGCCTGCAACTGGCGGGGGATGGCCGTATCAGCGAAGAAATCGCGGTCAAGCTCGGGCTTTCCGTGCACACCGTCAACGCCTATCTCGGTTCGGCGACGATCAAGCTCGATTCCGTCAACCGTATCCAGGCGATCGCCAAGGCTATCAGGCTCGGTTACATCCATTGATGGCGGGCGGGTTTTCCCGCCCCTCCCAGGCCGGCGGCCCCGAACCGGCATTTGCGCCTCCCTAAAAGGCGCTATCGGCACTTCGCGTTTTTTTAACAGTTGCCTACTAGAACTTTTATAAGTTTGGCTTTGGGGAACTGTTTCATGCACAACCGGCTCTTTAAGTCCGTTGCTGGCAAGGTTGTCGCGCTGACGATCGGCCTGATCACGCTCAGCGTGGCGGCAGTTGGTTTTTCGACCTATATCCGCTTGAAGGACAATATCATCACCACCGCGCTGCGTGATACGCACAGCGCAATGCGCAGCATGGCGATCCTTTACGAACTGAAGGTCGGCGGCGTCGCCCTCGAAATGGTGGATGGGGACCTCAAAAGTGTGGGTCGCGCCAGCATCGGAACGATGCGCGACAATGATCTCGTCGACCGCACCGCAGCCGGTAACGGCGGTATTTCTACCGTGTTTGAAGCCAAGGGCGGCGAGTTCATTCGCATGACCACCAATCTGAAGAACGAAAAGGGCGAGAGAGCAGCCGGCACCAAGCTTGCTACCGATCATCCCGCTTTTGCGAAAGTCTCCAAGGGTGAGGCCTATTTTGGCACCGCCACGCTGTTCGGCACCAGCTACATGACCGGTTACATGCCTGTCACGAACAAGACCGGCGCAACCGTCGGCATCCTGTTCGTGGGTGTTCCCATGGACGTCTACGATGCGCAGATATACAGCCTGCGCGACATGATGCTCATCTGCGGCGCGCTCGCCATGCTTGGCGTCGGACTGCTCGCCTACTTTGTCATCAAGCGCACGCTTCAACCCCTTGGCAAGTTGACCGATGCGGTGAAGTCCCTTTCGGACGGCAATCTCGATACGCCGATCCCCTACGCCACCAACACCAATGAATTCGGCAACATCGCCCGCGCGCTGGTGATTTTCCGCGAAAATGCGGTCGAGAAACTGGCGATTGAGGGCAAAAGCGCCGAAGAACGCTCTGCGGCGGAGTCCGAGCGTTACCGCAACGACGCCGAAAAACAGGAACTCGACAGCCAGATCGAATTTGCGGTCGGCGAGATCGCCTCCGGTCTTGGCAGGCTTTCGCGCGGCGATCTCAGCCGCACGATCGAGACGCCTTTCGCTGGCCGTCTTGACCGTCTGCGCACGGATTTCAACGAATCCCTTCTCAACCTGCGCGATGCGCTGGGGCAGATCCGCGAGCGCACGCTCATCATCCAGCATAGCGGTTTTGAAATTGAGCAGTCGTCGGTCGATCTGTCGAAGCGCACCGAAAATCAGGCCGCCTCGCTGGAAGAGACCGCCGCCGCCGTAGACGAAATCACCGTCACCGTCAGATCCTCGGCCGAGCGTGCGCGGGAGGCCAATGAGGCCGTGCGCATCACCAAGCAGAGCGCCGACAGTTCCGGTTCGGTCGTCAGCAACGCCGTCGACGCCATGGGCCGGATCGAAGGTGCCTCGCGCAAGATCGAGCAGATCATCGAGGTCATTGATGACATTGCCTTCCAGACCAATCTTCTTGCGCTGAATGCCGGTATCGAGGCGGCGCGTGCGGGCGAAGCGGGCAAGGGTTTTGCCGTCGTGGCGCAGGAAGTGCGCGAGCTTGCCCAGCGCTCCGCCGACGCGGCCCGCGAGATCAAGCAGCTCATCAACCAGTCGACGCATGAGGTCAGCTCCGGTTCGAAGCTGGTGCAGGAGGCGGGCACGGTTCTTTCCGCCATCAGCCAGCAGATCGTCACCGTCAGCCAGCATGTCGAAACCATCGCAACGGCGACGCAGGACCAGTCCTCCGCGCTTCACAACGTCAACAGCTCCGTCAACCAGATGGACCAGATGACCCAGCAGAATGCGGCGCTTGCCGAACAGTCGAGCGCGGCCAGCAGGGTACTGTCCGGCGAGGTGGAAGCGCTGCTCGATCTCGTCCAGCGGTTCCAGATGGAGCAG
>NZ_JBBHZH010000012.1:0-114406 GCF_049843495.1 Agrobacterium sp. M50-1 | reverse complement strand
AGAATACAGCAACCCAAAACCGCTGGAGCGAACTCAAAACTGGATAAAACTTGGGGGCAACGTCAGCGAGTATGACGGAGGAGAGTGTCAGCACGTTCGGAAACGAGCCATGTCGTGTCTGCGTGGTCTCGTCTCAACGAGAGAGCGCATCCAACCGGTCAATATCGGCAGGTGAAAATACGGCAATACCGGCTTTTTCCAGCAGGGCGGCTGTCACGCCATTGCCTGCGTGCTTGATACCCGAAAACGAACCATCGTAAATCGCAAGCGACCCGCATGACGGGCTGCCGTCGATCAGAAGCGCGTGAGTGCAACCATTGGCCCTGGCGAAGGCGAGCGCCTTTTCCGCACCGGCGATGAACTCAGCCGTGACATCGCCGCCGGTTACTTCCAGCACACGGGCGCGGCCTTCCAGCACATCGAGACCGGAGGCCCCTTTCTCGATTTCCGCCGGCGGACGCGGCACGGGCATGCCGCCGGCCATTTCCGGACAGATTGTCACCAGCCTGCCCTCCTGCCGCCAGCGGTCTATCGCCGGGTGGGAGAAGGGTTTGCCTTTGCCGTCATATCTCACGGGCTGGCCGAGAAGGCAGGCGCTGATGAGGATTTTGGGGGGCGTGTGAGACATTGGGAAATCATCCTGCGGGGGTCGCGGTCGCGGCCTACCCCCTCTGCCCTGCCGGGCATCTCCCCTCAAGGGGGGAGATCGGCAAGAGGCATGCTCCCCGCTCTTCCCGCGACGTTCAATGTAGTTGGTAGGCCGCCGCTGGTCGATCTCCCCCCCCCTTGAGGGGGAGACGTCCGGCAGGGCAGAGGGGGGTGAACCGCGCACGCGACGCCACGGTCCCTCCAAATTCCCTCACCCGGTAATCTTCGAGAAATCCGCAACCGTTCCGGTCGCCTCGCGGATGGCTTTCAGCAGCGCCAGACGGTTGGCGCGGATGGCCGCATCCTCGTCATTCACGAGCACATCCTCGAAGAACGTGTCGACAGGGACGCGCAGCGTCGAAAGCGCCTGCATGGCGGAGCGGAAATCTTCCGCCTCGACGGCCTTCGCGGCATCGGCAGAAGCGGTCTTGATCGCCGCGTAAAGCGCCTTTTCGGCATCGAGCTTCAGCAGCTCTTCCGAAACGCCGTCAGCGACCACAGTGCCCTTCTTTTCCTCGGCGGCCAGAAGCTGGGTGGCGCGCTTGGCGCCTGCCAGAAGGTTTCGGCCATCCTCTCCGGTGATGAAGGCGGTGAGCGCCTCGACACGGCGGGCGATCATCAGCAGATCGTCCGACTCCTGCGTCAGCACCGCGTCGATCAGATCGTAACGGGCGCCGAGGTCGCGGAGGTAGACTTTCAGGCGGTCGTGGAAGAAGGAGAGAAGGTCCGCATCCTTCGCAACGCTCAGCAGCGAAAGGCGCACGTTCTTCTCAAGCAGAATGCGCACGACGCCGAGCGCCGCACGGCGCAGCGCAAAGGGGTCCTTCGAACCGGTCGGTTTTTCATCGATGGCCCAGAAGCCGACGAGCGTATCGAGCTTATCAGCCAGAGCAACCGTGATGGCCACCTTGTCCGCCGGCAGGCGGTCGGAGGGGCCCTGCGGCTTGTAGTGATCTTCGATCGCCGCCGCGACGCTTTCATTTTCGCCCTGCAGAGCCGCATATTTGCGGCCCATCAGGCCCTGAAGCTCGGGGAATTCGCCGACGGCTTCGGTGCGCAGGTCGGCTTTCGCGAGCACCACGGCGCGGTCCACCAGCGCAGCATCCGCGCCAACGATCGGCGCAAGCGCCTTCGCCAATTCGCGAATACGCGTCACACGCTCGCCCTGCGTTCCGAGCTTGGCATGGAAGGTAACGTTCAGCGCATCGAGCTTGGCCATGCGCTGGTCGAGCGGGTTTTTGAGATCGAGGCTGAATTTAGCGGCCGAACCTTTGAGCGTTTCCAGATCTGGCAGATCGCCCTGGTCGCGGCTCCAGAAATGGCGGGCATCCGACAGGCGAGCGCGCACGACCTTGCCATTGCCGTGGATGATTTCCTTGCCGCCGTCGCTTGCCTCGATATTCGAGATCAGGATGAAGCGGTTGGAAAGTCCCTCTTCCGCACCCTGCGCGCGGGTGACGAAACACTTCTGGTTGGTCTTGATGGTGAGGCGGATGATTTCCGCCGGGATTTGCAGATAGTCTTCCTCAAAAGTGCCCATCAGCACCTGCGGCCATTCGACGAGGCCAGAAACTTCTTCCAGCAGGCCTTCGTCTTCCACGAGGTCGAGACCATTGGCGAAGGCAAGGTCCTTGGCGTCGTGCAGGATGATGTCCTTGCGGCGCTCGGCATCAAGAATGACCTTCGCCTTTTCAAGGCTGGAGACATAGTCCTCGAAACGGCGCACGGTGATCGGGCCGTGCGCATGAAAACGATGACCATAGGTGACGTTGCCGGCGACAATGCCGTCGATGGCGAAAGGAATGACCTGCGTTTCGTCGTGTTCGGGGCCAAACAGGCAGACGATGGATTGCAGCGGGCGCACCCAGCGCAGGCTTTCCGAGCCCTTGCCTTCAATGCCGCCATAGCTGGAACCCTTCGGCATGGAGGCCGGGCCGGAGCGCATGGATTTCGGCCAGGGAAAGGAGCGGATGATGCCGGGCATCACCTCGGCGATGATCTCTTCCGCCGGGCGGCCGGGTTTGTTGATGATGGCGATATAGAAATCGCCCTTCTTCGGATCGGAAACGACCTGCGCTTCCGAGACATCGTTGAGGCCAGCACCGCGCAGAAAGCCCTCGATAGCCTTTTCATTGGCGTCGGTGCGCGGACCCTTCTTTTCCTCACGCACATCGGCGGAGCGGGCGTTGAGGCCGCGAATATCCAGCGTCAGACGGCGCGGAGTCCAATATTCACGCGCACCCTCATAGGTCAGCCCTCTCTCCACAAGCGCGTCGGTGACGAGTTTCTTCAGATCGCCAGCCGCCTTGCGCTGCATGCGGGCGGGGATTTCCTCGGAGCGGAGTTCAAGCAGAAGATCAGGCATGGGATCAGGACTTTATCTTTGTATCTTTTGTCGGACGATGTATGCCGTGAAAAACGACAGGTCGGCTTAGCAAGCAACGCGGCAAAAGTCACCAAGGCAATCGGTTAAATTACCGCCGGCGGGCGTTACCAGCCGCCGCCACCACCGCCACCGCCGCCCGAGCCGGAAAAACCGCCGCCGCCACCGCCCGAAAAGCTGGAGCCGGAGGAGCTGACGGGCTGGGGGATGGTGGAAGCGATGGTGCTCGCCATGGAGGTCGAGAACCCGCCGATCCTGTCACCGAAGCTGCCGTAGTTGCTGCCCAAATACCAGCCGGGCGCATAACTTGCCGCAACGGCACCGGCAGCGGCTGTCGCAAGCCAGGTCTCGAAAGTGCGGCTCCACGGTTTTTCGACGCCGAGCGCGACCGCATAGGGCAGCAATTTCTCGAAATGCTGCGGCGACATGGCGGGGGCGCCCGCCGTATTCATCCGGTCCTTTTCCGCCAGCGTCAGATAGGTTCTGAGACCTTCGATGCCATCCATCAGCTTGCGGCCGAGCGGCGTCGGCGCGCCCATCAGGAACAGGAACAGCGCATTGGTGAGCACGATGCCGCCGATGGCGGCCAGAGCCAGCGACTTGGTGTCATGTGTCACATCCAGAAGGATTTGCGTGGCGATGCCGCCAATGGCCGAAAAGGCCACGAAACCGGCAAAAGCCAGCATGACAATGCCGCCAATGCGCTTGCGCAGCGGTGCACCGCGCGAGAACTGCCGGCCGATACCGATCGACAGGATGCTGAAAAAGAAGGCGAAAAAGCCGAAGACCAGAATGGCGGCAATGGCGCTTTCATCGAGATCGCCGAACACCAGCGTCGCAACGATGATGGCGATGCTGAAGAAGATGCCGAACACGGTATAACCGGCGTTGTTGCGGTAATATTTGCCGCGATGTTCTTTCTCTATCGCCGCGCGGAACTGCGTTCCGACCTTTTCGACCTCCGCACCATGGGCCTTGTCGATGGTCAGCATCTCCCCCGCACCGCCAATGGAGGCAAGCAGCGTCTTCTGCCCGGTCGGCAGATCGGCAGCGGTTGCCTTTTCCGTGCGCCTGATGACGATGGCGTTCTTCAGGTCTTCCAGAACGACGAAACCCTTGACCGCGAGATCAAGTGCCGAGGCGGACAGCGCCGTCCAGCCCGCACCGGAAAAACCCCTGTTATCGACGTAGTTGACCAGAGCCGGAGAAAGCCCCTCCGGCGCATCCCAGCGTGGCACGACCACGCCCTTGGCGGGATCACGGCCCACGGCGAACCAGGCTCGCAGGTAATAAAGCAAAATGGCGAAAAGGCCGCCGCCCGAAAGCAGGATGGCCAAGTTATCGCGCAGCCACCAGCCCGCCTCCTGTGAGGAATCGGGGGCAGCGATGGCGCCCTTGGGCAGCTTCACGGCAACCGTCATGCCCTCGCCCACCGAAAACGGGCGGGTGGAGGCGAAGAACACCTCGTTGCCTTCGTTCAGAACCCGCGCATCCTTGCCCTTCGCACCCAGCGGCCCGGTGAAGACGGCGGTATCCGTTGCCTTCACGCCCTCCGGCAGAGTGATGGTCGCGGAAATCTCGCCCATCGGGAATTGCCAGCCATTGCCGGTGACGTTCCAGGTGAGTTCGTCATAATCGCTGAAATAACGGATCTGCCGGGCGGTGGTGTAGGTGATCTGGAAGACATGCTCGCCGGTCGGCAGAAAACGGTCGGCGCTGCCGGTATAGATGCGGATGCCGCCATCGATATTTTCGGTGCGCCAGTTTTCCGGCGCGCCGTCCCGCTCCACCGACACGACGTTGAAATCCACCTTGGTGCGGCGGTTATTCGCATCCAGCGCGTAAAGCGGGAAATCTCGGAAGATGCCGCGTTTGATGTTCTGGCCTTCGGCGCGGGCGGTGATGGTTTCCGTCACCGCCAGCTTGCCGTCCGCCGCCACCTCGATGACGGAATGGTAGGAGCGGATGAATTCCTCCGCGAAAGCCGGGAAGGCCGCGCCCAGGAAGACGAGCAGCGCGAGAAGTCTTGCGGCGATGGTCTTCACGGGCGGTTCCCTCCAGCCGGTTTCAGTGCTGCGGCTCGGCAGCGCTTTCCTTTTCCGTGTACTCGACACCGAGCGAGGCGAGCGCCTTCCAGTAGCCCGGATAGGTCTTGGCCACACAAGCCGGATTCTGGATGGCTATGCCGCCAATCTTCAGCGCCGCGAGCGCAAAGCTCATGGCGATGCGGTGGTCGGCAAAGGTATCGATGGAGGCATCGACCGTCTGGCCTGCGAGCGCCGGATCGGAATGCACGATCAGGTCGTCGCCTTCTTCATGCGCTAGACCGTCGCGGATTTCGTTGAGGCCGAGCGAGACGGCGCGGATGCGGTCGCATTCCTTGACGCGCAGGTTGGCGATGCCGACGAAACGCACCGGCGTCTCGTTGAAGGCGGCGAGAACCGCGATGGTCGGAATGGCGTCCTGCATCTGGGAACCGTCGATTTCGGCGGGCAGATGCGGAAACTTGGCCATGACGTCATAGGCCTTGGCATCCGGCTGGGTGAACCTGTCGGCGGGCGTGCCGATGTCGATCGCACCGCCGGTGAGAAGCTCCGCACCCCAGAGATAGGTAGCGGCGGAAGCATCCGGCTCGATGTGGAAATCGGTCGCGGTGTAGCCGGTCGGATGCACGCGCCAGATGGCGTTGCTGACCCGCTCAATCTTCGCACCGAAAGCTTCCATGGCTGATGTGGTAAGGTCGATATAGCCTTTCGCGCCGATTTCCTCGCCCTTGAGGATGATATCGACAGGCTTGTCGCCGCAGGCGGCCGCCATCAGAAGTGCCGACACATATTGGCTGGAGAGGTTGGCGTCGATGGTGACGCTGCCCTTCGGGAACCCTGTGCCTTTGCCGCAGACGGTGACGGGCGGGCAACCGGTCGGCGCTTCCGCCTCGACGCCGAGGGAGCGCAGGGCTTCCACCAGCGGCATGATCGGGCGTTTGCGCATGTGCTCGTCGCCATCGATGATGACGGCGCCATCCACAAGTGCGGCGGCAGCGGTGAGAAACCGCGTGGCGGTGCCGGCATTGCCGAGGAAAAGCGGCTTTTCCGGCTGCTGCAGTACACCCGTGCCTTCCACCACGAAGGTGGTGGCATCAGGCTCGGTGACCGTGACGCCCATCTCGCGCAGGGCTTCGGCCATATAAAGCGTATCATCGCTTTTCAGCGCGCCGGTCAGGTGGCTTTTGCCCTTGGCAAGGCCAGCCAGGAGAAGCGCGCGGTTGGTGATGGATTTGGAGCCGGGCGGCTCGACCTTGCCGGAAAGCGGGTGGCCGGGCGGGGTGATGGTCAGTTCGATCATGATTGTCGTCTTGTCAAAGAATGCGGCGAAGAGCCGGATTATCGGAATTTGAACGGGAGGTTTTAAGCCGCCGAAAAAGTAATGCGCTTAGAATTTCACGGTCGGCACGGCGCGGTCGGCCGGGTTCTCGATCTCGAAATAGGGCGCCTTGGAAAATCCGAACTGGCCTGCAACCAGATTGGACGGGAAGCTTTCCACCTTGACGTTGAGATCGCGGGCAGCGCCATTGTAATAACGGCGCGACATCTGGAGTTCACCTTCGATGGTTTCCAGCGACCGCTGCAATTCCAGAAAGTTCGCATTGGCCTTGAGATCGGGATAGGCTTCGGCCAGCGCAAAGAGCTTGCCGAGCGCCTGCGACAGCAGCCCTTCGGCCTGGGCACGACCTTCAACATCCCCCGCCGGCACGGCCTGCGCCCGGTTGCGCATGGCGATCACCTCCTCGAAGGTGCTTTTTTCATGCGCCGCGTAACCCTTCACGGTCTCGATGAGGTTGGGAATGAGATCGGCGCGGCGCTTCAGCTGCACGTCGATGCCCGACCACGCCTCTTCCTTCATCTGCCGCGCCTTGACCAGACCGTTATAGATGAAGACGACATAAAGCGCGATTGCCGCGATGATTGCCAGCGTGATGAACATGAATTGCGATTCCCAGCTTCGTTGCGCGCACGATAGCCGCTCATTACCGCAAAGTCATGGGGCTTCGCTCATTCTGTCCGTTTTTGCCGGAAGCGACACGCTGCGGTAAGCAAACACCCGTTATTTATAAAAGACGGTACAATATAATTTCAGACCGGATACCTTGCGTACAAAAAGAGTATAGGAGGCAAGCCTGTAGCCTCGCTCGGCCCAATACTCCTTGTTTCCCTCCAGATGGTTCCAGCCGTCTATGACCCAGTCGAGCATTTTCGTATTGCGCGTGTAGTGCATGCGGACGAGCGCACTGCCCACATCGAGAGAGCGCTGGCCGCTGTCCTTGCACTCCATGCGGGTGACGATCATTCCGAAAGAACGCAACTTGTCGGCGCGGGCAAAGGCATCGTTGCCGCTCATCCAGTCCGTCGTTTCCGCAGCCGCGCTGTTGCCGAGAATGGATCCGAGTGTAAGCACAAATAAAAAACAGAAATTTCTAATATTATTCACGGTTAAACCCATCGTTATATTCAGCATACCAATCCTCACAAAATAAAAGGCCGTCAAGAACGGCCTTTCAAATTCATCAAAACTTTGGACAACAGCTTACCACCAAAAATCAGGCAGCCCGGTTCCAGTTCAGCCCGCCCGCATCCGTCAGCAGGAAGGCCTCGCCGCAGGATTTCGCCAGCGTGCGCACGCGCAGGATATAGCTCTGCCGCTCCGTTACCGAAATTACACCGCGCGCATCCAGAAGGTTGAAGACATGGCTTGCCTTGATGCACTGATCATAGGCCGGGAACACGCATTTATGCAGGCGCTGATTGTCGTTATCACCGGGCGCACCCGCAGCGAGAAGCGCCAGGCACTCCTTTTCGGCGTCGATGAAATGGCGATGCAGCATGGCGGTATCGGCAAATTCGAAATTATGGCGGGAATATTCCTGCTCGGCCTGCAGGAAGACATCGCCATAGGAAATCTTCTCTTCGCCCTCGCGGCCGTTAAAATTCAGGTCGTAGACATTGTCGACGCCCTGAACATACATGGCGAGACGCTCCAGACCATAGGTCAGCTCGCCCGCAACCGGCGAGCATTCGATGCCGCAGACCTGCTGGAAGTAGGTGAACTGTGACACTTCCATGCCGTCGCACCAGCATTCCCAGCCGAGACCCCAGGCGCCGAGCGTCGGGCTTTCCCAGTCGTCTTCAACGAAGCGAACGTCATGCAGCAGCGGATCAAGGCCGATGGCCTTCAGCGAACCGAGATAGAGTTCCTGAAGGTTGGAAGGGTTGGGCTTCAGAATGACCTGATACTGGTAATAATGCTGCAGGCGGTTGGGGTTTTCGCCGTAACGACCGTCGGACGGCCGGCGCGACGGCTGCACATAGGCGGCCTTCCACGGCTTCGGGCCGAGTGCGCGAAGGGTCGTGGCTGGATGAAACGTACCCGCGCCCACTTCCATATCATAGGGCTGCAACACCGCGCAGCCCTTGTCGGCCCAGTAGTTGTGCAGCGTCAGGATAAGCGCCTGAAAGGAACGCTTGGGGTTCATATGGTCTGGAATATCGGTCATTGCAGTCATCGCGGCGTTAGGAGGACAAGTAAGCATTGACTTACTTCGGATGCGGACTGGTGCCACGGCATGGCGAAGGGGTCAAGGATTTATGCGCTTCGACGCCGGCTTACGCCTCGTCGTCGCGCTTCACACGGTACTCACCGGTTTCGGGGTCCTTGATCAGCGTGCCGATCGCGCCGGTTTCGCGTTCCTTCTCGCGCTGTTTCGATTTCGCGGAAAGCTTTTCCGCATCGCGGACGAAGCGGCGGTAGAGGATGACGGATCCCACCACCAGAAGAATGATTGTAATAAGCTGCGCCATAAGGCCCTATTCCTGCGACATCACAGACCGAAACGCGACCACAATGCCTTTTCTTCGGCGACCTCCGCAAGCCCCGAGACGGCGCCTGCCGCAAGGCTTTCAGCATTGAGGCCGAGCGCCGTATTCACGCCGGGCACTTTTTTGCCGAACAGCGAACGCCCGCCGCTGACGAGCTGGAGCTTGACCTTTTCACCGTAGCGGCGGCGCAGAATCTCGCGCATGTCGCCCAGCCCGTCGATCAGGCCGAGGTCGAGACCACGCATGCCGGTCCAGAACAGGCCGGAGAAGATCGCCTCATCGTCCTTCAGCTTCGAGCCGCGGCGCATCTTGACCATGTCGATGAAAACATTGTGGATTTCGACCTGAAGCGACTTCAGGTAGTCGATATCGCCTTCTTTTTCCGGCTGGAAGGGATCAAGGATGACCTTGTTCTCGCCGGCGGTGTAGACGCGACGCTCGACGCCGAGCTTCTTCAGCATTTCCGGAAAACCGAAACCGCCCGAGACGACACCGATCGAACCGACGATGGAGGTGGGGTCTGCGATGATCTCGTCGCCGGCAAGTGCGATCATATAGCCGCCGGAGGCTGCAACGTCCTCCACGAAGATCAGGACCTTCTTTTCCTTCTCCTCGGCAAGCTGGCGGATGCGGTTATAGATCATCCTCGCCTGCACCGGCGAACCGCCGGGCGAGTTGAGCGAAATGGCGACGGCCGGCGCATCCTTGACGGCGAAGGCCTTCTCCAGAAGGGGTGCGTAGGAGGCGAGATTGAGCGCGGGGCGGAACTGGTTGCCGCCGGCCATGATCGCGCCATGCATGCGCACGACCGGGATGACGAGCTCCTTTTTACGAAAGCGTTTCGGCACCAGATACTTCAGAAAACCCACTATTCAATCCTCGCAGCATTTATCCGTTCGTCACGGATGTATGTATCGCCCCGCAAAACACAATGGTTTGCGGCTGGCGGAACCGCGATATTTATGGCGCGGGCCGGATTGCCCTTACATTACGCGAATAGGCGACGCGGCCATTGTTCAGGTCATCCACGAAGGGGGTGAAGGCGTGACTGTCGTTCTCATGCATGATGAGCGGTGCGCGGAAGGACAGCCGCGCGCGTGAACCCTTGATGGCGGTGACGAGCATGCGCACCGCGTCCTCACGGGCACGCGGATGGATGAGGGTGATTTCGAGGCCACCGAAACGGCTGCCACAGGCGGCAATGATCGCCGCCACCGATTGAGGCCTTGAAATCAGGGAAAGCTGCCCGCCCGAAACCATGATCGCGCCCGCGGTCCTGATCCAGTCTTCAAACAGGCCCTCCGTCATGGCGTGGGCCTCGGCTTTCAGGGCATCCGGCGTGCGGCGGTCGCCTGCGTCATTATAGGGCGGGTTCATGATGACGTGATGGAAATAGTCATCGGGCAATCCCGCCTCGATGCGTGCTTTCGCTCGCAGGGTCACATCAGCCTCGCGCACATCAACCCGCGCGGAAAAACCGGCATTGTCGGGCAGTTCAAGGCTGCGGCGGGCAAATTCTACCATTTCCGGCGAGCGCTCGTAGAGCGTCACATCGGCCTTCTGGAGCCGCGCTGCGACCGCCATGCCGGCGGCGCCGGCGCCGGCGCCGAGATCGGCAACCCGGCAGGTGCGGTCATCGGCCACAAGCGAGGCAAGCAGCATGGCGTCCATTCCGGCCCGGTGCCCCCTGCCCTTCGGCTGGATGATGTGAAACCGGCCCCGGTGAAAGGCGTCGATCGTTTCAGAAATGCCGTCGCCCACCGCCGTTCAAGCCTCTTCGTTGCGCAACTCGTCACCCAGCCCGGCATCGATGAGAATGCGGCGGGCCTGATCCGCGCGATCTTCCTCCACCAGAAACCGACGAGGCAGAAGGCCGAGCGATCCCTCCAGAATACTCATCGCCTGATCGGTAATGAGGCAGTGGATGCCGGCATCCTTCATCAGGCTTTCCGCGAAGGACAGAAGCACGGCATCGTTGGTACGGATCAGTTCACGCATGGATAAGCCCTAAATTCCCATCTTTTTGAATGGCTAGCGGCAATTCGCCCTTGCCGCGCAAGGCGTCAGTTTTTATTGTCGAATTCAAATTCGAACTGGAGTCCTGTCCCTTGGGCGTCGTCATACCGCTTGAAGAAAGCAAAAACAAACTCGCATCCGTCAAGCCGCTTGTCGACCTGACCCGCCCCGACATGGAACGGGTGAACCAGCTTATCCTTTCCAAGGCCGGTTCCGATGTCCAGATGATACCCGAAGTGGCCAATCATCTCATCTCGTCGGGCGGCAAGCGCCTGCGGCCGATGCTGACGCTCGCCTCGGCCTCGATGTTCGGCTACGAGGGCGACAACCACATCAAGCTCGCCACCAGCGTGGAATTCATGCACACAGCCACGCTGCTGCACGACGATGTGGTGGATGAGAGCGATCTGCGCCGCGGCAAATCCACCGCCCGCACCATCTGGGGCAACCAGGCGAGCGTTCTCGTCGGCGACTTCCTGCTCGGCCAGGCCTTCCGCATGATGGTGGATGTCGGCTCTCTCGATGCGCTCGACGTGCTCTCCACCGCCGCATCCGTCATCGCCGAGGGCGAGGTGCTGCAGCTTTCGGTCGCCAAGAACATGGAAACGACCGAAGACGATTATCTGCAGGTGATTCGCGCCAAGACGGCCGCCCTTTTCGCGGCGGCGGCGGAAGTCGGCCCCATCGTCGCCAAGACCGACAAGGCGACCCGCAGCGCGCTGAAATCCTACGGCATGAATCTCGGCCTTGCCTTCCAGCTGGTCGACGATGTTCTGGATTACGGCGGAAAGTCCGCCGATCTCGGCAAGAATACCGGTGATGACTTCCGCGAAGGCAAGATCACGCTGCCGGTCATTCTGTCCTATCGCCGCGGCACGCAGGATGAGCGCGCTTTCTGGCGCACCGCCATCGAAAAAGGCGAAAGCAGCGACGAGAACCTCGAAAAGGCGCTTGGGCTGATCACCAAATATAACGGTCTTGGCGATACGATCGGCCGCGCCACGCATTACGGAACCATTGCCCGTGACGCGCTCGCGCCGCTGCCGCAGAGCCCGTGGAAAGATGCGCTTCTGGAAGTGATCGACTTCTGCATCGAGCGTCTGAACTGACGCCGGAGGCCGGGCGAACGGCGGATGGAAAAGACCATCCGCCCGAGGGTCCGGGCCAGCTTCTCCGCAAGGCGTGATTGTGGCCGGGGCCATAATTTCTTGCGGCGTTGCTTCAAAAAAGCCATTCTATCGTGACCAACAATGGAAACTGATTTTTCCGTGCTTCTGCACAAAGGCAAAGGTTCCCTCATGCGGCGTAAACCAGCACTCCGTCTTCTCTGCAGCGCGGCTCTTGCCGCTGCTCTCGCAATCGGCGCGGGTGCAAGCCCCGGCTTTGCGGAGACGAAGGCGACACCGGAAGACAAAGCCGTCACTTTCGATCCCGGCAAGGTAAATACCTTCTCCGGCGCCTTCCTCGCCGGGCGCAATGCCGATGTCGATCAGGACTATCCGACCGCGATTTCGCTCTACAAGAAGGCGCTGGAATTCGATCCGGCCAATTCGGAAATCCGCCAGCGGCTGATGATCGCCGAACTTCTGAGCGGCAATTTCGAAGCCGGCGCCAAGATCGCCGATTCGATGAAGGACGATAGCTCGGTGGAGCGCGTCACGACCATCGTGCGCGGTCTCGACGCCATCAAGGACAAGGACTTCGCCAGGGCCGAGAAGATCCTGAAATATACCGGTCCGAACGATCTCGACCGCATGGTCAACACGCTTTTGACCGCATGGGCGCGCGCCGGCTCCGGCAAGCCGAAGGAAGCGCTGGCGCTGGTCAACAACATGAAGGGCCCGGGCTGGATCTCGATTTTCCAGAAATACAATGCGGCGGCCATCGCCCTTGTCGCCGGCAACACGGAGGCAGCCCGCAAGAGCCTCAACGAGGCGGTGACGGATCGCGAAGGCGGAGCAACCGCCTCCGACACTTATATGCGCGCGGTCATGGCGCTTGCCCGGCTCGAAGCTTCCGCCGGCAACAAGCAGAAGGCGCTGGATGCGATTGCGGTCGGCGATACTTTCGCGCCGAATTACGCACCGCTGAAAGCGCTTCGCCAGGCCATCGAGAGCGGTGACAAGCCGGAGCAGCAGATCACCAATGCCGTCGAGGGCGCGGCCAGCGTCATGTTCTCCATCGCCGGTGCGTTGAACCGCGAAGGTGCGGAAGAGATCGTCACGCTTTATTTGCAGACATCGCGCGCGCTCGATCAGAAGAGCCCCGACACACTTATTCTTCTCGGCGGGCTTGCTGAAGCCATGAAGCAGCCTGAACGCGCCGTCGCCTTCTACCGCGATGTGCCGAAGGATTCGCCGATGTACCGCATCTCCGAGTTGCAGCTCGGGCTGACGCTCGCGCAAACCGGCAAGGTGGATGAGGCGCGCAAGCATCTCAAATCCCTGCTCGAATCCGATCCGAAGGACGTCCGTTCCTATCTCGCCTATGGCAGCGTGCTTTCCGATGCCAAGGACTACAAGGCCATGGCCGAAAACTACGACAAGGCCATCGAGGTGATCGGCGCCGTGCCGCAGAAATCCGACTGGTCCGTATTTTTCCAGCGCGGCATCGCCTATGAGCGGCTGAAGGAATGGGACAAGGCCGAACCGAATTTCAAGCGGGCGCTGGAACTGAACCCTGAGCAGCCGCAGGTGCTGAACTATCTCGGTTATTCCTGGGTGGACAAGGGCATCAACCTCGATGAAGGCATGAAGATGATCAGCCGCGCCGTCGAGCTTCGCCCGAATGACGGTTACATCGTCGATTCGCTCGGCTGGGCGCATTATCGCCTCGGCGCTTTCGATGACGCCGTGACCGAACTGGAGCGGGCGATCGAGCTCAAGGCTGGCGATCCGACGATCAACGACCATCTGGGCGACGCCTACTGGCGCGTCGGCCGCAAGATCGAGGCGATCTATCAGTGGAACCGCGCCCTGATCGGCGATAGCGACGATGTCGACAAGGCCAAGGTGAACGAAAAGATCGCCAACGGCCTGCCGCCTTTGGAAAAGGACGCCGAAAACACCGCCAAGAAGGATGCAGCGCCACAACCGCCGGCTCCTCCTGCCCCGGCGGCCCCTGCTCCGGACAAGAAATCCTGACGCCATATGCCGACACAGGGCATCACCGGGGCGGCTGAGACAATCGAGGCGGCCCCGGCCAAGATCAATCTGGCGCTGCATGTGACCGGCCAGAGAGCGGATGGGTATCATCTGCTTGAAACGCTGGTGACCTTCACCGAAGCCGGCGATACGATCCGCATCCGCGACGCCGATGCCGACAGTTTCTCCATCTCAGGCCCCTTCGGCGATCTTCTGCGCGCCGGTGATGGCGGCGACAATCTCGTCACCCGCGCCAGAGATTTGTTGCGCGATAGACTTGTATCGACGGGTCGGCCAGCACGCCCGGTCGCCATTCACCTTGAAAAGAACCTGCCGGTGGCATCAGGCATCGGCGGCGGTTCGGCGGACGCGGCGGCGACGCTGCGAGGGCTTTTGCGGCACTGGCGCGCCGGGGTGGCGCCGGATGCGCTTTCCTCCATGGCCCTGAAGCTTGGAGCGGATGTGCCGATGTGCCTTGAGAGCCGACCCCTGATCGCGCGCGGCATCGGCGAGGACATTGAACCGGTCACCAATTTGCCGGAACTGTTCCTGGTTCTGGCCAATCCGCTGAAGGCCGTCTCTACACCGGAGATTTTCCGGCGATTGCAGAACAAGGCCAATCCGCCCCTGCCCGCCCATGCGACAATTGGCTGGATGGATTTTCTCGCCCGGAGCCGTAACGATCTGCAACCACCAGCGCAGGCGCTGCTTCCGGAAATCGGGGAGATTGCCGGGTTACTCTCGCAGGAAGGTGCTGCGCTTGTCCGCATGTCCGGTTCGGGTGCAACCTGTTTCGGGATTTTTCATTCCCTTGAAGCGGCCCTGATAGCGCAAACATCGCTTCGAAAGAAACGCCCCCGCTGGTACTTTCAGGCGACTCGGACCATTTGAGGATTAGGCTATGGCAGGCGAACGACCCTTCATCCCCTTGGGCATTGCGGTTTTGACCGTTTCGGACAGCCGCACGCTGGAGAATGACAAATCCGGCGATACGCTCGTCGCAAGGCTGGAAGATGCGGGCCACAGGCTTGCCGCCCGCGCCATCGTGCCTGATGACAGGGAAGCGATTGCCGGCACCGTGCGCGAATGGACGCTCTCTAAAGGCGTGGATGTGGTCATCACGACAGGCGGCACCGGCTTTACCGGCCGCGATGTGACGCCAGAAGCGCTGGAACCGCTGTTCGAAAAGCGCATGGACGGGTTTTCCGCCCTTTTCCACCGCATCTCCTATGACAAGATCGGCACCGCTACCATCCAGTCACGCGCGACCGGCGGCGTGGCGAACGCGACCTTCATATTTGTGCTGCCCGGTTCTCCGGGGGCGTGCAAGGATGCGTGGGACGGTATTCTGAAAGCCCAGCTCGATTATCGCCACCTGCCCTGCAATTTCGTGGAGATCATGCCGAGGCTTGACGAGCATTTGAAGCGCGGGGCCGGGGGCGTTTAGATCAGCGGACCGGAGGTGCGTGGGGCTTCACCCCCCTCTGCCCTGCCGGGCATCTCCCCCTCAAGGGGGGAGATCGATCTGCGGCGATGTCTCGTCCATCTTGAAGCTTGAGAATGAAGCGACAAGAGGGCCTCTTGCCGATCTCCCCCCTTGAGGGGGAGATGCCCGGCAGGGCAGAGGGGGGTGAAACCCCACGCACCTCCGGTTCGCAGACAATGCACGCCCAAAACCCCATCACGCCAGATATTTCTTGAAGAACTCCGTCGTCCGGCCCCAGGCGAGATCGGCCGCCGCCTTGTCGTAGCGCGCCGAGGACGTGTCATTGTTGAAGGCGTGGTTGACGCCGTCATAAACGAAGATTTCGAAGGTCTTGCCGTTTTCCTCCAGCGCCTTCTTGTAGGCGTCGATGCCGGCATTGATGCGCTCGTCGAGACCCGCATAATGCAAAAGCAGCGGCGCCTTGATGGCAGGCACATCGGCCGCCGGGGCCTGCTGGCCGTAATACGCGACACCCGCATTCAAACCTGCCGACTTCGTGGCGAAACGATTGACCAGCCCGCCGCCCCAGCAGAAACCGACTGCACCGACCTTGCCATTCGCCCCCTGCCTTGCCGCCAGCCACACCCGGCCCGCTTCGGCATTGGCGACGGTCGCATCCATGTCGAGGCCGCTGAACATCTGCCGCGCCTTCTCCTCATCGGCGGGCGTGCCGCCCTGCGGCGAGAGGAAATCGACCGCAAGCGCCCGGAAACCGGCAAGCGCCACCCGTCTGGCGACGTCACGGATATGATCGTTCAGACCGCGGTTTTCATGAATGACGATGACCGAGCCAATGGGACCTGATGCCGATTTCGGCGTAACGAGGTAACCCTTCATCTCGCCGGCGGGGCCGGGATATGTCACATCTTCCACAACGATCCCCGCATCATCGGGTGCTACGATTGCCGCATGGGCGCTGTTGGCGGAAAGCAGCGGGGCGATTGCGGCTGCCGCCGCGCCGGAGCCGGCCAGCACGGTGAGCTTTTCCATGAATTTGCGGCGGTCGAGGCTGAGATGGGTGTATTCATCGTAAGCGTCGATCATGGCCTGCGTAATCTTGGGCTTGTCCATCGCTCTATCCTCCTTGAACGCACGGATGCGGAAGGATAGCGCAGATCGCCCTGCGGGGAACGATGCGGGCGGAAGCGGCGTCACACATTTGCGTGAGCGCCGCCGCATTTTCACATCAGGCGGCGAGGTCCACGACAATACGGCCGTCGATCTTGCCCTCTTCCATGCGGTGGAAGATATCGTTGATGTTTTCGAGCTTGTCCCACGAGAAGTGGGCGGCGACCTTGCCTTCTCCAGCAAAGGTCAGCGCCTCCTCCAGATCCTGCCGTGTGCCGACGATGGAGCCGCGCACCGTGATGCGCTTCAGCACCGTGTCGAAAACCGGAATGGAGATAAAGCCCGGCGGCAGGCCGACAAGCGCCATCGTCCCCTTGGAGCGGAGGAAACCGTAGGCCTGCTCCATGGCCTTGGGCGAAACCGCCGTCACCAGCGCGCCATGGACACCGCCGGTTGCCTTCTGCACCTGCTCAACTGCGTCAGGCGCGCGGCCATTGACGGTGACATCGGCTCCGAGTTTTTTCGCAAGCGCCAGCTTTTCGTCGAAAATATCGGCAGCAACGACATGCATGCCCATGGCCTTGGCATATTGCACGGCCATGTGGCCAAGCCCGCCAATGCCTGAAATGACCACCCACTCGCCGGGCCTGACTTCGGTTTCCTTCAGACCCTTGTAGACGGTGACACCGGCGCAGAGCACGGGTGCGGCGGGACCGAATTCTAGATTATCCGGCAGGCGGCCGACGAATTTCGGATCGGCAAGGCCATATTCGGCAAAGCTGCCGTTGACAGAATAACCCGAATTCTTCTGGCTTGGGCAAAGGGTCTCCCAGCCGGTACGGCAGGGAATGCAGCATCCGCAGGCGGTGTAGAGCCACGGTGTGCCAGCGCGGTCGCCTTCCTTGATACCGGTGACGCCTGCGCCGATCTTGGCGACATAACCGACACCTTCATGGCCGGGAATGAAGGGCGGGTTGGGCTTGACCGGCCAGTCGCCCGTTGCTGCGTGCAGGTCGGTGTGGCAAATGCCCGTCGCCTTGTAGTTGATGAGAATTTCACCGGGACCGGGATCCGGTATCGCCACTTCCTCGATGGTCAGCGGTTTTCCAAATGCGCGGACAACCGCCGCCTTCATTGTCTTAGCCATGACATACTCCCTAATCTCTGCTCGCCTGAAATTCTCGACGGCAGGCAGAGATTAACGGGGATGCGGCGTCATGGAATTGACCCATCGCAAATCGGAGTATTTTGCAAGGCGGGATTGTCTCACTTATGAGGCAACCTCACGGTGCTGATTTATTCCAGCGCCAACCATATGGCGAGCCATGCCCACAGGCAGACGACCAGTGCAAAGCCGATGCCGAACAATGCCCCGCGCTGACGCAGGCGATTGCTGGTGACGTGGACATAGGAATGGACGTAGCGCGAGAGCACGAACAGCCACGCCAGAACAACGGTGACGACATTATCCGCATCCGTGATGTAAAGCAGCAGGCAGGCGATGTGGAACAGGACCGGCAGCTCGAACTGGTTGGCGATATTGCGGTTCACCAAACGGCTTTCGTGCGCCTCCTCGCCGTGATCACGCAGCTTGATCGCCGATTCGCGATCCTTGAAGGTGTATTTGTTGCGCCGGATGATCAGCAGGCCGTAAAGCAAGAAGACGAGAAAGACATGGGCGATCATCGGCCAGAACATTGCGGTCGTTGGTGACATGCTTTCTCCCCCAATCGTGAAAACGCTCCCCGATCCGGCGTGAATCGGGGAGCGCCAAATAACTAGCCTATCTTTTTACGGATTCGGCTCGAAAGATCAAACCGCGCCGGGATAGTTCGGGCTTTCGCGGGTGATCGTCACGTCATGGGCGTGGCTTTCACGCAGGCCGGCGCTGGAGATGCGCACGAAGGTGGCGCGCTCCTGGAATTCCTTGATGTTGCTGCCGCCGACATAACCCATGGCGGCTTTCAGGCCACCGGCCAGCTGGTGCAGGACGCCGGAAACCGGACCCTTGTAGGGAACCTGACCTTCGATGCCCTCGGGAACGAGCTTCAGCGTATCGCGCACTTCCGCCTGGAAATAACGGTCTGCCGAGCCGCGCGCCATGGCGCCAACGGAACCCATGCCGCGATAGGCCTTGAAGGAACGGCCCTGATAGAGGAACACCTCGCCCGGGCTTTCATCCGTACCGGCCAAAAGCGAGCCGATCATGACGGCGGAGGCACCGGCGGCGATCGCCTTGGCCAGATCGCCCGAGAACTTGATGCCGCCATCGGCGATAACGGGAATGTCAGCCGCATTGGCCACCTCAACCGACGACATGATGGCCGCGAGCTGCGGAACACCGACACCGGCGACGATGCGGGTGGTGCAGATGGAACCGGGGCCGATACCGACCTTGACGCCATCGGCGCCGGCATCGATCAGCGCCTTGGTGCCGTCAGCGGTCGCGACATTGCCGGCAATGATGCGAACCGAGTTCGACATCTTCTTGACCACCGAAACGGCATCGAGCACGCGCTGCGAATGGCCATGCGCCGTGTCTACGACCAGAAGATCGACGCCGGCATCGATGAGGCGCTCGGCGCGCTCGATGGCGTCAGCGCCGACGCTGATGGCGGCTGCGGCGCGAAGGCGGCCCTGCGCATCCTTGGTGGCGTTGGGGTTCAGCTGCGACTTCTCGATATCCTTGACGGTGATGAGGCCGACGCAATTGCCTTTTCCATCCACCACCAGCAGTTTTTCAATGCGGTGCTTGTGCAGCAGGCGACGGGCTTCCTGCTGATCAACGCTGCTTTCCTTGACCGTGACCAGATTTTCGCGGGTCATCAGTTCATAGATCTTCTGCTGCGGATCGGAGGCGAAGCGCACGTCGCGGTTGGTCAGAATGCCGACGAGGCGGCCGTTCTTGTGGCCGCCGGACCCGCCGTTCTCAACCACCGGAATGCCGGAAATGCCGTGCGCCTTCATCAAGGCCTGTGCTTCTGCAAGCGTCGCATCCGGGCCGATCGTGACCGGGTTGACGACCATGCCGCTTTCGAACTTCTTCACCTGCCGGACTTCTTCGGCCTGTTCGATGGGGGTCAGGTTGCGGTGGATAACGCCGATGCCGCCGGCCTGGGCCATGGCAATGGCAAGACGGCCTTCGGTCACCGTGTCCATGGCGGAAGAAAGGATCGGAAGGTTGAGATCGATATCGCGGGCGATGCGGGTGGCGATATTCGTCTGTCCCGGCATAACCTCGGAATGTCCGGGTTGCAGCAACACATCGTCAAATGTGAGAGCGTCCAAACCAGTGGGTGTTTGAATGATGCGTGCCATGACCAAATTCCTTCATAATGAAAATGCGTGGCCGTTCCGGAACGAAAAGTTCACCCCGGCGCCCTGCAAGGATTGCTTGGAAGTTGGCGAGGGCTGGTAACACGTTCATGACAGGAAGGGAATAGAAAAAACCCGGAATTGCCTTCCGGGCTTATTCTGTTGCTGCATTGCAGCAGATATCAGATATCGAACTGATAGGATTTCGGCACGAAACGATAACCCGTATCCAGCTTTTCCGCATAACCGACGGAAGGGAAAGGCATGTGATACCCAAGGAGGGGCAGCCGGTCGGTGGCGATCATGTCATAGACTTTCTTGCGGGTCGCGGCGGCTGCCGCCTTGTCCATGTCGAACTTGACCTCCCAGTCCGGCCTTTGCAGCGACAGGACGAAATGATTGGCCGTGTCCGCCGTCAGGATCAGCTGTTTGCCTTCCGATTCGACACGGAAAATCATATGTCCCGGCGAATGACCGAAAGCCGCAATGCCAGTGATGCCGGACACCACATTGGCGCCATCACCGATGAAGGTCGCCTTTTCCGCCAGCGGCTTGACGCTGGCGAGTACGCCCTTGTGGCCGCCCTCAGCAGGGGTGCCGACACGCTTCTCGTCCACCCAGAAATCATATTCCGCCTGTCCGAAAACATAACGCGCTTTAGAGAACGCAGGCGCTCCCTTTTCCATCAGCCCGCCTATGTGGTCGCCATGCATATGGGTCAGCACCACCACGGTTACATCTTCAGGCGAATAACCGGCCGCCGCCATGCCCTCGGTCAGGCGGCCATTGCCGGCGCCGCGACCGGCCTCACCAAAACCGGTGTCGAACAGCACGAGGTCCGTGCCTGTATTGACGAGAACCGGCGAGAAGGAATTGACGAATTGGTCCTTCGGCAAAAAATTGTCTTCCAGCAATTTGCCGACCGTTTCCGCCGACTGATCCGTGCCGAAGGTCTCGCCGGGATTGGGTGCGGCGCGCGAGCCGTCCTTCACCACGAGCACTTCGAAATTGCCGAGCTTGAAGCGGTTGGTTTCCGGCGGCATGGCGTGTTTGATCTCCATGGAAGTCTGCGGCTGGTTGGTCTGGGCATTTGCGCTGCGCGCCATCAAAAGCGGCGCGCCGAGAACGCTTGCACCGGCCGCACCGATGAGGCCGCGTCTGCTCATGCTCAAGGATTGGGTCATCATCTTTCTCCCGATATCGCCAACTGGCCGTGATCGCCAACTGAACTCACCCAACGGACAATAGAGCGAGAAAGTTGCAAGGAAACCGGCCTCACGCAGGTTTGATCGGAACTTGAGAAATTGATAATTAACGTGTTGGCAAGCCCGCTTATCAGGCGTAGGAGGAACGGCGATATCCTTTGTCGCAGCGGAAAGCCGCAGGCAGCCTCATGAACCGCATCATTCCCCTCATCCTGGCAGTCGCTCTCTTCATGGAGCAGATGGACTCCACCGTCATCGCCACCTCGCTTCCGGCGATTGCAGCCGACCTCAATGTTGGCCCGATCACGCTGAAGCTCGCGCTGACCGCCTATATGGTGGCGCTGGCGATCTTCATTCCCATCAGCGGCTGGATGGCCGACAAATACGGTGCGAAGAAAATCTTCCGTTTCGCCATCGGCGTCTTCGTCGTGGGGTCGATCTGCTGCGCGGTGTCCTCGTCGGTGTTCGAATTCGTGCTTTCGCGATTCCTTCAGGGCATGGGCGGCGCGATGATGACGCCCGTCGGCCGCCTCGTGCTGCTGCGCACGACCAAGCGCAGCGAGCTCGTCTCCGCCATGGCGCTGCTGACGATACCCGGACTTGTGGGGCCGCTGACCGGCCCGCCCATCGGCGGCTTCATCACCACTTATTTTTCATGGCACTGGATTTTCCTGATCAACGTGCCCATCGGCGTCATCGGCATCTGGCTCTCGACGATCTTCCTGCCGGAAATCGAAACCACCAACCCACCGCCGATGGACGGCAAAGGGTTCGTGCTCTCAGGCATCGCCGCTTCCGGGGTCGTATTCGGCCTCTCGGTCGTCAGCCTTCCGGCCCTGCCGCCCGCCATCGGCATCGCCTCGACGATCATCGGTTTCATCTGCGGTTTTCTTTACATGCGCCACGCCGCACGCCACCCCGCCCCCATTCTGGATTTCCGCATATTCCAGAACGCGACCTTCCGGGCGGCTTCCGTCGGCGGCACCGTTTTCCGCATTTCCACGGGCGCTATTCCCTTTCTGATGCCACTGATGCTGCAGATCGGTTTCGGGCTGAACCCGTTCCAGTCAGGCATGATCACATTTGCAGGCGCGATCGGTGCGATCACCACGAAATTCATGGCCAAGCGCGTGTTTGCGGCAACCGGATTCCGCTCGACGCTGATCGGAGCCGGCATCGTCGGGGCCTTCACCACGCTTGCCAACAGCTTCTTCACGCCTGATACCCCCTATCCGCTGATCATGATCTTCCTTGTCACGGCGGGGTTTGCCCGTTCCTTCTTCTTCACGGGGTCGAACGCGCTCAGCTATTCCGATATTGAGGACAGCCAGGCCAGCCAGGCGACCTCAATGGCGTCAGTGCTGCAGCAGATCAGCCTGGCGCTGGGCGTGGCTTTCGCCGCCTCCATTCTGGAAGTCAGCAGCATGATATCAGGCTCGCATCTGCAGCTTGCCGATTTCCACATCGCCTTCACCATCGTGGCGCTGGTATCGCTGTTCGCCATCGTGCCGATCATCCGCATGGACGGCAATGCCGGGGCGGCCGTTTCCGGCCACCGCGGCAAGGTCTCGCAGCCGGCGGAGTGATCAGTCGTCTGCCGCTTCGTCGGCTTCGGATGCGTCAACGGGCTCGCTCTTGCGGCCCTTGAAGTGCTTGGCAAGCAGGAACATTTCCACCGATTCCGAGCGTGAGGACGCCGGCTTGACGTGCAACACCTGCTTGAAGTTCCTCTTCAGCATGTCGAGCAGCTGCTTTTCCGTGCCGCCCTGGAAGGTCTTGGCAAGGAAATGGCCACCTTCCGCCAGCACCTGAACGGCGAAATCGGCAGCGACTTCGCACAGATGCATGGTGCGGATATGGTCGGTCTTCTGGTGGCCAGTGGTCGGAGCCGCCATATCGGACAGCACCAGATCGGGCGTGCCGCCAACAGCCTCCATCAGCTTTTCGGGTGCCGTCGGATCGAGGAAGTCGAGCTGCAGGATTTTTACGCCGGGAATGGGATCGATCTCGAGAAAATCGATCGCCGCAACACGGATATCGTCCTCGGTGGAATCCGTCACCTTCGAAGCGATCTGCGACCAGCTTCCGGGTGCGGCGCCAAGGTCTATGATGCGGGTGGCACCCTTCAATATCTGGTGCTTGTCGTTGATTTCGAGCAGCTTGAAGGCGGCGCGGGCGCGATAGCCTTCAAGCTTGGCGCGCTGGACGTAGGGGTCATTGATATGACGTTCAAGCCAACGGCGCGATGAGGCCTTGAGCTTGGTCTTCTTGACCTTCTGGCCGATCTTTCGGCCGGTGCGATTGGTGCTTGTCGGCGCCTTGCTCATGTCAAACCTTCCGTCCTGTCCTGCCGTGTCATCTGCATGCGCCTTATGCGGTTGCGCCGCCATGCGCCGTCATCCGCCATCATATCCGTCAACAGGCCCTCGCGCAGACCGCGATCGGCCACCCGCATGCGCCGCGCCGGCCAGCGGCGGCGAATGGCCTCGAGAATGGCGCAGCCGGCCAGAACCAGATCGGCCCTGTCAGGCCCGATGCAGGCATTGGCGGCGCGGCCGGCGAAATCCCAGGCCAGAAGCTTGTCCTGCATCGCCGTCACCTCGGCGTCGGAAAGCCAGAGGCCATCCACCTTGCGGCGATCGTATCGTGGCAGATCGAGATGGACGCCGGCAAGCGTCGTCACCGTGCCCGACGTTCCGATCAGGTGAAAATCCTCGTGATGCATCTGCGGCGCCAGAGGCGGGCAATGGAAGGCATCGAGCAACCCTTCGACCTCCCGCACCATGGCGGCAAAGACATCCGGCGTCACATCGCGGCCGCCATGGCGTTCCGAAAGCGTGACGACGCCAACCGGCAGCGAGGTCCAGTGGGTGATGTGATTGGCGAGCCGGTTCGAGCGATTTTCCCCGACCTTGATAACGGCGATTTCCGAGGATCCGCCACCGATATCGAACAGCACGACGGAGCGTGCTTCACGCCCGACGAGCGAGGCGCAGCCAGACACCGCAAGGCGGGCTTCCGTCTCGCGGCTGATGATTTCAAGCTTCAGTCCCGTTTCCCGCGTGACACGCGCCAGAAACTCTTCGCCATTCGATGCAGCGCGGCAGGCCTCGGTGGCGATGAGACGCATGCGCCTGATCGGGCGGCCCGAGAGTTTCGCGGAGCAGACTTTCAGCGCCTCGACAGCACGATCCATGGCATCATCGGAAAGCCGCCCGCTCGACACCAGCCCCTCGCCCAGCCGGACGATGCGCGAAAAGGCGTCGACGACCCGGAACTGACCGGGCCGCGTCGGCTGCGCGATCAGGAGGCGGCAATTATTGGTGCCGAGATCAAGCGCGGCATACATATCCGCCGGCGGCTCCTGGCCATGCTCGTGCTGGCGGCCTGCGTGGCGGGCGGATGTTTCGGACTGCCGATGCGGCTCCTGCCCGGCCCCGTTGGCGCGGCCATTCTGCTTGCCGACATGTTTCGGCGCATGGGTGGGAACCAGCGGGCGACCCTGTGGATCGCGCCCGCGCGGATCGCGATGCCCACGCTTGCGGTGGCGCGACTTTCGCCCGCCGCCCGGCGGCACGGAGGAAGGATTGGCCGCATCGGTTGCGGCTGGCGCCTGCGTCTGCACGCTGGAAGCTGGGGCAACCTGTTGAGAGGTCCCCTTGCCGCGAGAGCGCCTGCGACGCTTTCTCTTGCGCGGCTCGGCATCCGGCTCGAGAGCCGATACGTAGGAGGAACCGGCCGGAACATCCGCGGCAACATCATGCGACAGCACAACAGCGTCACGGGGCTGACCGTCACGCTTGTGTTTCTTGCCACGACGGGATCGCTTCGCTTTCCCTTTGTTCGCCACCGACGCCCCTTGTTCCGACGGCTTTGGGCCGTTTCCGGGGTCGATCACTGTCTTGTCCATTTCGCCGCGCACAAGCGTAGACGCTATGCTGCTGGCTTTCATAAGGTTTCGTTGGGCGGACAATACCAGCGCAAGAGATTTTAGCCAAATGGTTTTTGCCGGGCTGCATGTGGCCGGGTTCATGCGTTACCCATGCGGCATGGGAACGACACGGTCACGACAATTATTTTGAGGGTTTTCGGAAATCGGAAGCAGCCTGCGCGGCGGCAGGGCTTCAGGAGGGATCCGCAGGCATGAACAACATCAGAGGGAGACAATGTTCCCCTCTCCCGGTAAGTCACTGTGACATATAGACTTATCGGGAGAGGGGAATGGTACGGTTGAGTGGGGTCGAACCACCGACCTCAGGTGCCACAAACCTGCGCTCTAACCAACTGAGCTACAACCGCACATGAAACGCCGAAGCGGCGTCACGGGGGGTGACATAAAAGGTGTTTCCCCCATTTGCAAGTGCCTCTTCGAATTTTGCGAAAAAAGGCGTCGAAAGGCAAGTGCTTTTCGATTGGCCGGGCTGGCATGAGGAGGCGGAAGCCACCTGTTGATGTTAACTCTATTTGGCGATTCATCCCGCAGATGGTGGACCCGGCAGCGCTGTGAAGTTATTTAAAATTCTGTTAACGTGATGCCTCGGCGGGTTTACGTTTCGGGCTTCATGAGGAAGCCGAAAGCCCGCAAGGTCCGGTAGTGCCAGAATAGGTTTCGACATGCCCGCCGTCCAGTATCCCTTTATCGATATCGCAGTACATGAACGGGTGCGTGAAGGTTTCGGACGTGGCGCGGCCATGGCGCTGTTCTCGCTGGACCTTAAAAATGCCCTTTGGGCCAATGGCCGGGGTGCGGCGCTGTTCGGCACGCCGATGGTCTATGATTTTCTGGAACAGGGCCCGAAACCGCAGGACGTGACCTTCCGGCAACTGGCGGCCACGGCGGCGCGGCTTTCCAAAGCGGGCGACAGCCTGCCGTTTACCATTCGCATCACATCGGGTTTCCGCAGCCTTGCCGTCACCGCGCGCGTGGAGATCATCGAGGCCGAACCCGGCCAGCCGGCCATCCTGTTTTCAGCCCTCACCGATCAGGCCGAACCCGACACGACCGAATGCGCCCGGCGCATGATCGAAGGTTTTGACGACCCCGATATTCATATGGCGGTTCTGAACGGCGAGAACGAGATTATCGCCGCCTCGCCCGGCTTTTCGTCGCTCGGCATCACGCCGCACACGGCGCGCACGCTGGTGAAGATGGCAGCCGGCCAGTCCGGCCATCTCGTCAAGCGGCCGGTGCCGACCGGCAAGGGCTATCTGCCCGCCGCCACCGGCCAGATCGCGGCATCGCCCGAACTGAACCTGATGTTCGTGGTCGAAACCGCGCTGGGCACACTCGACCCCGTTAATGGTTTTGCTGAAGACAAGCCGCAGGAAACGCCACCCGCCGCGGAGCCCGCCTTGCCGGTTGCGGAGACCGCGCCTGTTGTCGCAACAGCCGCCTCCTTTGATTCCGTGCTCGATGCCGTTGCGGGCATCGAGGATATGGAAGAGGTGCAGGAACTGCCGGCCGATCCCGAAGACGAAGTGGCCGCGGAGCAGGATGAGGACAGCCTCCTAACGTTGCCGGAAGACGGAACGGAGACCCCGGCGGAGCTTTCCGCACAGGATGCCGACGCCGCCACTGATATGGCGATGACTGACGACATCGCCGATCTTTTCGAACTTGATGAGGATGAAGCAGAGGCTCCCTTAACCGAGCGGGCGATCGTCGACGCCCCTGCCGAAGAGGCCCGGGCCGAAGAAAGCGCAGTTACGAACGATGAAATCCTCGAAATCGCAGCGGCAGAGGCTGCTCCTGCGGCGGATGAGGAGATAACGACGGAGACGGACGCGGAGACCGACATCGGCGCTGGCGCGGAAGCGCAACCTTTTGTTTTCAATGCCGGTGCGCGCGCCTCCCGTTTCGTCTGGAAAATCGATGCGGAAGGGCGCTTCAGCTCCATCTCGCATGAGTTTGCAGAAGCCGTGGGCGCGAAGGCTGCTGCCGTGGAAGGCATGGGCTTTGCCGATGTCGCGACCCTGTTCAATCTCGATCCCGACGGCAAGATCCGCGAGCTTCTCGGCCGTCGCGACACCTGGTCGGGCAAGACGATCCATTGGCCGGTGGAAGGCACATCGCTGATGGTGCCGATCGATCTCGCCGCCCTGCCCACCTATACGCGCTCACGCGAATTCGACGGTTTCCGCGGTTTTGGTATCGTGCGGCTTGCCGATGCCACCGAAGACCCGCATGCCACGGGCCTGACCTTCCTCAACGACGAAAAGGCCGATCCGGCGGAAGCACTGCCGAAGCCGTCCATCGAGGATGAAAGCCACGAATTGCTGGCCTTTATCGATGAGGATGACGACGAAGGCGGCGATTCCGGTGAGGATGAGGCCCCGGCAACGAACATCGATGCGGCAGACGGCGCATCGGATGCGGTCTCTGCCGAAGAACCACACGCTGATTATACCCCGCCGGAATTCGAGGCACCTGTTGTGGCGCCGGCGCTGGAGCCAACCTATTCCGACAAGGTCGTCCATCTGGAGGAGCGCCGTTCCCGCTCCCGCGAGGGCCTGACCGCAGGCGAACAGGCTGCCTTCCGCGAAATCGGCCGGGCCCTGGCGCCTGCGGATTCTGCTTCGGAGGAAAGCCCGGACACGGATGCGGAGACCATTTCCGCCGAGCCGGCAGGGCAAGATATCCAGCAGGATATCGTTGCGGATGCGCCGGAAAGCGCACCCTCCGATACAAAAAATGACGAAAAGTCGAACGAGCCGGCGGAAGAAGACGATCTTTTTGCGGACTATGTTCGTGGCGAGCAGCCCGCGACCATTCGCGCAGCGGCGGATGAAAGCGGCTCTGACGAAAAGCAGGAGACTGCAATTGACGAGCAGCCAACTGCCGATATTGCCGCCTCCATGGTCAGCCCGTCCGTTCGCCCCGCAAATGCGTTGACGGCCGAGACGCTGGACCAGATGCCGGTTGCGCTTCTGGTGCATGCCGGAGACAGGCTGATCCACGCCAATCCGGATTTCCTGCGCTTGACGGGCTACGGGTCTCTCGCCGAACTGCAAGATGTCGGCGGGCTGGAAGCGTTGCTGCAGCGGCAGGATCTGGAACAGATGCCTGACAATGAGGGCGGCATGGTCGTCGTCAGCGCCGAAAACGACATCATTCCGGTCAAGGCGCGGCTACAATCCATCCGCTGGGAAGAAACCAAGGCGCTGATGCTGTCGCTGGTGCCGCTTGAGGAAAAGCAAACGCCGGTTGCGGCCGCCAACGAAAACATAGCGGCCGGCGACATCGAAAATGCGGAAGCAGGCAGCCTCTCCCTCCTGCAGGGCGAAGTGGAGGAACTGCACTCCATTCTGGAAACCGCCACCGATGGCGTGGTGCTTCTGGGAGACGAAGGCGAAATCCGCTCGCTCAACCGTTCCGCCAGCGCGCTGTTCAATTATGATAATGGTGAAATCGCCGGCAAGCCTTTCGTCACCCTCTTTGCCCATGAGAGCCAGCGCGCCGTGCTGGATTATCTTTCCGGCCTTGCCAATAACGGTGTCGCGAGCGTGCTGAATGATGGCCGCGAAGTGATCGGCCGCGAGGCATCCGGTGGTTTCCTGCCGCTGTTCATGACCATCGGGCGGCTCAAATCCTCACACGGCTATTGCGTTGTCATTCGTGACATCACCCAGTGGAAGCGCACGGAAGAGGAACTGCGCAACGCCAAGCGCGCGGCAGAAACAGCCAATGCCCACAAGACCGATTTTCTGGCCCGCGTCAGCCATGAAATCCGCACGCCGCTCAACGCCATCATCGGCTTTGCCGACATGATGGCGACTGAACGCTTCGGGCCTATCGGCCATTCGCGTTATGTGGAATATTCCAATGATATCGGCCGTTCGGGCCGGCATGTGCTCGACATCGTCAACGATCTTCTGGACATCTCCAAGATCGAAGCGGGGCAGATGGATGTGGATTTCATCGCCGTGCCGCTGAACGAAACGGTGGCCGAGGCGGTGTCGCTGGTGCAGCCGCAGGCCAACAACCAGCGTGTCATTATCCGCACGGCGCTTTCCCAATCCGTGCCGCAGATCGTCGCCGACCTGCGTTCGATCAAGCAGATCGTGCTCAACATCCTGTCGAACGCCATCCGCTTCACGCCATCGGGCGGCCAGATTGTCGTGTCCACGGCCTATGAGGCCAATGGCAGCGTGTCGCTGCGCATCCGCGATACCGGCATCGGCATGACGCGCGCGGAACTGGAACAGGCCATGAAACCCTTCCGGCAGGTGGCATCGTCAGGCAAGCGCGTGCGCGGCGACGGCACCGGGCTCGGCCTGCCGCTGACCAAGGCCATGGTGGACGCCAACCGTGCGAATTTCTCCATCACCTCGACGCCAAATGAAGGAACGCTGGTGGAAATCACCTTTCCGTCGCAGCGGGTTCTTGCCAACTGACGTCATGCGGGCGTAGCAATGCGAAAGCCGCCGGCTGAAGGATCAGCCGGCTAAGGCTTTTGCAAGACAGCAGGCTCGCATGCCCATGACGGCTCCCCTTCCCGCGACAAAACGCGTTTCGCTATTGCCGATTGCGGCCATCATTGTCGCAGCCATTGCCGCCATGCCCATTCTGGCGATCTTCTGGCTGGCGCTGACCGGCAGCACGGAGGGGTGGCAGCATCTTCTCGCCAATGTTCTGCCGCGCGCCGGCTTTCGCACCTTCATGCTGCTGGGGATGACGGCCGCGACGACGGCATTTTTCGGTATTGTCTGCGCCTGGCTCATCACCACATTCGAGTTTCCGCTGCGACGACTATTGTCGGCGGCACTTGTCCTGCCGCTCGCCATTCCGTCCTACCTGGCAGCCTATGCGTTCGGTGAGTTTCTCGACTTTACCGGCCCGGTGCAGAGCACCCTTCGCGCCGTCTTCGGTTATCACAGCATCCGCGATTACTGGTTTCCGGATATACGCTCGCTCGGCGGCGCTGTCATCGTTCTGAGTTCGGTACTCTATCCCTATGTCTATCTCTCGGCCCGTGCTGCCTTTTCGATGCAGGGGCGGTTTGCGGCTGACGCGGCCCGCACGCTTGGCGCAAAGCCTCTGAACGTGTTCTTCTCCGTGCAGTTGCCGATGGCGCGGCCGGCGATTGCCATCGGCCTGTCGCTGGTCTTGATGGAGACGCTGAACGATATTGGCGCGGTCGAATATCTCGGCGTCCAGACGCTGACCTTTACCATCTACGAGACCTGGCTCAATCGCGGCAATCTTGCCAATGCCACCCAGATCGCCGCCATCATCCTCATCATCGTCGGTGCGCTGATCGTCATCGAACGCAATGCCCGGGAAAAGCAGCGCTTCGGCGCGCCGAAGGCGACAAGCATGGCGCAGCGCCACCGGCTGAAGGCGCTGACCGGCTGGCGGCGCTGGTGCGCAAGCCTGTTCTGCTCCGCACCCGTGGCGAGCGGATTCTTCATTCCGGTGATCGTGCTCGGCGGTTACGCAGCCAAGAGGCTCGACGCGCTGTTCGCGCCGAAGCTTCTGAAAGCGCTCGGACACAGTCTCGAAGTCTCGCTTTCCGCAGCCTTCGTCACGCTGATTGCCGCTTTCGTGTTTTCCTATTCCATCCGCACCGAGCGCTCGCGTACCTCGAAGGTCGCCGCCCGCTTCGGCTCCATGGGATATGGCGTGCCGGGAACCGTGCTCGCCATTGGCGTACTCATTCCATTGGCAAGCCTCGATAACGGCATCGACGGGTTCATTCGCACGCATTTCGGCTTTTCCAGCGGTTTGCTGCTCTCAGGCACCGCCTTCGCCATCATCTATGCACATGCCGTGCGTTTCATGACCATGGCGGAAGGCACGCTCGATGCCGGTTTCCAGAAGCTCTCGCCGCATATCGACATGGCCTCGCGAACGCTTGGGCGCAACCGGGCACAGACCCTGTTCAAGGTGCTGCTGCCGAACATGCGGCCGGCGGCGCTGACTGCCTTTCTTCTGGTCCTGATCGAATCCATGAAGGAACTGCCGGCCACCATCCTGCTCCGGCCTTTCGGTTTCAACACGCTGGCAACGCTGGTTTATGAGGATGCATCGCGCTCTAAGGTGCAGGATGCCGCCGTACCGGCGATCATCATCATCATTGCCGGGCTTATTCCCGTGCTGCTCGTCTCGAAATCGATGGATCATCCGGACAACAGCTGAATGGCATCGGCCGTCGTGGCAAAAAGAAAGGCGGCCTTGCGACCGCCTGTATTAGTTGTGCTTTTTTCAACGAGAGAAAGGGGGACAACCTCGCGATATGGAAATTATCAATCCCGGCCATCAGAAATTTGACAGCCCTGCGTTGGGTTTACTTTCCGCCAACTCCTATTAACAAGCGGTTAAAACCAAAATCGAGCAATTACCGACGAAAATTCCTATTCTGAGACCGTAAAGCGCCGAAACTAAATTAAAAGTTCCTGAATTAATCGCGATTTCAACAGTAACGCGAGAAAATCAAAGCGGTCCGTTTGATCAGTGTCGGGCAGCGGCGTGTTCATCCCGCATCCGCTGCAACTCCGTGCGTTTGGATGCGATGGAGGCGACGATAACGCCGATGGTTACGAGCCCGATGAGGATCGTGCAGATGGCGTTGATTTCCGGCGTCACGCCAAGGCGTACCTGCGAATAGATCTTGATCGGCAGCGTCGTCGCACCGGGACCGGTGGCGAAGCTGGCGATGACAAGATCATCGAGCGACAGGGTAAAGGCCAGCATCCAGCCGGCGATAACGGCGGGGAATATCAAAGGCAGGGTGATGCGGAAGAAGGTCTTGACCGGCGGGCAGCCGAGATCGAGCGCCGCCTCCTCAAGACTGCGGTCGAAGGTCAAAAGACGAGACTGCACGACGATCGCCACGTAACACATGGTGAAGGTGGTGTGGGCGATGACCACGGTCCAGAAACCGCGATCCACCCCGACCGCCACGAAGAGCAGCAGCAGCGACAGGCCGGTAATGACCTCCGGCATGACGAGCGGCGCATAGATCATGCCGGAAAACAGCACCCGGCCCGGGAAGCGGGCAAAGCGGGTGAGCGACAGCGCCGCCAAGGTTCCGAGAATAGTACCGATGGTGGCGCTGAGGATACCGACGCGCAGCGTCACCCAGGCGGCATCCATCAGCCCCTGGTTCGACCACATGGAGCGGTACCATTGCAGCGAAAAGCCGCCCCAGACGGTGACGAGCTTGGAGGCGTTGAAGGAATAAACGATCAGGATGATGATCGGGATATAAAGAAAGGCAAAACCGAGGGTGAGGACGGTGATGTCGAATTTTCCGCGCTTCATGGCCTCACCCCACCTTCTTCTGCTGGTTCTGGAAGATGGCGATGGGCACCACCAGCAACAGCAGAAGCAGCACGGCAACGGCGGATGCCAAAGGCCAGTCGCGGTTGCCGAAGAATTCCGTCCAGAGCGTCTTGCCGATCATCAGCGTCTGCGCGCCGCCCAGGAGATCGGGGATGACGAACTCACCTGTTATCGGGATGAAGCAGATCATCGACCCGGCCACGACGCCCGGCAGGGAGAGCGGAAACGTGATCTTCCAGAAGGCCTTCCATGGCGGGCAACCAAGATCGGCAGCGGCTTCCAGAAGCGTGTTGTCGAGCTTTTCCAGCGCCGAATAAAGCGGCAGCACCATGAAGGGCAGGTAGGAATAAACAATGCCGATGAAGATCGCCGTCTCGGTGCGGAAGATGTTGACCTGCTGGTCAGGCCCCAGAAGGCCGATCGACTGGAACAGCACCGTCAGCAGGCCTTCCGGCTTCAGAATGCCGATCCAGGCGTAAACGCGGATCAGGAACGAGGTCCAGAACGGCAGGATCACCAGCATCACCAGCGTCGGGCGAATGGATGACGGTGCGCGCGCCATGGCCAGCGCCATGGGATAACCGATCAGCAGCAGCAGGAAGGTGGAGATGAAGGCGATACGCAGCGACGACAGATAGGCGTCGATGTAGAGCGGGTCTTCCGTCAGGAACAGATAATTCTCGAAATCCAGCTGCGAAAAGAATTCGCCGAGCTTCGAAAAACCTTCGAAGACCGGCGTATAGGGCGGCATGGAGATCGCCGTATCCGACAGTGAGATTTTGAAGATAATGAAAAAGGGCGCTGCGAAAAACAGCAGCAGCCAGAAATAGGGAACCGCGACGACCAGCCAGCGCCAGGGGCTTTGCCGGTTTTCGGGAGTGGTGATCGCCATGAAAGCCTCCCTCAGCGTGTCAGGACAAGACCTGAATCCGGTTTCCAGTTCAGCCACACCATATCGCCGAAGGTGATCGGACGATCGACGAGACGGGAGACGTTCGCCTGCGCGGCGCGGATGACCCGACCATCGGCAAGCTTGACGATGAAGACCGAGAAGTCGCCGAGATAACCGATATCCCAGACCTCGCCATAGGCGGAATTGATGCTGCTGTCGGCGGGCTGATCGAGCGAGATGCGGACCTTTTCCGGGCGGATGGCGAAAGCCACCTGACTGCCGGTCGCCGCGGCACATTCCTGCTCCACAGACACCGCCAGCCCGTCGCAATCCAGCGTCACCAGTCCGGGCCTGCCAATCTCAGAGGCGTTGGCGACGACCTTGGCGTCGAAAATATTGATGTCACCGATAAAATCCGCCACGTAACGCGTGTTCGGCGCTTCGTAAATCTCGGCGGGCGTCGCCACCTGCACGACATTGCCTTTGTCCATGACCGCGATGCGATCCGACACCGTCATCGCCTCTTCCTGGTCATGGGTGACGATGAGGAAGGTGAGACCGAGATTGGTCTGGATGTCCATCAGCTCGAACTGCGTTTCTTCGCGCAGCTTCTTGTCGAGCGCGCCAAGCGGTTCATCGAGAAGAAGCACCTTCGGCCGCTTGGCGAGCGAACGGGCGAGCGCCACACGCTGCCGCTGGCCGCCCGAAAGCTGGCTGGGCTTGCGCTTGGCGAATTCCGTGAGCTTGACGAGACGCAGCATTTCCTCGACGCGGGCGGCGATATCCGCCTTGGGCAGACCATCCTGCTCCAGACCGAAAGCGACATTCTTTTCCACCGACATATGCGGGAAAAGCGCATAGGACTGGAACATCATGTTGGTGGGACGCTTGTAGGGCGGCACGCCGGAAATATCCTTGCCCTGAAGCAGGATGCGTCCTTCCGTCGGCTCCTCGAAGCCGGCCAGCATGCGCATCAGCGTGGTCTTGCCGCAGCCTGAGGGACCAAGCAGCGAGAAGAACTCTCGCTCGTAGATATCGAGCGTCAGATTATTGACGGCGACAAAATCGCCGAAACGTTTGGTGACGTTTTCAAAGCGGATGAAGGGCACCGCATCGGGATTGTCCCAAGGGCTAAATTTGCGTTTGACCGGCCCCAGAGTTTTCGCCATTCACCCTACCCTCAAATCCCGTTGGTCTTTCGAACGATGCTTCGGGGCGGGCGACACCGGCAGGTCACGGGACCTGCCGGCAAAGGATTTGAGAAACAGGCCCGCCGGCCGTTCCCCAACCAGCGAGCGGAGGTCTTAGCTGCCGGTCTTAATCTGCGTCCAGACGCGGTTCAGCACACGCTGTTCCTTCGGTCCGTAAGGCGAGATGGTGAAGAGCTTCTTCATCGTCTCCTGATCGGGGTAGACCGCCGGGTTCTTGGCGACGGACTCATCCATCAGCGCCTGCGAAGCGAGGTTGCCATTGGCGTACTGAACGTAGTTGGACGCCTTGGCGATGACTTCCGGCCGCATCAGATAGTTGATGAAGGTGTGTGCTTCCTCGACATTCTTGGCATCCGCGGGGATGGCAAGGTTGTCGAACCACATATAGGTGCCTTCCTTCGGAATGACGTAGTTCACCTCGACGCCGTTCTTGGCTTCCTCGGCACGGCTCTTCGCCTGGAGGATGTCGCCCGACCAGCCGATGGTGATGCAGCTGTCGCCATTCGCGAGTTCGTCGATATAGGCGGAGGAATTGAAGGTCTTCACGAAAGGACGGATCTTCGAATAGACCTCGCCGCCGGCTTCCAGATCGGCGGTTTCCTTGCTGTCGGGATTCTTGCCGAGATAGTTCATGGCGATGGCGAAGGTTTCGTCCGACGCATCGAGAATATTGATGCCGCAGGATTTCAGCTTTTCGGCATTTTCCGGCTTGAAGAGAATATCCCAGCTATCGACGGGAATATCGCCAAGCGCCGCCTTCACCTTGGCGACGTTATAACCGATGCCGGTGGTGCCCCACATGTAGTTCACGGCATATTCGTTGCCGGGGTCGTATTTCGCCAGACGCTCGGAGACCTCGGGCCACAGGTTCTTCAGATTCGGCAACTTGGACTTGTCGAGTTTCTGGAACACGCCGGCATTGATCTGGCGGGCGAGGAAGGGGCCGGTGGGCACCACGACGTCATAACCGGAGCTGCCGGCCAGAAGCTTGGTTTCCACAAGTTCGTTGCTGTCGAACACGTCATAGACAACCTTGATACCGGTTTCCTTGGTGAAATCGGTAAGGATCGATTCGTCGATATAATCCGACCAGTTATAGACGTGGACGACCTTCTCCTGGGCCATTGCCGAGCCTGCTGCAACGAGCGCGGTGGTGAGAGCCAAGGTCAGACGGAGAGAACGGTTTTTCATGATGTCTCCTGTTAACGCATCCTCACGGTGGAAGCGTGATCCCCTTTTTTTTGGAGAGACTAGAAAGGAAAACAAAAGGGAGCAAGCGGGAAATGTGCAGCACAGCATTTTCAACCAAATGTGTTCCGGCCGCCAAAAAGCGGATGGAAACACCTACTGGAAGTCGAAAACACTAAGGCCGGTCACCATTTCATCCAGCCCCAGCGGCCGTGTCAGCGGCGCTTCGGCGCGGGACAGACAGCCCTGCCTTTCGCACAGCCGGCACGAGGGGCCGACGGCGACAGGCGACGCATCCGAGGCGGCTCGGCCATAGACCGTCTCTCCCGCCTGAGCTAGATCGCAACCCACAAGCACGGCCGTTCGCCGCACCCTCTCGCCGAAGCCCGCCTGCGGACCTTCCAGCGTGCGCGAAACGGTGAGGAAGGCATCACCGTCAGGCATCTCCACCGCCTCCACCAGCACCTGTCCCGGCTGGGCGAAGGCGGCGTGGATGTTAAGACGCGGACAGAGGCCGCCGAAACGCGCCCTCGGGAAACCGCCCGCCCCCGCCAAGCGGAAACGGTTGCCGGCATTGTCGATCTCCATCAGGAAAAACGGTATTGCGGCAGCCGTTGGCCGTTGCAGGCTGACGAGCCGGTTGGCGGCCTGTTCGAACGAAACGTTGAAGCGCGCCCGCAAGACGTCGAGATCGTATTTCGCGCGCTGGGCGGCGGCAAGGAATGCGCCATAGGGCGTCATCAGGGCATGGGCGGCATAACGCGCCAGCTCGAAGCGGGCGATGCGCTTTGCCTCCTCCCCTTTCAAACCAAGCCCGTCAAGCTCCGCGCCTATCTCTTCGCGAAGGGCCAGAAGACAGGTCTCCATGGCCATTTCCCTCAACTGATCCGGCTGCGACAGGCGCTCGGATAAAAACAGCCGCATGGAATGCCGGTCGTAACGCCGCCTGAGGTTCGGCATGGCATGAACCGGCAGGGTTCTGACCACGATGCCGTGGTTTTTCTGGAGCCATGCGCGAAGACCAGAGGCAAGGTCATCGCCTGCCGCCAGCTGCTTGTGGAGCTCTTCCGCTGCCGCATCGATGGAATGGAAATAGGCCGGCCGGTTTTCAAAGACATGCCGCACCTCGTCGATCGGCAGGCGGGTGGAGGACAGCGCCGTCTCATGCCCCTCCCGCGCCAGAAGATCGGAAAGGTCGGAAAGGCGCTGCGCCTGTTCCCGGTAGGCCCGGTAAAGCTTGAGGACACCGCTTGCCGCATTGGGCGCCGCATCTGCGACCTCGATCAGCTCCTGCGGCGACGGCACCTCACCCACCAGCAGCGGATCGGCGAAGACTTCACGCAATTGTCCGGCGGAACCGGCGCTCTCGCCCTGCAGATCATCAAGATCGACCTTATAGACAGAGGCGAGCTTCAAAAGCAGCTGCACGGTCAGCGGTCGCTGGTTGCGCTCGATGAGATTGAGATAGGACGGCGAAATCGCCAGCGCCTCGGCCATGGCCGTCTGCGTCAGCCCCAGACCATTGCGAATGCGGCGCACGCGCGGGCCTGCAAAAATCTTGTTTTCCGACACCGTCCTGCCTCTCCATCCCGGCGACTCATACAAGCCTGTTACAAACTCTCGGGGTGAATGGCTTTTACAAAATTTACAATTTTACAGCTCCACCCTGTCATGCACTCTACAGGATAACCTCTTTCAAGTCACTGTTTTTATGTTTGTTCTGGCGTTCAAATCTCCAAAAATGTAAATGTAGTCACATCGAACGGCGCTTCACAACGTTGAGGCAGCACGTTTCCGAAACCGCATTTGTCATGGGAGAGAGAAGTATGACGGATTTTTACAAACTTGTTCCGGGCGCACCGCAGGGACGTTTTGACGGCATCGAACGCACCTATACTGCCGCTGATGTGCAGCGGCTGCGCGGCTCCGTCGAGATCCGCCATTCGCTGGCCGAAATGGGCGCGAACCGGTTGTGGAAGCTGATCAACGAGGAGAATTTCGTCAATGCGCTCGGCGCGCTTTCCGGCAACCAGGCCATGCAGATGGTTCGCGCCGGGCTGAAGGCGATCTATCTCTCAGGCTGGCAGGTTGCCGCGGACGCCAATACGGCGTCGGCCATGTATCCGGACCAGTCGCTTTATCCGGCCAACGCGGCGCCGGAGCTTGCAAAGCGCATCAACCGCACCTTGCAGCGCGCCGACCAGATCGAGACGGCGGAGGGCAAGGGCCTTTCGGTCGACACCTGGTTCGCGCCGATCGTTGCCGATGCGGAGGCCGGTTTCGGCGGACCGCTCAACGCCTTCGAGATCATGAAAGCCTTCATCGAGGCGGGCGCAGCCGGTGTTCACTATGAAGACCAGCTGGCATCTGAAAAGAAGTGCGGCCATCTCGGCGGCAAGGTTCTGATCCCGACGGCGGCGCATATTCGCAACCTCACGGCGGCGCGGCTTGCGGCAGACGTCATGGGTGTACCAACGCTGGTCATCGCCCGCACGGATGCGGAGGCCGCCAAGCTTCTGACCTCCGACATCGATGAGCGCGACCGTCCCTTCGTGGATTACGATGCCGGCCGCACCGTCGAGGGCTTCTATCAGGTGAAGAATGGCCTCGAACCCTGCATCGCCCGTGCGGTTGCCTATGCGCCCTATTGTGACCTGATCTGGTGCGAGACATCAAAGCCGGATCTCGAACAGGCGCGCAGGTTTGCCGAGGGCGTGCACAAGGTGCATCCCGGCAAGAAGCTCGCCTACAATTGCTCGCCGTCGTTCAACTGGAAAAAGAACCTCGACGACGCGACGATTGCCAAGTTCCAGCGGGAACTCGGGGCGATGGGCTACAAGTTCCAGTTCATTACGCTCGCCGGTTTCCACCAGCTGAATTTCGGCATGTTCGAACTGGCGCGCGGTTACAAGGACCGGCAGATGGCGGCCTATTCCGAGCTGCAGGAAGCGGAATTCGCGGCCGAGGTAAACGGCTACACCGCCACCAAACATCAGCGCGAGGTCGGCACCGGCTATTTCGACGCCGTGTCGCTCGCCATTTCCGGCGGCACGTCTTCGACGACAGCCATGAAGGAATCCACCGAGCACGACCAGTTCCGCCCGGCGGCAGAATAAATCGAAAAACGGCCCTTCCCGGCGACGGGAAGGGCTTGCAAACCGGATCAAGAACCCCAACCAATAAAGAGAGGAGAAATGCCATGAATGCCCACAACCCCATCAAGACCCACGTCAAGGAACGCGCCGAGGAACAGTCCTCCGCCATGACGCAGGATCAGCAGGCCGCCATCCGCATGCTGGCCAATGATCTGCACCGCCTCAACCAGGCCGTCATGAAAGCCGTTGAGGCCGGTGTTTCCGTCGAGCTCGTCCGCTCGGCCCGCCACCATGGCGGCGGCGGCAACTGGGGAGATCTTCTGATTCCCGTCATCGTCGCGCAGGGGCGTGACGCCGCCTGAAATGACAGCCTTTCTTTATGCCGGGCGGCTCTTGCGCCCGGCATAAAGGTCCGAGTGCCCCTTGATCAGACGGGTCATCCGATCCGCCACCATCCTGATATCGCGGCGGTGGCGATCGTCATTGTTCATGACGATCCATTGATTGTGGCGAAGGGTTTCCATCTCGTCACCTTCCCGGGCAAGCCGCGCATCCGCATCGCCCACGAAACACGGCAGCACGGCGACGCCTGCCCCGGCCAGCACAAGATCGAGAAGCGCCGTCGGCCGGTTCACCGTTACCGCGATATCATTGGGGCGGTTCTCATGCGGCCAGCGCAGATAGGTTGAAATGGCGTTTTCCTCCGCCACCGCCAGCCAGCGGTCGGCGACGGCAGTGGCGGCGTTGCGCAGCCTGTAGGGCGCATAAGCCACCTCTCCCGTCTTGATGGCGGCGAGGTTCTTTTCCTGCGGCTCGAAAGCGCGAATGCCGATATCGTTTTCGCGATGGGCCAGAGACGCCCTCTGTTCGGCAATGAAAAGATCGATGCGGAAATCATCGCGGTCGGTGCAGATGGCGGAGAAGTTGCCGGTCAGCAGCCAGGCGTTCCAGGTGCCGACGGCAATGCGCACCACGGATGAGGCGGACGACGCCTTCTGCCACCCCTCGATATCCCTGGCTGCATTCTCCATTGCCATAAGCCGGTCGAACAGCGCGCGGCCATCCGCCGTCAGGGCGTATCCCGTCTGGCTGCGCTGGAACAGGGCCTTGCCGATACGCTCCTCCAGTTCGATCATGCGCCGTCCGATGGTCGCGGGGCTCAAACCCGTTATCGCCGCGGCCCCGGTCAGGCCGCCGCTGCGTGACACATCGAGAAAAAGCTGGTAGGAATCCCAGGTAACGTTTTTCATTGCTGAAAAACGTAGCGCATTTTCTTGCGCAGATAAATCAAAAAACGGCGTGCATCATCGCCCCTCCGCATCAGAAGGAGAGCGACATGCACGCGATTTTTGCAGCACGAGCCATCATCGAAAACCGGCAGCCGCGCACGCGGCGCGAAGCCATTCTACAGGAAGAGAAGTTTTATGCCGATATGGCCGAGGCATCCTGGCCGTGGCGGTTTGTCCGCGCAGTCATGGGCTTGACGAAGACCGCGAACCGCCGATCAATAAAAGAGGACGATCAGGGCTGCCAGAGCACCGGCTGCGATAACGCTCAGGCGAAAAGCCAACTGCCGGCTCTCGCTTTCGGCGCGGGCGATGGCAATGGCGTGAGGGCGGCGATGTGCTGTTCTGTTCATGCGCGGGTTCCTGACGAAAAACTCAACCGACCCATGCCCTGTTAAGAGCCTCCAGCAGGACATCATGTGCAGCGGGAGCGCAATGCGATCCGGCTTTGCTGGCATTCGGTCAGGATGACTCCACGCCCGTTAACAAGGTCTTAACGGGCAGTGCCTCAGGCGAATTCGCCCGCTGCCTGCCCGGACGCCCAGGCCCACTGGAAATTATAACCGCCGAGCCAGCCGGTCACATCAACACATTCGCCAATGAAATAAAGCCCGGCCACGGATTTCGCCGCCATGCTGCGGGAATCGAGACCGGTCGTATCCACCCCGCCGAGCGTGACTTCCGCCGTGCGATAACCTTCGGAACCGGCGGGCTTGATCTGCCAGTCCTGCACCTCGCCCGCGAGCTTTGCCAGAACCTTGTCGGACATATCGGCGAGATGGCCGGTGAGGCCGGATTGTTCGACGACATGCTGGGCAAGACGCTTCGGCAGGATTTCCGACAGAGCGGTCTGGGGTGACTGCCGACCGTTCTTCTGTTTCGCCTGCTTCAGAAGCGCGGCTATATCGCGATGCGGCTCAAGCTTCAGGCGGACCACATCACCCTCGCGCCAGTAGGATGAGATTTGCAGGATCGAGGGTCCGCTCAAACCGCGATGGGTGAAGAGCAGCGCTTCCTCAAACGCAGTCTTGCCATGGAAAACCTCGGCCGGAACCGCGACGCCGGCAAGCGGGCTCAGCTTTTCCAGCAAAGCGGGATCGAGCGTCAGCGGCACGAGACCGGGCCGCGTTTCGATAAGCTTGAGACCGAATTGTTCGGCGATCTGGTAGGCAAAACCGGTCGCGCCCATTTTCGGGATCGATTTACCGCCCGTCGCCACAACGACGCTTTCAGACTCGATGACGCCGCCTGATGTCGTGACGCGAAAACGGCCGCCATCATGGGCGACTGCGGAGACTGACGTTTCAAGCCGCAGCTTCGCATTGACCGCCTGCATTTCGGCAAGCAGCATGCGGATGATATCCTTGGCGCTGTCGTCACAGAAAAGCTGGCCGAGCGTCTTTTCGTGCCAGGCGATGCGGTGTTTTTCAACAAGGGCAATGAAATCGCGCGGCGTATAACGGGCGAGAGCGGATTTGGCGAAATGCGGGTTGGCGGAGAGATAATTCTTCGGCCCGGCATGGATATTGGTGAAGTTGCAGCGGCCGCCGCCGGAGATGCGGATCTTTTCGCCCGGCGCCTTCGCATGGTCGAGAATGACGACGGAGCGGCCGCGCTGGCCGGCGCGGATGGCGCACATCATGCCGGCGGCGCCCGCCCCCAAAATCAGCACGTCACATTTCTCTGTCATCATTCCATCCGATCCGTTTCCTTTCCTCTTTTCGAAGTGCCGCCGCTTGTCAATGGCGCTTTCCCCCTCGCCAATTGCCAAACTACGGTTATGATGGCTCCACCAGAAACACAGACCCGGTGATACATGCCCCCGAAGAAAACCATGCTCCGCCCGAAGAAACAGGCAACCATGGCAAAGACACCTCCCCTCGACCTCTCCTCCACCCGTGGCGTTTCCTCCTGGCGCGAAGCCGCGCAATGGCTGCGGGCGCGCGGTATCGAGGACATAGAATGCATCACCCCCGATCTTGCAGGCGTTGCGCGCGGCAAAATGATGCCGACGGCAAAGTTCACGGGCGACACCTCGCTTGCCCTGCCCTCCGCGCTCTACCGCCATACGATTTCAGGCGAATATCCTGATGAGACCGCGAATTTCCGTTACGAGCCGCGCGACAGCGACCTGAAGCTGGTGCCTGATCTTTCCACGCTCTCGGTCGTGCCGTGGGAGAGCGACCCGACCGCGCAGGTGATCTGCGACGTCGTGGATGCGGAAGGCAATTTCGTCCCCTACACGCCGCGCAACGTGCTGAAGAACGTGCTGTCGCTTTATACGGAAAAGGGCTGGAAACCGGTCGTCGCACCCGAAATCGAATTCTACCTCGTCGCCATGAACGACGACCCGGATTATCCGCTGCATCCGCCAAAGGGCCGGTCCGGCCGCTCCATCGTCGGTGGGCAGAGCTATTCCATCGCCGGCATCAACGAGTTCGACGAGTTGATCGACGATATCTATCATTTCTCGGAAAAGCAGGGCCTCGAGATCGACACGCTGATCCACGAGGAAGGTCCGGCTCAGCTCGAGATCAACCTGCGCCACGGCGACCCCATCGAGCTTGCCGATCAGGTCTTCCTGTTCAAGCGCACCATCCGTGAGGCGGCGCTGAAGCACGGCATCTACGCCACCTTCATGGCCAAGCCGATGCAGGGCCAGCCGGGTTCGGCCATGCATATTCACCAGTCGGTGGTGGAAATCGACAGCGGCCGCAATATTTTCTCGAACAAGGATGGCGGCCCTTCCAAGGAGTTCTTCTCCTTCGTCGGCGGCATGCAGCGTTACGTTCCGAACGCGCTTGTCATGCTCGCGCCCTATGTGAATTCCTATCGCCGCCTGACGCCTGATATGGCCTGCCCGGTCAACAATGCCTGGGGTTACGACAACCGCACGACCGCTTTCCGCGTGCCGATTTCCGGCCCGCAGGCGCGGCGCGTCGAAAACCGTCTGCCGAGTTCGGACGCCAATCCCTATCTCGCGCTTGCCGCCTCGCTCGGCTGCGGCTGGCTCGGCATCGTCAACAATATCGAACCGACCGAACCGACCGCTGAGACGGCCAATGAAGGCTCCATCGACCTGCCGCGCGGGCTTCTGGAGGCCGTGGCGCTGCTGGAAGGCGAAGAACAGTTCGAGCGGGTGTTTGGCCATGAATTCGTGGGCCTTTATGCGGGCCTGAAACGCGGGGAGTTCGAGACCTTCATGCAGGTCATCAGCCCCTGGGAGCGCGAGTTTCTGCTTCTCAACGTGTGAGGAACCACGAGCATGACATGGCAAAGCCCGATTGCGCCGGGAATTTCCTGGTATCAGGCAACCGTCGGCGAGCGGCCGGACTATCCTGCCCTCGACGGGTCGAAGCAAGTTGATGTCGCGATCATCGGCGGCGGTTATACCGGCCTGCAGGCCGCCTGTGACCTCGCCGAAAACGGCGTCTCCGTCGCCCTCATCGAAGCGCATCGTTTTGGTGATGGCGCTTCCGGCCGCAATGGCGGCCAGTTCGGCACCGGCCAGCGCTCCTTTCCGGACGAAATGGAAGCCGAGATCGGCTTCGAGCAATCGAAGCTGCTGTTCGACATTGCCGAGAACGCCAAGAATTACGTGCGCGATTTCGCAAGCAGCCGCGGCATCGACATGGAATATCTGCCGGGGCAGCTCTATGTGGCACACAAGGCGGCTTACGAGGATGATTATCGCAGAAGCGTGGATGCGATGAACAATCGCTACGGCTATCCGCATATTTCCTACATGGAGCGTGGCGAAGCACGCAAACGTGTCGGCTCCACCCATTATTTCGGCGGCACGCGCGATACCGGCACCGGCCATATCCACCCGCTGAAGCTGCTGGTCGGGCTGGCGAAGGCGGCGCAAGCGGCAGGCGCCGCCATTTATGAGATGACCCCCGCCAGGTCCATCCGGCAAGCGGGCGGCAAGACCATCATCGAGACGCCCTTCGGCACGATCACCGCGCCGCGGGTGCTGATCGCCACCAATGCCTATATCGGCAATCTGGAACCCGTAACGGCCGCCCACATCATGCCGATCCGCTCCTTCATCGGCGCCACCGCACCGCTCGACGCCTATCCTGATATCATTCCCGGCAAGGAAGCGGTCGCTGATTCCCGCTTCGTGGTGCGCTATTTCCGCAAGACAGCCGACAACCGGCTGCTGTTCGGCGGGCGCGAGGCCTATACGGCCGATGCGCCGCGCGATATTTCCAGCCATATCCGCCGGCAGATCGCCGAGATTTATCCCGAGCTGAATGCTGTCGAAATCACCCATTCCTGGGGCGGCTCCGTCGGCATTACCCTGCCGCGGAAAGTCTTCGTGCGCGACGTCATGCCCGGCGTCACCTCCATCGGCGGTTATTCCGGCCATGGGGTGATGCTGTCGAATTATTGCGGCAAGCTTTATGCCGATCTCGTTCTCGGCAAAAAGGACATGCTGGCGCCCTTCGCACGGCTGAAGGTGCCATCTTTCCCCGGCGGGGCATCACTGCGTGCGCCGCTGCTTTTCCTGGCGCTCTCGTGGTACGCGCTGCGAGACAGGTTTTAGGGCAATGTTTATAGACTGTTACCGGCGGCGGGCGAGTTGGCGGAAGCAAAATTCATAATTTCACATAACTGAGTCTGGCATTTTTAAATCGATTAGATTATTGATGCCCCCAACCCTTGAAGATCGAGAGAATCGATATGAGCAGTCAGATCATTCCTGTTGAACCTTTTGATTGTGTCGTTTTCGGCGGCACGGGCGATCTTGCCGAGCGCAAGCTTCTGCCGGCCCTTTATCACCGGCAGGTTGAAGGCCAGTTCACGGAGCCGACCCGCATCATCGGCGCGTCGCGTTCGGTCATGACCCATGAGGAATATCGCAAATTTGCGCAGGACGCTCTAAAGGAGCACCTGAAGGCCGGCGAATATGACGACGCCCAGGTTGCCGTGTTCCTGAACAGACTTTTCTACGTGCCTGTTGACGCCAAGGGCAACAATGGCTGGGACGTGCTGAAGAAGCTGCTGGACGAAGGCAAGGAGCGCGTGCGCGCCTTCTATCTGGCTGTCGCGCCGGGCATTTTCGGCGATATCGCCGACAAGATCCGCGAACACAAGCTCATCACCCGCTCGACCCGCATCGTCGTTGAAAAGCCGATCGGCCGCGATCTGGCCTCTGCCCAGGAACTCAACGACACGATCGGCCACGTCTTCAAGGAAGAGCAGATCTTCCGTATCGACCACTATCTCGGCAAGGAGACGGTGCAGAACCTGATGGCGCTGCGTTTCGCCAACGCGCTTTATGAGCCGCTGTGGAATTCCGCCCATATCGACCACGTTCAGATCACGGTCGCCGAAGCGGTCGGCCTCGAAGGCCGCGCCGGTTATTACGACAAGGCCGGTGCGCTGCGCGACATGGTTCAGAACCATATTCTTCAGTTGCTTTGCCTTGTCGCCATGGAGCCGCCCGCTTCCATGAAATCGGAAGCCGTGCGTGACGAAAAGCTCAAGGTGCTGCGCTCGTTGAAGCCGATCGACACCAGCAATGTCGAAAAGCTGACTGTGCGCGGCCAGTACCGCGCCGGCGCTTCCGCAGGCGGCCCGGTCAAGGGCTATCTGGAAGAGCTGGAAGGCGGTGTTTCCAACACCGAAACCTTCGTCGCCATCAAGGCTGAAATCGCCAACTGGCGCTGGGCCGGCGTTCCCTTCTACATCCGCACGGGAAAACGCCTCGCGACCCGCGTTTCGGAAATCGTCGTCACCTTCAAGCAGATCCCGCATTCGATCTTCGACGATGCGGCCGGCAAGATCGAGGCCAACAAGCTGGTCATTCGCCTGCAGCCGGATGAAGGCGTCAAGCAGTCGCTCCTCATCAAGGACCCCGGCCCGGGCGGCATGCGCCTGCGTCAGGTCTCGCTGGACATGAGCTTTGCCGAAGCCTTCAACGTGCGCAGCCCCGATGCCTATGAGCGGCTGTTGATGGACACCATCCGCTCCAACCAGACGCTGTTCATGCGCCGCGACGAGGTCGAGGCCGCCTGGGACTGGATCGACCCCATTCTCAAGAGCTGGGAAGAGCTGGGACAGGGCGTGCAGGGTTATACCGCTGGCACCTGGGGCCCGAGCGGCTCGATCGCACTGATCGAGCGTGACGGCCGCACCTGGCACGATGCCGATTGAGGGCCTGGCGATGAGCGAAACGATCCACGTCTTCGACACCGCCGCCGAACTGGCAACCGCTCTTGCGGCGGAGGTTGCCAAACGCCTTGATGCGGCAACGAAGGATCGCGGTGCGGCAAGCATCGCCGTATCCGGCGGTTCGACGCCCAAGCTGTTCTTTCAGGCGCTTTCCAAACACGATCTCGATTGGCCCAATGTCAGCGTGACGCTGGTGGACGAGCGTTTCGTGCCGCCGGAAAGCGACCGCTCGAACCATCGCCTCGTTGCGGAGAACCTGCTGCAGGACAAGGCGAAGTCGGCCTATTTCGTGCCGCTGTTCCAGCCCGCGGCCTCGCCGGAGGATGCAGCGACGCTTGCGACCGTCAAGACCGAGGCGATCTGTGACCCGTTCGATGTCGTCATTCTTGGCATGGGAACGGATGGCCACACGGCATCGTTCTTCCCCGGTGGAGACAATCTCTACGAAGCGCTGGACCTTGATGAACCGCGCGGCGTCCTGACCATGGCGGCGGAGAATGCGGGAGAGGAGCGGTTGACCTTCAACTTCTCCAGCCTGCACGATGCCGATTTCCTCGTGCTGCATATCGAAGGTGCGGCGAAGAAGGCGACGCTGGAGAAGGCGCAGTCTGGCGAGGATGAGGATGAAATGCCGATCCGTGCCGTGCTGAACCGGGCCGAGACGCCCGTGGATATATACTGGGCGCCATAAGCCAACGCGGTCGCCGCTTCCGCGGCCCCGCGACAAGCGCCCGAAGACATGAAGACTGAAACACGACAACCGGCCGCTCACCTCCCGGAACGCCGGTTGTCGACCAACGAACAGGATGAACGCCCATGTCCGCCGATTCCCGCATTCAGGCCATCACCGCCCGCATCGTCGAACGTTCCAAGCCCTACCGCGAGACCTATCTCGAGCGGCTGCGGCTGCAGGTTTCAAAAGGCGTTCACCGTTCCGTTCTGTCCTGCGGCAATCTCGCGCATGGATTTGCCGTCTGTTCCCCCGCCGACAAGGACATGCTTGCCGGCGACCGGGTTCCCAATCTCGGCATCATCACCGCCTATAACGACATGCTCTCGGCGCATCAGCCCTATGAGGCCTTCCCGGCGATCATCCGCGATGCGGCCAAGGAGGCGGGCGGCATAGCGCAGGTGGCGGGCGCGGTTCCCGCCATGTGCGACGGCGTAACCCAGGGCCAGCCCGGCATGGAGCTTTCGCTGTTTTCCCGCGACGCCATCGCCATGGCGGCCGGCATCGGCCTGTCGCACAACATGTTCGACGCCGCCGTCTATCTCGGCGTCTGCGACAAGATCGTGCCCGGCCTCGTCATTGCCGCACTCGCCTTCGGCCACCTGCCCGCCGTCTTCGTTCCTGCCGGCCCGATGACATCAGGCCTGCCGAATGACGAGAAGTCGCGCATTCGCCAGCTTTATGCCGAAGGCAAGGTCGGCCGCGCCGAGCTGCTGGAAGCGGAATCCAAATCCTATCACGGTCCCGGCACCTGCACCTTCTACGGCACCGCCAATTCCAACCAGATGCTGATGGAGATCATGGGTTTCCATATGCCCGGTTCCTCCTTCATCAATCCCGGCACGCCGCTGCGCGATGCGCTGACGCGTGAAGCTGCAAAGCGCGCGCTGGCGATTACGGCGCAGGGCAATGAATTTACCCCGGCCGGCGAAATGATCGATGAAAGATCGGTCGTCAACGGCGTCGTTGGCCTGCATGCGACGGGTGGTTCCACCAACCACACCATGCACCTGATCGCCATGGCGCGCGCCGCTGGCATCATCCTCACCTGGCAGGATATTTCCGATCTTTCCGACATCGTGCCGCTGCTCGCCCGCGTTTACCCCAACGGTCTTGCCGATGTGAACCATTTCCACGCTGCCGGCGGCATGGGCTTCCTCATCAAGCAGCTACTGAAACAGGGCTTCGTACATGACGACGTGCGCACCGTCTTCGGACAGGGGCTTGCAGCCTACACCGTGGATGCACTGCTGGATGAGAAGGGCGCCGTCACCCGCCAGCCCTCCCCCGAACAGAGCCATGATCCGAAGGTCCTCTCCAGTGTCGAAACACCGTTCCAGCCAACCGGCGGCCTGAAGATGCTGACCGGCAATCTCGGCAAATCGGTCATCAAGATTTCCGCCGTCAAACCGGAGCGCCACATCATCGAGGCGCCGGCGATCGTCTTCCATGACCAGCAGGAACTTCAGGACGCCTTCAAGGATGGCAAGCTTAACCGCGACTTCATTGCGGTCGTCCGCTTCCAGGGCCCGAAGGCCAATGGCATGCCGGAACTGCACCGCCTGACGCCGCCGCTTGGCGTGCTGCAGGATCGCGGCTTCAAGGTGGCGCTGGTGACCGATGGGCGTATGTCCGGCGCCTCCGGAAAGGTGCCTGCCGCCATCCACGTTACGCCAGAGGCTTCCGATTGCGGGCCGATCTCGCTCATCCGCGACGGCGACATCATCCGTCTCGACGCCATTTCCGGCTCGCTCGAGGTGCTGGTTTCCGCCGCCGAGCTGGCAAAACGCGAACCGGCGCGCGCCGACCTCTCCGGCAACGAATGGGGCATGGGCCGCGAACTTTTCGCCCCCTTCCGCCGCAATGCCGGCCCGGCCGATCAGGGCGCCAGCGTGCTCTTCCATTGATTTTGTGGAGGCGAAGGCCGGATGCGGCTTTCGCCTTTCAACCCTGCTTTGCGGTGTCGCCGGGGTGCCGCCAGAAACCGCTTTATTTCCCACATCTTAAACGTCAGACTTGTCATGCGGCTGTGATGATCGCCCTATAGGGCCTTCTCCAGCCAGCCGTGGGACGACGGCGCAGTTTCGGATGATGGGGCCTGACATGACGATTTTCTCAAGCAAACGCCGCGATGTGCTGAAGCTTATGGCCGGCACCGCCATGCTGCCGCTGATGGTGGCGGCGACCTCGGTCATGGCGCAGGACGTGGCCCTGCGTGCAATCGTCATCTCCGACCTGCATTCGGCCTATGAGCGTATCGGCCAGCTTCTGGCGGCCATCGAAACGCGCATCGCCGCTGACAAGGCGCCCCACATCATCCTGTTGAATGGCGACCTTTTCGAACTCGGCAATGCGGTGGCCACACGTTCGGCCGGCGAAATCGAATGGACCTTCCTCACGGCGCTCGCCAAGCTCGCTCCCACAGTCATCAATATCGGCAATCATGAGCCCGATATCGACAATGATCTTGCCAATTTCGTCAGCCGCGCCCAGGCGCTCGGTATCACCGTGCTCTCCAACATCATCGACAAGCGCAGCGGCAAACCCTATGCGGCTGATCGCGCCGAGGTGAGCGTCGGGGAGCAGCGGGTCGTCGTGGCGGGCCTCGCCACCAATGCGATCAACACCTACCCGAAGGCCACGCGCGAGATGCTTGACATCCCGCAGCCCGTGGAATGGGCCAAGGCCAATCTTCCTGGCATCGTCAAATCGGATGCGATCAACATCGTTCTCAGCCATGCCGGCGTCGTCGCAGACCGAGATATCCTGCCGCTGCTGCCGGATGGCACCCTGCTTGTCGGCGGCCATGACCATCTGAACTTCGTGCATGAACAGGGTGCTACCCGTTATATCCACACCGGCTCGTGGTGCACCTCCATGACGGTGGCGACCATTGCGGCTCCCGGCAAGGCTGCGGCCATCGAGACGATCGTCATCGATCGCGGCGCTCCCGCATCCCCTGCCCTCAAGGCCCTGATCGAGCAGACGCTTGAAAAACACCTGACTGCTGAAGAACGGGAAGTTGTCGGCAAATCGGCGAAGGCGATGACCGTCGACGAGGCGGGGCGCCATGTAGCGCAGCTTATCGCCGCAAAAACCGGCGCAGATGTCGGTTTCGTCGGCCACACCTCCTTCGGCGCGGGCCTGCCTGAGGGTGATATTCGCCGTTATGATTTCAACGCCTCGCTGCGTTTCGACGGCAAGCTGATGGTGACGGAAGTGGACGGCGAGGCGCTTGCGCAAATCCTCAAGCGATGCAACCAGGATGGCGACATTCCGCTCGCCGCACGCACCGGCGACTATCTCTACGCCATGCCGGAGAAGCCCGGGAAGAAAGAGCGCTACAAGCTGGTCTGCAACGACTGGTCCGCGACCAACCAGAAATCCTATTTCGGCCGCGGCGACCTGACCTTCACCGAGGTGGCGGATGTAAAGCTGAAGCAGACTGCTCTGGGCGGGCTTTCTTAAGGCCGTAGATTATCAGGTCTCAGAACGACCTGATATCGAGCTTCCGGTCCCTGTGTGCGGGATGTGTGCTGAACACGAAAATGCGGTCCAGTTCCTTCTGTGTCAGCATGCGCAGGAAGCGGACGTGGATGGTGTTGTTGGCGTTGACGCGCAACATCACGCAGCCGATCTTGGTGATGCGGGCGTCGGGAATATCGAGATAGAACTGGTTCGGCAGGTTATATTTCGTCAGCAGCGCCAGCACCGCTTCTGTCTGTGAGATGCGGATGACATCGCAACGGCGCGCCGCCATGTGCATCACGGCTTTTTCGGTATATTCGATGCGTGCTGCGTTCATGGTATCTTCCATGCGGAACCGGTTTTCGCGGTCATACATGAAGGATTCTTCCTTGCTCAGGTAATGGTTCCTGATGACACCCGTACCGCTCTGCACACCCAGCTCCCATGCTCAGTCAATGGATCGAGACTAGGCCATAGTCTTTAACAATTCATATCAGCGCAGGCTTAAACAGACCGGAAGCGGGACATTTCCGTCATTTTTCCACAGCCGTAAAAAGCTCAGGAAAAACCCCGGAACGAGGACGTTCCGGGGTGTTTTTGGGGTCGACGGCAATCAGACGCGGTAGGTCTTGCCCTCGGCATTAAAGAGGTGAAGCTTTTCCTGCGGGGCGGCAAAACGCAGGGTTTGCCCCTTGGCGACCGAGACAATGCCCGGTGCCTTGACGATGATGGGCTCCTGGCCCTTCGGCGCTTCGAGATACAGAAGCGTCACCTCGCCCAAAGCCTCGACGATCGACACTTTTCCTTCGAAAAGATAATCATCGCCGGTGACGATGCTCAAATCTTCCGGCCGGACACCGAAGCTTGCGGCCTTGCCCCGTTCGGATGCGGGGGTCGGAACATTGACGGCAAGCGTCTTGCCGCCGACCAACTCGATCGACGTCCGCTCTCCGGTCCCGACAATCTTCCCAGCAATGATGTTCATGGCGGGCGAACCGATGAAGCGCGCCACAAAGAGATTGGCCGGGTTTTCGTAAAGTTCGAGCGGCGCGCCGACCTGCTCCACCCGGCCCGCATTCAAAACCACGATACGGTCGGCCAGCGTCATCGCCTCCACCTGGTCGTGGGTGACGTAGATCATCGTCGTATCGGCCATCTGCTCGTTGAGCTTGGCGATCTCGATGCGGGTTGCGACACGCAGCGCGGCATCGAGGTTCGACAGGGGTTCATCGAACAGGAAGACCTTGGGATTGCGGCAAATGGCGCGGCCGATGGCGACACGCTGGCGCTGACCGCCGGACAGAGCCTTGGGCAGACGTTCCAGATATTGTGTCAGCTGCAGGATTTCGGCGGCGGCGCGCACGCGTCGGTCGATCTCCTGCTTGTTTTCCTTGGCGATCTTCATGCCGAAGGCCATGTTGTCATAGACAGTCATATGCGGATAAAGCGCATAGGACTGGAACACCATGGCGATGCCCCGGCGCGAGGGCGGGATTTCATTGACGAGCTGGCCATCAATGAACATCTCGCCGCCGGTGATTTCCTCCAGACCGGCGATCATGCGCAGAAGCGTCGATTTTCCGCAGCCGGAGGGGCCGACGAAAACGATGAATTCGCCCTGTTCGATCTCCAGATCGATGCCGTGCAGAACCTTCACCTGCCCGTATGATTTGCGGATATCCTTAAGAACGAGACTTGTCATGGGTTGTTCCTCCCTGTCTTATCAGGCGTAACGGGCGAAGAAAGCGCCCCATGCCGGAAGTTCTACGCTTCTGCCTTCAAGGCCGCTAGTAAAGCCATGGCCGTCGAGAACCTCCCAGTTCCCTTCCGGCAGCGTCGCCTTTGCTGGCGTTGCGGACAGATTGAAGAGGCAAAGAACGGTTTCGTTGCCGAGCGTGCGGGTGTAGCTCAGCACATCCCCCTCAACCGGCTGGAATTCGATACCGCCCTTGGCAAATGCGGGATGCTTTTTGCGGAAGGACAGGAACCGGCGGTAATGCTCCAGCACTGATCCTTCGTTGCCCTGCTGGGCGCTGACGGCGCGCTGCTTGTGTTCAGCGGGAATGGGCAGCCAGGTCTTGTCCGAGGTCGAGAAACCGGCCTGCGCATGGCCGGCGTCCCACACCATCGGTGTGCGGCAACCGTCGCGGCCCTTGAACTCCGGCCAGAACTGGATGCCGTAGGGATCCTGCAAATCTTCGAAAGCGATGTCCGCTTCGGTGAGGCCGAGCTCCTCGCCCTCATAGATGCAGACGGAGCCGCGCTGTGTCATCAAGAGTGCCGAAAGCACCTTGGCGAAGGCGTCCTTGTCCTCGACATGCTCGCCCCAGCGGCTGACGTGGCGCACGACATCGTGGTTGGAGAAGGCCCAGCAGGCCCAGCCTTCCGGTGCGGCTTTCGCAAAATCCGCCTGCACATCGGCAACGCGCTGCGGTGTGAGCGCATCGGGGGCGAGGAATTCGAAGGCATAGCACATCTGCATCTTGTCATCGCCCGAGGTATATTCACCGACGATTTCGAGGCCGCGCTGGCTATCACCCACTTCGCCGACGGCGGCGATATCCGGAAACTCGTCCAGCACCGCGCGGAAGCGCTTCAGGAAGGCGATGTTTTCCGGGCGGTTCTTGTCGTAGAGATGCTCCTGGAAGTTATAGGGATTGACCGCAGGCGCGGTGGAGGCATTGCGGCGCTCCGGCGCCAGCGCCGGGTTGTCGCGCAGCTCAAGGTCATGGAAATAGAAGTTGATGGTGTCGAGGCGGAAACCATCGACGCCGCGCTTCAGCCAGAAGCGGGTGATGTTCAACAGTTCTTCCTGCACTTCCGGATTATGCAGGTTGAGGTCCGGCTGCGATGTCAGGAAGTTGTGCATGTAATATTGCATGCGGGTCGGATCCCACTGCCAGCCGGAGCCGCCGAAGATCGACAGCCAGTTGTTGGGCGGCGTGCCATCCGGCTTGCTGTCCGACCAGACATACCAGTCCGATTTCGGATTGTTGCGGCTGGCGCGGCTTTCCACGAACCACGGATGCTGGTCAGACGTGTGCGACATGACGAGGTCGATCATGACGCGGATGCCCAGACGGTGCGCTTCCGCAATCAACCCGTCGAAATCGGCAAGCGTGCCGAACATCGGATCTACATCGACATAATTCGAGACGTCGTAACCGAAATCCTTCATCGGCGAGGTGAAGAAGGGCGAAATCCAGATCGCGTCGGCACCGAGACCGGCAATATGCGCCAGCCGGTCGGTGATGCCCTTGAGATCACCGATGCCGTCGCCATTGGAGTCCTGATAGGAGCGCGGGTAGATCTGATAGATCACCGCGCCGCGCCACCAATCCTTGTTGGGCGTCAAAGCGGAAGTCACCGGAGCGGTCATGGTCTCATCCTGTTTGGTATGGGCGTTCATGGAATAATCAGCCTCCCTTGACGGAGCCTGCGAGCAGGCCACGCACGAGATAACGTTGAAGGGCGAAGAAGACGCCAAGCGGCACGACGATGGTGACAAAGGCCGAGGCGGTGAGGATTTCCCAGTTGCCGCCGCGCGAACCGAGCAGCGCGTTCAAGGCGCCGGTCAGCACCAGCTCGTCCTTTTGCGTGCCGAGGAAGACCATGGCGACGAGCAGGTCGTTCCAGGTCCACAGGAACTGGAAGATGGCGAAGGAGGCGAGTGCCGGGAATGACAGCGGCAGGATGATCTTGACGAAGATTTCGAAGTCGCTCGCGCCATCGACACGCGCACTTTCGATGATCTCTTTCGGCAGGCCGGAAATATAGTTGCGCAGCAGGTAGATGGCGAGCGGCAGACCGAAGGCGGTGTGCGCCAGCCAGATGCCGGCATAGGTCTTGGACGGCACGCCGAAGATGGTGCCGATTTCATTATAGAGCCGTAGCAACGGTATCAGCGACATCTGCAGCGGCACGACGATCAGGCCCACCACCATGGCAATCAGGAGATTGCGGCCAGAGAAGCTCATCCATGACAGGGCATAGGCGGCAAAGGCGGCGATGAGGATGGGAATGACGGTTGCCGGCACGGCTACGGTCAGCGAGTTGACGAAGGACTGGCCGATGCCTTCCGAGGTCAAGACCGTCCGATAATTATCGAGTGTAAAGACGGGTGGCGTCGCAACAGAAATATAGACGCGCTTGCCGCGCGAACCCTCAAAGCTTGCAGCCTTGCTGTATTCATAAGTGCCGTCCGAATTGACGAGGAGTGTTTCGCCATCACCGATATCGGCAGCCTCCCCGGCTTTGAACGCCGTCGGCTCCTGCACGCGAACGCCGAAGGCGGCGACTTGGCCACCCTGCCCGTTTTCGAAAACATTGCCCGATATGACGTAGCGGTTGCCATCCTGCCTCTGCACGGAGGCATCCGCAAGGCGGACAGCCGCAGTCTGTTCGGAACTGGAAAAGGCCGTCCACCAGCCTGACACGGTGATCTGGTCCTTGTCGCGCAGCGAGCTGACGAGAATGCCGAGTGTGGGCAAAAGCCAGAGCAGCACGACGACGAGGACGCTGGCGTGGACGATGAGGCGCGGCAGGCCGACGCGGCGAAGGCGTTTGAAGATGTTCATCTCAGCGGCCCTCCATCTCGCGGTTGGCCTGGCGGATGTTCCAGACCATGATGGGGGTGACGGCCGCCATGATGATGAGCGCGATGACAGCACTTCGGCCGCTGTCGCCGCCGCCGCGGAACATCCAGTCGAACATGAGATTGGCGAGAACCATGGTGTTCCACTGGCCGTTGGTCATGGTCAGCACGATGTCGAAAACCTTGAGCACGAGAATGGTGATCGTGGTCCAGACGACGGCGATGGTGCCCCAGATCTGCGGGACCATGATCTTCCAGAAAATCTGCCAGCCACTGGCGCCATCGATGACCGCCGCCTCGATGGTCTCCTCGGGGATGCCCCGCAGCGCCGCCGAGAGGATGACCATGGCGAAACCGGTCTGGATCCAGATGAGGATGACCATCAGGAAGAAATTGTTCCAGAACGGCATGGAAATCCACACCTGCGGATTGCCACTGAAAAACTCGACGATGGCGTTCAAGAGGCCGATCTGCACCTGACCTTCGGCGCGATATTCATAGATGAACTTCCAGATGACGGAGGCGCCGACGAAAGAGATCGCCATCGGCATGAAAACGATGGATTTGGCGATATTGCCCCACCAGATACGGTCGGTCATGACGGCGATGACGAGGCCGAAGAAGGTGCAGGCGGCAGGCACCACGGCCAGCCAGAGAATATTGTTGAAGATCGACTGGCGGAAACCGGCATCAAAAAACGCCCAGCGATAATTGGCGAGACCGACAAATTCACTGCCTGTGCGGTCATAAAAGGACAGGATCAGCGTCGCGATGACGGGATAGACCAGATAAACGAGAAGAAGGATCAGCGCCGGGCCGATGAACAGCCAGGGCCGGACGGCGGCGCGGCGGTTGAGGTTGCGGGAGGCGTGAATGACGTCTCCCGAGCGGACGGGAAAGATTGCCTGCAGCGCCTTGTCGGACAGCCAGTAATAGGCAGCGCAGGCAAAAACACCTGCTACCATGACGCCGATGGCAGACACGAGTTGTTGAGCCATGTTCCCTCCCTTGATCCTCTCCGCGCCGCGCTGATTTATGCGGTCGTCGGGGCCGTTCCGTTGGTAAGGCCCGGCAGCGAGCCGCCGGGACTTTTTACCGCAGATTCAGATCGGGAAACCGCAGAACAGTTTTCCGGAATCTGCTCGGCCGATTGTTACTTCAGGCCGTCCCAAGCCTTCTGAATATCGGCAGCGACCTGATCGGCAGACTTGCCGCCGACGAAATCGATCATGCCGGTCCAGAATGCGCCAGCGCCGATCTTGCCGGGCATCAGGTCGGAACCATCGAAACCGAAGCTTGTCGCGGTCGTCAGGATTTCGCCCTGGCGCTTCATCTGCTCATTGGCATAGGTGTCGACATTCACGCCCTTATACGGCGTCAGGAAGCTGGACTGCGCCATCCAGACCTCATGCGCGATCGGGGTCTGCAGGAATTCTACGAATGCCTTGGCAGCCGGCGCTTCCTTGGTGATGGTGACGAGCGTGCCCGCGCCGAGAACCGGCTTGCCGAGTTCAGGCTTGGACGCATAGGTCGGCATGTAGAAGAAATCCGCATCCGTTCCGACCTTGGTGCCCTCAGGGAAGAAGGACGGAATGAACGACGCCTGATGGTGCAGGTAGCACTTCGGCGGAATGTCGAAGAGGCCCTTGGGGCTGTCGCGGAAGTCGGTGGAGGCCACGGCCGCGACGCCGCCGCTCACATATTTTTCGTTCTTGGCGAATTTGCCGAATTCGTTGATGGCCTCGACCACGGCCGGATCGGTGAACTTCACCTCGTTGGTCGTCCATTTCTGGTAGACATCGAGCGGCTGCGTGCGCAGCATCAGGTCTTCCACCCAGTCGGTCGCCGGCCAGCCGGTCGCGCCGCCGGAACCGAGGCCGATGCACCATGGCGTGCCGCCATCGGCAACGATCTGGTCCGTCAGCTTGAGCAGGTCTTCCATGCTCTCGGGCACCTTATAGCCCGCTTCCTCGAAGTTCTCAGGCACATACCAGACGAGCGACTTCACATCCGCCTTGAAGGGAAATGCGAAATAGGCCTTGTTGCCGTCCTTGCCCTTGTAGCTGCCGAGATCGACCCAGGACTGGCCCGCGCCGTAATTTTCCTTGACCCAGCTGGCGGTCGCATCGCCGAGCGGCACGAGGAAGCCCTTGGCGGCGAGATCAGCCAGAAGGCCGGGCTGCGGCAGGATAGCGATATTGGGCGGCGAACCCGCCTGCGTGTCGATGACGATCTGCTGCTCGTAGTTTTCCGACGAGGAATAACGGACATTCACGCCGGTCGCGTCAGCGAAATAGGCGAGCACCGACTGGAACAGAGCCTCATCCTCACCACGCCAGGGGCCGAAAATCGTCAGCGTCTGGCCCTTCAGGTCGGCATGGGCCGCCTTGAAGTCTTCGTAGCTTTTCCAGTTGAACTTGGCGTCCCCGCCGGGTGCAAATTTCAGGTCGGCGGCAAAGGCCGCACCGGACAGCAATGCCATGACAGCAGCCGTCGCCAAAAGAGTCTTCCGCATGTGATTTACCTCCCATCACATAAAAGGCTCAAAGCGTCCTCTCCAATCAAAGCGCTTTGGCTGCCTATTCATCTCATTGTCATTAACACAGAGTCAAGAGGCTCTTTATTCGGAAACGTTGCAGTGCCTCATGAATAGTCATATTTAATTAGGAAGGCGGCTATCCTTTTCGATTGAGAAATACGGTGGAGGCTGGTAAAAATCTAAAGCGCTTTGGGAATTGAGGAGCGGCTTTGCCGTATTCTCGGGCGCGCGCATGGAGGAATGACAGACATGAACCTGAAACAGTTGTCGCAACTGCTGGGCATTTCGCAGACGACGATCAGCAGGGCGCTCAACGGCTATCCGGAAGTCAGCGCCGAAACCCGCCGCCGTGTCATGGAGGCTGCCGAAAAAACCGGATATCGCCCGAATGCGGCAGCGCAACGGCTGGCGACGGGCAAGGTCGGCTCCATCGGACTTGTGATGCCGATTGGCGAGCATCACCGTTCGGATGTGCATTTCGGCGAATTCCTGAGCGGCCTCGGTGAGGAAGCATCACGTAGCGGCTTTCATCTCGTCATCATGCCAACCGAGCCGGAAAAGGAGCGCGAAGCCCTGCGTGGGCTGGCGGCCAGCGGCAGCGTCGACGGCATCTATCTCGCCTATATGAAGAACAACGATCCACGCATCGCCATGATGCAGTCGCTCTCCCTGCCCTTCCTCGTGCATGGCCGCTCCATCGGCGTGGAGGAGGACTATCCCTATCTCGACGTGGACAATGAGGGCGCCTTCCGCGATGCCACCCAGCTTCTCCTCCAGCTCGGCCATACCCGCATCGGGCTGCTGAACGGCCCCGCGGGTTATGATTTCACTTTCCGCCGCTGTCTCGGAGTGGAAAAGGCGATGGCGGCAAACGGCCTGGCATTACATGCGGACAATGTAAGACACGGCAGCATGACCGACGAGGAAGGTTATCTCGGCATGGAAGCGCTGCTCTCACGCCCGGAAAAACCGACCGCCATCCTCTGCGCCAGTACCGCGCTTGCGCTCGGCGCGATCCGCTCGCTCAATCAGCGAGGCTTAAAACCCGGCAAGGATATTTCGCTGATCGCCCATGACGATGTGCTGCCGCTGCTGAAACCCGATAATTTCTCCGTCCCGCTCACCACCACCCGCTCGTCATTGAGGGCTGCGGGCGTGCGTGTGGGCCAGCGCCTGATCAACCGGATCAAGCTCAACCAGACGGAACCATATCAGGAACTCTGGAAGGCGGAACTTGTGGTGCGCGCGTCGACGGGGCCGGCTCCGAAAGCGTAGCCGGCCATTTTAAACCGCTTAGAACTTCGGCGCCGCCAGACCCACTGCGCGATGGGCGGCGATGACGGTGTTGGCCATCAGCATGGCGATTGTCATCGGGCCGACACCGCCCGGAACCGGCGTGATAGCGGCGGCAACCGCGCTTGCTTCATCATAGGCGACATCGCCCACCAGCTTCGACTTGCCTTCACCCTTTTCCGGCGCGGGAATGCGGTTGATGCCGACATCGATGACGGTCGCGCCTGATTTCACCCAGTCGCCCTTCACCATCGCCGCGCGGCCGACCGCCGCGACGAGAATATCGGCCGTCTTGCAGACGGCGGCCAGATCCTTGGTGCGCGAATGCGCCATCGTCACCGTGGCGTTGGCATTCAACAGAAGCTGGCCCATGGGCTTGCCGAACAGGTTGGAGCGGCCAATGACCACGGCGTTGAGGCCGGAGAGATCATCGCCGTGAATGCCGCGCACCAGAAGCATGGCGCCGGCGGGCGTGCAGGAGATGAGCCCGGTGGCGAGATCGCCGGTCGCGAGCTTGCCGGCGTTCAGCACGCTCAGGCCATCGACATCCTTTTCGGGCAGGATCGACTGGATGATCTCATCGGAATTGAAGTGTTTCGGCAGCGGCAGCTGCACCAGAATGCCGTGAATGGAGGCATCGGCGTTCAGTTCGCCGACCAGCTTCAGAAGGTCAGCTTGCGTGGTTTCCTCCGGCAGCGTGTGCTGGATGGAATTGAAACCGCATTGCTTGGCCATCTTGCTTTTGGAGTTCACGTAAGCATGGCTGGCCGGATCATTTCCGACGATGACAACCGCGAGACCGGGCTTTACGCCCTTTTCCGCCTCAAGCGCTTCTGCCGATTTGCGGACCGCCTCCGTTACCGAAGCCGCCTTCGCCTTCCCGTCAATCACAACTGCCATGCGTCCTGCTCCTGCTGGGTTACGTAGGCTCCGTATGGTGCCCCCTTCGCAGGAATGCAAGCTAAAATGCGGCGTTTTCAGGCTGTTTTGCGGTAGTCTTCGCGGTGATCGGCGTAATCGGTAAGACGCTCTCTCAGGAACGCCAATTCGCGTCGCAATTCCATCAGCTCCTCGGCTTCGGCCTGAGCATGGTCGAAGCGCCCGGCAAGAGCTTCCGCCAGGAGCGGAGGAAGCCCGGAGGAGGCCGGATCAGCAGTGCCGACCGTGCGGTTGCCCATCAGGACCTGACGCACGCGTTCGTCCAGCGGCATATCGTCGTCATCATTGACGGCCTCGCCATAATAATCTGCGAAGCTGTCTTCCTCCGGCTCGATGTTGCCCTCTGCGGCAAGATCCGGCAGATCGTCAAACACAGCAGGCTCGATCGGTTCGAATTCAGAAACCTGCAGAGACTGGACCGGCGGCTCGACGGAGGATGGAAGTTGCGCACCGTCTTCGATGAGCCATGCGCCCTCTTCTTCCTCGTCATGGCGGCGGTAGCTCAGGAGATAGAGACTGCTTAGCAAGCCGATTAATCCGCCGCCGCCCGCCAGCATGGCGGCCTGCGTCAGGTCGCGGGTCAATTCTCCCGGTGCTGCCTTCTTGGTCAAACGTGTTTCGACCGCAGGCGTGGCGGATGCGGACAGGTCACGGCGTTCGCTTGCCTCCAGATAGGTATTTCGCGCTGTTTCCAGTTCACCCTGCAATCTCGAGAACTCGCCGGGGGCGACACCGAGCTCGCTCAGGCGGTCGAGGTATTTCCTGTGCTCGCCATTGGCGGTCGCGGCCTCCTGAGCGATGCGCTTTTCATCCGCCCGCAGACCGTCGAGTAACTGCCGCAATGCGGGGGCGGCAAGTGCCTGTGCCGCGTCCACTGCATTCTGGGCGGCGATGCTGCGGGGATGTTTCGGGCCATAATCGACCGAAACGGCAGCAAGCGCCATGCTGGCGCTCGCATGCTTCTGCCTGACGTCCTCAAGCGCCGAAAAAGCCACGCCGGCCGGCAGAGGCTTCACAAAGACATCATTCGGTTTCAGGCCCGAAGCCGCCGTCAAATCAGCCTGAATGGATTGTTGCTGCGGGGTAATTCCGGCAAGCCTATCGTTTACGTCGCGCAGCTGCTGCTCGAGTTGCTGCACCTCGGACATTACGGCGTCACCGTGACGCATCTGGAAACCGTTCAGCGCGGCTTCCGCCTCATCGAGCCTTGTCCGCGCCCTCTCCGTCTCGCGCATGGCTGGTGTCATCGTGCCGGCCTTGCCATCCGCGATCACGCGCATCGAAAGATAATCGGTCAGCCGCATGGCGGTTTCCGGCGTCGCGGCCTTACCGGTCACGATCAGCGTATTTTCATCCGGTGTCAGTTCCAGCCGGATCGCCTGGCCCACCGCGCCGTTCAGCGCCTCACGCGCGGACAGCGGACGCGCATCCGCGCCGGTCAGAAGGTCGAAAAGCAGGCCAAGCTCGCCCTGATTGCGAACGCCGACCATATCGGCGGGTTTCAGTTTGAGATCGGCGGTTATACGGTCGAGCCCGGAGGGTGACAGCAGGGTGCGACGCGCCATCGCCAGAAAACGGGCCGTATCGGGGGCATCATAGGCGGTCTGGGTAACCTCGATCCGGGCCTGCGAAACATAACCGCGAAAGCCGGAATCGATGAGCAGAAGCGGAAGGGCAGCCCCGGCAACGGTGGCAGCGGCGATGCACCCGGACGTCAGGAGCCGCAGCCAATGTCTGCGCCATTGCGATACTGGCGCGGCGACATCATCCTCGTCAGGGCGGATCGCCATCATGTCCGGATTGTCATCAACCATCTGAAGCCGTCTGCCGCGCTCGGCGCCGCCCGCCACGGGCGACTGTCAAAACCTTACGGGAGGTTAAAGGATCGTGGCAAACAAATGGTTAACGCGGCGATTGCAGACGTTGTCTCAGCTCTTGCCGAGCGCGATGTGCCAGGGTTCGGCGCAAAGGCTGTAGAGCCAGCTCATGTGAAGCTTGCGGAAAATTTCCGGCATACCGGCCACTTCGGATGACAGAACCTTGAACAGAGGCCCAACCGCGATGGTGACCCGCGCATTCTCGCGACTGACCGTGCGGTGCAGCCATGTCTCCTGGTTTTCCTTCAGCATTCCCGCCAGCAGAACATCCACCTTAACGCCCGATGCATCCCGGTTCAGCATGACGAAATCGTGCCAGGGTGCATGCGCCCGCAACTTGGCGAGAACCTCACCGATCTGCGCCGCATCATCTCCAGCTACACCGATCCGTTTCGGCACCGCCATATAGGTCAGAAGCGCCATGGTGAAGGCGACGCCGTCGATGGCGGCACGCACAGGCTCGCCATTCCCGTTGCGCGCGGCGGCCCTCATTGCCTTGCCCTGCGGCAGAAGCAGGCAGCTTTCCAGAATCTGTCGGTAGGCATTGTCCTTGAGCGACAGCTTCGCTTTCTCCAGAGTAAGAAAGGACAGCATCGTGTGCCCTTCACAGGCTGAAGCCCTGCTACTGAGCAATTCCAGCGCCCCATTCCAATCGAGATCACAGACGCGCAGTCCGTGGATATTCCGTTGCGATCCCGGCCGCGCGAAACCTGACGCGAAACTCATTGCCAACCCCCAATACCAAACCCGTCGCCACCGATCCGACGCATGGTCTGCGGGATGGTGGTTCATGGGTCTGTTTATACAGGTGCAGGTTGAATTTAGCTTGAAAGCAATCTCTCGAATGCCCGGGGATGCGGCAAGAGACAATTAACCAGAAAGGTGCTCCGCATCCTGCAGCCGGCCAAAGCCCCCTCGCCCCTTGGCCGTCAGTGGCTTGGCGCCGCAGCCGCTTCTTTTCCGGCTTCGGCCTTCTCGCCTTCGACGAGCTTGACCGAGCGCGGCGTGCCGTTGCCGTTCTGCTCACGGATGTCGGCTTTCGACAGATAATCGAGCTGTTCGATCAGCACATCCTCGACCACCTCGTCATCGAGCCTCTTGTTCAGCCCCTCGCGGATGCGCTGCTTGAAGGCTTCGGGATCGAAGGTGGAGATGTTGGCGATATTGACCATGGAAGAACCCGCGAGCAGCGTGAACAATTCATCGGTCATCAGCTGTGTCGCCGGCAGCTCGATCTTCGCCATCTTGGTCTTGTCGACGCGCAAGGAAATACGGCTGAGGAAATAGCCGTTCACCCCGCCGTCATTGATGACGGGGATCGTGATGCTTTCACCCTTGACCAGTTGCAGACTGGCCTTTTTCGCCCCCGCCTCATCCGGCGCGGGCGCCGTCGCCAACTGGACGGAGAAATACACCGCGCCGAGCGTGACGGCGCAAACCCAGACGCCGGTGAGAAGAAGCTTCAACATCAGGAGGCAGCACCGTACATGAATTGTTCCTGCGAATAGGTGCCGTCCGTATCGGCTTCCTGGATCGCGTTCTTGAGCAAGTCCGCAACGGCGCGAACCGCGTTCAGATGCGCCTCGACACGGCTGGCGTTGGTGGCTAGCTTGGACTTGATGCCCTTGACCTGTTCCATGTAACCGGCGGCGATTTCCTCGCGCGGCGTATCGCGGAACAGCATCGTCAGCTCATAAAGGCAACGGCTCTTGTGAGCATTGGAGACCTTGAAGTCGAACTGTGGGTCCTTACCGATATTGTCGTTCTCATTGTCGATGATCATCTCAAGGCGGCCGAGAACGGATTGGATACGGTGGTCGTTCGACATAAGGTCCATGCTTGTCTCCTCGTTAAGGTTTTTCATTATCAAGCCTCGTCTGTTTTCTCATTGGAAACACCGAGGACCTGCCGCTCGAACTCCGCCACCATCCGAATTGCAGCATTATGGTCTTTTTCATTCATCGATACGTCGGTAATGCCTTTGCTTTCGGCTTTCCGCAACGCATCCTTGTAAGCCTGCTCCGCAATGCCGACGCCGCCATTTCTGGAGATCGTGTCAGCAAACTGTTCGGCCATCATGCTTTTCCAGATCTCGCCGGCATTGCCCTTGCCGTAAACTTCCTCGCTGTCTTTCGGCAGCATGTTGGCCACGAAGGTCTGGAGTACCGAGGCTTCATATTTGCGGTAGGTTTCCGGGATTTCGGTGCGGGCCGCGCGAATATTAGTGTCCCCGAGGCCAGCCTTCGAGGAAGCGCCATCCAGCATATCGACCGCAGCGCCAAAACCCTTGCCGGCATCGGCAAGGCTGGTTGCGGCAAAAGCCGCCTTGTTCGCCTTGAGTTTTTCCTGCGCGACCTGAACTTCCTGGGGATCCGCAGCGCGAACCACATCCATCACCAGATCACTTATCACCGATATCGCCACGTCCAGATCTCCCGAGCTGACGAATGGGCGGCACAGAAAGCCGGCACATCCGCTCAATCAAGAAACATCGCCGGAGGCGTCCTCAAAACGCCTGCGATGCAACAATGGGACAGATTATGGATCGCCAACCTTGCTGGAGGCTGGTGTGTGGGAAACATTCGTAATTTCTAACAAATCATAGATTGCATTATCGTCGGCCTCGCGATCCTCAAGATCGCGGGCGATGTGCATCCGGTCCTCAAGCCTGTCGGCCTTGGTCTTTTCCTTCAGGACCTTGTTTTCCTGAAATTGCTGAACGCCTTCAAGCTGGCGGTCCTGGACGACGAGACGGCCGTAGCGGTCCGAATAATGCTTGGAGAATGTCTGATGCACAGGCTCCATGGAACTCATCGCCTCCAGCACGTTCTCCATGGATTGCGCCACTTCAGTGCGGGTGCGGGTGGTGTCGGCAAGTTCCACCTCGGCCATTTTCTCCATGTGCCGCTGAACCGTTACGAGACGTTTGAGTTTGGCCGAGCGCTTGTCCGAAGCCATGGCGTTTTCTCCCGATCAAAAGCCGATGAAGACCGGGCCGAAACCATCCACGAATTGGCGGATGAGGGCCGCGACCGACAGGTAAAGCATGAAAATGCCGCCCGCGAGAATGAAGGGCGTCGATATGAAGAAAACCGGGATCTGCGGTGCGAGCTTGTTGATGAGGCCAACCGCGACGTTGAACATCAAGCCGTAAATTACGAAGGGGCTGGCGAGCCGCAGCATGATCGAGAAGGAGGCCCGGAGCGTATCGGTCAGCGTAATCAGCATCTTCTGGCCGCTGATGAGCGCGCCGACCGGTGTGGCGGTATAGGAATCCACCAGCGCCTTGAGGACGATGTGGTGGAAATCGAATATGAAAAGCACCAGCAGGCCGCCGAAGGTGATGAAGTTGGATATCTGGTTTTCCTGCACGTCTTCGATGACATCGGCGCCGCCCGGCGCACTGAGACCGATGGAAGCGCCGATGAGCGCACCGGTGAACTGGAAACCGAGCGTGTAGAACCGCGCGATCAGGCCATACATCGAACCGATGACAACCTCGGTAAAGATGAGGCCGACGACCGTGCCCTGGCTTGCGCCGGAAACTTTCGGATAGATCGTGTCCCACAGCACGGGCAGAAGCGCCATGGACACCGCGACGCACAGAAGCATGCGAATCTGCGGCGAAATGCGCGAGCTTGAAAAGCCCGGCATGGTCATGAAGCATGCGCCGATACGGCAAATGGCAAGGAACAATGCAATGATTGTCCCCTGCGGGTCGGTTATCATGAAATGGCGCCCAGAATCTTGATCTCGAGACCCTTGGCCAGTTCCACATGCGAAAGAACCGGCAGGGTCGCAAAGAGTCGCTCGATAATCATGCGCACATAGGACCGCGTTTCCGGCGAGGTTACAAGGACAAAGGGCAGGCCGCGATCCATGAATTCACGGATAACTTTGGATGCCTGCTCGGAAAACTCCTCGAGATGGCGGGGATCGATGTCGAATTCGACGATTTCGCCCTTCTGGTCGCGCTTGAGCGCCTGATGGAAAACCATATCCCACTTGTTGCCGAGGCGCAGGACGCGCAACACGCCATTGTCGGCCAGATCGCCGCAGAGCTGCTGCGACATGCGCACCCGCACATGTTCGACGATCTGTTCCGTCTTGCGCACATGCGGCGCGAGTTCGGCGACCGCTTCGAGAATGAGATGCAGGTTGCGGATCGACACGCGCTCGGCGAGCAGCAGTTTCAGCACCGCCTGCAGACCGGAATAGGACATGTGCGACGAGCAGATCTCGTCGGCGAGCTTCTTGTATTCGGGATCAAGCCTGTCGATGAGGATCTTGACGTCCTTATAGGACAGGAGCTGCGGCAGGTTGTTGCGGATGACTTCGCTCAGATGCGTCAGCACCACGGAGACGTTGTCGATCGGGTGGAAGCCTTCGCGCTTCAAATCCTCGGTGAAGGTTTCGAGAATGGAGACGGCGGGCATGCCGAAGGCGGGTTCACGGATTTCGTCGCCCGGAATGCTCGGCTTGCGCCCTGCACCCGTCACGACAAGAACATCACCGACACGCAGGCTGCTGGAGGCGATGGTCGTGCCGTGGACGCGGATCTGATAGGCCTTTTCCGGGATCATGATGTCGTCGGCGACCTTGATCTCGGGCACCACGAAACCATATTGGCTCGCGAATTTCTTGCGCATCTTGCCGACGCGGAAAGCCAGTTCCTGATGCGCGCCGAGAAGACGGGTGGAAACCTGCTTGCCGAGCGCCAGTTCGATCTCTGCCGTCTTCAGCACCTGCTTGACCGAATCCTTTTCCGCCTCGGTGGTCTGGAGAACCTTGTTCTCCTCTTCCTGACGCCGCAGCGCGCTTTCGGCTTCCGCCTGGCGTGGAATATACCAGCTGCCGAAGGCCATGATGCCGCCGAGGAAGATGAAGGGCAGGAAGGGAAGGCCCGGAATGACGGCGAGCAGTCCCATCAGCATGGCCGAGACCATCAGCGCGCGCGGATAACCGCTCAGCTGATTGACGACCGCCTGATCGGTCGAACCGGCGGTGCCGCCGCGCGACACCAGAAGGCCGGCGGCCAGCGATACGATCAGGGCCGGGATCTGCGAGACGATACCGTCACCGACCGAAAGCTTGACGAAAACATCAGCCGCTTCGCCGATCGGCATCCCGTGGCGGAAATAACCGATGATGATTCCGCCGAAGACGTTGATGGCGGTGATGATGAGACCGGCGATCGCGTCGCCGCGCACGAATTTCGAGGCGCCGTCCATCGAGCCGAAGAAGGAGCTTTCCTCTTCCAGTTCGCGGCGGCGGCGCTGGGCTTCCTTTTCGTCAATGATGCCGGCGGACAGATCGGCGTCGATCGACATCTGCTTGCCGGGGATAGCATCGAGCGTGAAGCGGGCGCCGACTTCGGCGATACGCGTCGCGCCCTTGGTGATGACGATGAAGTTGACGGTGATCAGGATCAGAAAGACGATCAGACCGATGACGAAGTCGCCGGACATGACGAGGCTGGAGAAGCCCGCAATCACACCGCCCGCCGCCGTCGGTCCCTCATTGCCGTGGGACAGGATGACACGCGTCGTCGCAATGTTCAGCGACAGGCGGATCATGGTCGCGATCAGCAGCACGGTCGGGAAAGACGAGAAATCGAGCGGCCGCTGAATCCAGAGCGCCACCATGAGGATAAGCACCGAAAGCGCAATCGAAAACGCCAGACCAATATCCACCAGAATGACCGGAATGGGCAGGAAGAGAACGCAAAGGATCGCCACAATGCCCAATGCGAAACCGATGTCTCGCATGCTCGGACTTACCTTGGGCAAGGAGATGACTGGTGGTTGCGCCATAAAATCGTCCTGTCTCTTCATGAGAAGGGCGACGGAAAAGCCGCCGCACGGTTCCGCGGCACCGGTTTTCGAAAAGCGAACGCAATTCGGCCCGATGCTTCAGCCTATCCCTAGCCGCCGAAGCTTGCGCGAAGGTGGCATCCATAGCGGACGGGCGTCAGAAGCCGGATTGAATGCGGGAGAAGACGAGATTGGAAAAGAGCGATATCTGCGCGCCCACGAAGGGAGCGGCGACGCCGAGCACGAGCATGATCGTGACGATCTTGGGAACGAAGGTCAGCGTCATTTCCTGAACCTGGGTCAGGGCCTGGATGAAGGCAATGACGACACCGACGATCATGGCGGCGAGAACCGCCGGTCCGGCCGCGACGAGAACCGTCCAGACTGCCGCCTGCATGATATCAAGCGCATCGGCCTCGTTCATCGTCGCATCCTTTATTCAGAAGGGCGGCATCATACCGCCCCTTTCATATCACGAACCGGCTGACTTATCCGAATCGCCATCGCTATCAGGTGTAGTCGCGATCGGGCCGTTCGAGAAGGTCACACCAGCCTGCAGCAGCACTTTGTCACCAGCTTCCGTGATGGCGACAACGCCGTCCGAATAGACTTCGACTTCCTTCACCACGCCGGTGACCTTGTCGTCGGCGCTCTTGACCGTCTTGCCGACCAGATCAGAAGCGCGCGTCAGCGCTTCGGCCTGCAGCATGCTCTTCAAGTGGCTGTTGGTCTTGATCGTCTGCTCGACCTGCGAGAAGCTTGCCAGCTGCGACATCTGCTGGCCGGCATCCATCGGGCTGGTCGGATCCTGGTTCTTCATCTGGGCGATGAGGAGCTTCAGGAAGCTGTCGTAGTTGAGCGATGCCGCGTTGCCATCAGTGCTGTTCGCACCGGCATTGGCCCAGGGATTTGACGCTGCCGAACTGACTGCATCTACCGCCATGGTGCTATCTCCTTGCGAATCTGTTCAATGGTTGCGGGGGTCATTTCCTGATTGCTGAGGATTTTTTCCTCGATCGGATAAAGACCACGAATGGCTTTGAGCGCCTCGAAAGCCTTGCCCGACGCAACCAGCCCGTCGATCCGCTTGAGTTCCGCCAGAACCTCATCATGCTGGAAGCAATTCAGCAGCATGCTGACCGACTTGCGGAACATGTTGGTCGACTGATCGCGTCCTTCCGGGTTGATGAGGATCATCTGCGCGATGAAATAGAGCTGCCTGAGCGGCGTCGTCGCCTGGTCGGGCTGCAGAACGTGGTTTTCAAGCAGGAACGTGACATCGTTCAGGAATTCGAGCGCCACCTTGCGATCCACACGCAGAACCGCGCCGTTGATGAAAATCTTTTCGCCCGATTTCAGCGAAATTCGAAGTGTACTTTTCATTTCAGTCCATCCCTGATGATGGTTGTCACGTCAATTATGCCCTGGAAATTCGTCGACTGACGTTTCCGGATCAGTTCGCACTCTTTCAAAATCCAGATCGCGATGGAGATCAGATTGGCTCTGAGTTCCATGGCCAGCTGGTTGTCGGGCTGCTTGAGATCCTCAATGAAGCGGATCCAGACCCGTCGAGTGTAAAAAAGTGCTTCGATCGTGTGGCGCTGCGAAGAGGAATCCCTTGCCTCCACCAGAAGGTCGATCGATTTTGTCAACGCCTGCCGCTCGCGATCCTTCGCGTTGGCGACACCATCCTCCATGATTTCGGCGTAGGAAAACTGGTACATTCATGTATCCTTTATCTGCCGCCACCCCTGTTCATCAGAGGTAGTTTACCAGACTCATTTTTTGCAGACGCGACGTGAGGCTGTATGCGATTTCAATCTGCTGCTGCAGCAGATCGAGGCGGGTCTTCGCCTCATAGGTATCGATCCCCTCAATATCCAGCAGATGCGTTTCGATGATCTTCTTCTGGGCGGCCAGTGAATCATTGGCTTTCGAAACACGGCTTTCGGAAAGACCAAGCTGGCTTTGCTGCTGGTTCAGGCCATTGATGGCGGTGCCGATATTGGTCACCGACTTCATCGCCACCATTTCGCGGATGCCGCTGTCCACCTTCGCGTCGAGGAAGGTCATGGAGGTCATCGCGGTCAAGGCGAAATAACGCATGCCCTGCGAATTGCTATTGCTCGACGTTTCAACAACCTCGTTCTGGCTGATGCGGCTCGTCATGTTTGTGTCGCTCGCCTTCGAACCGAAGGTCGTCCAGAAATCATAGTTCTGGCCGGCCGTCAGGCTGCTATGCGGCGGGTTCGTGACCGTGGTCGTGCCGTTGAACACGCCTTCGATATGGGTCATGAAGGCTTCGACCTGCGGTTTCGACAGGCTGGCAAAATCACCCACCGGCGGCGTCTGCGCCGCCATGAACGCGTTCAACTCCGTCTCATAGGCTTCCTTCAGCGGAGATCCATCCGCGAAATAGTCATCGACAGGCTTCACATCCGTATTGATGCCGGAAAACAGATACTCGCCATTGACCGCTGTATTGGCGAAGCTGGTGAAGTTGTTGAACGCATTCGAGATGGTCTGGGCAACCGTCGACAGCGTCGGTGCTTCACTGCTGGTATTGGGGACCAGAACTTTCTGAATCTCCTGCGCGGCCTTCGCCATGCCGTCCAGCGCCGTCTGCGAGGACTTGAGGCGTTGCGTTGCAATCGAATTGACGCTGACCAGCGAGGTGATGCGGTCGATATCGCGATTGAGATCGAGGCTGCGGGCGGTGTTGGCGCCCAGCGTCACGCCGAGATCCGCATGCTTGCCCGTCGTCAGCTCGGTATTGAGATTGGTCATCTCAAGCTGAGCCTTAAGAATGGTGCTGCGCATGCTGTTCTGCATCGCCAGCGATGAAATGAATGACGTTTTCATCGTTTACCTCACCATGTCCATCAGGGACTTGAGCATTTCATCAACGGTCGTCACCAGTTTGGTCGCGGCCTTGTAAGATTGCTCGATATCCATGAGCAGCGACAGTTCCTCGTCCAGGCTGACCGCCGTGCTGTTCGAATAGGAAGTGGCGGAGCGCTCATAAAGCGCGCTTTTCGCTTCGTTTGCCGAAGTCGCGCCGGAACGTTCCTGTTCGAGCCACCCCATCGAGTTGGTGCCGTATTTCAGGATGCTGGTATTCGTATCGATACGTGTCGACGCGGCAAAATTCATGGGCGCGTCAAAAGCAGTGACATAGCTGCGGATCAGGGTGGAGAAACCGGTTCCACCTGATGTTGCGGTATTGATCACGTAATCGGTACCGTTGATACCGCCGTCACGCAACAATTCCGGATTGCCACCTTTGGAAATAATTAACGCCGGGTTGACGGTAATGCTGGCCGCGAGCCCCGGAGAGACAGTTCCGTCCGGCGGAATTGTCGTCGCCAACGGCGAACCGTAGGTAAAGAGGCCAGGCATGTCTGGCAGACCGCTGGTCGGGTCCGCGGGCTTTTCCGCAAACATGGTGATGAGGCCGCGCGCGATTTCGTCGAGCTGGCTCTGCATCGTCGGCGCCAGATCATCACGCACCTGCATCAGGCCCTGAAGCGACCCTTCCGCCGTTGTGTTGCTGCCGCTGCCCGCCTTCAGCGCTACGCCATCGACATAGATGGCGTTGCCCGTGGTCGTCGCATCGTAGCCCGGCTGCGTCTTGAAGGTCACCCTGCGCGGCACGATCTCGAACAGCGTCGCGCCGTCAGTCGTATAAAGCGCCACATCGTTATTGGGGCGATTGACGACATTGATGCCGATGATGGAGGAGATGTCCTTCAGAAGCGCTTCGCGTTGATCGAGAGCGTCGCTTGGATCGCCGCCGATCGCCGTCTGCGCCTTGACCTCGTTATTGGCTTCCTCGAACTTCGCGAGCAGCCCGTTCAGCTTGTCGACCTGGAGGGAGATTTCCTTGTCGGCGCGCAGACGCATCGCCTGCAATTCGCTCGAAGCCTTGTTGAGGGAACTGGCGACATCCGTGGCCGAGGTGACGGCCGTCGCAGCCAGAGCGGCATCGCTCGGCTTGGCCGCGTAAGCGTCCAGGCTTTTCAGCAGTTCCTTCATATAGGTGGCCGGCGAACTCTCATAATCGTTGCCGCCGAAAACGCTCTTCATTTCCTGAAGGCCGTTGAGCACGGTGCTCTGGCCGGAAGCAAGAGAAGAGCTGGAGATTGTCTGCCTGAGAAGACTTTCATTCTGGGCACGACCGTTGGAGACGATACTCGCTCCAGCCATGGTCGTGCCGAGAATGGCGGTTCGCTTGACGTAGTTCGCATTGCCGACATTGGCAATGTTTTTCGAGGTAACGTCCGTCTGCTTACCTGTATTATTGAAAATCGACTGCGCAGTATTCATTGCTGACGTGAGCGACATTCATCTGTCCTCGTGAGAAGTATTATCTCTTCAGATTGATCAGGACGTCCATCAAATCCGATCCAGTCTGGAAGACTTTCGAATTCGCTGTGTAGATACGCTGGGATTCAATCATGTCGGTGAGTTCGCTGGCGATATCGACGTTCGACCCTTCCAGCGCACCCTTCTGGATGTAACCGAAGCTGCCCGACTGCGGGAAGCCGATGGTGACGACACCCGACTCGTTGCTCGGCAGATAGACGTTGCCGTTCTGCGGGCTCAGATTGTCGACGCTCGGCACGGTGGCCAACGCGAGCTGGTAGATGTTGCGGCGACCGCCATCCTGATAGACCGCCGTCACCAGACCATCCTTGCCGATTTCGACATCCTTGATCTGGCTCGGACCGTTACCGTTTAGAACGGCAGTACCGGGCGTGAATTTCGAGGAAAACTGCGTCATCTGCGACATGTCGATATCGATCGCCTGCGCCACACCGCTGTTGCTGTCGTTGATCGTTATCGATTTATCGGATCCGCTGGTGAGCTTATTGGTAGCGGGGTCGAAGGTCAGCGTGACAGTTTCCTTGACAAGCGTCGCCGGCGCGGTTGCCGTATAGGGGAAGCCGCCATCCGTTGACTGGTCCTGACGATATACGCTGACTTCCCACTGAGGGTTGCCGGAAGCGTCATTGTCGATCCGCGTGTAATAGAAGTCGTAGAGAACCTTGGCGCCGCCGCTATCAAAAGCTGTCAGCGAAGTCTTGGCGCCAACCGTCGAGGTCGCAACGTTATCGCTCGGACGCGATCCCGCAGCAACGATTGCCTCGTCACGATTGAGGTTTGCCGGGAAACTGCCCTGCGTGGAAGGCGAAGCCGTCAAACCGAAGTCGTTGATGTTTATGGCTTCGAGGCCGGTAAAGCCGTTGACGACGGCAGCCGGCGGATTAGCTCCGTAGGGATAGCCCATCAGCTTGAAGCCGGCAGCATTCTCCAGGAAGCCTTCGGAATTCTTCTGGAAGGAGCCCGCACGTGTGAGATAAGGCGTGCCCGATCCATCCTGAACCACGAAGAAGCCGTTGCCCTGAACCGCAAGGTCGGTGCTCGAGGTGGTGTAGGACAGGTTTCCCTGCTCCGAAATGCTGTAGCGAACATTGGACTGTACGCCGCCCGACGCGTAGCTGCCCGATGAGGAGGGCAGAACGAGCGAGGAGAACGACGTGGATGCACGCTTGTAGCCGGTGGTGCTTGCGTTGGCGATGTTGTCGCCCACGGTCCCCAGCTTGTTCGCCTGCGCATTCATGCCGGACACACCGGTTCGCATAGTGCCGAAAATACTCATTCAAAAACCCTCGTGGTCATCTTCAGGGAGAAGGTAAAGCGTTTGGCTTGCGTGAAGCTGTCGGAAATACCGCGTTTGAAAAAGACCACGCGGGTCAATGAAAATCATTGCCAATCAATGCTATAGCCGAGAAACCGCTTGGAATCGACCGGATCGTAGCCGAGCTTCTTGCGCAGCTTCTTGCGCAGCTTGCTGATGTGGCTTTCGACAACGTTTTCTTCGACGTCATCATCGAAGATGCCGTAGATGGCATTGAAAATCTGCGCCTTGGAAACGCGGCGTCCGCGATTGGCGATCAAATATTCGAGGATACGGCGCTCACGGCGCGGCAAGGGAAATACCTCGCCACCCACTTCGGGGTCGCGGCCGTCGGAGAAAACCCGAATCGGCCCCGCATCTGTGAAGTTCGATATGACCTGCAGCCGGCGACGGATGGCCGCCGCACGCGCAAGGATTTCACGGGGGTGAACCGGCTTGCGCACGACGTCGTCGACGCCGCTGTCGAAAAGCGCCAGTGTCGATTCCAGCGAGGGCTGGTCGCTGACCGCGATGACAGGCGCCGTCGTGCGATCCCTGATCGCCTTCGGCAAGGAGAAGCTCCGGTCGCCCTGGCCGATCAGGAAGGCTTCCACAGCCGCAAGATCGCTTTCCGCCGCCGTCGAGACCCACTCCCCGAATTCGACCGGATCGAACCCGGTCGAGGGAATGCCCTCACGCCCAAATAGAGATGTATAGCCGTCTTTAACGAGCTCGCGCTCATCAACCACTACGATCATTCGTCCGCCTCCGAATCAGTGTGGTGTTTTCCAATAAGGCATTGGTACGAATCGGGGGATTCAGCGACAACTGTAGGAAATCATCGATAGTTATTAATAATTGATTAACCATTTTGTGCCGATTTGATCTATATATAGTGGGTATTAACCATATATGGCACAAAATTTTTGTGTAGAAATTTCAAAATTCCGAAAAAACCGCTTGAAATGCCTTTTTTCGATCAATCTATCGCCACATTTCAAAATACGAGGCCTGCGGCGCCTAAAAGCAATTTCAGGTTGTTATCCGTCGCAGAAATTTTTCGCGTTGGGAGTCCATTTCCCGTAGCCCGTCGCCACCAGATTGGCGATAACACGGCAGACGTATTTCTTCTGCGCCGGATCATTGTTCGGGCCGGCATGATAACGGGCCACCGCCATGGTCCAGGTTTCATGCCTGTTGTGAAGGTTGCGAAGGAACATGGCGGCATATTCCACATTCCGGCGCGGATCGAACATTTCCCGCGCTGATGCGAAGTTTTCGCCGTGGAAATAATGATTTATCTGCATGCAGCCGAGGTCGATCAGCTTGGCGCCGTTGCGCTTTGCAGCCTCGAAAGTCACCAGGGCTTCCTCGGTGGAGGTCGCAAATACCGGTTTTCCTTCGATATTCATGGCATTGGGGTCGAGCCGCCCCTTGCGGCCCGTCTCGGTCAGGCCCACAGAATAGAGAATTCCCTCCGGCACGCCATATTTGCGTGCCGCCGACTGGATCTCTCTTTCACAGACGCCTGATGTCGCCGAGGCTGACGCCTTCTCAGAGGTAGACGCCATTGTCAGCAGAAGAGCGGGCAGAGCCAGGAGCGCCATCCATGCTTTCATTATGCACCCCCAAATTATCGCCATTGCCTTGCCGACTGCCCCGTGCTCCGGACTCGTCACGGTTGCGCCCAGCGGCGGCCTGCTGGCCCTGCTGCTGCGCCTGCTGATTTTGCTGATTGTTGCCCTGTGTGCCCGTTTGGTCACTCTTGTCGGAAGAAGCGATGCTGATGGTGATGTTATCGACCGTCAGACCCTGCGCCTTGAGACCCTCAAGGATGCTCTTGCTGTCGTCCTGGAGCTTTTTATAGGCCGCTACGCTCTCCACCGTCATGTGAACGGCAAGCTCGTCACCGGCGAGACGCAGCGACATCGTCACCGATCCGAGCTCGATCGGCGTCATGTGCAGCTTCAGCGTATGCACGACCTTGCCGGTGCTGCTCTGGGCCGCCGCATTGGAAAGCGACGAACCGGGCTGCATGGCGCTCACCCATTCCGGGTCATTAACGATCAGGCCGGTCAGGGCCGAAGCGTTGGTGGAAGGCGCCAGACCGATGAAACGCCGCGAATCGAGGACCGTGATGGTATCTGCCGCTTTGCCGTTGCTTTCCCGTGCATCGAATTCGACACGGCCCTCACGCTGCACCGTGCTCATATCGAGAGCCCGGGCAGCGCCCGAACGCGGAGACGAGAAACGGAACGACGAGGCATCACCTTCGTTTTCGGAAGCAGAGCCCGCCTCGTTACCGGCAGCTGCAATGCCTGTCGGCATGTCCTTGACCAGATGCTCGGCCTTGCCCCGGACAGGTTCAGCCCGGTCCGATTTCACCGTGTCGGTCTTGCCGGCAATCGCCTGTGCAATTTCCTCAAGCGGCGTCTTGGCTGTCGCCACATCGGCGGCGTTGGCCGCAACCAGCTGCAGTTCCGCGAGCTTCGGATCGATCACATCGGCCGCCGTCTCGGCGTCCTTGTCGGTGTCGTCCTTGAGCTTCTTGCCGGTTTTGCCGTTCTCGGGTGTGCGAGCCGTTTTCACGGCGTTCTGAAACTCCGCCAGCGTCTCATGGGCGCGGCCTTCGCCGGCATGCTCGTTGACGATGGCATTCAGAAAAGTTGCGGGCCGCTTGACCGGGACATCCATCTTTTCCGCCTCGCTATCACCCTGTGCATGCTGTTCTTCGGCAGGGTTCTTGTCCTGCTGATGCCGTGAATGCAGAGCCTGCGGCGGCCGCTCGTCCCGGACCGTGGAAAGGGCGTCGCCGAAACTGCCGCCCTTGGCGTCGTCCCTGACGCCGGCGCGCGGATCGGATGGTGGCGCATTCATTATCGCGTTGATGGTTGCGTCGATCATGGTGCCCCCTCGCCTTTCTTCAACAGGCTGTCGATTTCATCGAGCTTGCTACGGCCACTCGTCACGAGTTGCCGGACATTCTCGCCCTCATCGTCAGCCTTCTGGGTTTCAACCCGCCATATGCTCTTTGCATCGGCACCGGTCGCCTCGTTTTCGGGCGTATTCCGCCCGGTATCCTTCGTGGCCGCAGTGTCTGCCCCAACACCAGACTGCAGGGAAGGAGGACGAACCACCTGCTCTGCAATCGCCCTTGCCGCCTCCCGCAGGGCCCTGTCCCGATCCGAAAGCTGTGCTTCGGGGATTTGCCCGATTGTCTCGATCGCACTCACCACATCTGGCGTGCCGATGTTGGAAAGGCTTTCATAGAGATTTGCCTGGACTTCAGGCTCACCCGGCAGCGACGGAGACAGCGCCTTCGCCTTCAACGCCGCCATACGCGCCAGCGAATCCTTGCCGCTGATCGCCGCCAGGCGGGAAAGGCGCAGGTAAGCTTCTTTCTGCCTCTCGGTATCCATCATGGCGAAGGTTTCCTGTATCGCCTCTTCGCCGATGGAGTCGGCGCGTTTGACCACCAGCGAGACCAGAAGGTCGGCGAACTGGCTGGCATAGGGCGAATGCAGGAAGCGCCGCGCATAACGCTGCGCATAGTCGACGCCGCGCGCAGCATCGCCGTCTTCAACCGCGATAGCGAGCGAGCGGCGCAACGCCGCCTCCTCAACGATGGTGCCGGGCGCTTCGAGCCGGGCTATGTCGTAAAAGCCGAGTGCGGCAAGCGGATCGCGCGGGATCGTCACATTGCCGCCGATCAGCGCCAGATAGGCGCCAATCCGCTTGCCGCGATATTCAGGCACCATGGCCGCGATGCTCTGTGCGACCAGCGTTCCCTTGCCGGACAGGTATTTGCGCAGGATATCGGCAACACGGCTATCGAAATTGCCGTCTACATCGCGCGCGACCAGCAATTCCAGCGTGGCCGGGTTGCCGCCGCTCATCGCATAGATGAGCGCCGCATCGACATTGCGCGGATCCTTGAAGATCGCCGAAGGGGCGCTCTTCAGCCGCTCATCGATCGTCTGCAGCAGAAACCGCTGCATTTCAGCGGCGGAATGGTCTCCCATAGCCACAGAATCCTGCACGAACTGCAGGGAGCGCAACATGGCATAGGGCATCAGATTTTCTTGCGACTGCGAAAACGCCTTGATCGGCTCGGAGCCGAGACCGCAAAGCGTCGCCGCAAGAAGAAGCCAGCGTTTCGAGGTTTTCGTCACACTCACCCCCGATCGGCCTCAAGCAGAATTTCGATGCGGCGGTTGGCGTCTGCCAGAGGGTCCGCCGGCACCTGCAATCTGCGGTCCGCGAAACCCGAGACCTGCTTTACCCGCTCTTCCGACAGGCCGCCGCGCACCAGCATGTAATAGGCGCTGTGCGCACGATCCATGGAGAGCCGCCAGTTGTCATTGGCCTCACCCTTGAACTGCCGTCCGTCGGTATGGCCGCGGATCACCACGCTGCCGCCCCGCTCCTGAAGCAGTTTACCGATTTTTTCCATGGCCAGAACCATTTCGCGCCGGGGAACGGCCGATCCGATATTGAACATCGGCGTTTCCGTCTGGTCGGAAATGGTAAGCAGCAATCCGCCTTCGGCCGGCGTCACCACCAGACCTTCGGAAAGCTTGCCGGTAATGCCTGAGATCTGCTTCTCGATTTCCTCGCGCAGCGTATCGGCCTTTTCCCACTCGGCGTCGCTGGCCTTTTGCTGCTGCTCCGGCCTGGGCTGAGAAAGCGCTGCCTGCTCTGCGGCGTCCGGACGCTGCTGCGGCACCACGGCGGCGACTTCCATCGACTTGCCGTCTTCCGTCTTGTCGGCCGGTGTCTCGGACGACTTAAGCGCGACCGCCTGAGCGTTTTCGGCCGCATCCTCCTGTTTGTTCTCCGCGAGCTGCTGCTGTTCAACCGGTTTCTGCGGCTGATCGGCGCGGGTGATTTTCACCTGCTGGGTCCAGAAATCGGGATCGAAGGGATCGCGATAGGCTTCACCGCCGCTCGCGCCCGTCGCCGGGCCGGAATCAGCAGCGCCGCCCTCGCCCTTGGCGCTGACATTGGCCTGCTGCCCCACCTGCTGGGCAATTTCAGCCAGCACGGAATAGGGATTTTCGAAGAAGTCCGCTTCGGAGAAATTCGACTGCTCACCGGTCTGGGAGGTCAGATCTTCGCCCGTCGCCGCGGCGGAGCCTTTGGTGACTTTTTCCGCCTGGATGTTGGACTGATCCTTCTTCTGGACGCCCTCTTCCTTATCGACAGGCTTTTCCAGCCCCTTGGACGAGGGTTTCTCATCGGACAGCTTGATCGGATTGAAATAGCTGGCGACCGAGGCCTTGGTTTCCTCGTTGGCGGCATTGACCAGCCACATGACGAGGAAGAACGCCATCATCGCCGTCATGAAGTCGGCATAGGCGATCTTCCAGGCGCCGCCATGGGCGCCATCGTGCCCGCCCTTGTGGCGCTTGACGATGATGATCTCGTTCTTGCCGTGGTGGTGGTTCTCGCCTTCACTCATTTCATCACCTTGCGAAGACTGGAGGCCCAGGCGGACATGCGCGTCACGAACACGCTTTCACCCAACTCGACGGAAAGATCGATATCGGTGGTCTCGGTAAATTTCATCGTTTCTTCTTCAAAGCCCGGCTGCGTCTTCAGTCGCTCGAACAAATCTCTCGGGCCTTTCACGACAAGCGTAACCCCTTCGCCATCCGGCATGGCGGCGCGCACCACATCGGCCAGCGCCGTAACCGCCTTGAGCGACAGCTTTTCCGTCAGGAGGGGGGCAAGGATATTGGCTGTCTGTTCGCTAAGATTGGCCGCGATCGCGTCGATACCCTCGCGCAGACCACGGGACAGGGACGCCGCAATTTCTTCGAGATGGCCCGAACGCAGGGCCTCCAGCTCGGCCGCATGGGCAGCGATCAGCTCTTCCCGTTCCGCCTGCATCTTCTCGGTGATCTCGCGGGTGGCGTCTTCGCGGCCGCGGTCATAGGCCGCCTGTTTCTCGCTCTCCACGTCAACGGGAGCAAATTCGTCGAAAGCGGAAGCACCATCGGCAAAACTGGAGAGGAAATCTGTATCGGCCAACGGGTCGCCGAGGGCCGGCGCCGCCGGTTGCGGTTGCGCTTCACCGAAGTCCTTGAGAAACCGTGCAATGGACGCGCTCATGCCTGCCTCCGGCAAAACAGGAGAAAGGGGCCAGACATGTTTCGTTGCCCGCGCGAATCGCAAAAGCCTCGCCGCATTTCCAGACGGAAAACCGGGGTCCACTTTTCCTGGAAATGCTCTAAGCCGTTTGGCGGCACCACCGTCATCCTTGCTACCCTGCCCGTCTCTTCCACGTTTCCCGGCCGGATCACGCCATGCGATCCGCCCCATACTGACCCGACGTTAGGTGTTCAAACTTGTGCGAGGATGAAGGCGGGCGTGATCGGCAAGCCTGCGCCCATTCATCCCCGCGCGCCCACGCCGGTCGAACCCGTTACTTGAAGAGCTGGAGGATATTTTCCGCGTTGGCATTGGCGATGGAGAGAGCCTGGATGCCGAGCTGCTGCTGCGTCTGCAGCGCCTTCAGCCTGGTCGATTCCTCGTTCATGTCGGCATCAACAAGACGGCCAATACCCTTGTCGATCACATCCATCAGGCTGGAAACGAAGTTATCCTGCATGCTGATGCGGCTCTGCAGCGAACCGAGGCTGGAAGCCGTGCTGGTCATCGCCTCAAGCTGCCCGTCGACGAAGGACATCATCATGTCGATGGCGTCGGCGTCGGTATAGGTCGTGCCGCCGCCGGCAAAACCGCCCATGGCTGCGGCGACGACATCGAGATTACCGAGATTGAGGGTGGACACGGAAAACCCGAGGGAACGATCGGCGGAAGCCGCCCCGCCGCTAAGGTCGTAAAACCAGTCGTTGCTGCTGGTGTCGCGATAGGCGGGAGAAACGGTGGTGCCACCGCTCGACGGATTTGTCGCCGTCACCTTCACCCATACGTTTTCGGCAAGGCGGAGATAATTGGCAGTCCCGTCGCTATAGACATTCGGATCCGTATTCGTATCCGTAGTCGCGGCATTCAGCGCGCCGATCTGCGCATCACTGAGCTTCTCGACGACGTGACCGGCGTTCGTCGCCTTACCCGCAGTCGTCGAGGTCTGAGTGACTTCATATTCCGTCTTGCTGACAAAAACGGCGTTCTTGTCGAGAATCCCGAGCTTTCCACCGCTGAGGTCGAAAAGCACCGTACTGCCGTCGAGCACATAATCAACGGTGGTGACGCCGACATTGCCTGCGCCCGTGCGGGTGAAGGATGCAACGACCTTTTTCGTGATCGATTCTTCAACCGGCGGCGTGCCACCGTTGCTGATGCTGGCCTGCAGCCAGTTTTCGCCCGAGAAGGAGGCCGATTCGGAGATGCTCTTCAGCTGTTCCTGAAGCTGCTTGATTTCATCCTGAATCTTGCCGCGGTCGGCGCCAACGCCGTAGGCGGCGACGAGCTTGGCCTTGATCTGCTTGACAACCTCGATCGTGCTTTCAAGCGCGTCGTAGGCGGTGTCGACCTTGGCGGCTCCCAGACCCAAAGCGTCCTGCACGGCCGAAAGCGCGTTATTGTCAGAGCGCATCGTCGTTGCAATGGACCAGTAGGCCGCGTTATCCGCCGCAGTCTCGACACGGTAGCCGGAAGACACGCGCGCCTGTGTTGTCTCGAGGCTCTTGTCGATCATGCGCAGGGTTTGCAGCGCGGCCATCGCCGCCGCATTGGTCAAAATGCTGGTCATGGGGTCCACCCAACTCAAAATTTAAGAAAAAATCCGGCGCTGTGCCGACAACGAGCAGAAGCATCATGCGCATCGGCAATGGCCTGAACCGGCCACCGCGACCTGCTGTTCGTTAACAAATCGTTAATGCGATAGGTAACAAACAACGGGACTGATTTGCAAGGCGTTCCTGCCTTTCGCAGCCGGGTTTCGCATAAACCGGCAGGCTTCAGGCAAGCTCTGGTCAAAACGCACCGGAACGAGGCCGTTGCGCCCGCGATTTCGGCGGGCGCAACGGACATGACGGCAATATTCCGCAGATGATCCGGTTAAGCCGCTTCGCCCTGACGGGTGGGTACGAATCGGGCAGCCGTCAGGCTTTTCCGAAGAAACTCGGTGTTTTCGTCCGGATTTTCGGAAGGGTTCTGAAACGAGACGTGATTGATCTCAACCGCTGCATGTTCGTTGGCGAGCGTCAATCGCGCATAGACCGTGGCGCCCTTCGGCTTGAGCTCGAGATCGAGAACGATCTCCGGCGCGCCTTCCCATTCGAGCTTGTATTCGCCGCCGGCGCCGAAATTGATCGTACCAGGGTGATAATAAAGCTCAGCCGCCGACGAAACGAGGTCGGCGATACTGCTATAGCACTCAAATCTAAGCAGCGAAATCAGGTCGGCCGGGTCTAACAATCGAAGTTCGGTGGCGATCGGGTTGATCGCCTCTGCGACGATCATCTCCCGCTGTTCGGAATAGGCGGATTTTTTCATTGGTTTTATTGAACCCGTATTTTCGATGACTTCATGGCGTAAACCCGATGAACGAGCTCGGCCACAGCCTTGTAAAAGACTGGTGGAATCACACTATCTACCGAGACTTGCGCAAACATGGAGCGTGCAAGCGGAGGGTCCTCAAAAACGGGGATATTGTTTTCTTCCGCAATCTCGCGGATTTTCAATGCGATAAGGTCCTGGCCCTTGGCCACGACAACAGGCGCGTCACCTTCTTCGCGAACATAACGCAGCGCCACCGCAAAGTGTGTGGGGTTGGCGATGACAAGCGTTGCGCGCGGCACATTGTTGATCATGCGGCGGCGGGCGCGGTCGCGGGCGATGGAACGCTGGCGGGATTTGACCACGGGGTCGCCCTGCGACTGCTTGTATTCTTCCTTCACCTCATGCTTCGTCATTTTCAACTGGCTGAACCAGTGATGGCGCGTCCACAAAACGTCGACGGCGGCAAGCAGCGCGGTGGAAAGCAGAATAACGACCATCATTTTTTTGACGATCTCGACCACCCGGACGAAAATGACCTGCGGATCGGAGAACATCAGATCGATGAGGCTGTAGAAATCGCCACGCAAAGCAAAGAACATGATGATCGCGACGATCATGATCTTGAATACGGATTTGCCGAATTCCACGAAACCCTGCTTGCTGTAGATGCGCGTAAAGCCCTTTGCCGGCGACACGCGTGACCATTGCGGACGCACCCGCTCAAGCACCGGCGACGGCAGGTTCTGGAAAAACGACGAAGCAAGCCCGAAAACCATGAACATGATCATCGCCGGCATGAGCAGATAGGCAATCGAGGTGCCGAGAAAATACAACAGCGACAGGGCGTCCGGCCGGGTGCTGAGGTCCCACTGTTCGGGCTGACCGAACAGGTCCTTCAATGTGACGCCAAGGCGACCGGCGCCATCGGGCAGGAAGAAGACCAGGTAACAGTAAAAAGCGAGCGACGAGGCAAAGATCGGCACTTCGCGAGAAAAGGGAAGATTGCCCTTTTCCGCCGCATCGCGGAGTTTTTTCTCCGTCGGGGCTTCTGTTTTACTGTCCTTGTCCTGATCGTCTGCCAAGGCACGTTCCCGGGATCAAAAAAAGGGCCCGCCGATCCCGGCAGGCCGTCATCCCGAAACTAGCGTCCGTGACCGGCCATCGCAATGGCCGGTTCCGCGGTAAGGGCGGGTTATCAACCGGCTTCCGCTTAAGCGGCGGCCGGTTGTTCCTCCGCAGCGGCTTCCTTCAGCTGTATCTGGCCGGAATTGGCCAGCCGGATCGCCTCCTGCGCCACCGCGCGGCGGGCAATCGCCACTTCACGGGTGTTGATCGAGGCCTGCGGCACCGCAAGGTCCGATTCGATCATGCGGCGCTGGCGCGGGCTGATGCTGGAGAGCACACATTCCTTGATTTCCATGGTGGCGCCGCGCAGCGCCATCGTCATGACATCGGCCGAAACATCGTTGAGCAGCAGGACGCGGCTGCGCTGCGGCATGAACATGAGGTCGTCGAAGAGGAAGATCTTCGGCTTGACCTTGTTTGCGGCTTCCTTGCTGAGCGTCTCGAGAGAGCTGAGCAGCGTATCGACCTGCGGCTTGTCCAGTTCGTTCATCAGATCCGCAACCTTCGTGGAACCGCCCGCATTGCGCTCGGCCTCTATTTCGTTGATGAGGTTGACCACACGCTTCTCGATGATCTGGGCAGCCGTCGGGCTGACTTCCTTCATGTTGACGGTACGGTTCATGATATCGGCGCGCTGCTCTTCCGGAATGGTGAGGAGAACCTTGGCGCCGAAGGAGGAAGGCAGCATGGAGAGAATATAAGCGATGGTCTGCGGATGTTCGCGCAGCAGGAACTTGCCGACGAATTCCGGCTCGGCTTCCTGCAGGCGGTCCCAGATCGATGCTTCATAGGCCTGGAAAGCCGCGCGGCGGCCGAGAAGGCTGTCCACCTCTTCAGGGGTCAGGCCCTCTTCGAGAATGCTCTCGATCGCCTTGGCATTGTCCATCAGACCCGTTCCTTCGGTGAACAGGTCCTCGAACTCGGCTACGATCTGTGCAAGCTCATCGGGAGGAATGACCCGCAGGGTCTGGGCCGAGGAAATGATCATCTGCAGTTCGTGCTGGGTGAAAAACTTCAGCAGCTTGCCGGCGACGCCCTTGCCCATGGCAAGAAGCACCGCGGCCGCCTTGTCGGCCTGAGACAACGGCTTGCCCGCAAGGGGGTTACCGAAATCCTCGAAGTCCATCATGGTCTTTCCTCTCCGTCCCCACAGGGATCAGGCTTTTCGCGTACTCAGTACTTCAATCAATTTTACGCCGAAGCGCGTATCGTCGTCTTCCAGAACCGTTATTTCACCGCGCGCAATACGGCGGCCATTCACCATGATCTCGACCGGCTCGCCGATCTTGCGATCAAGCGCGATGGTTGCGCCCTCTTCGAGGCTCATCAGCCCCGAAACGAGCATTCTGCTGGTGCCGAGAACGATCTGGACATCGATCGGGATGTCCATGATCATTTCCATGTTTTCGGACAAGCCGCTGCCGAGCGGCGCCTTCACGCCCGCAACCTGCGGGGCGGCGGCAAAATCGTCCATCGCAAAGTCGGCCGCTCCGCCACCAAAGGCGGAAAGGTCGGTTTCGGTCGAAACCTCGTCCGTGCTTCCGAAATCGCCGAAGTCGCCAAAATCGGAGAGCGAGCCTTCCGCATCCGTCTTGAGGACGCCACGCAGATCGCCGATAGCCTGGTCGAGGTCGCCGCCGTCTTCAAACGACGGCAACGCCGCATCATCGGTCACAGGTGTTTTCTTCGTAGCCATGCGCTGATTATTCCCTTTGAAACTTGCGTCAGCCTGCCCAGAACCCTAAAGGCCGGGCAGGATTTAACCCATCAAATGTCGTAAGATCTCGTCGTCCGTGCTGACATTGTTCTTCACCCGAACCATGTAGCGGTCGCCGGACTTGCCGAATTCGCAATTATAGAGCTTGGAACCGTTAGCGCTGACCTCGACGCCGATATCGTCCTGCTTCAGAGCCTGGAACGGAATGACGTCACCGGCCACCAGCTTGGAAATTGTCCTCAGCGTCAGCGTTTCGAGCTTGATGCGCGCCTCGAGCGTTACCTGCGATCGCTTCACCTGCTCGGAAATCATCTCCATCCATTCCTCCTGCTTCTTCAGCGCCTGGGCGGAAGCCTTGGGAGCGACGATGGAGGTTCTGAGCAGGGGACGCTGCGGCACGATGAGGGTAAATTCCGACGAGACCTTGCCGATATCGATCTTCATGCGGATGGTCACGCCGTAAAGACCGGCGATCATTTCCTCGAAGGCGCTTTTGCCGTTGGAGTTGAACGGCGGCTCGATCGCCGCCTCAAAACCGCCGGGCGCGTTGACGCCGGAGCGCAGGACACCGGCGATGCGGCCAAGAACCATGGCCGCGAGGTCGAGCTCGATATGGGACAGGCTGCGCTCGTCCGGTTCGCCGATCATGTCCGGCGACGCGCCCAGCATGCGCTCCATGAGCGCGATGACGAAGCCGTTGCCGACCGTCATCATGAAATTGGGGCACCAGTTGCGCAGGGAACAATCGGCAACCGCGACATTGCCCCCGACATTGGCGATGAGATCGGTCATCAGGCCCGATTCGGAGCTGACATATTCCACATCGATCGCGATGCCGGTCTCGCTGTGGAAGATGTCCGGCAGGAATTCGCTGTAGAGATGGCCGATATCGGAACCGATCTTGGCGATCGTCTTGCGGTCCGACAGCCCTCCCGTCAATTTTGCGAGCAGGGCGGTGTCGATGGCGGGTGCTTGTTGCGCTGCAGCTTTTGCCATCGTCATGCCGCCTTGTTTTCGCCGCCGGGGTTCATCATCTCCTGTTCGACGGCGTCAATGGACGGCCGCTCGTAGTTGGAGATGGTCTTGCGGCCATATTCGAGCGCGACCTGCGGCACCGAGCCGTTCATGTAGGCGATCAGCGTCTGCTTGACGATGATGTAGAGGCGGTGCTGCTTGGTGCGGACGATCTTGACCTGCGAAGCGAGCGGGTTGCAGATCGAATAGGACAGGATGATGCCGAGCATGGTGCCGACGAGTGCGGCGCCGATCAGGCCGCCGAGCACTTCAGGCGATTCGTTGATCTTGCCCATGGCCTTGATGACGCCGAGAACCGCCGCGACGATACCGATGGCGGGGAAGGAATCGCCCATGGTGGTGATCGCGTGATAGGGCTTCAGCTTGTCGTTGAGGATGGTCTCGATTTCCTCATCCATCAGCGCCTCGATTTCGTGGCTGCGGGCATTGCCGATGATGATGAGACGGACATAGTCACAGATGAACGAGGTCAGTTCCTTGTTCTTCAGCACCGAAGGCGCGCTCTGGAAGATCGAGGATTCCTCGGGATTGTCGATATGGGCCTCGATCTCGTTGCGCGATTTCGTGCGCAGATCGCGCATCAGCGAATAAAGCACGCCGAGCACGTCGAGATAGTTTCGCTCCTTCGGGACCGAATGCTTGAAGGCCTCGCCAAGCGCCTTGCCCGAATCCTTCACGACCTTCATGGGGTTTGCCATGATGAAGCCGCCGAGACCGGCGCCGCCGATGATCATCAATTCGAACGGCTGAACCAGCACGTCCAGATGACCGCCCATCGCCATATAGCCGCCGATGATGCAGCCGAAGGTGATTATAAGTCCAATTACAATATTCATTGATCGACCACGCCCGAACAGTGTTCCATGCCGCCATGTCTAGAAAATGTGGCTTGCGTGAACCTGTCCGCAAAGCCTCCCTCGCGTTCCCGCCTTCAGCCAGTTTCGCACAAGCAAGCCACGGCACTATGCCGGCAAAGGCGGACGTGCGCCTTGAGATCGGGATCAAACGAGAGCGGCGGTTCAGTGACTTCCACCTATACCAGCTACAGACTGATCAGTCAGGACATCGGCAAATCGCTTGAGCGGGTGTCGAAGCAGCCTGATGTGGCGCGCGAAACCGAATATTACCGGTCGAAGATCGGCGATGTGAAATCCATCGACGACTTCATGGCCGATACGCGCCTTTATAATTACGCCCTGAAAGCCCACGGGCTTGAGGATATGGCCTATGCGAAGGCCTTCATCCGCAAGGTGCTGACGGAAGGCACCTCGGACAAGAACGCCTTCGCCAACAAGCTTTCCGACAACCGATATGCCGAACTTGCAAAGTCCCTGGATTTTGCAGGCCTGGGTGCGGCAGCGACCTCCACCGAGGCAGCCAAATCAGGTGTCGTCAGTAAATACACGCGCCAGACGCTGGAACAGGAAGCGGGCGACGACAATAACGGCGTCCGGCTTGCCCTTTATTTCGAGCGCAAGGCGCCGACAATCAAATCCGGCCTCGATTTCCTCGCCGACGACGCGCTTGCGCAGGTGTTCCGCACCACGTTCAACCTGCCCGACGCATTTGCGGCGGCCGATGTCGACAAGCAGGCCGCGCTCATCGAAAAAAGCATCGATATCAAGGATCTGCAGGATCCTGAAAAGGTCGGCAAGCTGCTCGAGCGTTTCACCATCATGTGGGAAATGCAAAATCCCTCAACGACCTACGACCCTTTGGCCGTTTTCGGCTCCTCCAGCGGCTACGGCATTTCCCCCGACCTGCTGATCTCCATCAACTCCCTGAAACTCGGAGGCAAATGATATGCAATCCGGACTATACGTCGCCCTGTCCTCGCAGATCGCGCTGGAGCGCCGTCTCACCACCATTTCCGACAATATGGCGAATGTGAACACGGTCGGCTTCCGCGGCTCCGAAGTGAAATTCGATGAGATGGTCGCCAAGAACCACAATGACATGAACGCCAGGGTAGCCTTCGTTTCCCAGGGCAACGACTATCTCTCCACCCGCCAGGGTGCATTCGAGCAGACCGGCAATTCCTTCGATTTCGCCATCAAGGGCGATGCCTGGTTCTCGCTGGATACGCCCGATGGCCAGATCCTGACCCGCGACGGCCGTTTCACCATGCGTCCGGACGGCGCGCTCATCTCGTCCAGCGGTTATCCCGTTCTTGATGCCGGCGGCGGCCCGATCCAGCTCAATCCGAATGGCGGTCCGATCACCGTCGGTCTCGACGGAGCCATCCGCCAGAACGAGAATATCGTCGCCACGCTCGGCATCTACCAGGCGGATTTTTCGCAAGGCTTCCTGCGTCATCCCAATAGCGGCGTGAAGCCGGTGGCCCAGCCGGTTCCGGTGGTCAACAATCATGAAGTCGGCGTCGTGCAGGGTTACCTCGAGCAGTCGAACGTCAACGGCATTTCCCAGATGACGCAGCTCATCCAGGTCAACCGCGCCTTTGAAAGCATCTCCTCGCTGATGCGCGACACCGAATCGACCTTCGGCGAGGGCATCAAGACGCTTGGCGGCGCGCGTTGAGGAACTGAGTGATGACAATGCCGGAATCCATGCTCTCGGCTGATGCCATTTCACCGAAGCTCGCGCAGCTGGCGAGCCTTGCCGGGCATTATGCCGATCCGGAGTTCTCAGTTGCGCATGGCGGTCATGTCCGCACCATCGCCGCCGGGCACTATACGGTTTCCGGCCTGTCACGGCATGTGCGGCTCGGTGAATTCGTCGCCCATCGCAGTGCGACCGGCATTCATCTCGGCGAAGTCGTGCGCGTGGAGCCGGACATCTGCTATGTCTGCCCGATTGAACCCGGCGAGCCGATCGGCATTCACGACACCGTCATCCGCAAGGGCGCCTTCCGCGTCTCGCCCGACGACAGCTGGTGCGGACGCACCATCAATGCGCTCGGCGAGCCGATTGACGATCAAGGGCCGCTTTCCGCCGGTATTGAGCGCCGTTCGATTTCCAGCAATGCGCCGCCCTCGATGACGCGCAAAAGAGTGGAGACGCCCTTCAAGACGGGTGTGCGGGCAATCGATATCTTTTCGCCGCTTTGCCTCGGCCAGCGCCTCGGCATTTTTGCGGGTTCCGGCGTCGGCAAATCAACGCTGCTGTCGATGCTCGCCAAGGCAGACGCCTTCGATAAGGTCGTCATTGCGCTTGTCGGCGAACGTGGCCGCGAAGTGCGCGAATTCATCGAAGACACGATGGGCGAGAATATGAGCAAGTCCATCGCCGTCGTCGCGACGAGCGATGAGAGCCCGATGCTGCGCAAGATGGCGCCGCTTTCCGCCGTTACCATCGCCGAGCATTTCCGCGATCAGGGCGACAACGTCCTTCTCATCATCGACAGCGTGACGCGATTTGCCCATGCGATCCGCGAAGTGGCGGTCGCTTCGGGCGAGCCGCCGGTGGCGCGCGGCTATCCGGCCTCTGTCTTTACCGAACTGCCGCGCCTTCTGGAGCGGGCGGGACCGGGCGCAGAAGGCACCGGCACCATCACCGCCATCGTCTCCATTCTGGTGGATGGCGACAATCACAACGATCCGATTGCCGATTCGACCCGCGGTATTCTCGACGGCCATATCGTGCTTGACCGCAGCCTTGCCGAAGAAGGCCGTTATCCGCCGATCAATCCCCTCGCCTCGATCTCCCGTCTGGCCAAGAAGGCCTGGACGCCGGATCAGGAAAAGCTGGTCTCGCGCCTCAAGGCGCTGGTGCACCGCTTCGAGGAAACACGGGATCTTCGCCTTATCGGCGGTTATCGGCCCGGCACCGACCCCGATCTCGACATGGCGGTGAAGCAGGTGCCGATCATCTATGAAACGCTGAAACAGCTGCCGAGCGAACCGGCAGCGCAAGACGCCTATGCCGACCTGGCGACCGCGCTGCGCGGGGGAGCACAGAATGGCCAGCCCCAGGTAAACCCGAGAGTGAGAGGCTGACCCGTGAACAAGCCGACCGACAATAGCCATGATGAAGACGTGCTGCCCAAGCCTGTTTTCTTTACGCCCGACCGTATTCTCGCATGGACGGGCATCGGACTTGCCGCTGCAGCAGCCTTTTTTCCATGGTACGTGTTCTTCAACGAAGACAAATTCGGCATGAAGGTGGCGGGCGGCGACCGCACCCGCGATCTGCCCCATACCGGCCCGCGGGAAGTCTTCAGCGTTTCGCCAATGGCCATGACCAACCGCAACAAGGAAGACACCCCGCCGCCGGCGGAGCTGCCCGACATGCTGACGACGGCAACCGTCAACGCGGGCGGCAAGGAAAAACAGAACAATCTGGCAGCCGGGATCGAGGACCAGCCCTTCCCCGGCCAGACATCCTTCCGTCTGCTGCATGTTTCCAATGGCCGCGCCCTGATCGAGGACGGTTCGGGCATGTATATGGTGCGAGTCGGTTCGACCCTGCCGGACAATGCATTGCTGACAAAGATCGAGCAGCGCAACGGCGAGTGGCTGATAGAGACCTCCTCCGGCAAGACCTACCACCCCGAAAAATAACGGTTTTTCTCTCAACGGAAGGGCGCGCCGCATCTGCCGGCGCGCTTTTTTTGTTTTGTGCGGGCCGCGTGTGCAGGCCCGTTTCTCCATCGTTGCGCAGTATCATCCCTCCCCGCAAGTCTGACGCAAGATTAGCCCCGTAGGTTCGGGCCATACGAGATGGAGAAGTCTATGCAACCGATTCAACTGTTCGAACTGGCATCCCGCCAAGCGGAATGGCTGAGCGTGCGGCAGGAAGTCGTGGCGACCAACATCGCCAACGCCAACACACCCAAGTTCCACGCCAAGGATGTCAGCCCTTTCGAAGCGGTCATGCAGGCCACCAGCCAGCAGGTCGGCATGGCGAAGACCCATCCCGCCCATTTCGGGGCGAGCGATCTCAGCGAAAACATCGCGGTGCGCGACAACCCGATCAATAACGAGATCGGCATGCAGGAGTCCGGCAATTCGGTCGCGCTTGCTGAAGAAATGACCAAGACCGGCGAGATCAAGCGGCAGTACGACCTGAACGCCAATCTCGTCAAATCCTTCCATCGCATGATGCTGATGACGGTAAAGAGGTAATCCATGGATCCCTTGAGTGCGGCGAGCAAGATCGCCGGCAGCGGTCTCGAAGTGCAGTCCACGCGCCTGCGCATTGTTTCGGAAAACATTGCCAACGCCAGATCCACCGGCGACACCCCCGGCGCCGACCCCTATCGCCGCAAGACCGTCACCTTCGGCTCCGAGCTCGACCGTGTCAGCGGTGTGGAGCGTGTGACGGTGAAAAAGCTCGGCGTCGACCGTGGTGATTTCGTCAACGAATACGATCCCGGCAATCCGGCCGCCGATAGCAACGGCATGGTGAAGATGCCGAACGTCAATATCCTGATCGAAATGGCTGACATGCGCGAAGCCAACCGCAGCTACGACGCCAATCTTCAGGTCATCCGCCAGACACGCGACCTCGTCGCCTCCACAATCGACCTTCTGAAGGCATCGCAATGATCGACGGTATCAAGCAAGTCAGTTCCCTCTCGCTTACCCGCGGCGCAAGCGGCGTCTCCTCGCTGACGGAAAGCCTTTTCGGCGACCAGCAGCAGACGACACCCGCGCAGCAGACAGGCGCAAGCTTCGCCAGCGTTCTCGGCAACGTATCGATTGATGCGATGAACAATCTGAAGAAGGCGGAAGTCGCTTCCTTCGAAGGCATTCAGGGCAAGGCGAATACGCGTGAAGTGGTCGATGCCATGCTTTCGGCCGAACAGTCACTGCAAACCGCCATCGCGCTCCGAGACAAGATCGTGTCGGCCTATCTCGACATTACCAAGATGCAGATCTAGCCCACAGGAATATTGACATGAGAGCTCTTGCCATCGCTGCCACCGGTATGGACGCCCAGCAGACCAATCTGGAAGTCATTGCCAACAACATCGCCAACATCAACACCACCGGTTACAAGCGCGCGCGTGCGGAGTTCACCGATCTTCTCTACCAGACCGAGCGCATGCAGGGCGTGCCGAACCGCGCCAATCAGGCGATCGTACCCGAAGGCGCCAATATCGGCCTCGGTGTACAGACCTCGGCGGTGCGTAACATCCACACCCAGGGCAACCTGATCGAGACCGGCAACAAGCTCGACGTCGCGATCATCGGTCAGGGCTGGTTTCAGATCGAGGCGGCCGACGGTTCGACGCTCTACAGCCGCGCCGGCGCCTTCAACAAGAACGCCGATGGCAATCTGGTGACGGTCGATGGCTATAACGTCATTCCCAACATCAATATCCCGACCGACGCGCAGGACATCACCGTTACCCGCACGGGTCAGGTGACGGCCCGCATCGGCAACGCCGCCGACTTTACCGAGCTTGGCCAGCTGACCATCGCCAACTTCGCCAACGAAGCCGGCCTGAAGCCGCTCGGCGACAACCTCTTTGCCCAGACGCCGGCATCCGGCGACGCTGTCATCGGCGTGCCTGACGATCCGAGCTACGGCTACATCAAGCAATCCTACCTCGAAGGCTCGAACGTCGATGCCGTCAAGGAAATCACCGACCTGATCACGGCGCAGCGCGCCTACGAGATGAATTCCAAGGTCATCACCACCGCTGACGAAATGGCTTCGATTGTCAGCAAGAACCTGAAGTAAGAACGGAAAGGCAGGCGAACATGAGGTTTGTCCGGAACAATAGCAGCTGCAGAACGGCGCTCGTCCGTATGTGCCTGGCGTCTGCCTTTTCACTGGGGGCTCTTGTCCCCGCGCTTGCCCAAGCGCCGATGGCGCTGGTCCCGACGCGCACCATCTATCCGGGCGAGACGATCACGCCTGAGCAGGTGAAGCCGGTGGAAGTGACCAATCCCAATATTTCCTCGGGTTATGCGAGCGATATCAGCGAAGTGGAAGGCATGATCTCCAAGCAGACCCTACTTCCCGGCCGCACGATCCCCGTTGCCGCCTTGCGCGAACCGTCGCTCGTCACGCGCGGCACCAGCGTCAAACTCGTCTTCACAATCGGCAACATGACGCTGATGGCCTCGGGAACGCCGATGACCGACGGCTCGCTCGGCGAAGTCGTGCGGGTACGCAACATCGATTCCGGCGTGATGGTCAGCGGCACGGTCATGAAGGACGGAACCATTCAGGTGATGGCGAAATGAGAGTGCTTCGTATCCTGGCCGCGGCCATCCTGTTTTCGGCACAGCCTTTCCTCTCCCTCCCCGCAGCCCATGCGGATACATCCCGTATCAAGGATATCGCATCGCTGCAGGCGGGGCGTGACAACCAGCTGATTGGATATGGTCTCGTGGTTGGCTTACAAGGCACGGGCGACAGCCTGCGCTCCTCGCCGTTTACCGAACAATCCATGCGGGCGATGCTGCAGAACCTCGGCATCACCACGCAGGGCGGTCAGTCGAACGCCAAGAATATCGCGGCTGTCATGGTGACGGCCAACCTGCCGCCCTTCGCCAGCCCCGGCAGCCGTGTCGACGTGACGGTCAGCTCGCTGGGCGATGCCACCTCACTTCGTGGCGGCACCCTCATCATGACTTCGCTTTCCGGCGCGGACGGACAGATCTACGCGGTCGCGCAGGGCGCACTGATCGTCAACGGCTTTTCGGCTCAGGGCGATGCGGCGACGCTGACCCAAGGCGTGACCACCTCCGCCCGCGTGCCGAACGGCGCGATCATCGAACGGGAGCTGCCGTCCAAGTTCAAGGATTCAGTCAATCTCGTCCTTCAGCTGCGCAATCCCGATTTTTCGACCGCCGTGCGTGTCGCCGATGTCGTCAACGCCTTTGCCCGCGCCCGTTACGGCGACCCGATCGCCGAGCCGCGCGATTCGCAGGAAATCGCGGTGCAGAAGCCCCGCGTGGCTGATCTCACCCGGCTGATGGCGGAAATCGAAAACCTGACGGTGGAGACGGATACCCCGGCCAAGGTCGTGATCAACGAACGCACCGGCACGATCGTCATCGGCGCCGATGTACGCATTTCCCGTGTCGCGGTCAGCTACGGAACGCTGACCGTGCAGGTGACGGAATCGCCGCAGGTCATTCAGCCCGCACCCTTCTCGCGCGGTCAAACGGCGGTGCAGCCGCAGACGGATATCATGGCAATGCAGGAAGGCAGCAAGGTCGCCATCGTCGAAGGTCCCGACCTTCGCACACTGGTTGCCGGTCTCAACAGCATCGGGCTCAAGGCGGATGGTATCATCGCCATTCTGCAAGGCATCAAATCCGCCGGCGCCCTTCAAGCGGAGCTTGTGCTGCAATGATGGACAATCAGAAGAAAAACGCTTTCCCGAATGGCCTTGTCCGCTTCGCGGCTGTCGCCTCGCTGCTTTTCCTGCTTCCCGCCGCTGGCGCCGAAAGCCAGCAGAACGTGGTCTCGGAACTCAGCACGCAGGATGAAATCCAGAAATTCTGCACCAACATCGCCGATGCGGCCCGCGACCAGCGTTATCTCATGCAGAAGCAGGAGCTGGAAAAGCTGCAGTCCGACGTCAATGAGCGCATTGCCGTGCTGGAAGACCGCAAGGCGGAATATGAGGACTGGCTGGCGCGCCGCGAGCATTTCCTCAATCAGGCGAAAAGCAATCTCGTCGACATCTACAAGACGATGAAGGCCGATGCCGCCGCACCGCAGCTTGAGAAGATGCATGTGGAGATTGCGGCCGCCATCATCATGCAGCTGCCGCCGCGCCAATCGGGTCTCATTCTCAGTGAGATGGATGCGCAGAAAGCCGCCACTGTCGCCGGCATCATGTCGCAGGCAACCGATAAAAACACTTCGAAGGATCCTTCATGAGCACGCGTCGTCTTCCGGCCCTCCTCCTGCCGCTCGCTCTGCTTGCCGGCTGCCAGAACAACCAGACCCTGAAGGAAATAGGCAACGCACCTGCGATGAGCCCGATCGGCAGCGGCCTGCAATTCAGCCAGACGCCGCAGATGGGTATGTATCCCAAGCAGCCGAAGCACATGGCCAGCGGCTATTCGCTGTGGAGCGACAGTCAGGGCGCGCTGTTCAAGGATCTGCGCGCGCTCAACATCGGCGACATCCTGACAGTCAACATCCAGATCAACGACAAGGCCGATTTCGACAACGAGACCGAGCGCAACCGCACCAATGCCAGCGGCCTGAACTGGAAGGCCAAGGCCGAAATCTTCGGCTGGACCCCGGAAGCGGACTCGAGCATCAAATACGGCTCCGACACCGACACCCAGGCGAAGGGCAAGACCAAGCGTTCCGAAAAGCTGACGCTGCTGGTGGCCGCCGTGGTGACCGGCATTCTGGAAAACGGCAACCTCATCATCAGCGGCTCGCAGGAAGTGCGCGTGAACCACGAAATCCGCATCCTCAACGTCGGCGGTATCGTCCGGCCGCAGGATGTCGATGCCCAGAACATCATCTCCTACGAGCGCATCGCCGAAGCACGCATCTCCTATGGCGGTCGCGGACGTCTGACGGAAGTGCAGCAGCCCCCGGTCGGGCAGCAGGTCGTCGACCTGTTCTCGCCGCTCTGACGCCGGAACACGGGAACGGACTGACCCATGGAAAACGAACAGGCAGAGGGCAAGAAAAAATCCTCCCCTCTGGTCATGACCATCGCAGGCGTTGCGATCCTCACCCTGCTCGGTGCGGGGGGCGGCTGGCTCGTGGGTGGCATGATCGCGCCGAAGATCGCCGGCGCGGAGGCGCATGCACCGGCTGCTGCCGGCGGGCACGGTGAGAAAAAGGAAGAGGGTATCGAGAAAATCTCGGCTGAGGCGAACGGCATCGTCCAGCTTGATCCCATCACCACCAACCTCGCCTATCCCTCGACGAACTGGGTGCGGCTGGAAGTGGCGCTGATGTTCAAGGGACCGGTCGAGGTGGGTCTGGCGGAAGATATCCACCAGGACATCATGGCCTATGTCCGCACCGTTTCCCTTCAGCAGCTGGAAGGGCCGCGCGGCTTTCAATATCTTAAGGATGACATTCAGGAACGAGTTGACCTGCGCTCTCAAGGGCGCGTATCCAAGGTCATGTTCCGGACCTTTGTCATCGAATGATTCGATTTCTTGTAACCATCGCCGTCCTCCTTGCTTTGCCGGGCCTTGCCAATGCCCAGCAATTTCCGTCCGATCTGTTCAACACGCAGATAGACGGCTCTGTTGCGGCATGGATCATCCGCACCTTCGGTCTTCTGACGGTTCTCTCCGTCGCACCGGGCATTCTGATCATGGTCACGAGCTTTCCGCGCTTCGTGATCGCCTTCTCGATCCTGCGGTCCGGCATGGGGCTTGCCTCGACCCCTTCCAACATGATCCTGCTGTCGATGGCGATGTTCATGACCTTCTATGTCATGTCGCCCACCTTCGACAAAGCCTGGACCGACGGCGTGCAGCCGCTGCTGCAGAACCAGATCAACGAGCAGCAGGCCGTAGAGCGCATCGCCGAACCCTTCCGCACCTTCATGAACGCCAATACGCGTGACAAGGATCTGAAACTGTTCGTCGACATTGCCCGCGAGCGCGGACAGGAAGTCATGACCAACAACGTCGTCGACTATCGAGTGCTCGTTCCGGCCTTCATGCTGTCGGAAATCCGGCGCGGTTTCGAGATCGGTTTCCTCATTATCCTGCCGTTTCTGGTCATCGATCTCATCGTCGCTACCATCACCATGGCCATGGGCATGATGATGCTGCCGCCCACCTCCATTTCCCTGCCGTTCAAGATCCTGTTCTTCGTGCTGATCGACGGCTGGAACCTGCTCGTCGGCAGTCTCGTCAGATCGTTCAACTGACGGGCCTTCGTGCCGGATTGACACCCGTTAACCCTGTTTTTTAACCCCGCGCGCCCAAGGCCGCGGGGTTTTTGCTTATTGATGCTTTGTTTACCATTTTTACTAGCCATTGGCTAACTATATTTATAAATATAAAAGTTACTATTCAAATAAATAAAAAAGTAACCATAAGTATCCTCCAATATTTCTTAACGCTCAAATTAATAATTGCGCAATTTTTCCCTGCGAAGTTCTGACTACACGCAGCGGGTTTGGTTTCCGAAACTAAGAATTTCTGGACCGAGTGGCATGAAGCCGAAACGTTGCGACCGGTAATACACAAACCCGGTATGTCCCCACTCCAGTATCTCGTAAAAACAAGGGACACATTTATTATGGCAAGCATTCTGACCAACAACAACGCAATGGCCGCTCTGTCGACCCTGCGCTCCATCGCTTCCGATCTGTCCACCACGCAGGACCGCATTTCTTCCGGCCTGAAGGTTGGCTCGGCTTCCGACAACGCTGCCTACTGGTCGATCGCGACCACCATGCGTTCCGACAACAAGGCTCTCGGCGCCGTCTCCGACGCGCTGGGCATGGGCGCCGCCAAGGTTGACACCGCGTCTGCCGGTATGGACGCCGCCATCAAGGTTGTCACCGACATCAAGGCAAAGGTCGTTGCCGCCAAGGAACAGGGCGTTGACAAGGCCAAGGTTCAGGAAGAAGTCACGCAGCTGCTCGACCAGCTGAAGTCGATCGGCACGAGCGCGTCTTTCAACGGTGAAAACTGGCTCGTTTCCAGCGCCAACGCCACCAAGACGGTTGTTTCCGGCTTCGTTCGTGACGCCAGCGGCAACGTCAGCGTCAAGACGACGGACTACGCTCTCGACGCCACCTCCATGCTTTACACGGAAGCTACGCCCGGCACGATCGACGCAAATTCCGGTATCCTGAACGCCACCGGTGCGACGACGACTGTCGGCGCCAAGACCTACACCCAGATCTCCGTTCTCGACATGAACGTCACCACCGACGATCTCGACAACGCCCTCTACTCCGTTGAAACCGCTCTGACGAAGATGACCAGCGCCGGCGCCAAGCTCGGTTCGCTGTCTGCACGCATCGACCTGCAGACCGACTTCGCCGACAAGCTGTCCGACACCATCGAAAAGGGCGTTGGCCGTCTCGTTGACGCCGACATGAACGAAGAGTCCACCAAGCTGAAGGCTCTCCAGACGCAGCAGCAGCTGGCAATCCAGGCTCTGTCGATCGCCAACAGCGACTCGCAGAACATCCTGTCGCTCTTCCGTTAAGAGCTGAGCTTCTCATAGCCCTTCGGGGCTGGGGGACAAATTTCTTCCCACAGGCAATCGGGGGCTGACCGAGCGCAGATTGGGATAGAAGGCATAAAGGTCCGAAAGGCTGAATCGGACTGAATGCATCAATGAGGCCGCATCCGGAAACGGTGCGGCCTTATCTTTTTTTTAAACTTTTGGCGATACGCGCGCGTGCGCGCGAGAGTTGCATTTTTTAATTTTGACGACGCTGAATTTCTTTCTCCGCTTATCAATTCATTAACCAAACCCGCGTTACCTAATGCTCATCGAAACGGCGAGCTAACGTTAAAAATCAGCCAGTTAGCAGGCATGATGCTGTGCGCCGTTCCCGGTGAAACCGGAATGTCCCTTCTTTAATCAGCCATTCAAGGGGCACACTACTATGACGAGCATTATCACGAATGTCGCAGCAATGTCTGCGCTCCAGACCCTGCGCTCTATCGGCCAGAACATGGAATCCACTCAGGCACGCGTTTCCTCCGGCCTTCGCGTTGGCGAAGCTGCTGACAACGCTGCTTACTGGTCGATCGCAACCACGATGCGCTCCGACAACATGGCCCTCTCCTCCGTTTCCGACGCTCTCGGCCTCGGCGCCGCCAAGGTAGACACCGCTTCTGCCGGCATGGAATCGGCAATCGAAGTCGTCAAGGAAATCAAGGCAAAGCTGGTCACGGCAACTGAAGAAGGCGTCGACCGCACCAAGGTTCAGGAAGAAATCGGCCAGCTCCAGAAGCAGCTCGCATCGATCGCACAGGGCGCTTCCTTCTACGGTGAAAACTGGCTCGTCGGCGTTTCGACGCTCGGTGCGACGACCCCCGGCACGGACCCGGACAAGTCGGTCGTTGCCGGCTTCGTTCGCTCCACCGGCGGCGCCGTTAACGTCACGACCACGAAATACGCTCTCGACAACACCGCAACCGGCAACACTCTGTTCGGCTCGGTCGACTCCGCAGGCGTTCCGGACACGAGCGGCATTCTCGGCACGACTGGCACGTTCACGACTGTCGCTGCCCAGTCCGTCTACACGCTTGATATCACCCAGTATGCAGCCGCTGACCGCGCCACGAACATGGCCGAAGCCCTGACGCTGGTTGAAAACTCCCTGAAGGCAATGACGAGCGCTGCAGCTAAGCTCGGTTCGCTCTCCATGCGTATCGGCCTGCAGGAAGATTTCGCTTCCAAGCTGTCCGACTCCATCGACAAGGGCATCGGCCGCCTCGTGGACGCTGACATGAACGAAGAGTCCACCCGCCTCAAGGCCCTGCAGACCCAGCAGCAGCTCGGTGTTCAGGCTCTCTCGATCGCCAACAGCAACTCCGAAAGCATCCTGTCGCTCTTCCGTTAATCAGAAGCCTCAGCCTAAAAAATCAACCGCGCCGAAAGGCGCGGTTTTTGTTTGTTTATTCACCTGCGAAATTAAGAGATTTTTTGATTAAGAGTTCGTTAACCAAATCACGGCTAAATCAGCGCATCGAAACGACTCGTTAACCAAGACGAAAAAGAGGTTAACAGGCATCACGCCGCTCAGTCGTTTCCGGCGATCCCGGAATGTCCCTTCCCATTTAGCCAGCTCAGAGGGGCAATTATGACAAGTATTCTGACGAACACAGCCGCCATGTCGGCGCTTCAGACCTTGCGCGCAATCAGCGGCCAGCTCGAAGAAACACAATCAAGAGTATCTTCGGGTCTGCGGGTCAAGACTGCATCCGACAATGCTGCTTACTGGTCGATCGCGACGACGATGCGCTCCGACAACATGGCCCTTTCCGCGGTTCAGGATGCACTGGGCCTCGGCGCGGCAAAGATTGATGTCGCCTATTCCGCAATGGAAAGCTCGGTCGAAGTCGTCAAGGAAATCAAATCGAAGATCGTTGCCGCCACCGAAGAAGGTGTGGACAAGACCAAGATCCAGGAAGAGATCGACCAGCTGAAAAAGCAGCTTGAATCGATCGCGCAGGGCGCATCCTTCAGCGGCGAGAATTGGCTGCTGGGCACCGGCGCCAAGACTGTCGTTTCCGGCTTTGTTCGCGACGGCGGCGGCACTGTCAGCGTGACGAAAACGGACTATACGCTTGTCGATACCACTGCCGGCACGACAACCGCCAATGTGCTTTTCGGCCTGACCGGCTCACCCGCGACGCTCGACACCACGAGGGGCATCATCGGACAACCCGGAACAGCCTCCGGCATTTCCGTATGGGACATCGATCTCAAGCTGTTCGCTTCTGCAACGCCGCCGGCCTACACCATCGGTAATCTTCTCACCGATGTCGAAACCGCATTTCAATCCCTGAGCAGCGCTTCCGCCGCTCTCGGCTCGATCAAGATGCGCATCGGCCTTCAGGAAGACTTCGTGTCGAAGCTCACCGACTCCATCGACAGCGGCATCGGCCGCCTGGTGGATGCCGACATGAACGAAGAATCGACCCGCCTCAAGGCGCTGCAGACACAGCAGCAGCTGGGCATCCAGTCGCTCTCCATCGCCAATACCAGTTCCGAAAATATCCTGTCGCTATTCCGTCAGTAAGCGGCGCCCGATGGCTACGGGCGGTTTCGTCCCGCTCTGGCAGCAACAGAATATTCGGATATGGAAACCGCGCTTCGCAAGGGGCGCGGTTTTCCATTTGCGGCCGGCTGCGCGGCGCGGGCATGCATCAACCGCCGCATGTGAGCGGTGCAAACCGTTGCGTAAACATTTGAAATCGCGGGGAAAATGGTGCTGCTAGAGAGATTTGAACTCTCGGCCTCTCCCTTACCAAGGGAGTGCTCTACCCCTGAGCTATAGCAGCATCCGGCGCCGAAGCGTTTGCTTCAGCATCAAGCGTGGCGGCCTATTGCCATAGGTTTTTGACGAGCGCAAGTCGCAAAACGATATTCTTCATCAAGCGGGGCAAAAAAGCGTGCCCCCTGTTGAAAAATGCATTTTTCAGATATTGCTGAATCTATGAACGAACATCATGACAAACAGGCAAAGGCAGCGGTTTCCGCCGGCGCTTCTGCAGAAGCATCCGCCCCGGTGGCCGAGGGTAAGCCGCAGGCAGGGCCCGGCGAAAAGGCGCGGCAGCGCGAAGCGGAGCGCAAGGCGCGAGCGGCCAAGAAGCTTCGTGAAAATCTTTTGAAGCGCAAACAGCAGGTTCGTGCGCGCCGTGCCGGCGAAGAGGACGATACTATTGGCCTGCCTGCCGCAAAAACGGACGAATCATCCTCATAGAGAATTCATCAGCATAAAATTGAAACGCCGCGGAAATTCGTCTAAGGACGCGCCTTTCCGCAAGGCACTATAAGAAAGGCGGGCACAGGCCCGTAGGGACGCATGGATCGCATCAGAATTACGGGTGGCAACAAGCTAAACGGCATCATTCCCATCTCCGGCGCTAAAAACGCCGCCTTGCCGTTGATGATCGCATCGCTTCTGACCAGCGACACGCTGACGCTCGAAAACGTGCCGCATCTGGCTGACGTGGAGCAGCTCATCCGCATTCTCGGCAATCACGGCGTCGATATTTCCGTGAACGGCCGCCGCGAAAGCCAGGGCGAAGCCTATTCCCGCACCGTGCATTTCACCTGCCGCACCATTGTAGACACAACAGCGCCTTACGAGCTGGTTTCCAAGATGCGCGCGAGCTTCTGGGTCATCGGCCCGCTTCTGGCGCGCGAGGGCCGCGCCCGCGTTTCGCTGCCCGGCGGCTGCGCCATCGGCACGCGCCCGGTCGACCTGTTCATCGAGGGCCTTGAAGCACTCGGCGCGACGATGGAGATCGATGGCGGTTACATCAACGCCACCGCTCCCAAGGGCGGCCTGATCGGCGCCGTTTACACCTTCCCGAAAGTTTCCGTCGGCGCGACACATGTGATGCTGATGGCGGCAAGCCTTGCCCGCGGCACCACCGTTATCCACAACGCCGCGCGCGAGCCGGAAGTGGTCGATCTGGCCCAGTGCCTGACCGCCATGGGCGCGAAGATCGAAGGCGCTGGCACCTCCACCATCACCATTGAAGGCGTCACTTCGCTTTCCGGCGCGCGCCACCGGGTTCTGCCTGATCGCATCGAAACCGGCACCTATGCCATGGCGGTCGCCATGGCCGGCGGGGACGTGGTGCTGGAAGGCACACGCGCATCGCTGCTCGACAACGCGCTCGATACGCTACGGCTCGCAGGCGCTACCATCAGCGAGACGGAGACAGGCCTGCGCGTCGTGCGCAACGGCAATGGCATCCAGCCGGTCGATATCGTCACCGAGCCCTTCCCCGGCTTCCCCACCGACCTGCAGGCGCAGTTCATGGCGCTGATGACCCGGTCGCAGGGCGTCTCGCATATTACCGAAACCATTTTCGAAAACCGCTTCATGCATGTGCAGGAACTGGCCCGCCTCGGCGCGAAGATTTCGCTCTCCGGCCAGATGGCCCGCATCGAAGGCGTCTCCCGCCTGAAGGGTGCACCAGTGATGGCGACTGACCTTCGCGCTTCCGTCTCGCTGGTCATTGCCGGCCTCGTGGCGGAAGGTGAGACCATGGTTTCGCGCGTCTATCACCTCGATCGCGGCTTCGAACGCCTCGAAGAAAAGCTCACCCGCTGCGGTGCGCTGGTCGAACGCGTCAGCGATTGATCCTTTCATCGCCGCTCATCCGTTTTCTACCCGTTGCAGAGTGGGCCCGGACTGCCTATTTCCATTGTAAGTCATGGAAATAGCGGTCCGCACCGCAGAAGAAGGAAGAAAACGATGAGCGGCCTGAAATTGCTGGCGCTGGATACTGAAGATCTCTCCGTCATTTCGACGCATATGCAGGACAGCGTCTTCAAACTGAAGGACGTCGCCTTCGAACCGAAGCATGGCCAGTTCACGCTTTCCGCCAATCGTTTCGTCTGGGAAAGCGCTGAGAAAAAGAGCCTGCCGCCGGAACGCTGCCGCAGCATCGTTTTCCTGAAGCGGGTCTCCGCCGTCCGCTCGCACGGCATCAACCGCGCCGACAAGGAACAGGTGCTGTCGCTCCTCGCCATCCGCTTCGTGCAGAATGGCGAAGGGCCTGACGGCGCGGTGGAGCTGACGCTGTCCGGCGGCGGCGCCATCGCGCTTGATGTCGAATGCATCGAGGCGCAGCTGACCGATGTGAGCGGCGCCTGGGAAACCGCTACCAAACCACATCATCCCGACAGCGAATAAACGTCGCGAGCCTTCGCAACGGTTGCCTTTCCTTGCCGTTTCGATTTATGCCACATACCAGAGCCGCAATTCTTCTGCGGCAAGTTCGTGCACCTCGCGGGATTTCCCGCGGGGACAATGAAAGGGTAATGGCGTGGCAATCTGGCTGGAGCGGGCATCGGCTGATTTCGAACAGAAATTCGCTGCCTTCCTGACAACCAAGAGAGAAGTTTCCGAAGACGTCAACGCGACCGTTCGCGACATCATCAACGATGTCCGCCATCGCGGCGATGCGGCCCTTGCCCACTATTCCCAGAAATTCGACGGCATCGATTTCTCGAAAGTCCCGATGCGGGTGACAGCGGATGAGATCGATGCGGCCTTTGTCGCCGTCGACAGAAGCGTGATCGAGGCGCTTGAACTTGCTGCCCGGCGTATCGAAAAACACCATGCGCGGCAGATGCCGAAGGACGATATCTACGAGGACGATATCGGCGTCGGCCTCGGCTCGCGCTGGACCGCCATCGAAGCCGTGGGCCTTTATGTGCCCGGCGGCACGGCCAGCTACCCAAGCTCGGTGCTGATGAACGCCGTACCGGCCAAGGTTGCCGGTGTGGAACGTATCGTCATGGTCGTGCCGGCCAATGGCGGCGCGGTCAACCCGGCGGTGCTGGCTGCGGCGCGTATTGCCGGCGTCGAGGAGATCTATCGTATCGGCGGCGCGCAGGCCGTGGCAGCGCTTGCCTATGGTACGGAAACCATCGCGCCGGTCGCCAAGATCGTCGGCCCCGGCAATGCCTATGTGGCCGCCGCAAAGCGCCAGGTCTTCGGCACTGTCGGCATCGACATGATTGCCGGCCCTTCCGAAGTGCTTGTCATTGCCGACAAGGACAATGATCCGGACTGGCTGGCCGCCGACCTTCTCGCCCAGGCGGAGCACGATCGCGGCGCGCAATCCATCCTGATCACCGACAATGCCGAACTCGGCAAGGCGGTTGAGGCCGCTGTCGAGCGGCAGCTGAAGCGTCTGTCGCGCTCCGAGACGGCGGCGGCAAGCTGGGCGGATTTCGGCGCGGTCATTCTGGTCGAAAAACTCACCGACGCCATTCCGCTGGCCAACCGCATCGCCGCCGAGCATCTGGAACTTGCCGTCGATGATCCGGATGCGCTGATGGCCCACATCCGCAATGCGGGTGCGATCTTCGTCGGACGCCATACGCCGGAGGTGATCGGCGATTATGTCGGCGGCTCCAACCATGTTCTTCCGACGGCCCGCTCGGCGCGCTTCTCCTCCGGCCTTTCGGTGCTGGATTTCGTCAAGCGCACCTCGATCCTGCGGCTTGGCCCCGAGCAGCTGCGCCAGCTTGCGCCGGCAGCGATTACCCTTGCCCGCTCCGAGGGGCTGGACGCACATGCGCGTTCGGTCTCCATTCGCCTCAATCCGGAAAGTTAAGAGATGGCTTCAGGCGATTTCCGGCTCTGCGACGTGGTACTGGACGACAGCATCGGCCGGTCCACGCCCGACGTGGAGCATGAACGCGCCGTCGCCATCTTCGATCTGATCGAAGAAAACACCTTTGAGCCGCTTGGCCATGCCGGCGGGCCATACCGGCTGCATATTTCGCTGGTCGACGCCAAGCTGGTTTTCTCGATCAGAACGGAAGACGAGAAGGATGTCGCGATCCATATCCTGTCGCTGACGCCATTCCGCCGCATCATCAAGGACTATTTCCTGATCTGCGAAAGCTATTACGAGGCTATCCGCTCCTCCACGCCGAGCCAGATCGAGGCGATCGACATGGGCCGGCGCGGCATTCACAATGACGGCTCGCAGACGTTGATGGATCGGCTTTCCGGCAAGATAAAGGTGGATTTCGACACGGCGCGCCGCCTCTTCACCCTTGTCTGCGTGCTTTATTGGCGGGGTTAGAGATGAGCGATCCTGCCGCAGCACCAAACGAGGGACGAGCGCCCAAATCGGTCCTCTTCATGTGCGGCATGAACTCCATTCGCTCCCCCATGGCGGAGGTCATCGCCAAACGGCTGGTGGCGCCCGGCATCTATATACAGTCGGCAGGCGTGCGGGCCGGCGAGCGCGATCCTTTCGTGGATGCCGTACTGGAAGAGCAGGGATTTTCGCTCGGCAAGCACAAGCCGCGCACTCTGGACGAGATCGAGGATGATTTTTTCGATCTGATCATTACATTGACACCCGAAGCCCATCACGCCGCACTGGAACTGACGCGCTCGAATTCGCTCGACGTGGTCTATTGGCCGACCATGGACCCGACGGTGATCACGGGCACGCGCGAGCAAATCCTCGAAGCCTATCGCGAAGTGCGGGACCATCTGGCAAAGCTGATCTCGGAACGACTGCCGAGGCGGCAGCAGCCGGTGGCGGATACGCTTTCAAAAGACTGAAAAATGCCTCGGCCTGTTAAAATCAATCGCGATTTTCAAGCCGATGCTTTAGAGGTTCACAAATGTGCCGGGATTGTGTAGTTTCCGCGCAATTTTCCCGGACTCGATATGTCCGGCACTATCAACAGGAAGAAAACCCTTACATGACAAAAGAAGAAGTCCTTGAATTCCCGGGCATCGTAACCGAATTGCTGCCGAACGCAACATTCCGCGTGAAGCTTGAGAACGACCACGAAATCATCGCCCACACGGCGGGCCGCATGCGCAAGAACCGTATCCGCGTTCTCGCCGGCGACAAGGTGCTGGTTGAAATGACGCCTTACGACCTCACCAAGGGCCGCATCACCTATCGCTTCAAGTAATCCACGTTCCGCAACGGACGCCCGGGCAGCGCAATGACCAATTCAAAACAAAAGCTCGTTCTGGCATCCGGCTCGCCGCGGCGTCTGGAATTGCTGCATCAGATCGGTATCGAACCGGCACGTCTGATGCCGATGGATATCGACGAGACCCCGGCCAAGCTTGAGCATCCGCGCACGCTCTGCCGTCGTCTGTCATTGCAGAAGGCGGAAGCCGCGCAGGCGGCGCTGAAGAACGAACAGGCGTGGAAAGACGCCTATGTTCTTGGGTCCGATACCGTGGTCGCCGTTGGTCGCCGCATCGTCGGCAAGGCCGAATATACGGAAGAGGCCTCGGCGGCGCTGCATCTTCTTTCGGGACGCAGCCATTGGGTCTATACCGGCATCTGCCTCGTCACCCCCGGCGGCAAAATCCGTCAGAAGGTGGCGGAGACAAAGGTGCGTTTCAAGCGCCTCTCCACGCGCGAAATCGAGGCTTACATTGCCTCCGGGCAATGGCGCGGCAAGGCGGGAGCCTATGGCATCCAGGGCATCGCCGGCGCATTCGTGCAGAAGCTGACCGGTTCTTATACCAATGTCGTCGGCCTGCCGCTTTATGAGACCATGTCGCTTCTTTCCGGAGAAGGATTTGAGGTGACTTCGGGCTGGCTCGAAGGATAGGCCCATGGCAAAATCTCCTGAAGGCGCTGGAAATGTCACGCCGCTTCGCAAATCCCAGCCCTGCCCTGAATGTGGCCGGCCCTCGACACGGGAAGACTATCCTTTCTGTTCGGATCGCTGCCGCTCGCTTGATCTCGCCCGCTGGCTGAACGGCTCCTACGCCATTCCGGTCGCAGACGATGAAAGCAGCGCCGGTGGACAGGACACGGCCAAGAACAACGGCGAATAAGACCTGCACCGCCGGAAACTTCGGCGGTGAATTGCATAAGATTTTCAGAGCCTCCGCTCCCACCATATATTCACCGGGCTGCCGACAGCCCGAAAAGCCATATCAGAACCGGCTGACGCCTTTCCGCCAGCCCCTTAAGGTCTTGCGATGGACGCAGGCTTGCAGAAAAGAGTGAGCTCCGGCGCGCTGCTGTTTGCGGTGCTGGCCGTTTGCCTTGCCATCGGGGCGACGGTGCTGCTGGCCAATGACGGGAAACACCTCAAAAGCCTGCTGATTTATCTCAATCTGGCATCCGCCACAGGCTCCGTGGAACCAACGCCGAAGATGAAGCCTGTCAAACGGCGGAAACCGGTTGCCCCAAAAGTCTCTCTGCCGCCCCATCTGCTGAAATTCGAGCAAGCGGGCGACAGGGCATCTTTCGCCCGCGATTTCGTTCTTTCCGGCAAGGAGCTTTGCGACCGCATTACTGCCGCAGGTTTTTCCAACCTACAGGGCTGGCACGCAAGCCAGATCAACATCCGCAATTTCGAGTGCATGGCCGATCTTACGGCCGGGAACGCGGCAGGCCCGACGGAGCGGGCGTCGCTCTTTCTCGAGATCAGGGGCGAGGCGTCCGGCGAAGTGCGCTCCATCAGGATGAAGGCCGTTGCGCCGAAGACGCCGGATGGTGCTGCCATTCTGACAAAACTCGATGAAACACTCACCATGATCGTCGAACAAACCCGCTGGGCTGATCTGGCGAACATGCTTGAGTCGGCACGGCGGATGCAACCCTATCAGGCACAACATTTCGGTATTTCGGTTTCCATAAAGCCGGAGCCGACGGCGCCGCATCGCCTGAACGTGATTTTGCTCGCAAGCGAACAATCGCCGGGGTTGAAACTGACACGCAGCTTCTTTGACCGGGATCGCTGGCTTCGACCAGCCGCCCCGCTGGATCGGCCGATCCTTTATCCTTCCGTCAGGAAAGACCGTTTTCGGTAAAGCAAAGTCCGCTCAGCCTATTGCCGCCAGCTTGCGCCGCACCGGCGGAATCCTGTCGCTTTGCTGGGCCTGGCGTTTGGCCTCCCACTGGAGCGCAGTGCGAACGATGGTCACCAGATCGTTGAAGCGAGGACGCCAGCCCAGCTCCGACTGGATGCGCGCCGAATCCGCCACCATGGCCGCAATATCGCCCGGGCGACGCGGACAATGGATGATCGGGAAATCGCACCCCGATTCCTGCTGCACGGCCTGCAGGACATCAAGAACCGAATAACCAACGCCATAACCGCAATTGAGCGTGCGTGTGCCGCCGCCGGCGCGCAGATGCGCCATGGCCAGCATATGCGCGTCGATCAGGTCGCTGACATGAATATAATCGCGAACGCCGGTGCCATCCGCGGTCGGGTAATCCGTTCCGTAGACTTCCACCCGGTCGCGGCGACCGGTAGCAGCTTCACAGGCGACCTTGATGAGGTTTGCCACACCCGTGGGAGATGGCCCGGCGCGCCCCTGCGGGTCGGCTCCGGCGACGTTGAAATACCGCAACGCCACGTAATTGAAGTCATGCGCCTGCACGACATCGCGCAGCATGATTTCGGAGGCGAGCTTCGACAGGCCGTAGGGGTTTTCAGGGCTGAGGATCGCGGTTTCGGGAACCGGGTCATCAAAGGGCTGGTTTCCATAGACGGCGGCTGTCGACGAGAAGATGAAATTGCGAATACCGTGGCCGACTGCCGCCGCAACGAGGGCGCGGGTCGTGCCCGTGTTGTTTTCGTAATATTCGAGCGGCTGGCTGATCGATTCAGGAACGCTGACGGAGCCCGCGAAATGGAAGATGGTCTCGATCTGGTTTTCTTCGAAAATCTGGTCGAGCAAGGCGCGATCCGCCGCATCGCCGAGATAAAAACGCGCCGCCGGCGCGACCGCCCAGCGCGACCCCGTCGAAAGCCGGTCGACAACAACGACCTCTTCCCCGGCATCGAGCAAAGCCCACACCATGTGGCTTCCTATATAGCCGGCCCCACCCGTGACCAGAACAGCCATGACACTACTTCCCTGTTTGCTTTTCTTGAGCCCATCAAAGCCAATAATTCTTCATCATTGATTACTTGCACAGCGAATACGCGGCCGAACCCCCGCCCCATTAAAAAGGTGGCTTACGATTGGTTAGCGCAATGAGGTGCTTTTTATTTATTAGATGAAAATGTTCTCATAAATGGAACAAGGAGCGCATATCACAGAAAATCCGCCACGTCGATGGTTGCGCCGTGGGGTTGCAGTTTTAGGTCTTCGCTGTGATTTTGTTGCCGATTTCCCTACCGCAGCGCGATCCCGGCGCGGCAGGGGAAACCATTATACGCAAAGGCGACGCTTACCTGCCGAGGATATAGGATGCCAGCCGCTCGGCCGCATCTTCTATCTGCCTTGGGTTGCGAAGGAAACAGGCACGGAGAAACAGCTCCCCTCCCGGGCCGAAGGCCGTGCCGGGCGCAAGGCCGACCCCTGTTTTGTCGACGATATCGAGCGCCGTGGCCCGGCTGTCCGTCACGCCGTCTATCTTGAGAAAGGCATAGAGAGCGCCGTCGGGTTTCAGGGTTTCCACACGGTTCGTCGCGATGAGCGCATCGCAGAGAATGTCACGGGATGTCAGAGCGCGCTCGTAATTCTCGCGGACGAAACCATCACCGTGATCAAGGGCGGCGACTGCGCCGCGCTGCATGAACTGCGCCACGCCCGAGGTGGAATATTGAATGAGGTTTTCGATGACCTGACCGATGGCCGGCGGGGCGACAAGCCAGCCGACACGCCAGCCGGTCATTGACCAGTTCTTCGAAAAGGAATTGGCGAAAACGATCTTGTCATCCGGCTCCATGACGTCGAGGAAGGATGGCGCACGGCTGCCGGAATAATGATAAAGCGCATAAATCTCGTCGGCGACGATCCACAGATCGTGTTTGCGGGCGAGCGCCAGAACATCACGAAGATTATCGAGCGTCGCCGTCCATCCGGTCGGGTTGGAGGGCGTATTGATGAAAAGCGCCTTCGTCTTGCCGGTGATCGCGCTTTCCAGCCTGTTGATATCGAGATCCCAGCGGCCGTCGCGGAAATCGATACCGACCGGAACCGCCTTCGCGCCTGCCACGCCGATGGCGGCGACGATATTCGGCCATGTCGGCGACAGATAGACCATTTCGTCACCAGGCGAGGTCAGCGCCTGCACGGCGAGCACGATCGCCTGCATGCCGGAACCGGTAGCGTAAAAATGCTCCGGCGGCAGCGACGCCGCGAAATGGCGTTCGTAATAACGGCTCAGCGCCTGGCGCAATTCGGGAATGCCACGCTGCCAGGTATAGAAGGTCTCGCCGTTGTTCAGCCCATCGATGGCGGCCTGATTGATGAAGTCCGGGCTCGGCAGATCACCTTCGCCGACCCAGAGCGGCAGGAGATTGTCCCGCCCCCGGGCATAATTCACGACTTCGACAATGCCGCTCTCGGGAGCCGCCAGAGAGCGCGCACTCAGACTGTTCAAAATGGACATTAAAGACACTCCGTTTGGTGCCTTCTTATCGCATCGAACCAGCCATGTGCATGATATTCCGTGAGGCGATCATGGATTTTCTTTATGGATCATCCCCGGCAGGAGACCGCCGGCCGCGCGGGCCGGCAAATCAGGCCGGGGACAATGCCGGCAATCAACGCGTCTTCAGCAGATCGCGGATTTCGGTGAGGAGCTTGACATCTTCCGGCAGCGGAGCTGCTTCCGCTTTTTCCTCAACCTTCTTGCGCTCAACCGAATCGCGCAGCTTGTTGACGCCCTTGACCATCAGGAAAATGATCCAGGCCAGGATAAGGAAGTTGATGAGAACCGTCAGAAAGCTGCCATAAGCGAAGACGGCGCCCTGATCGCGGGCGGCGGCGAGCGAAGTGGCGGTGACGCCGGAACTCAGCGGCAGGAAGTAGTTCGAAAAATCGAACCCGCCGAAGATTGCGCCGACGATCGGCATGATGAGATCGTTGACGACGGAGTCGACGATCTTGCTGAAAGCTGCACCGATAATAACACCCACGGCCAGATCCATGACATTGCCGCGGGCAATGAAGGTTTTAAATTCGTTAAGCATTCAGATTGTCCCTCTCTCCTGCTTCGCGAGCTGAAGCTATGTGACTGTCCCTACGCGCTCAACCATATAGGGTCCGGGCATCATTTGGAATCCGCGGGATTGCATTTATTAGCTTTTTTGCACGCGCGCCTTGAACTTTATGATCAGACCGCGCTCATTCTCAACGGCCCGGAATTCGCCTATGCTGATATGAGGGAACTCTTGCATGGGAGGATGCGTGCTTCCTGGGTGGATCATATTCGGTTCGGCCTTCGCTTATGTCCTGCTGCTGTTTGCTGTCGCGAGCTACGGGGACCGGAAAAGCCGTGGAAGAAACGCCCCGAAAAAGGGGCGTCCGTTCGTCTATGCGCTCAGCCTGGCAATCTATTGCACCTCCTGGACCTATTTCGGCGGTGTGGGGCTCGCGGCAGACAGGGGGCTGGAATTTCTCGGCATCTATACGGGGCCGATCCTTGCCTTCACGATCGGCATGCCGATCATCCGCCGCATCGTTGAACTGGCGAAAACGGAAAAACTGACTTCCGTTGCGGATTTCATCGCCGCCCGATATGGCAAGAATTCCACCGTGGCGATGATCGTCGCCATCATCGCGCTCGTCGGCGCCATTCCCTATATCGCGCTGCAGCTGAAAGCCGTTTCCAGCTCGGTGGCGACGATGGTCGATCCCGGCGATTACGGGATTGGCAGCGGCAATCTTTATTTCCTTGATCTGCCGCTGGTCGTCACCATCGTCATGGCCGGGTTTGCCGTCATGTTCGGCACCCGCCACACCGATGCCACCGAACATCAGGACGGGCTTATTCTGGCGATTTCGATGGAATCGCTGGTCAAGCTCGTCGCCATGTGCACCGTCGGCTTTTACGTGCTCTTCGTCCTTTTCGACGGGCCCGCGCATCTGTGGCGGCTTGCCACGGACAATGAGCAGGCCATGCGGGCCATCTCCTATCACACGCCCATCAGCCGCTGGATCGTAATGACGCTGCTCTCCGGTTTCGCCATCATCCTGCTGCCGCGCCAGTTCCACGTCACCGTGGTGGAGAACCGCACGCCGGAAGAGCTGCGCATGGCGGGGTTCCTGCTGCCGCTCTACCTGATCGCGATCAACATCTTCGTGCTGCCGATCGCGCTTGCCGGCATTCTGACGCTCGGCGCCAATGGCGACGCCGATCTCTACGTGCTGCAATTGCCGCTCAATCATCAGATGCCGGTCGTGTCGCTGATCACCTTCATCGGCGGCTTTTCGGCGGCGACCGCTATGGTGATCGTCGCTTCGGTGGCGCTGTCGATCATGATTTCCAATGATATCGTCATGCCGATCTTCCTGCGGCAAAAGCTGTTGAACCGCTCGCCGCACCGGGACGACTTCGCCAAGACGCTGCTCAACATCCGTCGAACGGCGATCTTTGCCGTGCTGCTGCTGGGTTATGGCTATTATCGCGCCGCCGATAGCGCCACGGGCCTTGCCTCCATCGGCCTTCTGGCGTTCGCCGCCATTGCGCAGATGGCCCCTGCCCTTTTCGGCGGGCTGTTCTGGCGGCGCGCCAATGCCCGCGGCGCGATCGCGGGGCTGAGTTCGGGTTTCTTCGTCTGGGCCTATCTGCTGTTCCTGCCCAGCTTCGGCGGGCCTGATAATTCCGAGGTGGCAGCCAATATTCTCGGTTTCCTGTTTTCCGGCAGCACGGTATTCAATGGGCCGGAAGCCGACCCATTCGTGAATGCGGTCATTCTCAGCCTGCTCGTCAACAGCCTCGCCTTCGTGCTCGGCTCGCTTTCGCGCAATCCGAGGCCGGTGGAGCGCATCCAGTCCGGCATCTTCGTCAAGCGCCACTCGAAATCGCAATTCGCCACCCGCGGCTGGAAAACCCGCGTCAGCGTCGGTGACCTCAAAAGCGCGGTCGCCCGTTATCTCGGCGAGGAGCGCATGCTGCGGTCACTCGCGACCTATGAAAAGACGGCGGGCAGGAAGCTCAATGACGACCAGCCGGCGGACATGGCGCTGATCCATTTCTCCGAACAGCTGCTGGGCAGCGCCATCGGCTCCTCCTCCGCCCGCCTGGTGCTTTCGATCATTCTTCAAAAGGCGGAAGATACCAGCGCGGACACGGCATGGCTGCTCGATCAGGCAAGCGAGGCCCTGCAATATAATCAGGACATGCTGCAGACCGCGCTCGCCCAGATGGATCAGGGCATTGCGGTTTTCGACAGTTCGCAGCAGCTGACCATCTGGAACCGGCGCTTCCGCACCCTTCTGGATTTGCCCGAGCAATTCGGGCAGGTCGGCGTACCGCTCACGGATATCGTTTCGATGCTGCAGGAACGCGGCGACATGCCTGATGGCGACACGAATGAGCTGATTACCAGCTTCCTGACCATGGACCTGCCCTTCTCGCTGGTGCTGGCGGGCGGGGAGCGCATCATCGAAGTGCGCTCCAACACCATGCCGGACAAGGGCATCGTCGCCACCTTCACCGATATCACCCAGCGTGTTGCGAGCGATCAGGCGCTGAAACAGGCAAACGAAACGCTGGAGCAGCGCGTGGCGGAGCGAACAGTGGAGCTTACCCGCGTCAATCGCGAACTGGCGGAAGCGAGAGCCTCCGCCGACGAGGCGAATATCGGCAAGACACGCTTTTTCGCCGCCGCCGGTCATGACATTCTCCAACCCCTGAACGCCGCCCGCCTCTATTCCTCCTCGCTGGTCGAACGGCTTGGCGCTTCTGGCGAAAGCGATCTCGTCCACAATATCGATTCGGCGCTGGAATCGGTGGAGACCATTCTCGGTGCGGTCCTCGATATTTCCCGTCTCGACACCGGCTCTATGAAGGCGCGCATGACATCCGTGCCGCTGAATGAGTTGCTGAAACGCATCGAGACCGATTTCGCACCGATGGCGCAGGAGAAGAACCTGGACCTCGTGGTCATGCCAACCTCGCTGACCGTCCGCTCCGACCCCAACCTCCTGCGGCGCCTGATACAGAATCTCGTTTCCAACGCCATTAAATATACGCTGAAGGGCAAGGTGGTCGTCGGTGCGCGCCGACGGGGCGGTGAAGTCGTCATTCAGGTGACTGATTCCGGTATCGGCATCCCCTCATCTAAATTTCGCACCGTCTTCAAGGAATTCGCCCGGCTGGACGAAGGTGCAAGAACGGCATCCGGCCTCGGGCTCGGCCTTTCCATCGTCGACCGGCTGTCGCGCATGCTGCACCATCCGGTGCAGCTGATCTCCACCCCCGGAAAAGGCACGACCTTCCGCATCCATCTGCCGCGCGAGGCGGATCGCCTCGTGCCGGCCAAAGCCGTTGGCGGGATAACCAGTCCCGCAGCCAGCGACCGCCTTCAGGGCGTCCGGGTGCTCTGCATCGACAACGAGCCGAAAATCCTCGAGGGCATGACGCTACTGCTGACGGGATGGGGCTGCGAGGTGTTGCCCGCAGGTTCCGTGGCGACGCTGGAGGAACCCTTCCTTACCTTGACCGCAGCGCCCGACGTCATCGTCGCCGATTATCATCTGGACGATGGCGACGGCATCAGCGCCATCCGCCTCATCAGGACATTTTACGGCAAGACGATCCCTGCGCTGCTTGTGACGGCGGATCGCAGCCCGGAAGTGCGCAGCGATGCCGAAAAATATGGAATTTCGGTTCAGCACAAACCGGTCAAACCGGCGGCGCTGCGGGCCTATATCAACCAGATATCCAGTAAGGTAAGGGCAGCGGCCGAATAAAAACTCCCGGACCTTGCGATCCGGGAGCGGTATTGACCTTCAAAAAAACAGACCTATCAGGCCGCCTGATTGTACCGATCCCTGCCGGTCGCCGAACCCTG
>NZ_JBBHZH010000011.1:0-135286 GCF_049843495.1 Agrobacterium sp. M50-1 | reverse complement strand
TCAGCGCGTGGCCATCGGCCGCGCCATCGTGCGCGAACCGAAGGCGTTCCTGTTTGACGAGCCGCTCTCCAACCTCGATGCGGCGCTGCGCGGCACCATGCGGCTGGAAATCTCCGAGCTGCACAACACGCTGAAGACGACGATGATCTACGTCACCCACGACCAGGTGGAAGCCATGACCATGGCCGACAAGATCGTGGTCCTCAACCGCGGCAATATCGAGCAGGTCGGCTCGCCGATGGAGCTTTACCGCTCCCCCGCCAACCTCTTCGTCGCCGGCTTCATCGGCTCGCCGCGCATGAACCTGGTGACCGGCGATTACGCCCGCAGCAAAAACGCCACCACCGCCGGCGTGCGGCCGGAGCACCTGAAGCTGTCGAAGGACAGCGGGCTGTGGCAGGGCAAGGTCACCGTTGCCGAACATCTCGGATCGGATACGTTCCTGCATCTCGACGTCCATGGCATCGGCCCGATCACCGCCCGCACTGACGGCGAGTTCGAATGCAGGCATGGCGATACCGTCTTCATCACACCAGATGATGCCAAAATCCACAGGTTCGATGATAAGGGTATCGCGATATGACGGGAAGACTGGAAGGCAAATCCGCGCTGATAACAGGTTCGGCGCGCGGCATCGGCCGCGCCTTTGCCGAAGCCTATATACGTGAGGGGGCGCGGGTCGCCATTGCCGATATCGATTTCGAACGTGCCAGCAAGACGGCCCGTGAGATCGGCGAAAATGCCTATGCCGTCGAACTCGACGTGACCAAGCAGCATTCCATCGACACCGCCATCCGCACGGTGGAGGGCCAGACCGGTGGCCTCGATATCCTTATCAACAATGCCGCGCTGTTCGATCTGGCACCGATTGTCGAGATCAAACGCGAGAGCTACGAAAGACTGTTTTCGATCAACGTGTCCGGCACGCTGTTCATGATGCAGGCCGCCGCAAAAACAATGATTGCTCGGGGAAAAGGCGGCAAGATCATCAACATGGCAAGCCAGGCGGGCCGGCGCGGCGAGGCCTTGGTGGCGGTGTATTGCGCCACCAAGGCCGCCGTCATCAGCCTCACCCAATCGGCGGGGCTCGATCTCATCAGGCACGGCATCAACGTCAATGCGATTGCGCCCGGCGTGGTCGATGGCGAGCACTGGGACGGCGTGGATGCGCTGTTTGCGAAATATGAAAACCGCCCCGCCGGTGAAAAGAAGCGGCTGGTCGGGGAGGCCGTGCCCTTTGGTCGCATGGGCCGTGCCGAGGACCTGACCGGCATGGCGATCTTCCTTGCCTCCGATGAGGCCGAATACATCGTCGCCCAGACCTATAATGTCGATGGCGGCAACTGGATGAGCTGAGTATCGGGCGCCTGCCGCCCGGCCTTGGCACGAACAACGTTTCCCCTTCGAGGATCGTGACATGACATGCAAACTCTCCCTCGCAACGCTTGACGACGCCAGAAAAACCGCGGCGGTTCCGGCCTATTCCCGGTCCGATCTTTCCGCCGGTATCGTGCATTTCGGCGTTGGCAATTTCCACCGCGCCCATCAGGCGGTCTATCTGGATGACCTCTTCAACACGGGCGCGGACCATGACTTCGCCATCATCGGCGCGGGCGTTCTGCCGTCCGATGCGGTGATGCGTGAAAAGCTCGCCGCGCAGGATTTCCTGACGACGGTGGTGGAGCAGGACAATAACCGCACCGGTGCGCGTGTTACCGGGCCGATGATCGACATTCTGCAAGTTGGCGATACGCAGCGCATCATCGATACGCTCGCCGATCCGAAAATCCGCATCGTTTCGATGACGATTACCGAAGGCGGTTATTTCATCGATGCTTCCGGCTCCTTCAACCCGCAGCATTCGGCCATTGCCGAGGATGGCAAAAACCCGGCCTCGCCGAAAACCGTGTTCGGCCTCATCGTCGCCGGGCTGAAGGCGCGGCGGGACAGGGGGCTGCAACCCTTTACCGTCATGTCCTGCGACAACATTCCGCATAATGGCAAGGTCACGAAAAATGCCGTGGTCGGCCTGGCGGCCTTGTCCGATCCAGCCTTTGCCAACTGGATCGGCGAAAACGTCGCTTTCCCGAATTCCATGGTCGACCGTATTACGCCTGCTACCGGCGAGCGCGAACGCAATATTGCCCGCGACGATTTCGGCATCGAGGACAATTGGCCGGTCTTCTGCGAGGAATTCAAGCAATGGGTGATGGAGGATAATTTCCCCGCAGGTCGCCCGGCTCTCGAAAAGGCGGGCGTACAGTTCGTCAAGGATGTCGCGCCCTATGAGCATATGAAAATCCGCATCCTCAATGGCGGCCACGCGGCAATCGCTTATCCGGCCGCGCTGCTCGACATTCATTTCGTGCATGAGGCGATGGAGCATCCGCTGATCCGGGCGTTTCTGGCAAAGCTCGAAAAAGAAGAAATCATCCCGGTCATTCCGCCGGTTCCCGACACGAATCTCGCCGAATATTTCGGGCTGATCGAACGGCGTTTCCTCAACCCGAAGATCGGCGACACCATTCCGCGCTTGGCGCAGGACGGCTCCAACCGCCAGCCGAAATTCATCCTGCCCTCCACCGCTGACCGTCTGGCGCGTGGTGAGGATATTATCGGCCTGTCGCTGGTCTCGGCGCTCTGGTGCCGTTATTTCTACGGCACCTCCGACAGCGGCAAGGAAATCACCTTCAACGACGCCAGCGCCGAGCGGCTTCAGGCGGCGGCCGTCAAGGCCAAGGATGATCCGATGGCCTTCCTCGAACTCGACGATATCTTCGGAACGGTTGCCGAATCGGAGCTTTTCCGTAAACGCTTCGCCCATGCATTGAAGACGTTGTGGCAAGAAGGCACGGCGAAGACCTTGCAGCTTTATCTGGATGACAAGCTGGCTGAAAAGTGACCATGAGATGGAAGACGAGACCGGGCCCCTTTTGATTTTCGATTGTGACGGCGTTCTCGTCGACAGCGAGCCGGTCTCCATCTCCGTCCTTCTCGATATGCTCTCCCATCTCGGTGTGACGATGGGGGAGGAGGAGGCCTATGAGCGCTTTCTCGGCCGCAGCGTCGCCAGCATGACGGCGACGCTGTTTGAGGATTACGGCGTCGAGACCGACATCGATTTTCTCGATCATATGCGCGCGACGCTGTTCGAGCGTTTCCGCACCGAGCTTCGGCCGATTGACGGCATATCCGAAACGCTGGACAGGCTCCTGCCGCTGCGTCGCTGCGTCGCCTCCTCCAGCCAGCCGGAGCGCATCCGTTATTCGCTGGGGCTGACCGGCCTCATCGATAAATTCGAGCCGCATGTCTTCAGCGCCACCATGGTGAAGAACGGCAAGCCGGCGCCTGATCTTTTCCTGCATGCGGCGCGCCAAATGGGTGCTGATCCGCGTCACTGCATCGTGATCGAGGACAGCCCGGCGGGCATTGCCGCCGCAAAGGCAGCCGGCATGGGCGTTTTTGCCTTTACCGGCGGTTCGCATGCCCGCTTTCCCGCATTCCGCGAAAAGATCGCCGGGCTTGGGGCGGATGCCGTGTTTGACGCGATGCCGGATTTGGTCCAACTTGTTGGCAATTATGTGGGGAAGGGCGGTTTTGACAGGCGGGCGGAACGCGATGCAGGCTGAGCGGGACTCTGCCTGCTGCCGTCCGGAGGTCGTTGCGCAAGTGATGGAATTGCAGTCTTGATGCGTCAAAATCTCGTCGCTGTCGATGTCGGCACCGCCAGCGCCCGGGCCGGAATTTTTGATCCGGCCGGCCGGCTGCTCGCCCGTTCCACCCATCGGATCCTGATGCAGAGGCCGCAGGAAAACCACGCCGAACACGATTCCACCGATATATGGAACGCCGTCTGCATTGCGGTCAAAGCAGCGCTTGCCGAGGCCGGCGTTTCGCCGCAAAGCATCGCCGCCATCGGTTTTGACGCCACTTGCTCGCTCGTCATCCGTGATGGGCGGGGTGATCCCGTTTCGGTTTCCGTTACCGGTGAAGACCGGTTCGACACCATCGTCTGGCTCGACCACCGGGCGATATCAGAGGCCGATCGGCTGACGGCATCCGGACACCGGGTGCTGGATTTCGCCGGCAACAGCGTCTCACCGGAAATGCAGATACCGAAGCTGATGTGGCTGAAGACACATATGCCGGCAAGCTGGTCGCGCATGTCCTTCGCTTTCGATCTGGCGGATTTCCTGACATGGAAGGCGACCGGTTCAGCGCAGCGTTCAAATTGCACGCAGACGGCGAAGTGGAATTTTCTGGCGCAGGAAAATCCCGGCTGGCAGGCGGATTATCTGGAACTGGCGGGCCTTGCCGATCTGAAGGAGCGGGCAGGTCTTCCCGAAACCACCGTGATGCCGGGGAAAAGCATCGGCCCGCTTTCGCCCGAAGCTGCCGCCGAGCTCGGTCTCGATACCGGCTGTGCGGTGGCGGCGGGTATGATTGACGCTTATGCCGGCGCGCTTGGCGCGCTTGGCGGCTGCCTGTCGGCAGATGTCGGCCGGCATGTGGCGCTGATCGCCGGGACTTCGAGCTGCCTTGTCGCCATGTCGGAGCGGCAGATGCCCGGCCACAGCCTCTGGGGGCCCTATTGGCAGGCGATCCTGCCCGGGCACTGGCTGGTGGAAGGCGGGCAATCAGCCACTGGTGCGCTGCTCGACCATATCGTGCGCATGCATGCGGCAGGCGGTGAGCCGGATACGGCGGTGCATGCCCGCATCGTTGCGCGGGTAACGGAATTGCGCGCGCTTGAGGGCGAGGCCTTCGCCGAGCGGCTGCATGTGCTGCCGGATTTCCACGGCAACCGCTCGCCGCTTGCCGATCCGCATGCCGTCGGCGTCATCAGCGGCCTGACTTTGGATACGTCTTTCGACAGTCTCTGCCGTCTTTACTGGCGCACTGCCGTGGCCATTGCACTTGGCGCCCGCCATGTGCTCGATGCGATGGAGCGTTTCGGTTATGCGGTGGAAACCCTGCATGTCACGGGCGGTCATGTGAAGAACCCGCTGCTGATGGAACTTTACGCCGATGTGACGGGCAAGCGCATCGTGGTTCCCGCAACCGCCGACGCGGTGCTTCTCGGAACGGCAATGACGGCGGCGACGGCCGGCGGGGTGCATGCGAGCCTTGCTGCTGCAGGGGCTGCCATGTATCCGGGCAATGCGGAAATAACAGGCAACCCGGCGCTCGCCCCCCGTTATGAGCGGGATTACAGGCGTTTCCTCGCCATGTACCGGCATCGGCAGGAACTGGAGAGCCTTTGATTGTCTGAAGGCAAATGGCATGGCCGAGTGGGTGCCGCGCGTTTCTTCTCCCCGCCGGGGAGAAGGTGGCCCGAAGGGCCGGATGAGGGGGAACGCCAGCGATGAACGCACTCTAGCCCCCTCATCCCGCTGCCGCGGACTTCTCCCCGGCGGGGAGAAGAAACGAGCGGCGACCGTTCGATCCCTCCGCCTCTATTTGTCCGCTAAGCGCAATCAGCCGCGCAGCGAGCGTTTCAGGGCGGTGAGGTTCTTTGCCCTTGCCCTGCCGCTGTCATCGGCGCTGGCGCCAAGCGCGCAGAGGGTGAATTCCAGCAGGGAAACCAGTTGCAGCAGGCCCTGGCCGCCGTTCTGCGCCTGCGGCATGGCAAGACAGAGATCGGTGCTTTCCGGCCCCCATTCATAAAAGCGTGTGGTGATCAGCAATGTCCTGTAACCGCTCTTGCGCGCCATTGCCGACAGGCGTTGCAGCGGCGACAGGCTGCCGCCGCAATCCATGATGACGAGCAGGGTGTGAGCGGCGTCGAAATCCCACAGCGCGACATAGGCCGCGCTGTCGCTGCCGAGATAATGGATATGGCCCCGGCTCTCCAGAAGTCGCCCGTAAAAATGACGCCCAGCGTCGAGACCTTCCGGGGAGGTTGCCAGAAAAACATCGCCCGCCGTGGCGATCTCGTTCATGGCAATCCGCCAGATCGACTGGGTGGTCATGTCGAAGGCGGTCTGGATGGCCTGTATCTGTTGAGACAGAAGCTGCGAAAACGGGTTGGACTGGCGTTCACCGGCTTCTGCCGTTGCTGGCTGATCCGCACCGGCGGCTTCTTCGGCATGGCGCAGATCGGCGCGGATATCGCTGAATTGCCGGTATCCCAGGGAGCGCAGGAAACGGCCGACCGTCATCGGACTGAGGCTGAGCTTGGCGGCCAGCGTCTGCGCCGTCTCGAACGGCAATTCGTCCAGATGTTCGATCAGATATTTGGCGATCTTGCGCTCGGAAGGGGTGCCTGCCTTCATGGCGCGCGTAAGGTTCAACAGCAGCTTTTCCACCAACGCCTCATTCTTTTATCTTTATTGAACGATGATGCATGCGCGCGCGCAAACGAGCGTGCGAACCGCAATTTGACGGTGGGGGATAGCTTCTCCGGCCTTGTCCTCCACCGGACCGGAATGCGAATTATAATAGATGGATTATTATATTTTAGAGATACCTTTTATTCAAGAGAAATTCCATCTGCGGTTTAAATCCGGATATCCGGCATCTTTCCGCCCGTCTTGCAGAGCGGGCGGGCAGCGCTTATCTCTCGCCTGGTAAGAGTATTTCAACGCTAAAGGCGTCGAGGAGTTCCGAATGATTTTTGATGCGGCGAGGCTTGCCTTTCACAATCTCTTTGCCGCCGAAACCCGGTCGGTGTTCTGGAAGGTTCTGGGGCTCACGCTTCTCGTGCTGGCGGCGCTCTGGTTCGCCATCCGCTCGATCTTCATTTATTTCGCCCTGCCGTGGGTGGATACGCTGATACCCGGCGTGCCTGATTGGGCGGGCTGGCTGAGCTTCGTTTTCGCCATTTTCGCCGGAATAGGCCTTGCACTGGCGCTCGCGCTGCTCATCTCGCCGGTCACCGCCGTCATTGCCGGCCTGTTTCTCGATGATGTCGCCGAAGTGGTTGAGAAAAAGAACTATCCGAACGATCCGCCGGGCAAGGCGATGCCGATCGGCGAGGCGGTGCTGTCTTCCATCAAGTTTTTTGGTGTCGTCATTGCCGGCAACCTCGTCGCGCTGTTGCTGCTTCTGGTGCCGGGCGTCAACCTCATCGCGTTTTTCCTGGTGAACGGCTATCTGCTCGGCCGGGAATTCTTCGAATTTGCGGCGATGCGTTTCCGAACACCCCTGGAAGCAAGGCAGTTCCGCTCAAAACACCGCGCCACCGTCTTCATGGCCGGGCTGGTGATCGCGGCCTTTCTGGCGGTGCCGTTCCTCAATCTGCTGACGCCGCTTTTCGCCGCCTCGATGATGGTGCATCTGCACAAGGCCGTCAGCCGGCGCGATCCCTCATTCGCCGCCGGCCGCACCGAACAGCTGCGCGGGTAACTCCACCAGCGGCGCCGGAATATCGAATGTCTTTTCCGGCGATTTGCAGATATCGGCGATCACACAGCGTTCGCATTCGGGCTTGCGGGCCTTGCAGCAGTAGCGCCCGTGCAGGATCAGCCAGTGATGGGCATGGAACAGATATTGTTCGGGAATGATGCGGATCAGCCGGTCTTCAACCTCGTCAGGGGTCTTGCCCGGCGCAAGACAGAGCCGGTTGGCAATGCGGAAGACGTGGGTATCTACCGCAAGCGTGGGCACGCCGAAAGCCATGGACATCACCACATTGGCGGTCTTGCGGCCCACGCCGGGCAGCGTCACCAGTTCCTCTCGGGTTCTCGGCACCTCGCCGCCGAAATTGTCGATCAGCATCTGCGACAGGGCAATGACGTTTTTCGCCTTGTTACGGTAAAGTCCGATGGTCTTGATGTGGCCGATCAGCTGTTCTTCGCCGAGCGCCAGCATTTTTTCCGGCGTATCGGCCACCTTGAACAGCGCGCGCGTGGCGCGGTTCACGCCCACATCGGTCGCCTGTGCGGAAAGCGCCACGGCGACCAGCAGGGTGAAGGGATTGGTATGTTCCAGCTCGCCTTTAGGCTCCGGCCGCTGAATGGAAAAACGGCGGAAGATTTCGGTCAGCTCATCCTTTGAATAGACCGTTTTCACCCGCGCCGGCTTGCGGACGGATGCCGGATTTGACTTTTTCAATGTTTGGGTGCTGGATCGTTTTTTGGCGACTGTCATGGACTATTTATAGCCAGCCCGCCCAAAGGAAAGCAACGTGGATACGCTCAACGACCAGCCGATTTTCGCGGCGGAACTCGTTCCGCACCGTTCGCTTGGCAGAAGGGGTTTCCGGCTGCTCCTGCTTTTCTCCGGTCTGGCCTGCCTTGTCTATGGCGGCTTCTTCCTCGCCACCGGGGCATGGCCCGTCGGCCTGTTCTTCGGGCTGGATTTTCTGCTGCTTTATGCCGCCTTCCGCGCCAATTACCGGGCGGCGAAGGCGCGGGAAGAGGTCAGCGTTTCGCGCACCAGCCTGTCGATCCGCAAATTTTCGCCGGCCGGGCGTATGGTGGAGCATCGCTTCAATCCCTTCTGGGCGCGCTTCAGGGTCAGGCGGCATGACGAGATCGGCATCGTCTCCATGCATGTGACGGGTGAAGGCCGGGCGACCGATATCGGTTCGTTTCTCAATCCCGATGACCGTGAAAGCTTCGCCAAGGCTTTCGGCGGTGCGTTGGCGACTGTGCGGCGGCGGATGTGAAACGAACATACCTTGCGTATCGTGATACCGCGCAAGAAACGGGTGGAGACGAAGTCGCTTTAATGGTTTTCTCTTACCCGTTAGGAGATTTGCGATGAACGCCAATATTACGCTGAACGAGGACATTACCCCCATCGGATCGGACTACGACACGGTGCGCGGGGTTATCGAGCTTTTGACGCTGGATTATCGCGAGCAGCCCTCCCTCGAAGCCATCGCCGCAGAGCTCGGCCAGTCGCCGACGCAATTGCAGAAGACCTTCACGCGCTGGGCCGGTCTTTCGCCCAAGGCATTCCTGCAGGCCGTGACGCTCGATCATGCCAAGAGGCTGTTGCGTGAAGAGGACCTGCCGCTGCTGGAAACCTCGATCGAGGTCGGCATGTCGGGGCCGGGACGCCTGCACGATCTGTTCGTGACCCATGAAGCCATGTCACCCGGCGAATGGAAGGCCAAGGGCGGCGGGCTGACGATCCGTTACGGTTTCCATGCCTCGCCCTTCGGCCTTGCGCTGGTCATGGTGACCGATCGCGGTCTTGCCGGTTGCGCCTTCGCCGATCCGGGTGAGGAAAGGGCCTGTTTCGAGGACATGGCCGGTCGCTGGCCGAATGCTGACTATGTCGAGGATCGCGAAGCGACCGCGCCCTATGCTGCCCGCATCTTCGATCCGTCCATGTGGTCGGCGGACAGGCCGCTGCGCGTCGTACTGCTCGGCACGGATTTTCAGGTGCGGGTCTGGGAAAGCCTCCTCAAAATCCCGATGGGCCGCGCCGTCACCTATTCGCACATCGCCTGCGATATCGGCCAGCCCACGGCTTCCCGCGCCGTGGGTGCGGCAGTCGGCGCCAATCCGGTCTCCTTCGTCGTGCCCTGCCATCGCGCGGTCGGTAAAAGCGGGGCGCTGACCGGTTATCATTGGGGCCTGACCCGCAAGCGGGCGATGCTCGGCTGGGAAACGGGGAAGGTGTGAGTTTGGTCGACCGTTCGAGCCCCGCAACAAGACGCACTAAAGAAGATGCGCTGCCGGAGAGTTCGTTACTGCAGAAGAGATCGGCGTTGTTTTGAGCAAATATGCCAAGGCATGAAATGCCCGGAGTTCTCGCGTATCGTCATCCTCGGCCCTGTGCCGAGGATCTAATCACGTAGAATAAAATCAATCGGTTGCAGATCCTCGGCACAGGCCCGAGGATGACGGTGGAGGTTGGATGACTGCCCGCGAATGGCCCGACGAGGCTTAAACCAATTCCATCAATGCCCTTGCCGCCGCTTCGTCCGTTATCAGCGTATTGCACCCGATGCGCTTGATCGTGGCGCGGATGGCGATGGCGCGGTGGGCGCCGCCGGAGGCGAGAACGATATGTTTGGCCTTGCGCAGCGTATCGAGATCGATGGCCATGGCGCGCTGATTGATCGGGTGATCGACGGAGCGGCCTTCCGCATCGATGAAGTTGAACATGGTGTCGCAGACGCAGCCGGCGTCGATGAGTTCCTGCAGCGTCGCCTTGGAAATGAAACCCTCCGACAGCGAGGTCGAATGCGGGCCGATATCGCCGCAGGAGACGATGGCGAGATCGAGCGTTTCGGCCAGATCATAAAGCGTCGCCAGTCCGCATTTTTCGATCAGCGCCCGTTTGGTCTCGACGGAATCCACCAAAAGCGGCGCGAGGAACATGTAACATTCCGCCCCCAGCGCGCTTGCCAGCCGCCAGGTGTAATCGAGCGGGTTGGTCTGGTGCACGGCGACGATACCGCCGAGCAGCGAGACGACCTTGCAGTTTTCCCGGCGCGGCGGGCGGAAGCTGGAAAGCGAAGCGGTCATGGTGCGGCCCCAGCCGACGCCGATGGTGGCGCCGTTCGGCACCGCTTCGGAGAGGAATTGCCCGAGCGCCAGACCCACGGCCTTGGCCGTGCCCTCGACGCTTGCTTTATCCGGGGAGGGAATGATGACGGCCTCATCCAGCCCGTAAGCCGCCTCCAGCCGGCCGGCCAGTTCAACGAAATCCTCGATACCCTCGTTGATCCAGATCTGCACCTCGGAGCGCTTCATCGCCTCGTCCAGAAGGCGGATGACGGTGGAGCGGCTGATGCCGAGCTTTTCGGCGACGTCTTTCTGCGTCATGCCCTGATTATAATAAAGCCATGCGGCGCGCAGCCTCAGCGAAGCCGCTTCCGAATAGGCCGTATGGGTTTCTCTTCTCAGTTTCGCCACGGTTTCCGCCATTCTTTATGTCGGCGGAGTATCGCAGGCGTGAAACTTATGTCAATTGCGATGCGCAAATGTCTTGACTTTGGGCCGTGCCGCTTGCGATAGTCGGAGCCGGACAAACCGCGATTTCGGCCTTGGGCGCACCCACGGTGCGGGAACGAAAAGACGGGTGAGCAAGTTTTCAAGAGATCATGAAGGATCATTCGATATGACGTCCAAACTCGAACAACTTCGCGCCATCACCACGGTTGTTGCCGACACCGGCGATATCGAGGCGGTTGCGCGCCTGAAGCCGGTGGATTGCACCACCAATCCCACCATCGTTCTGAAAGCACTCGGCACGCCTGCCTTTGCGGATGCGGTGAAGGAAGCCGTCGCATGGGGCAAGAAGCAGGGCGGCCAGTCCGACGCCGTTGTTGCCGCTGTTGCCGATCGTCTGGCCATTTCTGTCGGTGCGGCGCTTGCCGGCCTCGTTCCGGGCCGCGTTTCGACCGAAGTTGATGCCGACCTGTCCTTCGACACGGAAGCCTCCATCACCAAGGCGCGCCACATCATCGCGGCCTATAAGGAGCGCGGCATCGAGCGTGAACGCATCCTCATCAAGCTTGCCTCCACCTGGGAAGGCATCAAGGCTGCCGAAGTGCTGCAGTCCGAAGGCATTGACTGCAATCTGACGCTCCTGTTCTCGCAGGCCCAGGCGATTGCCTGCGCCGAAGCCAAGGTGTTCCTCATCTCGCCCTTCGTTGGCCGTATCCTTGACTGGTACAAGAAGTCGACCGGCGAGAACTACACCGCCGAGACCGATCCGGGCGTCGTCTCGGTGCGCAGCATCTACAACTATTACAAGGCCAATGGCATCAGCACCGTCGTCATGGGTGCGTCCTTCCGCAATGTCGGCGAAATCGAAGCGCTGGCCGGTTGCGACCGCCTGACGATCAGCCCGGCGCTGCTGGAGGAGCTGGACAAGGACAGCGGCAAGCTGGAGCGCAAGCTTTCGGCTGACAACGTCAAGGCAGAGCCGCTGCAGTCGCTCGACGAGAAGGCATTCCGCTGGGCGCTCAACGAAGACGCGATGGCCACGGAAAAGCTCTCGGAGGGCATCCGCCTGTTCGCCAAGGATCTGGTGACGCTGCGCGAAATGGTCCGCAAGGAACTGACGCTGGCTGCGGCTTAAGGGGTGGAGCTAAGGCTTCCGGTGACCTTGCCACACACGTGACGTCATCCTCGGGCTTGTCCCGAGGATCTGTCCACGTTGCGTGAAATCAATCGGTTGCAGATCCTCGGGACAAGCCCGAGGATGACGAAAAACGGGAGGTCGCCTCCTCGTCTTTAACCTCGGCGGAACATTTTATGCTCCCACCGCGTTTAAGAGATATAAATCTCCAGTCACTCAAAACGCGATCGGGTCCCTGCCGGTCGCGTTTTTTTGTGCGTTTCAGGAATTTTCGTTTCCGGTCGCCACTTCGGAAATCCGCTTTGCCGCCTCGCGGATCAGTGCTTCGCAGGCCTCGCGTGTCGGCGCCTTGCCGCCAAGCGGTGTGATATAGGGGCAGGTGATGACGGCGAGCGCCGTGCCATCGAGCGTCAGTACCGGCGCGGAAATATTGCGCACGCCGGCAGTCTGAAGGCTGTCCATGGATTCGAAACCGTTTTTGCGCACCTCCGCAAGCCGCCCGGCAAGCTCCGGCGGCACGGTTTCGCCGCTGCCGCGCACCTGTTCGGTTATCATGATGTCGCGCTGCGCCTCGGTCTGGAAGGCCAGAAGCACATGGCCGGAGCCGGTGTGGAACAGGCTCATCTGCGCGCCGACACGCATGGACATGGCCCAATAGGTGGCGGATTCCTGCTGGGCGATGACGACGACGCTGCCGCGGTCATAAACGGCCAGATGACAGGCCTGCTCCGCGCTCGCCGAAAAATCGCGCATGACAGGTGCGGCGAAAGAGACCAGCCGGCGTATCGGCGCATGGAAATGGGCGAGCCCGAACATCTTCAGCGTCAGCGAGAACCGGTCGCCCTCAAGCCGCTGCACGTAGCCGCGGCGCACCAGCCGGTCCAGCATGCGATAAAGCTCGTTCGGGCTTTTACCGATAGACTTGGCGATCTCGATCTGCGTCAGCCCTCCATCGGTGCGGGCCAGAAGCTCGAGAATGTCGAGACCCTTGTCGAGGGCGGGAGCGCGATATCTTTCGCTGTCGTCGTCGGTCATCTGGCCTCGATGTGTTTTCTATGAGTGCCCGGCGGAGGCGCCATAAAATATGGTTGCCCGATACCCGACATCCGCGCAAGTTTGCTTGACGCCATATGAATACCGCGTTTACATATGAATTGTCGATCCATATTTGAGATCATCGAAATTCAGCGGTCCGGTCCCCGAAGGGCGGGCGCGCCTTAGCGGGAGGCTATTCATGGTGCAGGATTTTAACGGCCGGACAGTGGTGATCACCGCCGCCGGTCAGGGTATCGGCCGGGCGACGGCGGAGCGGTTCATCTCGCTCGGCGCGCGCGTCATCGCCACGGATATCAACGAGCAGGCGCTTTCGACCCTCAAGGGTGCTGAAACCCGGGTTCTGAACGTGCTCGATGGCGATGGCGTCAAGGATTTCGCCGCCGATATCGGCCATGCGGACGTGCTGTTCAACTGCGCCGGTTTCGTTCATTCCGGCACCATTCTGGACTGCGAAGAGAAAGACTGGGATTTCTCGTTCGATCTCAACGCCAAGGCCATGTACCGCACCTGCCGCGCCTTCCTGCCGGGCATGCTGGAAAAGGGCAAGGGCGCGATCGTCAACATGTCTTCGGTTGCATCAAGCGTGAAGGGCGTGCCGAATCGTTTCGCCTATACCGCCTCGAAAGCGGCCGTGGTGGGCCTGACCAAGGCGATCGCCGCTGACTTCGTCACCAAGGGCATCCGCTGCAACGCCATCTGCCCCGGCACGGTCGACAGCCCGTCCTTGCATGACCGCCTGCGCGCCACCGGCAATTACGAACAGGCGCTGGCCGATTTCATCGCCCGCCAGCCGATGGGCCGTATCGCCACGCCGGAAGAAATCGCCGCACTCGTCACCTATCTTGCTTCGGATGAAGCGGGCTTCACCACCGGCCAGATCCATGTGATCGACGGCGGTTGGACAGGCTGAAATCCATTACGGGAGAGAGGAGAGGCGACCGGCGTAAAACCCGGTCGCCTTTTTTCATTCAGACGACGGCGCTTCCGGCCATCAGTGCAAGCACGAGGAAGACCAGGAAGATCACCACGGCGATGAAGAACAGGATTCGGGCCACGCCCGCCGCGGCTGCCGAAATGCCGGTAAAGCCGAACACGCCTGCGATCAAAGAAATGACAAAGAAAATAAGAGCCCACTTCAGCATGGTGCTTCCCCTTTTGCATAATTTTCCCGAGCCAGCCGCCCCGCGACTGGCTCAGTAAAATGACGCGCAAAAGGGGAAAATGTTCCACACGCCCGCAAAAATCGTTGTTTTAGAAGCCTGTTTCCCCCGCCGCGTCGATCCGCCGGGCTTTCCAGGTGGTGCGGATGAAGGTGGCGACGAAAGCAAGGCTCATGAACATGACGATGGTGGGGGCCGGCGCACTGTCGATCAGGAAACTTAGCCATATGCCCGAAAGCGATGAGGCGACCGCCACCGTAATCGCCACCAGCAGCATGGCGGAAAAACGCCGGGTCAGCAGGAAGGCGATTGCGCCCGGCGCCACCAGCATGGCGACCGAGAGGATGATGCCCACAGCCTTCAACGCGCCGACCACGGTGAGCGACAGAACCATCAACAGACCATAATGCAGGATACGCACCGGCAGGCCGATGGCTTTGGCGTGCTGCGCATCGAAGGCGTTGACCAGCAGGTCCTTGCGCAGCATGCCGAGGAACAGCGTCGCGAAAAGCGCGATCAGACCGGTTTCCAGCATGTCTGAGGGCGCAATGCCCAGCATGTCGCCGAAGAGGATGTGATCGAGATGCACGTCGCTCTGCACCTTCACATAAAGCACCAGCCCCAGCCCGAACATGCCGGAAAAGACGATGCCGAGCACCGTGTCTTCCTTGATGCGGCTGTTTTCCTTGATGAAACCGGTGCCGAGCGCACAGATCATGCCGGCGATGAACGCACCGATGGAAAGCGGGATGCCGACAATATAGGCCACCACCACGCCGGGCAGCACGGCGTGGGAAACCGCATCGCCCATCAGCGACCAGCCCTTCAGCACCAGAAAACAGGACAGCATCGCCATCGGCACCGCGATCATCAGCGTGATCACGAAGGCATATTGCATGAAGGGCAATTGAAACGGCAGGATGGCGAGTTCGAGATAGTCGCTCATGGCGTTTCCTCCAGCGCCTTGCGGGCCTTGGCCCTCGAAGCGAGAAGCCCGTGTTTGGGCGCAAAAACGAAGGCGGCAAGGAAGATCGCAGTCTGCAGCACGACGATGACGCCGCCGGTTGCGCCATCGAGGAAATAGCTGAGGTAAGCACCGACGAAGCTGGTGGCCGCGCCGATGATGAGGCTCATAAGGATCAGCCGCTCGAAACGGTCGGTCAGGAGATAGGCGGTGGCGCCCGGCGTCACCACCATGGCAACGACGAGGAAGGCCCCGACCGTCTGCAGGGCGGCAACCGTGGAGGCGGCCAGCAGGGTGAAGAAGATCACCTTCAGCACTTCCGGTTTCAGCCCCACGGTGCGGGCGTGGTTCTCATCGAAGAACACCACCATGAAGTCACGCCATTTCAGCGCCAGCACGATGAGGCTGATGCCGCCGATCAGCGCCAGCTGGATCGTGTCTTCGGTGGTGATCGCGAGAATATTGCCGAGCACGATGGTCTGGATATTCACCGAGGTGGGCGAGAGCGACACCATGAACAGCCCGAGCCCGAAAAACGAGGTGAAGATCAGCCCGATGATGGCGTCTTCCTTCAGCCGTGTCTTCTGGTTCAGGAACAGCATGGAGCCGGCCGCAAGCCCGCCGGACAGGAACGCACCGAGCGAAAAGGGCAGGCCCAGCATATAGGCGCCCGCAACGCCGGGAACGATGGCATGGGAAAGCGCATCGCCGATCAGCGACCAGCCCTTCAGCATCAGATAGGCCGAGAGAAAACCGCAGACGCCGCCCACCAGTGCGCTGACCCAGATGGCGTTCAGCATGTAACCATAGGTGAAGGGCTCAAGAAGGCTGTTTATCATCGACTTTTTCTTTCGGAGCCTCAGGATCGCGCCCGTTCTGGCCGTTCTTGCCATAGATCACGAAGGGCCGCTCGTCATCGGTTATGACCTTAACGCGGCGCGGATCGGCGTCGTTATGCAGGTCGGCCCCGCCAAGCACGAAGTGGCGCAGGCTGCCGCCAAAAGCCTTTTGCAGGTTCTCCTCGTTGAAGGTATCCGCCGTCTTGCCCGATGCCAGAACCGTGCCCTTGACGAAGACGGCGCGGTCACAGAATTCCGGCACGCTGCCGAGATTATGGGTGGAGACCAGCATGACCCGGCCCTCGTCGCGCAGCGCCTTCAGAAGCGTGACGATCTGCTCTTCCGTTGTCACATCGACACCGGTGAAAGGCTCGTCCAGCAGGATCACCTGACCCTCCTGCGCCAGCGCGCGGGCCAGAAACACCCGCTTCTTCTGCCCGCCCGAGAGCTCACCGATCTGGCGCTTGCGATAATCGAGCATGTTGACGCGTTTCAGCGCCTCTTCCACCATCTGGTGGTCGCGTTTCGAGGGGATGCGCAGGAAATTCATATGGCCATAACGACCCATCATCACCACATCCTCCACCAGCACCGGAAAACTCCAGTCCACCTCCTCGGCCTGCGGTACGTAGGCGACGAGGTTTTTCCTGAGCGCTTCCTTCACCGGCAGGTCGAAGATCGAGACGGAACCGGCGGCCAAAGGCACGAAACCCATGATCGCCTTGAAAATCGTGGACTTGCCGGCGCCATTGACGCCGACAAGTGCAGTGATCGTTCCGCGGGGGATGGAAAAGCTGGCATTTCTTAATGCGGTGTGGCCGTTTCGATAGGTCACTGTCGCATTTTGAACCGTCAGGCCGCCGCCTGATTTTTTACTGCCCATTCTCATGAAGACAGCCCCTTGGCGATGGTTTCGCTCGTCACGCGCAGGAGGTCGAGATAGGTCGGAACCGGACCATCGGCTTCGCTCAGCGAATCCACATAAAGAATGCCGCCATAGGCCGCACCGGTTTCCTTGGCCACCTGCTGGGCGGGATCGGCGGAAACCGTGCTTTCGCTGAAGATGACGTTGATATTGTGCTCGCGCATGGCGTCGATCACCCCGCGAACCTGCTGCGGTGTGCCCTGGCTGTCGGCATTGACCGGCCACAGGAACAGTTCCTTCAGGCCGAAATCACGGGCGAGATAAGAAAAAGCGCCTTCGCTCGTTACCAACCAGCGCTTGTTTTCAGGCAGGACGGAAAGCGTGTCGCGGATCGGCCGCACGGTGGCCTTGATCTTGTCCGAATAGGCCTTGGCATTGGCGGCATAGACATCGGCGTGGGCGGGGTCGATATCCGTCAGGCCCTTGCGGATATTTTCCACGTAGATCAAGGCGTTATCAGGGGACATCCAGGCGTGCGGGTTGGGTTTTCCCTGGTACGCCCCGCCGCTGATCGCCATGGGTTGCACACCTTCGCTCACCGTTACGCTCGGAACGCCGGAAAGGTTGGCCAGAAATTTTTCGAACCACAATTCCAGATTGAGGCCGTTGCGAAGCACCAGATCGGCCTTGCGGGCCTTGAGAATATCGCGCGGCGTCGGCTGGTAATTGTGAATTTCCGCACCCGGCTTGGTGATGCTTTCCACCTCGGCCGCATCGCCCGCCACGTTGCGCGCCATATCCGCGATGATGGTGAAGGTGGTCACGACAACAGGTTTTTCCTGGGCAAGGGCCGCACCGGGGAGAAAAAGCGAGAGGGCGAAAACTGCATGCCGGATTTTTTGAAAGTTCACGGGGCTCACCAGATTTTGTTGCGATTAATTCGCAATACCATCTGTTATAAAATCACCCTTGTCAACGCTATTGCAAATCATTCGCAAATTAGTGGATTTCAAGAATGTCTGAAAATGGTGCGTTTTTGCCGGTGACGCGCCGGTGGGATTAAACTTTTTTCAATGAGAAAGCGGCACTATCGCAGGGCTCGGACAGCGTGGTCCGTAGCTTGTCCCGCGTGTGTTCCTCATCCATCGAGCCACGTTTTGGGATGAGGGCGTAAGACGGGGTACTTGATGTCAGGATGTTGCGGGTGAAAGCTGTATTCGGACGAATGCGGTTTTCGCGCAAGCTCGTTATGATTGGAGGCGGGATCCTGCTTTTGGCGGGTGCGACCGGTTCTGCTGCCGTATTAATCGGCAGCGATCGGCTGCTTGGTCCATCCTACGCTTCCACCAACGGGCTCTCCTGCGACGCGGTCCAGACAGTCAACATTCGCAAGAACGGTTCTTTATGGGTCCGTAAATTCATTCGTACCCAGGGCGGTGATGGCACAGAGCGGCTGAAGACCGCACTGCGCGTCGCCCAGGCGGTTTACGACAAGCAGAAACCCGATCTGGTTCAGGTCTCCGTGCTCGACAAGAACGGTCCGCAGCTGCGCTCGGAAATGCGCGGCCGCGCCATTGCCGCACAGGTGGTTTTCATCCCGGACCTCGCCAAAATTCCTGAGGGTGCGGAGGCGCGGCGTTATTCGGCCTTTTATTACGATGGCGCGGCAAACGGCACCGGGCAATTTTACGGGCTGCGCATCGATTTGCCGCTGGAAGATACCGAAGCGCTGGCGGCAAGCCTCAGCGATTCAGCCGATTGCGCAACCCCGGCTCTGGATGCCGGCTCCGAAGGCCACGACGCAAAACCCGCAAAGAGCGCGACGGGCCACGGCGAAACCAAGGATGATGGCGCAGGCGGCCACGGCGGCGCGCCGGCGGAAACCAAGGAAGGCGGCGCCGGTGCGGAAGCCCATGGCGAAACCCCGTCTCCCGAAGCGCATGGCGAACCCACCGCCGATGAACTTCTGACCTCGACACCGGAAGCCGACGGCGGCAGCATCTTCAGCCTGTCCTACCTGAAATCGCTGATCTTCGGAAAAGGCTCGACGACCGCACAGGCGGCGGAAGAGAAGCCGGCGACCGAAAATGCGCCGGCAGAAGAACCGGGTGCGGAGAAAAAGGCCGCAAGCCACTAAGCGGGCGAGGGCGCTTCTCGGAGAGACCTTCCGGCGACCTTGCCCCCGGTCGCGTCAGATATCGGGTCCGATCCGCAGACGGCCAGCCGGATTTGGAAATTTCTTGCGCTTGTTGACGATTGCCGGAGAGAAACTCTGCGACAGGGCGGCAAAGGCGGCAATTCGGGCGATCAGCTTTTCCCGCTCACCCTTTGTCACGGCTTCGTAGCTTTTGATCTCGTCAATGTAACCCGTCAGCCATTCTTCATATTTGCCTTCGCTCCACAGCCGCTCAGTCGCAAACACCGCGTCTTCCAGCCGGTCATAGGCAACAAGCGTCCGTCGCCAGCGATGCTCGTCGAAATCCAGCGCGCCATTTGCAAAAAGCGACCCGACCTCGAGGCCGTAGCTCATCAGTTTTGCCGAGCGTTCCGGCGGCATCGTCAGGTTTAGCCCGCCTTCCTCCTCATTGAGGAAAACGCGGGCGATGCGCTCCCTTTGGCCGGGCATGGTGGCGAGGGACTGGTCCTGCCAGTCCTTCGCCGAACTGAGGATGCTGCCCAGGAAGCCGCTCATTTTTTCCATCTTGTGAACGGGCACGCCTATCCCTTCGCCAGCCGCCTGCGGGATAGTGACGCGCTTCATGCTGCCGGCGATGGATTTCGGCAATTCATCAAGGCTGAGGGCGAAAGTCGGACGCGACGGAAGCAGGGCGTCGAAAAGATGAATGGGAAAGTTGCTGCTGATGCCGCCATCGGAAAACCAGATTTTCGCCTTCATGACGGGCCGCGCGTCGCCGCTGATACGCCGCACTATATCCAGCGTGCCGCGATCATTGGTATAGGCCGGAATGGCCTTGAACAGGACCGGGAAACTCAGGCTCATGCGCGTTGCGATGATGACCGGCAGCTGGGCGGGTTCCGGAAAGGCCTTGAGTTCGGGAAAGGGTCCGCCCGGTGTCGCGATCTGCTTCAGCCAGTCCATCACGCCGGCGGGAAACAGCCGGCTCCATTCCTTCGGGTCGTAGGCCACCATGAGATTCGTGGTCGGAAGCGTGTGCGGCCGCCGCATTGACAGGTTCGTCGTGACCATCTTCAGGTTTATGACCGGCTTCTCCGGCTCCGGGCCAATGAGATCGCCGAAGGTCAGCGGCGGCGCCGTTGCGGCGTCGCCGCCGAAAGCAATGTCCTGGATCGAGGCATGCAGCCATTCCGTCAGGCCCGGAACCTCCGCATCGGAAACCGTCAGTCCTGAACAGAAGCCGAAGCCGTCCTTCGGCAACCGGTGAAAAACCAGCCACAGCATCTGGCCAAGGATGCCGGCCAGCATGCCCACCAGCCCGCCGAGAACGGACCCGGCGCAACCGCCACCCAGAGCCCACAAGATGCCGGCGCCGATGACAATGCCTGTTATGGCCGCCAGCGGAAAAGCCATGGGCAAGCCCAAAACCTTGCCCGGCCAGCCACCGGCCTGCGCCCAGAGCAGATATCGCATCAGGGGGCGAAAACGGCGCTCCGGCTGGAAAAGCCTGTCCAGAATAGTGGGTATCGTGTCGCAATGGGCCTGCAGGCGGGTGAACCCATCGGGATCCTTCCTGACGGTGCGGGAATATTCTGCCGCAGCCGCGAAAGCGGCGGCAATCGCCCCGGCCGATGTGCCGCCAATCGAGCGGAAACGGTATCGGCGCGCCAGTTCCAGAACCGCATAGGGATAAACGACACCGGAGGTGATGCCGCCCTTCATCACCACGTCGCATTCCTTTTCAGGGGTTGCGAACATATCAGGCTGGTATCTGGGAAGCTCATTCTCGGGCATGCGTATTTCCCCCCGGCGGCTCCTGATCGAAAGCCGTCAAACACAATGCGAATGATGCGGAATGGGTATCACAAGTTGAGGCGATATCGCCAGTATATTCTACTAAAAGTTATATGAATTTATTCGATCCGCTCACAGATGGCCGAATAGTTACTTGCCGTGTCTATGTAGGGAGAGGAAAGCCGACAGCAAACGGGGCGAAGCCTCGCCACACACTCCGGCGTCATCCGCGGGCCTGTCCCGAGGATCTGCAACGGATTGACTTTATTGGACGTGATTAGGTCCTCGGCACAGGCACGAGGATGACGCCGAAAAAATACGTCCCCTTCGCCACCAGCGAGAAAATCGGGGAGCGGCAGGCGGCCGCGAGGCCGCCCCCGGTTTCGTCTGATCAGTCCGCCTTGTTGCGGCGGGCCGGGAAGAGGATAACGTCGCGGATCGAGGGCGCGTTGGTGAGCAGCATGATCAGACGATCGACACCGATACCGAGGCCGCCGGCGGGCGGCATGCCCTGGTCGATGGCGTCGAGGAATTCGTCGTCGAGCTGCTTGTCCTTTTCGCCGCGGGCATGGGCTTGCTCCAGCTGCTCCACCATGCGGCGGCGCTGTTCTTCGGGATCGTTGAGTTCGGAGAAGGCGTTGCCCACTTCCCAGGCGTTGCAATAGCTCTCGAAACGCTCGACGAGGCGCGGTTCGCCCGGCACTTCCTTGGCGAAGGGCGAGATGTCCTTCGGGAAATGCGTGACGTGGCTCGGCTGGATCAGCGTGCCTTCCACCTTCTCTTCGAAGATGAAGGCAAGGCATTCGCCCCAGGTCCAGTCCTTCTCGACGGCAAAACCGGCGGCCTTGGCGGCAGCGCGGGCTTCTTCATCGGTCTTGATGGCGAGGAAGTCGATACCGGTCGCTTCCTTTACCGCATCGGGCATAGGAACGCGCTTGAACGGACCCTTGAAGGAGATCGTCTGGCCCTGGAATTCAACTTCGGTCGTGCCGTGCAGGGCAATCGCCAGCGTCTCGAACAGCCGCTCCACGAGACCCATGATGTCTTCGTAGTCGGCATAGGCCCAATAGCACTCCATCATAGTGAATTCAGGATTGTGCCTTGTGGAAACGCCTTCGTTGCGGAAGTTGCGGTTGATTTCGAAGACCTTGTCGGAAAGGCCTGATACCAGCGTGCGCTTCAGGAACAGTTCCGGCGCGATGCGCAGATACATGTCCATCTTCAGCGTGTTGTGGAAGGTCTTGAACGGATCGGCCGTCGCACCGCCATAAACGGTCTGCAGCATCGGTGTTTCCACTTCGAGGAAGCCTTCGTCCTCCATGAAACGGCGCATGCCGGACAGGATCTTCGAGCGCTGCAGGAAGCGCAGCTTGGATTCCTCGTTGGCGAGAATATCGAGATGGCGCTTGCGGTAACGCAGCTCGATATCGGAAACGCCATGCCACTTCTCCGGCATCGGCAGCAGCGACTTGGTCAGCATGGTGATTTCTTCGGCGTTGATCGTCAGCTCGCCGCGCTTGGTACGACGCACCTTGCCGGTCACGCCGATGATGTCGCCAATGTCGATCATCGGCAGAAGATTGCGCGCTGTTTCCGGCGTCGTATCCTTGTGGGAGAAGATCTGCACCTTGCCCGAGGCGTCATGGATATCCATGAACATGCCGGAATTGCGCGATGAATAAACGCGGCCCGCCACCGTCACCGTGTCGCCGGTTTCGACGTCGGCTTCGATATCGGCATATTTTTCCGCCAGCTCCGCATTGGTCAGCGTGCGGTGGAAATGCGCCGGATAGACATCGCCGATCTGCTCGCGCAGCAGCGCAAGTTTCTGGCGGCGCACTTCTGTCGCGTCGGAGGAAAGGGCGGTGGTTTCGGTTGTCTTGTCGTTCATTGTGTTCGCCTTTAGCGGGCTTTGTTTGTTGCGGGTGGCCTCTGTGCGCTGGGCTTACCCCCCTCTGCCCTGCCGGGCATCTCCCCCTCAAGGGGGGAGATCGGATGCCGCGCCCGCCCGTTCCATGGGCAAGGTGTCAGCCGCTTGTCGATCTCCCCCCTTGAGGGGGAGATGCCCGGCAGGGCAGAGGGGGGTAAGCCCCAGGCAGAGGGCGTATTCTAGAATGCTGCCGTCACCGCCAGCATCAAATTATCAGCTTCCGCTGCCGACCATCGTGGCCACAACGGCAATCGCCGCCTTCAGCCGCTGGCGCACCACGGAGCGGCCGAGCAGCGCCATGCTGTCAAACAGCGGCAGCGAACGCGACGAACCGGACATGGCGACAAAAAGCGGCGGCGTGACGACGCGCAGCTTCTTGCCCGTGCGTTCGGCGACATCGCGCAGTTCGGCCTCGATCGCTTCCACGTTCCAGTCCGGCATTTTTTCCAGATCGGCGGCAACGGTGGTGAGGATTTCGTGGATTTCCTCCGGCTTGCTCTTCAGGCCCGCAAAGGAGGCCGGCGTCAGGCCGGCATCGCTTGCCAGCAGGAAGCCGGCAAGGTTCGGCAATTCGCCGAGCTTGGAAATGCGGCTCTGCGCAAGCTTCAGGCCCTCGGTCAGGCGTGCATTCTCCATCGCCCATTCCAGCGTGCGGGAGATGAACTCTTCCGGCGAAAGCTTTTCGCGCAGCCAGCGGCCGTTCAGCCAGTCCAGCTTCTGGATATCGAAGATGGCGCCGGCCTTGGAAAGCGCTTCCGGGTCGAACTTCGCCGCCAGCTCGTCCATGGTCAAAAGCTCTTCGCCTTCGGCGATCTGGATGAAGAAGAGGCCAAGGAAGTTCATCAGCGCTTCCGGCAGGTAGCCGAGCGCGGAGTAATAGGAGATCGAGGTCGGGTTCTTGCGCTTGGAGAGCTTGGACTTGTCGGCGTTGCGCATCAGCGACAGATGCATGAACACCGGCTGCTCCCAGCCGAAATAACGATAAAGCAGGATGTGCTTGGGCACGGATGCCAGCCATTCTTCGCCGCGCGCCACATGGGTGATCTTCATCAGATGGTCATCGATGACGTTTGCCATGTGGTAAGTCGGCATGCCGTCGGCCTTGATCAGCACCTGCATGTCGACCGAATCCCACGGGATAGAGACATCGCCGTAGACGCCGTCATGGAAATCGCACGAACCTTCGGTCGGGATCTTCATGCGCACGACGTTGGCTTCGCCGGCGGCAACGCGGGCGGTCACTTCCTCGGCCTTCAGGTGGAGGCAAAGGCCGTCATATTTCGGCGGCTTGCCGGCGGCGCGCTGCGCCTCGCGCATCTGCTCAAGCCGCTCGGGCGTGCAGAAACAGCGAAAGGCATGGCCCTTTTCCAGCAGCTCTTCGGCATAGGGCAAGTACATCGGCTTGCGCTCGGACTGGCGATAGGGACCGTAAGGGCCACCGACATCGGGACCTTCCGACCAGGTGAGGCCGGTCCAGCGCAGCGCCTCGAGCACCTTCTGCTCATATTCCAGCGTTGAGCGGGTGGCGTCGGTATCCTCGATGCGCAGGATGAACTCGCCGCCGTGTTTCTTGGCGAAGAGATAGTTGAACAGCGCGATATAGGCGGTGCCGACATGGGGCTCGCCGGTGGGGGAAGGTGCGATGCGGACGCGAACGCCGGAAGTGGTCATGAAATTCACTCGTCGTGACGTGGCAGTGACATGGGGGCGAAGTAGCCCTTATATCACGGAGTTTTCGTTTGAATGCGGCAGGAAATCATGCGGAAAGACACGTATCACGCGCGCTTTTGCACATTCCCGTTCGGCATCGGCTTAGGCCATATTATGCCGCAGGCGTCAAGGAAATAAGGATATTTGCCGTCTTGCCTCGACGCATTGCAGCGATGCAAGGATGCCGCGCTTTTTCGGGAAAAGTTTCAGGAAACCGGCCAGACGTAAAGCAGCATGGGAATGCTGGCGATGACGATCATAATCGACAGCGGCAGGCCGAGACGCGGATAATCGCTGAAACGATAACCGCCGGGGCCCATCACCAGCGTGTTGCACTGGTGGCCGATGGGGGTGAGGAAATCGCAGCCCGCGCCGATCGCCACCGCCATCAGAAAGGCCTCGGGCCTGAAGCCGAGCGTGGTGGCGAAACCGGCGGCGATGGGGGCCATGACGAGAACGGTCGCGGCATTGTTGAGAAAGGGCGTGACCGCCATGGCGGTGAGCAGGATCATGCCGAGCGCCGCAAACGGCGGCAACCCCTGCGCCGCATGGCCGAGCCAGGCGGCGATCAACTCGCTCGCCCCGCTGGTGCGCAGACTGTCGCTGACGGGAATGAGGGCGGCGAGCATGACGAGGATCGGTCCGTCGATCGATTTATAGACCTCGGTCAGCGGGATCGCGCCGACGACGATCATCAGGAAGGCGGCGGCGAAGAATGCGACCGAGACAGGCACCAGTCCGCTGCCGGCGGCGATCATGGCGGCGGCGAGCACGATGACGGGCAGCAGTGCGCGGCGCTGCACGCCAAGCAGGATTTCCCGCTGCGCCAGTGGCAAGAGCGAAAACTCCTGCAGGACCTGCGGCAGGTTCTTGCGGCTGCCCTGCAAAAGAATGACGTCCCCGGCCTGCAATGTCAGCTCGGAGAGCCGCTGGCTGACGCGCTGGCCGCGGCGGTTGACGGCGATCAGATTGACGCCGCGCGTATAGGAGAGCGAAAGCTCGCGCGCCGAAATGCCGCTCAGCACCGATTCATTGCTGATGACCGCTTCCATGGCAATGAGATCGGCGGTCTTCTGGCCGTTCTCCATCAGCGGCTTGCCTGACAACAGCAGCTTTGCCTGCGAGACGATGCGGTCGAGCCCTTCCGGGCTGCCTTCGAGAAGCACGGTGTCGCCGGCCTTGAGCTTCACATCGGGGAAGGGGGAGATGCGCCTCGGCCCGCGCAGGATGGTGCTGGCGATGACGTCGCCATCGGCCTGTTTGAGCAATTCGCGCAGCGGCTTGTCCGTATAGGTGCTGTCGGCGGGCAGCGTCGCTTCTGCGGTATAGGCCGACTGGTCGAGAATATCCTCCACCGATGCCTGCTGGCGGTTGCGGACCGGCAGAAGGCGATAACCGAAGGTCAGGAAGATGATGCCGATGACGGTCAGTCCCGCGCCGACGGGAGTGAAGTCGAACATCGAAAAGCTCTGCCCGGTCATCTCCTCGCGCAGCCGCGAGACGACGATGTTGGGTGAGGTGCCGATCTGCGTCATCACCCCGCCCAGAAGTGCCGCAAAGGCCATGGGCATCAGATAATAGGAAACGGGGCTGCCGGATTTGCGGGCAAACTGAAAAGCGACCGGCATCATGATGGCGAGCGCGCCGATATTCTTGATGAAGGCCGACATGACAGCGACGACGATCATCAGAAAGGCAAGCTGCAGGCTCTTGGAGTGCATTTCGGGAAAATATTTCTTGATCGTCATATCGACGATGCCGGAGCGCGCCACGGCCGAACTGACGATCAGCGCGCTGCCGACGATGATGACGATATCATCCGAAAAACCGGAGAAAGCCTTCTCGAAAGGCACGACCCCCACCGCCACCGCCACCAGCAATGCGCTGCAGGCGACGACATCGTAACGGAACCTGTCCCAGATGAACGCGACCATCATGCCGGCGATCACGGTGAAGGCGAGGATCTGGTCGGTTGTCATGCTGCCTGTTTGCTTTCGAAGGAGAAAAACGCGCCGTCGCCGGGTGTACGGCGAGGATGCATTGAAACGCAAGCCGCGGCTTTGAGGTTCCGGACGGAAATAAAGATGCCGATCGGTGGAAGCGTGCTTCGCGCAGAAGGCTTTGGATGGCCGCCCATCTGCCTAAAGCTTTCCGTTATCCTCGGCCTTGAGCCGAGGATGAGGCGGTCCTTCATCAATCCGAGACCCGTCTGCAAACGGGCCCCGGAAAATCAGGGGCACGTCACGGCAACATCAATGCACGTCGCCGGCGGCTTCCGCCTTCTTTCGACGCCGCGCATTGCGGGCCAGCATGTTGAGCAGTTCCACCAGCGCCGAAAACGCCATGGCGGCATAAACGTAGCCCTTCGGAACATGGAAGCCCATGCCTTCGGCAATCAGCGTCGTGCCGATCATCATCAGGAAGGCGAGGGCCAGCATGACGATGGTGGGGTTGCGCTCGATGAAGTTGGCAAGCGGCGTTGCGGCCAGAAGCATCACGGTGACGGCGACGATGACAGCGACGATCATGATCGGCAGATGCGGCGTCATGCCGACGGCGGTGATGATGCTGTCCACCGAGAAGACGAGGTCGAGCAGCAGGATTTGGCCGATGGCGGCGCCGAAATTCATGCCCACGGGGCCGCCGACCATGTCTTCCTTATGGTCTTCCGGGTCGACATTGTGGTGGATTTCCTTGGTGGCCTTCCACATCAGGAAGAGACCGCCGGCGATCAGGATCATGTCCTTCCACGAGAAGGCATGGCCGAAGATTTCGAAGACCGGGGTGGTCAGCTGCACGATCCACGCGATGGTGCCGAGCAGGCCAAGCCGCATGACGAGCGCAAGGCCGATGCCGATCTTGCGGGCTTTTTCGCGCTGTTCAGGCGGAAGCTTGTTGGTGAGGATCGAGATGAAGATCAGGTTGTCGATACCAAGCACGACCTCCATGACGATCAGGGTGATGAGCGCCACCCAGGCGGCGGGGTCGGACAGTAGAGGGAGAACGGACTCCATCAGGGAATTTTTCCTTTCAGCAACAAGGCCACCCGAAACATTCGGTGGGTGGAATTTATAGCGCAATACGCGAGAAACAAGGAGACCGCCCCTGTGATGGGCAAGATTTCATCGAAATTTCGCGCAAACCGCGTATCTGACGCCGTGCCGTTGCCGGTCCGTTCGCCCGTTGCTGAATGATTTTACGCCTTGTCGGTTCCGTAGGCAGCCATGAACACGTTAATGGCGCTGCCGATTATCCGGTCCAGTTCCTCTTCGGGAACCGGGCCTTCCAGCTCGCCGAACAGCCGCAGCTTGAAGAAGGTGCCGGTGGAAAGCTCGATATATTGCCGCGCGGCCAACTCCGGGTCATCCACCTTCAGATGGCCGATCTCGACCTGATGTTGGATGAAATCCAACAGCACCGTGCGCACATTATTTGGCGCGGAGAGGAAAAATCGCTGCGCCAGCTTCGGCATGCGATCGATGACGCCGATCACCGAGCGCATGGCGGGGATCATGTCGGAACAGATCATCTTGTTGGCAAAAGCCTTGCCGAACTGTTCCAGCCCCTCGCGGACCTCCTCGGTGCCCTCGAGAATATGGCGCATGGAGGTGGCGAATTCGTTGCGGTGATGGTCGACGAGGGCAACGAACAAATCCTCCTTGTTGGAGAAATAGACATAGATCGTGCCCTTGGAAACGCCCGCTTCCCGGGTGATGTCGTTCATGCTGGCGGCATCGAAGCCCTTGCGCTTGAACACGCGCCAGGCGCCGGCCAGAATCTGGTCGCGTTTGGCCGGGTCTTCGCCCGCCGCAAAACGCCCGGCGGTATTACCCGGACAGCCCGTTTCCGTTTCCGTCTCCATATCCCTGTCTTCACTTGCCATCCCTGCCGCCTCTTAGCATCGTAATGGCGTAAAAAAAATTAACCGAACGTCGAACCAATCGGTTCGATAGCACTTGATATGTGTCAGGAAAGAGATTATGTCAATCGAACCGAACGGTTCAGTTCGAAAAACTTTCTTCAATTTATCACGGTACATTCTCATGTCGGCCCAGAAGAATAGCGCGGTTCGCGCCGTCAACGATGCGGAAGAGGCGGATATCTCTGCCAAGGCCGAGACCTCTCCCGCAAAGCCGGCCGAGGCCGTGCCGCAGCAGCCGGCCCAGACCGTTGCAGCACCGAAGGCCAAGAAGCGTTCGCCGCTTCTGCCGGTCTTCGCCCTTGCCATTCTCGCCGCCGGCGGCTGGTATGGTTACAACTGGTGGGTCGATGGCCGCTTCATGGTGTCGACGGATGATGCCTATATAGAAGGTGACATCGCGGTCATCGCGCCGAAGGTTTCCGGTTATGTCGCCAAGGTGAACGTGGTCGAAAACCAGGAAGTCAAGGCGGGTGACCCGCTGGTGACGCTTGATGACGGCGACTATCGCATCGCTCTGGAACAGGCCGAAGCCCAGATCCGCACCGAGGAACTGTCGCTGAAGCGTATCGACGCGCAGATCATCGGCGGCGAAGCCGCGCAGGAACAGGCCGTTGCCCAGAAGGGTGCGCTCGACGCCGCCCTTCGCGGCGCGGAAATCACCCAGAAGCGCGCCAGCGAACTGCAGGCGAAGGATGTCGGCACGGTTGCCGCTTCCGACAGCGCCCAGGTCGCGCTCGATCAGGCCAGGGCGAATGTCGTGGCGGGCGAGGCGGCGATTGCGTCGGCCAAGGCCAATGTCGAGCTTCTGCGCGCCCAGCGCGAGGAAGCCGAAAGCACCATCCGTTCGTTGCAGCTTTCCAGGGACAAGGCCGCCCGCGACCTGGCCTTCACGGTTCTGAAGGCGCCTTATGACGGCGTCATCGGCAATCTCGGTGTGCAGAACGGCGATCTGGTCTCTGTCGGCAAGCGTCTGGCTTCGCTGGTGCCGATGAACGAGCTTTATATCGACGCCAATTTCAAGGAGACGCAGCTTGCCCGCGTCGTGCCCGGTTCGAAGGTGCGCGTGCATGTCGACGCGTTTGATGACGCGACGATCGAAGGCACGGTGCAGTCGATTTCGCCCGGTTCCGGCTCGGTCTTCTCCATGCTGCCGCCGGAAAATGCGACGGGCAACTTCACCAAGGTCATCCAGCGCGTGCCGGTTCGTATCGTCTTCTCCAAGGAAGACCTTGAAAAGCACAATCTCCGCGCCGGCCTCAGCGTCGTTGTCGATGTTGATACCCGCACGGCGCCGGAAACCACCAGAACGGCGCAAGTCAACCCGGAAGCCAAGTAAGGCGCGTCTTTGACGCACCGTTGAGGGCAAGATCATGGCGGCTACGGTTGTCGGTACGGGCGGGGCGTCCATCCCCGCCGATCCCCCGATGGACAGGCGCAGGCTCATCGCGTTCTTCGCGATGGTCTTCGGCATGTTCATGTCCATTCTCGACATTCAGATCGTTTCCGCCTCGCTGGCGGAAATCCAGGCCGGCCTCGGCGCCGGCTCGGACGAGATCGCCTGGGTGCAGACCTCCTACCTGATCGCCGAAGTGATCATGATCCCGCTTTCGGGCACGCTGGCGCGCATCCTCTCCACGCGCGTGCTTTTCGCCACCTGTGCTGCGGGCTTCACGATTTCGAGCGCGCTCTGCGCCACCGCCACCAATATCGACCAGATGATCGTCTATCGGGCGATCCAGGGCTTTATCGGCGGCGGCATGATCCCGTCCGTCTTTGCGGCCGCCTTCACCATCTTCCCGCCGTCCAAGCGCTCGGTCGTCTCTCCGATCATCGGTCTCGTCGCCACGCTTGCACCCACCATCGGCCCGACGGTCGGCGGTTATCTCTCCAATGCCTTTTCCTGGCACTGGCTGTTCCTCGTCAACATCATTCCCGGCATCATCGTCACCATCCTGACCTGGAGCCTCATTGATTTCGACAAGCCGGAGCACTCGCTCTGGAAGAAGTTCGACTGGTGGGGGCTGATCTCCATGGCGGTCTTCCTCGGCTCGCTGGAATATGTGCTGGAAGAGGGCAACAACAAGGACTGGTTCAACGACGAGCATATCGTCATGGGAACGGTCGCCATGGTCATCGGTGCGGTGGTTTTCTTCTGGCGTGCCTTCAAGGTGGAATTCCCCGTGGTTGACATCCGCGCCTTTGCGGACCGCAACTTCTCCATCGGCTCGCTTTTCTCCTTCGTCATGGGCATCGGGCTTTACGGCCTGACCTATCTCTACCCGCTCTATCTTGGCCGGGTGAGGGGTTATGATGCGCTGATGATCGGCGAGACCATGTTCGTATCCGGTCTTGCGATGTTCTTCACCGCGCCGATTGCCGGCAAGGTTTCGACCAAGCTCGATCCGCGGGCGATGATGGCGATCGGCTTCATCAGCTTCGGCTGCGGCACCTGGATCATGACGCATGTGACGACCGACTGGGACTTTTACGAGCTGCTGATCCCGCAGATCCTGCGCGGTTTCGGCCTGATGATGTGTATGGTGCCGATCAACAACATCGCGCTCGGCACGCTGCCGCCGGCCCGTATCCGTAATGCGTCGGGCCTGTTCAACCTCACCCGTAACCTCGGCGGCGCTGTCGGTCTTGCCGTCATCAACACCATGCTGTCGCAGCGCACCGACGACCATTATGTGCGGCTGGCCGAACATATCAGCTACTCCAACCCGCAGGCGCTGGAATGGCTGAACAATGTCGGCGCCAACTATGATTCCTACGGGCTGGACGGCGCCTCCGTCGCCGTCAAGAAAATGGTCGGCATGGTCTCGCAGCAGGCCTGGATCTTGGCCTTTGCCGATGTGTTCTTCGCACTGACGCTGTTGTTCTCCAGCCTGATCTTCATGACCGTGCTGATCCAGAAACCCAAGGCAGCGCCGCCGCCAGACGCGGCGCACTGATAACAATCCCCTCCCATCCACCGCAGAGCTGGGGCCGTCGGAAATGACGGCCCCTTTTTTATATCCGGCTGAAATCCCGATTTCGCCTGTTGATCGCAGCGCGCAAGCGATGTATATCAATTCTTGAGGTACGTACCTCAAAAATGCGCAGATGGGCGAAAACCGGGCCGGGAGGACGGCTGACCCGGATTTTGGCCGGCTGGGCGGGGCAGTTCAGAGGGGGAGATCATGATGGCCTTGGAACTCAATCCAGACTTTGCAATCACGGATGAGCAGTCGCTTCGCGGGCTGTTCGAGCCGACACATGCCCTGGCGGTACAGAAGTGTCAGGACAGGCTCGGCGAGCATGCGCAGGAATTCATAAGGCGGTCGCCGTTTCTCTGCATCGGCACCCAGAATCTCGAAGGAAAGGCCGATGTCAGCCCCCGCGGCGATCCGGCGGGCTTTGTAAAGGTTCTCGATGCCCGCACCCTGGCGATACCGGACCGGCCGGGCAATAATCGCCTCGATACCCTCAGCAATATCATCGCCAATCCTATTGTCGGACTGTTGTTCGTCGTGCCAGGTTTCGACGACACCCTGCGGGTGAACGGGCGCGCGACACTGAGCAATGATCCCGAGATCCTGAAGTTCATGAGCATCGCGGATCGTACCCCCAAACTTGCCATCGTCGTAAAGGTGGACGAGGTTTTCATGCATTGCGCCAAGGCGTTCAGGCGCTCCCGCCTGTGGGATCCGGCACATTTCCAGGTCCGGTCGGAAATGCCCTCGCTTATCAAGATCATTCTCGATGAGACGACAGGTGCGCCGACGAACGGGGATGAGATGCAGAAGATGGACGAGCAGCTGGAGCAGGACTACCGGCGGACCCTTTATTAACCGCAGCCCATGCCGCTCTTGATATACCGCAGCCATTTGATGAATTGTGAGGTACGTACATCATTTTTCGATTTACGGCGGCGGCAAAGCTGGATATGCAAGGGGGAGGGAGGAGCCATGAAGCCTACAGTTCACGATATCGCCGAGCGCGCGGGCGTCAGTCTCGCCACCATCGACCGGGTGCTGAACATGCGCCCCGGCGTGCATGCGGCAACGCGGGCACGGGTGGAAGCGGCCATTGCCGAGCTGGGTTATGTGCGCGATATCGCGGCCGCCAATCTGGCCAAGGGCCGCAATTACTCGATGATCTTCATCCTGCCCGGCAATGACAATTCCTTCATGGCGACCCTGCGCGCCGAGGTGCGGGCTGCTGCCAGCCGTTCCCATCTGGAGCGCACGGCCATCCGTGTCATCGAGGTGCCGCCGTTTAATGCCGCGGCACTGACGGAAGCTCTGGAAGTTGCACGCCGGGAAAAACCCTCGGGCGTCGCCTTCGTCGCCACCGATTCCGAAGATGTGGCGGAAGTCGCCGACCGGCTGGCGGAAGACGGCATCGCCACGGTGACGCTGGTCTCCGATCTCTCCGGTTCGCGGCGCGATCATTATGCCGGTGTGGACAACGTCGCGGCCGGGCGCACGGCGGCGAGCCTGATGGGGCGTTTCCTCTCCGGACGCGGCGGCGATGTCGCTGTTGTCGCCGGCTCTATGCTGGTGCGCGACCACCGCGAGCGTCTGGAAGGATTTCGCGCCGTCATCGAATCCGAATTTCCCCAGCTGCGGCTGCTGCCGGTGCTGGAGGGCAGGGACGATCCGCTGACCGTCGAGACGCTGGTGCGCGAGGCGCTCGGCAATGCCGCACTGTCAGGCATCTACAGTCTCGGTGCGGGTAATCGCGGCCTCATCCGGGCGCTTGGGACCGCAGATGGCGAAAGGGCGCTTTCGGTCATCGCCCATGAACTGACGGAAAACACCGCCAATGCGCTGCGGGAAGGGCTGCTCGATGCCGTGCTCAACCAGGATGCCGGCCACGAGGTGCGCAGCGCCATCCGCGTGTTGAAGGCGCGCGCCGATGGCCTGCCCGTCATCGCCGCGCAGGAACGTATCCGTATCGACATATTCCTCAGGGACAATCTGCCCTGAGGAGAGCATTTCCAGGAAAAGTGGCCGCCGGTTTTCCGTCCGGAAATGCGGCGACTTTAAAAAACGCTGAAAGCGGCGCATGGCGCGCCGGAATGGAGAAATACATGTATCTCGGTCTCGATCTTGGCACGTCAGGCGTCAAAGCCCTGCTGATGGACGGCGATCAGAAAATCATCGGCTCGGCCAACGGCTCGCTGGACGTTTCGCGCCCGCATCACGGCTGGTCCGAACAGGACCCGGCGGACTGGATTGCCGCGACCAGAACAGCCGTTGCCGGCCTGAAGCAGAAGTTTCCTGGGGAGCTTGCCGCCGTCAAGGGCATAGGCCTTTCCGGCCAGATGCATGGTGCGACGCTTGTTGATGCCGATGGCAAGGTGCTGCGCCCCTGCATCCTGTGGAACGACACGCGCTCCCATGCCGAGGCCGCCGCGCTGGATGCCGATCCGCGTTTCCGCAAGATCACCGGCAATATCGTTTTCCCCGGCTTCACCGCGCCGAAGCTTGCCTGGGTGGCGAAAAACGAACCCGATATCTTCGCGAAAGTCGCCAAGGTACTGCTGCCGAAGGATTATCTGCGTCTTTGGTTGACGGGTGAATACATCTCTGAGATGTCCGACTCCGCCGGCACCTCCTGGCTCGATACTGGCGCGCGCAAATGGTCTTCCGAGTTGCTCGCCGCCACCGGGATGGATGAAAAGCACATGCCGTCGCTGGTGGAAGGCACGGATGAGGCGGGCGTGCTGCGCGCCGAGCTTGCTTCCGAATGGGGCATTTCCGGCCGTGCCGTCGTCGCCGGCGGCGCAGGTGATAATGCCGCTTCCGCCTGCGGCATGGGCACGGTGAAGGAAGGCCATGCCTTCGTGTCGCTCGGCACATCGGGCGTGCTTTTCGCCGCCAATGCATCTTACCTGCCGAAGCCGGAAAGCGCCGTGCACGCCTTCTGCCACGCGCTGCCCAACACCTGGCACCAGATGGGCGTCATCCTTTCCGCGACGGATGCGCTGAACTGGTATTCGCGCCTCACCGGGCAATCCGCCGCCGATCTGACCGGTGAGCTGGGCGAGACGCTGCTTGCGCCGACCGGCGTCACCTTCGCGCCCTACCTTTCCGGTGAGCGCACACCGCATAACGCCGCCGCCATCCGCGGTTCCTTCATCGGCCTTTCGCATGAAAGCGACCGCAAGGCGCTGACGCAGGCTGTGCTGGAAGGCGTCACCTTCGCGATCAGGGACAATCTCGAAGCGCTGAAATCCGCCGGCACCTCGATTTCCCGCGTCACCGCCATTGGCGGCGGCTCGCGCTCGGCCTATTGGCTGGCCTCCATCGCCACCTCGCTCGGCGTGCCCGTCGATATTCCGGCAGAGGGCGATTTCGGCGCCGCCTTCGGTGCGGCTCGCCTCGGCCTCATCGCCGCGACGGGGGCCGATCCGGTGGCGGTCTGCTCGCAGCCGGAGACGGCGCGGACGATCGAGCCGGTGGCTGATCTGGCCGGTGCCTATGAGGAGGCTTACCGGCGCTATCACGCGCTTTATCCGGCTATTCGGCCGCTTTCGCATTGAGGCGTTGAGTGTGCGGCTTCACCCCCCCTCTGCCCTGCCGGGCATCTCCCCCTCAAGGGGGGAGATCAGCAAGACGCGGTCTCGCCCTTCTCCAGCTTCGAGAATGAAATGACGAGACCGCGTCTTGCTGATCTCCCCCCTTGAGGGGGAGATGTCCGGCAGGACAGAGGGGGGTGAGCGGCAAACGCCGCCCCTGAAATTTTCGAACACCACCCAAACCCACCATGGAGGAACCACCCAATGACCACAGGCTTCTTCGGCGATATAGCCAAGATCAAATATGAAGGCCCCGACAGCACCAATCCGCTGGCCTTCCGCCATTACAACCCCGACGAAGTCGTCGCCGGCAAGCGCATGGAAGATCACCTGCGTTTTGCGGTCGCCTATTGGCACACCTTCACCTGGCCGGGCGGTGACCCCTTCGGCGGCCAGACATTTGAGCGCCCGTGGTTTGAAGATACGATGCAGGCCGCCAAGCTGAAGGCAGATGTGGCTTTCGAATTCTTCTCGCTGCTCGGTTCGCCGTTTTATTGCTTCCACGACGCCGACGTGCGCCCGGAAGGCAAGAACTTCGCTGAGAACACCAAGAACCTCAATGAGATCGTCGACTATTTCGCGCAGAAGCAGGCGGATACCGGCGTGAAGCTTCTGTGGGGCACGGCGAACCTCTTCTCCAACCGTCGTTTCATGTCCGGCGCCGCCACCAATCCCGACCCGGATGTCTTCGCTTTCTCCGCCGCAACCGTGAAGACCTGCATGGACGCCACCAAGAAGCTTGGCGGCGCGAATTATGTTCTGTGGGGCGGCCGCGAAGGTTACGAGACCCTGCTCAACACCGATCTTTCCCGCGAGCTGGACCAGCTCGGCCGCTTCCTCAATCTGGTAGTGGAATACAAATACAAGATCGGCTTTGAAGGCACGATCCTGATCGAGCCGAAGCCGCAGGAGCCGACCAAGCATCAGTACGACTACGATGTCGCCACCGTTTATGCCTTCCTGCAGAAGAACGGTCTGGAAAAGGAAGTGAAGGTCAATATCGAGCAGGGCCACGCCATCCTCGCCGGCCACTCCTTCGAGCACGAACTGGCCATGGCCAACGCCTTCGGCATTTTCGGTTCCATCGACATGAACCGCAACGATTACCAGTCCGGCTGGGATACCGACCAGTTCCCGAACAACGTGCCGGAAATGGCGCTTGCCTATTACCATGTTCTGGCCGGCGGCGGCTTCAAGAATGGCGGCACCAACTTCGATTCCAAGCTGCGCCGTCAGTCGCTCGATCCGCAGGACCTGCTGATCGGCCATATCGGCGGCATGGATTGCTGCGCCCGAGGCCTGAAGGCGGCGGCGAAGATGATCGAGGACGGCGCGCTTTCGAAGCCGCTTTCCGAGCGTTACGCCAAGTGGGATTCGGCCGAAGCCCAGAAGATGCTGCGCGGCGAGCTGAAGCTCGACGAGATTGCGGCACTGGTGGAGCGCGAGGATATCAATCCGCAGCCGAAGTCCGGACGTCAGGAATATCTCGAAAACGTGGTCAATCGTTACGTTTGACGGCCCGGTTCGTACAAAGGCAGTGAATGGGGGAACCTCCCCCATTTACTGGCTGGTTTAAGTTGCGAAACCTCTCTTCCGTCATGCTCGGGCCTGTCCCGAGCATCTGCAACGTCTCAATTGATTGAGAGGTGCTTGGATCCTCGGGACAAGCCCGAGGATGACGTTGAATATGCAGGATGCCGCCCACGCGGTCTCCTGCCCTGATGCTGCAGATACCATTCCATAGCGAGACTAAGAAGGTCGCACGCCGGATAAGGCGGCTCGCTCCTTGGCAGGCTTTGACGGGTGAGGAGAACTCTGCGCCACCCCTCCTTCGTTTTCAGTCACTTCCGAAAAAATTCTTCCCCTCCCATCCCCATCACCCCCTTTGGCCGCATCATTCCTCCCGCAACCGGAACGGAAGGGCAATACGCGCGGCGCCTTTTGCGAACCGGCTGCCGGCATCGAAAAGCATGGTTCTGGCAGACCGTGTTTCGGAGAGGCGTCCCGTACGGCCAGAGGCGGGAAGGGCCGATCGGATAGATGCCGTGAAAAGGCTGTAAGCGAGAGGCCGTGATTATGGTCTCTATGATGCGGCCCGGTGAATGCAAATACTTCCACCACTTCCCATTCCACCCGCATTCGCCGGGCCTGCCTCTTGCGCCGCCGGCTAACCGCTGCGGCGATATTAGCGCATGCAAAGCGCTTTGGGCTTGTTAACTGCGCAGCCTGAAACGTTGTAGATTCTTTGCGGCCCGACTGTACCTCGCAGGCGGCATGGTCTAAACCGCTGCTGATCTTTTTACACCCGATGGACGACAAGGGCCTCTCCGATGACCGATCCCAAAACGCTAGCAGCCCGTTTCCCCGGCGACTTCCTCTTCGGCGTCGCGACTGCCTCGTTCCAGATCGAAGGCTCCACCAGGGCGGATGGCCGCAAGCCCTCCATCTGGGACGCCTTCTGCAACATGCCGGGCCATGTCTTCGAGCGTCACAATGGCGATGTCGCCTGCGATCATTACAATCGCTGGGAACAGGATCTCGATCTCATCAAGGACATGGGTGTCGAGGCCTATCGTTTCTCCATCGCCTGGCCGCGCATCATTCCCGATGGTTTCGGGCCGATCAACGAGAAGGGTCTGGATTTTTATGATCGCCTCGTTGACGGCTGCAAGGCGCGCGGCATCAAGACCTATGCGACGCTTTACCATTGGGACCTGCCGCTGACCCTGATGGGCGACGGCGGCTGGGCCTCGCGCTCCACGGCGCACGCCTTCCAGCGTTACGCCAAGACCGTCATGGCCCGCCTCGGCGACCGGCTGGATGCGGTGGCGACCTTCAACGAACCCTGGTGCGCGGTGTGGCTCAGCCATCTCTACGGCATTCACGCGCCGGGCGAGCGCAACATGGAGGCGGCCCTTGCCGCCATGCACCACATCAATCTCGCCCATGGTTTCGGTGTGGAGGCATCCCGCCATGTCGCGCCGAAGGTGCCGGTGGGGCTGGTGCTCAACGCCCATTCCGTCATCCCGGCTTCCGATAGCGACGCCGATCTCAAGGCGGCCGAACGGGCCTTCCAGTTCCACAACGGCGCGTTTTTCGATCCTGTCTTCAAGGGCGAATATCCGGCCGAGATGATGGAAGCGCTGGGCGACCGCATGCCTGTGGTGGAGGCGGAAGACCTTGCCATCATCAGCCAGAAGCTCGACTGGTGGGGCCTGAATTATTACACGCCGATGCGCGTTGCCGACGATACGACGCCGGGCGCGGAGTTCCCCGCGACCACACCGGCCCCCGCCGTCAGTGATGTGAAGACCGATATCGGCTGGGAGGTTTACGCGCCGGCGCTCGAGTCGCTGGTGGAGGCGCTCTACAAGCGTTACGACCTGCCGGAATGCTACATCACCGAAAACGGCGCCTGCTACAACATGGGCGTTGAAAACGGTGAGGTGAATGACCAGCCGCGTCTCGATTATTATGCCGAACACCTCGGCGTCGTCGCCGATCTCATCCGCGACGGTTACCCGATGCGCGGTTATTTCGCCTGGAGCCTGATGGATAATTTCGAATGGGCCGAGGGCTATCGCATGCGTTTCGGCCTCGTGCATGTGGATTATGACACGCAGGTGCGCACGCTGAAGAACAGCGGCAAGTGGTACAGCGCGCTAGCCTCTGGTTTCCCGAAGGGGAACCATGGCGTGACGAAGGGGTGAGACCTCTCCACCGTCATCCTCGGGCTTGTCCCGAGGCCCGAGGATGACGTCGAGAAGATGCTACGAGGGCAGGCCAGAAAGTTCTCTCCCCTTATTATCAGTTTTCCAAACTTTTTTACCGGTTACCGCGCGGTGCCTGCTTGCACGCGCCGTCCCGTCTCCTATGTCAGACGGGCTACGACGGCGTAGCGTCCGTTCTGCCGGTCAAGGGGCAGGGCGGGCTGGTCCTCCCAGGGAAAACGAACATGCTTATCGAAAAACTCAACTGGCGTTACGCCACAAAGAAAATGGATCCTTCCAAGGCCGTGTCTGAAGACAAGGTTGAACGGATCGTGGAAGCGGCGCGGCTTGCGCCGACCTCCAGCGGCCTGCAGCCCTTCGAAGTGATCGTCGTCACCGATCCAGAAGTGCGTGCGAAGATCCGCGAGATCGCCTGGAACCAGGCGCAGGTCACCGACGGCTCGCACCTGCTGGTCTTTGCAGCATGGGACAATTACACCGAAGAGCGGATCAACCACATGTTCGATCTGGTCAATGAAGAACGCGGCATCAAGAATGAAGGCTGGGAAGCCTACCGTCAGATGCTGCTCTCCACCTATCCGCAGCGCGAGCAGCAGGTGAATTTCGAACACGCCGCCCGTCAGGCCTATATCGGCTTCGGCATGGCCGTGGCGCAGGCCGCTTTCGAGGGTGTGGATTCCACCCCGATGGAAGGCTTCGATCCCGCGAAGCTCGATGAAATCCTCGGCCTGCGTGAAAAGGGTCTGCGCTCCGTCACCATTCTGCCGCTCGGCTACCGTGAACCGGAAGGCGACTGGCTGGTGAACCTGAAGAAGGTGCGCCGCCCGGCCGAAGAATTCGTCAGCCGCGTGTGATTTTCATATCGCCGTGAAATCTTGACTGCCGCAGGGCCGCACACGCGGCTTTGCGGTAGATTTTTCCTCTCTTTTCAGATAATTGAAAAAACATCCCTGTTAAAAGGTGGCGTGTGCAGGCAAGTATGCGCCATCGAATTGCCGATCCCCGGCATTTCTGAGTGAAAGCCTGACGAAATGACCCGGAAAATCAGCTGTCATCGAATGTGCCCGAAGGCTGCATGAAGAGAGCGGTTCAGCACCGCAACAGGATTTTTTGAGACCCGATCCGTCACGCATTCCCAGAGTTCACAATGAGTTTTCCATCCAGTGCGGCATCGCCCGCGCGTTCAGAACAGGCGGTCCCGGAAGGGGCGGCAAAGGAGCCGATGGTCACGTTTGAAGGCGTGACCAAGACCTTTGGCGGCACGGGTGGCAAGCCCGGCTTCGCAGCCCTTGCCGGTATCGATTACATCGTGCCGAAAGGCTCCATCACCGGCATCATCGGCCGCTCGGGTGCGGGCAAGTCCACGCTGATCCGCCTCGCCAACGGCCTCGAAAAGCCCTCGACCGGCCGTGTGGTCGTTGATGGCGTCGATGTTGCGGCGCTCGATGAAAAGAGCCTGCGCACGCTGCGCCGCTCCGTGGGCATGATCTTCCAGCACTTCAACCTTTTGTCCTCGCGCACCGCTTTCGACAATGTGGCCCTGCCGCTCGAAATCGCCGGCATGGGCAAAAGGGAGATCGAAACCCGCGTTGCGCCGCTGCTCGATCTCGTCGGGCTTTCCGACAAGGCCAATCGTTATCCGGCGGAACTCTCCGGCGGCCAGAAGCAGCGTGTCGGCATTGCCCGTGCGCTGGCCACCCAGCCGAAGCTGCTTCTCTCCGACGAGGCGACATCGGCGCTCGATCCGGAGACGACCCAGTCCATTCTTGAACTTCTGAAGCGCATCAATGCCGAACTCGGCCTCACCGTGCTGCTCATCACCCACGAGATGGAGGTGGTGAAGACCATCGCCTCGCAGGTGGCTGTCATCGACAGGGGGCTGATCGTTGAGCAAGGCACGACCTTCGATATTTTCACCGCGCCGAAACACGAGACGACCCGCAGCCTGCTGTCGTCCTCGGTCGGCGTGAAGCTGCCGCACTGGGTTACCTCGGGGCTGAAGCCGCAGGCGGCGGAAGGTGATCGTGTTCTGGTTCGTCTGGTGTTCTTCGGCGAAACGGCTTTCCAGCCGCTCACGGCCCGACTGGTTGCCGAAATCGGCCCCGACGTGAACATCCTTGCAGGCACCATCGAGGAAATTTCCGGCCAGCCCTTCGGTTCGCTCGTCGTCTCCTACCCGGCCTCGACTGAGGTCACTGCCCGCGCCAGCCGCTTTTATGCTGAGACCGGTCTTCACACGGAGGTGCTCGGTTATGTCGCCTGATATGCTGTTCAACCTTCTCTCCAAGGGCCTGTGGCAGACGCTGCACATGGTCGCGGTCGCCGGCATCGTCGGCTCGCTGATCGGCGTGCCCATGGGTGTTTTCCTTGCCACCAGCGGCAAGGGCGAACTGTTTCCCGCGCCAATGACCAACCGCGTCCTCGGCCTCATCGTGAATGCGGCGCGCTCCACACCCTTCATCATTCTTGTCGTGGCGATCATTCCCTTCACCCGCCTCGTTGCCGGCACGTCGATCGGCACCAGCGCCGCCATCGTGCCGCTCACCGTCGCAACCGTGCCCTTCATCGCAAGGCTGGTGGAAGCGGCGATCCGCGAGGTGGACAAGGGTCTCATCGAGGCCGCCCGCGCCATGGGCGCCACCCCGCTGCAGATCGTCACCAAGGTACTACTGGCGGAGGCCAAGCCCGGTATCACGCTGGCGCTCACGCTCACGCTGGTCAGCCTCATCGGTTATTCGGCCATGGTCGGCGCAGTCGGCGGCGGCGGGCTGGGCGACCTCGGCATCCGCTATGGTTACCAGCGCTTCATGCCCGACGTGATGCTGGCGGTGGTTCTGGTGCTGATCGTGCTGGTGCAGCTGGTGCAGAGCGCCGGCGACAGGCTGGCGCGCAGCTTCGACAAGCGGACCCGCAAGAATTAACTGCGTTTATAATAACAACCCAAGGAGACACCCATGAAGAAACTCATCCTCGCGGCTTCGCTCGCCGCTCTCTTCACCGCCGGTCAGGCGCTGGCCGAGACCATCAAGATCGGCGTCACCCCCGCCGAGCACGCGCAGATCATGGAGCAGGTGAAGAAGATCGCGGCCGCCAAGGGCCTCGATATCGATATCATCGAATTCTCCGACTATGTCGTGCCGAACCAGGCGCTGGCCGATGGTGAGCTGCAGGCCAACTCCTTCCAGCACCAGCCTTACCTCGACAACCAGATCGCTGACCGCAAATTCGATCTCGTCAGCGTCGGCACCACCATCACCACCCCGATGGGCGTTTATTCGAAGAAGGTGAAGAGCCTTGACGAGCTGAAGGACGGCGCAACCGTCGGCATTCCGAACGACCCGACCAATGGCGGCCGCGCACTGCTGGTGCTTGCTTCCAAGGGTGTCCTCAAGGTCAAGGAAGAAGCCGGCCTGAAGGTAACGCCTGCCGATATCACCGAAAACCCGAAGAACATCCAGATCGTCGAACTTGACGCCGCCCAGCTGCCGCGCTCGCTTGATGACACCGACGCTTCGGTCATCAACACCAACTATGCGACGGCAGCCGGCCTGAACCCGAAGAAGGACGCCATCGCCGTCGAAAGCGAAAAGTCCCCTTACGCGAATGTCATCGCTGTTCGTGCGCAGGACAAGGACAAGCCCTGGGTGAAGACGCTGGTGGAATCCTACCAGAGCCCGGAAGTGAAGGCCTTCATTCTGGAAAAGTACAACGGCACGGTCATCCCGTCCTGGTAAGCCGCTCCGGCACTGTAAAAAATGACGACCTCTCCCGTTCGTGGGGGAGGTTTTTTGTTTCCGGGCGGGCGCAAATCCGCGTTCCATGAAAAACCCGGAGCATTTCAGGGAAGAATTTTTCAGAGTCGCTGCCGGACTGTCGTTTTATACCCGTGTTTTTTTGGGGCGGGGCCGCGATGCGGTTTAACGGCTTCTGAATGTTTCCTTCGGAAGATGATGCTTTCGAAGGGGATTTTATGCGGATTGCGCCGCGCAACATTGGGGACTATTTGCCGGTCGGGCGCAGAACCGCCGTGGGTGTTGTATTGTCCACCTTCGCGCTGGTGCTTCTCATCGTCACCGCTCTGGTCCTGTCCGCCCTCAGCCAGGTCCGCGAAAAAGCGAATTTGCTCGACAATGCCCGTTCGCGCGAGACGACGGCGGGTGCTCTCGTCACCTTTCGCGAACAGCTCGGCGCAACGCTGAATGACTACGCCGCCTGGGATGATGCCGCCGAATATGTCTACGCCCCTGATCGTTTTGACTGGGTGGCGAGCAATTACGGCGAGATGACGGTCAATAACGATCTTTTCGATACTGCCGTGATCATCGACGAGGATGACAAGGTTCGCATGGCCTATCAGAACGGCAAGCCGGCGACATGGAGGCCAGACGCCTATTTCGCCGGCGGCCTTAAGGAAATGATCGATCGCGTGCGGTCCATGCGTCCCGGCATCACCTCGCAGGTCACGGGTTTCGTCAAAACCGGCGATGGCATCGCCGCAGCCGGTGTTGCGCTCGTGCGGCTGAAATCCGGAGCGCTGCCGCCGGTCGATGCGGAGCGGCGTTATCTGGTTTTTGCCCGTCACTTCAAACAGGCGACGGTGGACAAGCTTGCCCGCAACTACGTCATCGAAGGGCTGGAACTGCAATATGGCGACGGGCCTGCCGCCAACCATGTGGATATCGTCAATCCCCTAGGTGAGGTGCTGGCGCGGCTCGTCTGGCGCTCGCACCTGCCCGGAGATGTCAGCTTTCATGAGGCGCGGCCGGTGGTCTTTACCGCGCTTGGCATTGCCGGCACGTTTTTCCTTGTCCTGCTCATCATCGGTTCGGCCACGCTGGACCGGCTGAAGGCGGATGAGGCGGCGGCGCGGGAGGAGGCGCTGCGCGACCGGTTGAGCGGGCTCAGCAACCGCGCGGGTCTCTTTGCGAAGCTGAACCGCATGGTTGACAACGGCCGCCACGAAAAGACGGATATCAAGCTTCTCTATCTCGACCTCGACGGCTTCAAGGAAATCAACGATTCCTACGGCCATGCCGCCGGCGACCGGCTGATCAAGGGCGTGGCCGCGGCGCTGAGGGTGCTGGTGCCGGAAGGCGCGGTGCTGGCGCGGCTTGGCGGTGACGAATTCGCCATTGCCATCCAGGGCAATGACGTCTGGTCGGAAGGCCGAAAACTGTGTCTGGCGCTTCTCGAACTCTTTACCGAGCCTTTCAGCATCGGTGAGAGGGTGGCGAGCATCGGCTGCAGCATCGGCACCTCGGTTTCCCGCGCCGGCGATATCAATGGCGAGGAACTGCTGCGGCGTGCCGATATGGCCATGTATCAGGCCAAGGAAAACGGACGCGGGCGTTATGTTTCCTATGAACTGAAGATGGATGCGCTGCGCGAGGAAAAGCTGCAGCTTGAAGCCGATCTGCGCTCCGCCATCCTGAACGACGAAATACAGGTGGTCTATCAGCCGGTCGTCAGCGCCGCCACGCGCTGCATCACCGGGGTGGAGGCGCTGGCCCGCTGGCAGAGGCCGGGATATGGTTTCGTGCCGCCGGATATCTTCATTGCGGCTGCCGAAACCAGCGGCCTGATCGACCGGCTCGGCCTTCTCGTCCTGCACAAGGCCTGCGAAACGGCGCGGCAATGGCCGTCCATCAAGCTGTCGGTGAATATCTCTCCCGTACAGTTCCGCAATCCGGCCTTCTCCGGCCATATCGCCGATATTCTTGACGCGACGCAGACACCGCCCGAAAGGCTGCGGCTGGAAATGACGGAAGGTTATTTCATCCAGCATCCGGAGCGGGCAAGTTCGGCGATCGACAAGCTGAAACAGCTTGGCCTGCATATTGCACTCGACGATTTTGGCGCCGGCTTCGCCAGTGTCGGGTATCTGCGCCGCTTCGGTTTCGACCGGATGAAGATCGACCGTTCGCTGATCATGGCGCTCGATAAGGGCGGCCGGTCGCTGGAAATGCTGCAGGCCACCGTGGCGCTGGCGAAGTCGCTCGATATTCCGGTGACGGCCGAAGGCGTGGAGACGGAAGAGCAGGCGGCCATCCTGCATCTGTGCGGCTGTGATGAATTGCAGGGTTACCTGTTCTCAAGGCCGGTCGCAGCCGAGGAGATTACCGTCATGCTGGATGGGCAGGATGCACCGCTCTTTGCGTTGCGGGCAGGGGCGTGAGGCTGATTACTTCCACCCATTCTTGATCACCTGAAGGTGCGGCCCATTTCTTCTCCCCGCCGGGGAGAAGGTGGCCCGAAGGGTCGGATGAGGGGGCCACGCTGCCGGATTTCGGAGAGCTTTCCCCCTCATCCCGCTGCCGCGGACTTCTCCCCGGCGGGGAGAAGAAATACCCGGCGCCCGCTCGATCCAAATGCAGTCCGATAGCTGTCCCGGTTTACCGCCCCAGATGCTGTTCGCCGCGCTTCTTTGCCAGTTCGATCTGCTGCTGCCGGTCGCGGAACCGCTGGCGGTCCTCGTCGCTGCGCTCGTCGTAACAGCTCGGGCAGGATACGCCTTCCTCGAATTTGGGCGACAGGCGAACTTCCGGCGTGATCGGGTTGCGGCAGGCGTGGCAGAGTTGATGGTCGCCTTCGGCAAGGCCGTGGACAACGGAGACGCGCTCGTCGAACACGAAGCAGGCGCCTTCCCACAGGCTTTCTTCTTGCGGCACTTCTTCCAGATATTTCAGGATACCGCCCTTGAGGTGATAGACCTCGTCGAAACCCTGTTCCTTCATGAAGGCGGTGGCCTTTTCGCAGCGAATGCCGCCGGTGCAATACATGGCGATCTTCGGCTTGTTGTGCAGGCCGGGATTGTTCTTCACCCAGTCGGGAAACTCGCGGAAGGTCTTTGTCTTCGGATCGACCGCGCCCTTGAAGACGCCGATGGCGGTCTCGTAATCGTTGCGGGTATCGATGACGATGGTGTCCGGGTCGGAGATCAACTCGTTCCAGTCGCGCGGGTCGACATAGGTGCCGACGATGCGGTTCGGATCGATATCCGGCACGCCCATGGTGACGATCTCTTTCTTGAGCTTCACCTTCAGCCGCACGAAAGGCATGTGCGAAGCGCGGCTTTCCTTGTGCTCCAGCGGGGCAAATTCCGGCTGGGCGCGCAGGAAGGAAAGCACGGCGTGAATGCCCGCATCCGGCCCGGCAATGGTGCCGTTGATGCCTTCGGCGGCAAGCAGCAGCGTGCCCTTGACGCCGTTCTTCTGGCAGAGTTCGAACAACGGCTCGCGCAGGCTCTCAAACCGCGGCAGGCGGGCGAAATGATAAAGCGCGGCCACAAGGAAATCACCAGAGGTTTCCGGGCGGGGGAGAATGGTCGTGTCGGTCATGGGCGCTGAAATACAGCGACGGCGGCCGCAAAGCAATATTTATCAGCGGGTCCGGGTATTTTGAAAATCGTCAAATATCTGACGGAGTGGGGCAAATGGGAGGCGCTTCATGCCTCAAATCCCGACATTGGCGAAAGCGCAAGACCTGTCTTCCGTCATCCTTGGGCCTGTCCCAAGGATCTAATCACGTCGCGCAAAATCGAAACGTTGCAGATCCTCGGGACAAGCCCGAGGATGACGCCGAGCCCGGCGGGACGTTTTCACGCCGTCTCCAGCCTATTTCGCCGCCCGCCGCCACAGCAGGCCGACGATGCGGCTTTCGGTGCGGGCGGATTCGGAAAAGACCTCGCCTGCCAGCGCAAGACCTTCCGCGCGCAGCGCCTGCTGCCGCTGGATGATGGCGTCGAGCAGCAGGGCCAGCCGCTCGCCATTGCCGAACCGGTCCGGCTCGCGGTCGGCGACGGCGGCGAGAACCGAAAGATCGTGCTCGTGGCCAAGAATATCCACCAGCCGCTTGGTATCGGCCCGCTTGGCGCGCATGGCGGAAGGCCAGAGGCGGCGCATCAGGCCCAGATGCATCCAGTAGGCCTGCCCCGCCTTGCGCAATTCGTGGAAATGTTCGACGTCGGCCTGCTCGTGGCAATCGGTGAGAGCCTTGCGCGCCCTTTTTCGCTGTTTTGCCCAGGCGGTTCTTATCAGCCGCGCGGTGTCTTTCAATTCATCCGGCAGCGACAGGGCTTCGAGCTTCCTGCGCGCTTCCCGGCAGCCGGCGATGGCGGCGGCAATGGCCTCGTCGAGACCCGCTTCATGTTCTATGGCGTCGTCGCGGCGTGTGCGCAGCATCGCGGTGATCGATCGCAACGCTTCGCCCTGCGCGTCCGAGCGCGCGAAGGCATCGAGATATTCCGCCGTCTCCACCAGCGCTGTCGCATCCCGCGCAAAGGCGAGGGAGCGGGCGATATCGCGAATACGGGCATTTTCCTCGCGGCCGAAATCCGGCGCCGCCTCGCGGATGAGGCGGTAGAGGGCGCGCAGCCGCTTGAAGCGTTTGCGGGCGTCGTGCACCGCCTCGTGCGATCCCGATGGCTGATCGCGCAGGATCGTGATCGCATCGTCGATCAGTTCCAGCCCGGCGCGACGGATTTCGTCGTCGAAGGGCTTTTTCGGATCAATTCTGAAGGGCATCCGACAGGTCTCCGTTCGGACAGTCCATGGCGAGCGACTGGTTGGAGAAACGCTTGTCTCCGGTTACTTCCCGGCCCAGCCATGACGGCAGAGCGGGATCGGCATTCTCGTCATTCATTTCCACTTCCGCCACGATCAGCCCGTGATATTTCCCTTCGAAAACATCCACCTCCCAGGTGAAGCCGCCGTGATCGACGGTGTGGCGGGTTTTCTCGATCACCACGCCCGGCGCGCTTGCCATCAGCTCTTCGGCATCCTTGAGGGGTATGGAATATTCATATTCGTCGCGGACAAGCGCGCTTGCGCCGATCTTGATGGTCAGGGTCGCGTCACGCTGGTCGACGATCCTCACCCGAACCGAACGGTCTTCCACCGAGGCGACATATGCCTGCCGGAAAGCCATGCTATGCGTTACCTCATTACGCCATTCACCGCCTGCAACCAGAAACTTCCGTTCAATTTCCTTGGCCATGCTGTCTCCGCGAACTGGTGCTGCAGATTATCGCACTATGACATTATGATGAAGCGAATTGATTGAAGTATCTGGATAAAAATGCGGCTGGCGCGCCTCGACATGAAAGCCGAGGCAGGCTAATTCGTAGACGGAATTTCAATCGTTTCAAACGCGCAAGGAGGCTCATCTTGGCCCAGGACTCCGAAAAACTGCTCTCCATCCTCAAGCTCCAGCCGGTCGTGCCGGTGCTGATCGTGGATGACGCCGCTTCCGCCGTGCATTTGGCGCGCGCTTTGGTCGCAGGCGGCCTGAAGGCGATCGAGATCACCATGCGCACGCCGGCGGCGCTCGACGCCATCCGCGCGGTTGCAGCGGAAGTGGAGGGCGCCAATGTCGGCGCAGGCACCATTCTCAACGCGAAGGATTTCGAAGCGGCGGCCGAAGCCGGCTCCACCTTCATCGTCAGCCCCGGCATCAATAAAAGCGTGCTGGAAGCCGCGCGCGGTTCCAAGGTGCCGTTGCTTCCGGGTGCGGCTACCGCCAGCGAAGTCATGGCGCTGCGCGACGAGGGTTACAAGGTGCTGAAGTTCTTCCCGGCCGAACAGGCAGGCGGCGCGCCTTACCTCAAGGCGCTGTCTTCGCCGCTCGCTGGCACCGTGTTCTGCCCGACCGGCAGCGTGTCGCTCAAGAACGCCAATGACTATCTCTCCCTGCCGAACGTCGTCTGCGTCGGCGGTTCCTGGGTTGCCCCGCGTGAGCTGGTGGCGACCGGTGACTGGGCGGGCATCACCAAGCTTGCCGCCGAAGCCGCCGCACTGCGCGCCTGATTTGCGTCCCGTCAAACCCGTTCACGAAGGCGTGAGCGGGTTTGACATTTGTATTCGGCCCACGACTTCCTATCTCCCCTGTAGATTTGACCTTTACAGGAGATTTTGATGTTCGACGCCAAGAAGCTTCTTGAACAATTCCTCGGCTCTCAGGTGCCGGGCCTTTCGGGAAGCGTCCGTGACAGAGCCGGGCAGGCCGCCGATATCGCCAAAAACAATCCCCTGAAGGCCGGTGCGCTCGCCGCCGCCATCTTAGGCACCAAGACCGGCCGCAAGCTCGCCGGCAATGTCGCCACCATCGGCGGTGTGGCTGCGATCGCCGGCCTCGGTTATCTCGCCTACAAGAATTACAAGTCCGGCCAGGCCCCGGAAGCCGCGCCGAAACCCGAGCCGGAGCTTCTCGCCCCGCCCGCCGATTCCGCCTTTCACCCGCAATCGCCGGCCCTTTCAAATGATTTCGCGCTGAAACTCATCCAGGCGATGATCGCCGCCGCGAAGGCCGATGGTCATATCGATGAGAAGGAGCGCGCCAATATCATGGACAAGGTGCAGGTCTCCGGCATCGATGATGAAGCCGAGCGGTTCCTCGAAAAGGAACTGGCCGATCCGCTCGACATCGACGCGCTGGTGGCCGCCGCCCGCACGGAAGAGCAGAAGGTTGAGCTTTACACCGCCTCGCGCCTTGCCATTGAGGCCGATACGCGGGCGGAGCGGGGGTATCTCGACCTGCTTGCCGGGCGTCTGGGGTTGCCGGATGCGCTGGTGGACCATATCGAGGCGACGGTGGTGGCGGCGAAGGTCTAGGTCGGAGTTTGGGGCTCACCCCCCTCTGCCCTGCCGAGCATCTCCCCCTCAAGGGGGGAGATCGGCAGGAGGCGCTACCACCACTTCATTCGCAAATGTCGAGAGAGGCGGAACATAACCGCTTGTCGATCTCCCCCCCTTGAGGGGGAGATGCCCGGCAGGGCAGAGGGGGGTGAGCCACAGCCGCCGAGACCACCGCATCCCACCCCACATGCACTGTTGTCATCCCGCCCCGCTTGCCCTAATCCTTCTCCCAGCAAATGGGGAAGAGAATGCGCGATCTGAGTGATTTTAAGGGATGCCCGGCGCCGCAGCCGGTGGTGTTGAAGGGCCGTTACGTCACGGCCGAGCCGTTTGATCGTGAAAAACATCTCGCAAAGCTCTGGTCAGCCCTTGGCGGCGAGGGCACCAATGCGCTTCTCAAATATTTCCCGCAAAACGCCTTCCCTGATGCCGACGCCTTTGGCGACTGGCTGATCAGCGCTGGCGAGAGGCTCAACTGGGTTACGCTGGTCTTCGTTGAGAACACGACCGGCGATATCGTCGGCATGGCGAGCTATATGCGGCCTGATCCGGCCAATGGCGTGGTCGAGGTGGGCTCCGTCGCCCATGGCGCGAAGATGAAGCGCTCGCCTCTTGCCACCGAGGCGCATTACCTGATGGCGAAACATGTTTTCGAGGATCTGGGGTATCGCCGTTACGAGTGGAAGTGCCACAATGAGAACGAGCCCTCCAAGATCACGGCGAAGCGTTATGGCTTCACCTTCGAGGGCGTCTTCCGCCAGCACATGATCTCGAAGGGGCAAAATCGCGATACGGCGTGGTTTTCGATGATCGACGGGGAATGGCCGCTGATCGGCAAGGCCTTCGAAGCGTGGCTTTCGCCTGACAATTTTGCAGCCGACGGGGTGCAGAAGCGCAAGCTTGAGGATATTCGCGCGGAGCTTGCCAATGCCTGAAACGCCGACATCAGGGAAAAAGGATAGGTCGCCGGCCATTGCCGCCGCCCTTATCATCGTCGGTTTCGGGCTCGTGTTCTTCGTCATGCCGAAGATCATGCTGTGGCTGGGCGATTATTCGCCCTGGCTCGCCGCCGCCTTCGGCGCGGTTGCCGTGCTGTGTTTCTTCCTGCTGTTCTGGCTGCGCGCCCGTTACCAGCGCCGCCGCGATGATCAGAACTGAAGCGAAGCGCCGAGCAGCAGCAGCCCCATGATCAGCACGAAAAGCGCGCCGGCGATTTCGATCGCATGGCTGACGCCGGCCGCCTTGCGGCTGCCGGGGCCGGCGAAACGCACGGCGAGCCCTTTGGCCGAGACGGCCATGATGGCGAGAGCCGACACCGTTATGGCGGTGCCGAGCGACATGGCGAGTACGGAGAGCACGCCGCCGAGATAAAGCCCGTTGAGAAGCGCAAAGCTCATGACGATGATCGCGCCCGAGCATGGCCGGAGGCCGACCGCGATGATGGCTGACCATGCTTCATGCAGGCTGAAGTTCTTGCCCTTCAACAGCATGGGGTCCGGCGCATGGGACTTTCCGCAGGCGTTGCAGAGATCACCCGTGCCGTTATGCTCATGATCTGCGAAAACCGGCTTGCCCTGAAAGCGCAGCCCGGTGCCCATGCCGGTGGTTCTGCCGGCCGTGGCTTCACCTGCTGCAGCAAAAACGGCGACCGGCTCGCGCCGGATACGCAGCGACCAGAGCTTTCGCACCAGGAGCCAGGCGCCGAACAGCGCCACCATCGCGAAGCTGGCGATCTCCATCGCCTGCGTGGCCTTGGTCATGGTGATGGAGGTGCCGCGCAGCACCAGCCAGGCGGCGCCTACAAGGCCGATGGCCATCAAACCCTGAATGAGCGCCGAAACGAAAGAAATGAGAATGCCGCGTTTCAGCTGCGTTTCATTGGCGATCATGTAGGACGAAATGACCGCCTTGCCGTGGCCGGGGCCGGCGGCATGGAAAACGCCATAAGCAAAGGAAAGGCCGATCAGCGAACCGAGCGCCCAGCTGTCCTCGCGCATGGCCTTCAACGCGCCGGTCAGCGCCCGGTAAAACATCTGCTGGTGCACGTTGATCCATTGCATCAGCGGTGCGAAGGGGCCGCCGACGGAAAAGGAAGGTTCGGCCGAGCCGATGCCGAGCGGCGACTGCGCATGGGCGACACCGGCCACGGCGATGAGGCCGATGGCGACGGCGGCAAGGTGTGCCCGGCTCCTCAGCATGAGACCTCCAGCCGAGTGGCGAAGAGCTTGGTCATGTCGGTGCCGGTCGGATCGTTGAAAAAGGCGTCGGTCAGAGAACTCTGGTTCTGCGAGATCACCTCGTCGGGATCGGGGCGGATGATATGATGCTTGCAGGCGTTCAGATCCTTGCCCTGCGTCGCGATATCGCTGTCCTTGGCGAAATCGATCGCCGTGTACATGGTTGGATCCCAGGCGCCGAAGCTGAGCTTGCCCTTGACAGCGAGCGGCTTGGTCGGCTTCACGGAGAAGAACATCAGAATCTGCTGGTCCTTGTAGTCCACGTGAATGGCGTCGGGCTTGGAAAACTCCACCGGTTTTCCATTGGCGGTGATGAAGGTGTAATAGGAATATTCGGCGAGCGATTCCAGCACCGTATTGCCGATTTCGGCCAGCTCGTCCTTGTCCAGCTTCAGATCGCTGTTCTTGTCGTAATCCATCACCACGCTTGCCGAAAACATCTCGTCAAAACGCCAGATATTGCGCACTTCCTGAACGGTGCCGTTAGGCCCCTCGACGATTTCCATCCGGGCTTCGGCAAAGATGTGCGGATGCGCAGCCGCGGCGACAGGAACGCAGGCGAGGCCGGCCGCGAGGAGCAAAAAGCGTCTGTTCATTATCCGGTCTGTCCTGCCTTCGAATCTTGAAGACCCGACTCTAGCAGAAATTGGGACCGAATTTCGACCTGATGCGTCTGATCCTTCGCGCGGGTCGCCAGGGAATTTCAGAAGGTGCCGCTGAAACGCGAGGTGATGCTGGAGCCGCTATAGGCGAGGTCGGTGTCGCGCTCACCATGCAGCAGGCGGTTGAACTCCAGCTCCAGCTTGCTGTTCTTGCCGGTATCGAAGGACAGCGTTGCGACCAGTCTTCGCTCGCTGGTATCGTAATTATAATAGATCCAGTCCTTGTGGACCCGGTTCAACGCAAGATCGAGCCCGACCTTTTCGGCGAGCCGGCTTTTCATGACGAGTTGCCAGCGACGGTGAAACTCGGCAATCGGATCATCCGGATCGAAAAGCGCATAGTCCTGCGAATAGCCGACGCCGAAGGCGATGCGCTCGGTGGCCTTCACCTCGGCTTCAGCCCGGAGATAGGGCCGGGTACGCTTTACCTTGTCGCTGATCTCATCACCGGAAATGGATGTGAAGCCCGCCTCGGCCAGAACCGCGAAGCGATCGGAGAACTTGTAGCCATAGGCCAGCGAGCCGCGCAGCGTATTGGCGGGGAAACGCTCATATTTTTCCTGTTGCCCCTCGGGCACGACGATACGGTCATAAGCAAGCGTCAGGCCCGCCTCGCCGCCGGCCAGCGGCCGCGCATGTTCGGCCTTCAGCGATAAAAGCGCCTCGTTTGCCTCCAGCCGGGTGGGCATGAAATAGGCCGGACGGAACCGCGCCTTGCCCTTCATCAGGCTGGCGAAGCTTGCCGTCAGCGTGTTCTTGCCGCCGAGCGCAAGGACGCCAAGCTGGGAAGAGGCCTCCAGCTTGTGATCGAGCTGCCGGTAACCAATGTCTTCTTCGGGCAGATGCAGGAAGATATCGCCGGCATCGCTGCGGGTGCCGCGCAGCTCGATGGCCCATTCCAGCTTTTCGGAAAACCGTTTAGTCAGTCCCAGCGCCGCGATGGTGTTGTGTTCATTGGCGAAGCGGTAACGGGGGAGGCGGACTTCCTCGTGTTCGAGCGAATAACGCAGCTCCGCACCATCAAGCACAACCTTGCCGTTGAGCCCGAAGCCGGCGCGCAGCGAAATTGCGCTCAGCCTGTTGGTGTCGGCGAAATAATTGGTGTCATAAGCAATACCGGACTTATAGGTGACATTATGCTCATCAGCCTTTTCACCCGCCCGCGCGCCGCAGGCGCAGGCAAGGCCGAGAACAAGCGCGATATATCCCCCCAGCCGCATTCGCATCTCCGGTCTCTAATTAAGCAATATCTTATATTTGGATGGTTAATAAAGTCTCCCGCACCGTTTTACTTTCGTAACTGAAACTCATGGCGTCTATGTCAAAATAGAGATGGCGGGTTCGAAAAGACGATATGTAAAATTCTATTAAAATCACCAGTATTAAAGTTAACTGTTTATTTTAATATTAGCCTTTGCTTGAATTAGAATCCTCTAAATATACAGTTCAGTTACGCCAGATGGCGTGATCAAACAAAAGAGGAGAGAGAAATGATTGCAAAGTTCGCTTGTGTAGCCGCTATTCTTACTGTCGCTTCCGTTGGTCAGGCCAATGCGGGCGGTCTTCTGGGTGGCATCCTGTCCGGCAACAGCAACAAGGGCGGCGCCCTTGTCGTCGTCTCGCCGAGCATCGATCTCGGCGTCAGCGGCATCCTGTCCAATAACGGGATTCTGAACGGCAACAAGACCGGCATCCTGAACGGCCTGCTGAACGGCAACAAGACGTCAGTCGATGTCATCGACAACAAGAATGACGGCGGCAAGAAGCGCCGGCACTAACTGAAATTTGGAACGGGATGGCGAAACCATCGGGCTTTTCTCCATCCCGCTCCAGCGAAACAGTTCGAAAATCATCAGGGATTTTCGACGCGAACGATGCGCAGCGCATAAGCCGGCAATGAACCACGAGTTGCGTGTGTTTGACGCATGGCATTTCCGGCAAGAACAAACGGCGCATCGCATGACTGGAAGGGGGCCTTGCGGCCCTCTTTTTTTGTCCGGGTCGCTGACAGGAACGACCCACACAAAAGTGCCTGAAGACCACTACTCATGATGGTTTTGTGAAGTCGTGAGAGCCCAGTTGCGGCAGAGCGGACGCCCTATGAATGTCCGCGTGAATTCCGGTTTATATTTGGTAAATATTGCAGATATTAATGGGAATACGTTCCGCGGCGGCCTTTTTGTCTAAGCTATTTACGCGATTTTAACCACGATGTTCTTCAATCTGTGGGTGCGCTAACCCCGTCATGATGCTGCGCTTCTGGTCGCGAAATACTCGCAGCCCGCAGGTGACGGGATGTTATTTTCAAGGAGCTATCGCATGTTGAAACAATCTCTTCTCGCGCTCGGCCTGCTCGGCGTTCTCTCCGGCGTGGCCGCTGCCGCCGACGCCGTCAGCGATATTCCGTCCGCACCTGTTGTCAACGACGTTGCGCCCGCCTTTTCCTGGGATGGTGTTTATCTGGGTGCGTCTGCGGGTTACGGCTGGAACCGGGTCAAGTCGACGACTTTTGGCGTCACCACGAAACATGAATTTGACGGCGGCCGTTTTTCCGGTTTCGCAGGCTATAATGCCGAAGTTGCCCCCTCCGTCATTCTTGGCGTTGAAGGCGATCTCGGTTACGCCTGGGGCGACAAGACCATCGTCACCAGCGAGGTTTCGGCAGGCCTGAACGGCTCTGCGCGCCTGCGCGCCGGTTACGCGATCGACCGCGCGCTGATCTATACCGCCGCCGGCTACACCGCGACGGACAGCGAAGTCAAAGCCCCGTTCGGTCAGGACAGCAAGGTCCTGCACGGCTGGACGGTTGGCGCGGGCGTCGACTATGCCTTCACCAACAACCTGTTCGGACGCGTCGAATATCGTTACAACGATTTCGGCAAGGCAACCTACCATACTGGTCCGATCACTTCGACCGGTGATGTCAGCGAACACGTCGTCAAGGTTGGCCTTGGCGTGAAGTTCTGACGGTTATTCCGTTTTCGACAGGGGGCGGCGCAGCGTTGCGACGCCCCACACGCCTAATGCGGTGGCGCCGGCATCGATCCGGCGAGGCTTGAAGGCGTTCCGCCGGAAACGAAAACGCACATTGCCTTCCGCGCAGGCTTGAACAGCGGGCCGTTTTGATGTGATGGTGGGTTCCATTCCACTCCCGCTTGCCAGTCTCCAGTCGATTCCCATGCTACAGAAAAGCACTTCGCCAGGCGCTTTTGACCGTCAGGCCTATTTGATCGCGCTGCTGGTTTTCATCGCCGGCAGCACCAATGCCGCTATCGTGCCGTTTATCGGGTTCTACATCATTCAGGTGCTCGGCCATCCGCCGGCGACGCTCGGTCTTTACAGCGTAACGGCGGCGCTGGCCTCCATCGCTGCCAGCCGTCTTTATGGCGAGCGGGTGGATTCCGGCGTGCGGATCAGGCCGCTGCTCATGCTTTCCGTCGCAGGCGCCTTCGTGGCGGCGGCGGCCGCAAGTTTCGGGCATCTGGCGCTGTTGGTTGCGGTAACGGCGACGGGCATGGGGCTTTCCAACGCCGCCACCACCCTCGTCTTCAGTTACGGCCGTTATCATGGCCGGGTCGAGGCGCTCGATACCACCGCTTATAACGCCTTCCTCAGAATGACGGTGTCGCTGGCCTGGATGCTGCTGCCGGCTGCAGCTTTCCTGATCGTTGATCTCGCCGGCGCAAAAGCCGTCTTCGTGAATGCCATGCTGATGGCGGCCATCTGGGGTGCGCTTGCGCTTGCCATCGTGCCGCGTGGGCAGACCTGCCCGATGGAGCGGCGGGATGAGGGCGCGGCCGATGCGGGGCGCAACCTGCCGCTGCTGATGGCGGCGGCGGCCAGTTTCTGCATGTCTTTCGCCCATGCTCTCTGCGCCTCGGCCCTGCCGGTATTTCTGGTGCGCGAGGTGGGCCTGCCGGATTATGCGCCGGGCCTGTCGCTCAGCGTCAAATGCGCCATGGAAGTCCTGCTTATCCTGCTCGCGCCGAGGATCATGCGCCGGATCAGCGCGCGGTTGCTTCTGAGCATCGCGGCGGTGACGGCGATCATCGCTTTCAACATCATCGCTTCGGTCACGACCCTGCCGGCCATGCTGGTGGGGGCGGCCATGGAAGGTTCCTACTACGGCCTCTTTGCCGGTACGTGCCTCACCTTCGTGCAGGGCTTTGCCCGCGGGCGCACGGCGCGGGCGACGGCGCTCTACATGAATTCGATCTTTCTTGCCGCACTTTTTGCGGTGCCGCTGATGGGGTTCGTGTCGCAATATGCAAGCTTCGGCGCCTCCATCCGGCTTGCTTCGGTCGGTGCGGGCGCTGCGCTGCTGCTCTTGTTTCTGACGAGGCGGCAGGTGGCCGATTAGGGCGCTCCGGTCCGGGTGGGGAGGATTTTATCTGGCCATGCGGCCCGAAACATTCCTCATTCCTGTGAGAAGGACAGGAATGAGGAGCAGGGTGTTGGCCCTCAAGCCGAAATATCGATGATCCCGCAATCGCCCGCTTCCGAGGCGAAGGCGAGCAATTTGCCGGTGGCGCTCCAGTCCATGGCTGTAATGGCGCCCTTGCCGGGGCGGCGAAGCAGGGCTTCCTTGCCGTCGGCCAGGCGCACACCGAGGATCATGCCGTCGATGAAGCCGATGGCGAGCACGTCTTCCACCGGGTGGAAGGCGACATTGGTGACCATGATATTGGCGCGGCTGCCGAGTTCTTCCGGGGCCTTGCCCATCGGGCCGTCCTTGCCGGAAAATGGCCAGACGATGGCGGCGGGCGCACCTGATGAGGCGAGCCATTTGCCCTTTGCCGACCAGGAAATGGATTTCACCTTGGCGGGATAACCGGTCATGCGCATGTGGCGGGCTTCCATGCCGCCCTTGGTCGCTTCCATCTTCCAGCCATGCAGGGCGTTTTCCTGCATGGTGGTGACGAGGAACTTGCCATCGGGCGAGAAGGTGACGCCGGTATGCGCGCCCTTCCATTCCAGATCGACCGGATCGCCCGCGCTTGCCACCCAATGCAGCGTCACGCCGTTATAACGGGCGACTGCGATGCGCAGGCCCTTGGGCGCAAAGGCGATGGCCTCCACCGTGCGCTCTTCCTTGAATTCCTTGACCGTACCGTCGGATAGCCGCACGAAGCTGGACTTGCCGACGCCATAAGCCACCGCCTTCTGCGGCCCGCCGGCAACGACGCCCACCCATTTGCGCGGCACATTGGCGAGCTCGCTGATACTGCCGTCATGGCCGATGCGCAGCACACGGCCGTCTTCGCCGCCGGAAAGCAGCGTGGCGCTGTAGGGATCGCGAATGCAGGTCAGAAGCCCGTCATGCGCCTCTGTCACCTTCTCTCCGCCATCCAGCCGGTGAATGGTGCCGGCGGCGGTGGCAAACAGGGGAATGTCGCCGAGAAAATGGGTCGAGACCACGTGGCCTTCGATATCAAGCGGGGCAACAGTCGGCATGGGGCATCGGTCTTTCGTATCTGTGTCGGATGGGGTGACGATGTCGACCCCGGCGGCAGGCATGGTTCTAAAACATTTCGGGCAAAAGCGGAACCGCTTTTACGTTCGGACGATTCGTGAAATCAAGGAGATAGAGCGATTTGTGGTAGAGGAACCACCCTACACGGCAGTTGAAAATCATTGACGCTCCGGCGCTCCGGGCTCACCCCCCTCTGTCCTGCCGGACATCTCCCCCTCAAGGGGGAGATCGCTCCGTGGCGAGGTTTCGCACCTCTCGACGGTCGAGAATGAAGTGACAAGAGAGCGTCTTGCCGATCTCCCCCCTTGAGGGGGAGATGTCCGGCAGGACAGAGGGGGTGAGCCCGGAGCGCCGGAGTGTCAATGATTTTCAACCGCCGTGTAGGGTGTCGAAGAACGCGCGTCGGGCGGATGACGGACGCAGCCGCACCCCGGCTCAGGGCCGGGGTGACGGAGGGATAAGGATCAGGCCGTCGCGAGGCAGGCGTTGAAGCTCTTTTCCAGCTTCTCGCGGTCCAGTTCGCGACCGATGAAGACGAGGCGGCTTTCGCGCTTTTCGTCTTCCTTCCACGGGCGCTGGTGGTCGCCCTCGATGATCATGTGCACGCCCTGCACCACGTAACGCTCGGCATCGCCCTTGAAGGCGATGATGCCCTTGAGGCGCAGGATGTTCGGGCCGTCGGTCTGGGTGACCTTCTGGATCCACGGGAAGAAGCGTTCGGGGTTCATCTCGCCGCCGCGCAGCGAGACCGACTGCACCGTCACGTCATGGATCGGCGAAACCGCGCCGTGGTGGTGATCGTGCCCATGGTCGTGATCGTGGTGGTGATGCCCGTGATCGTGGTCATGGTCGTGATGATGGTGATCATGATCGTGGTGGTGATGATCGCAATCGGGGCCGCAGACGTGGTCGTCATGGCCGTGCTCGAGGAAATGCGGATCGTTTTCCAGCGCGCGCTCCAGATTGAAGGCGCCCTGGTCGAGAACGCGGGCAAGATCGACACCCGACCGGGTGGTCTTGTAGATGCGCGCGGACGGGTTGATGGCGCGCACGATATCCTCGATGCGGACCACTTCCTCAGGCGAAACGAGATCGGTCTTGTTGACGACGACGACATCGGCAAAGGCGATCTGGTCTTCAGCCTCGCGGCTGTCCTTCAGGCGCAGCGGCAGGTGCTTGGCGTCAACGAGGGCGACGACGGCGTCAAGCTCGGTCTTTGCGCGCACGTCGTCATCCATGAAGAAGGTCTGGGCGACGGGAACCGGATCGGCAAGGCCTGTCGTTTCAACGATGATGCCGTCGAAACGGCCGGGCCGGCGCATCAGGCCTTCCACGACGCGGATCAAATCGCCGCGCACCGTGCAGCACACGCAGCCATTGTTCATTTCGTAGATTTCTTCATCAGACTCGACGATCAGATCGTTGTCGATGCCGATCTCGCCGAATTCATTGACGATGACAGCGTATTTCTTGCCGTGGTTCTCGGAGAGAATGCGGTTGAGAAGCGTCGTCTTGCCGGCGCCGAGATATCCCGTCAGGACGGTGACTGGAATGGGCTTGGCTATAGCTGTTTCGGTCATGGAAAACCCCGCGTGGAGAGAGGCTATCAAGCCTCAGGAAGATGTGTCGTCGTCCATATAGGCGCGACGCCCTGGCAGTTCAAAGAGATTTTGGCCGAATTCGGCCATGTCACTCAAATTTTGTTATGAAATAACGTTATGTCAAAAGCGTGGATATCTTCAAGCAGTTCGACTAGGCCATTCACAGCGTGGGAAATCAGCCTTTCGCCCTTTTCCGCTGTCGCGGCGGCGGCGTTTCCGGCAGCCCCGTCAGGGTTGAGATCGCTCATCAGCCAGCCGAAGGCGTGTGGGCCATAGGCGCGCAGGTGTTTGAAGCGGCTGGCGAAATCGCTCTGGCGGGAGGGAAAGTCGGCGGCCTTCTGCATCGCCACCCGCTCGGGGTGAAGCGCCAGCATGACCGATGTCTCGATATCGCCGCCATGAATGTCGACCGCCTTGTCCTGCGGCTTCACGATATCGGCCGGCACGCCGAAACGGGTCCAGCTTGTGGCGACCGCCAGCATGCCGAAACGGGCACGGGCCTCGGTGGCGACAATGGTCATCAGCGGTGAATTGCCGCCATGGGCGTTCAGCATCACGACTTTACGCACGCCCTTTTTATATTCCGTCTCGGCAATGCCGAGCCAGCGCTCGATGGCCTCATCGTAACGCAAGGTCTTGGTGCCCGGCACATTCATGTGTTCGATGGAATATCCGACCGGTTCCACCGGCAGGAAGGAGACAGGCAGATGGCGGGGCAGGGCGGCGGCGAGGCGGGCGACAATGCCTTCGGCAATCAGCGTATCGGTCTCGAAGGGCAGGTGAGGCCCGTGCTGTTCATGCGCGCCGAGCGGCAGCACGGAAATTGCACCTGTTGCGCGAAGATGAGGGTCTGTTACGTTTTCGTCGTGATAATGCGTGTATGAGTTTGGCATCTGGCAGTCCGCGCGTGTATTCGGTAAGGATTTCCAGCAACATATATCGGTTCCGCCACAGGGTAAAAGGCACTCGCATATGAGCAAGGACAAATCCGGGCATAAGGACAAAAGCGCCAAGAAGGAAAAGGGCGGCAAGAAGGTAAAGGACGCCAAAAAGAGGGATGAGAACTTCAACCCCGAGGAGCTGGCGCAATCCATTACCCAGGCCGCCCGCTCCATGCGCACGGCGCTGAGCCACAGCCTTGCCGAAAGCGGGCTTTATGCCGGGCAGGACGGCGTCATCTTGGCGCTGGCGCAGGAAGGCAGCCTGACGCCGGGGCAGATCGCCCAGAAACTCGGCGTCAAGGCGCCCACCATGACGCGCACCATCGGCCGCATGGAAGCCCAGGGTTTCGTGGAACGCAGCGGCGACGACGAGGATGGCCGCGTGACGCTGGTGAAGCTGACGGAAACGGGCCTGAAAAGCGTCGACCACATCAACACCTCGATAGCCGATTGCGGAGCGAGGGCGATTGAAGGGCTTTCGGCCAAGGATATTCGCAACGTTGTTAAACTTCTCAAGGCAATCGACGCCAATCTTCAATAATTTTGTTGAAATTTTTAAAAGAACCATCTGTTTTGTGGGTATTCCTTAAACGGGTTGCGGATTTTGTTTAAATTGTTTAATTGCAATTTAAACGGAGACATCCGTCAGTGACACGCGTTTGGGGAGGAATGCCGTGGCCCAAAAGGTCAAACTGTCTACGATTGCCGAAAGCCTCGGTCTTTCGACCGCCACCATCTCTCTTGCATTGCGCGATAGCCCGCTGGTCGCTGCCGACACGCGGGACAAGATCAAGGAACAGGCGCGGGCGCTGGGTTATATCTATAACCGCCGCGCCGCCAGCCTGCGCACCTCGCGCTCCGGCATTGTCGGCGTGGTGTTCCATGATGTGATGAACCCGTTTTACGGGGAAATCCTCAAAGCCATCGAAAGCGAGCTGGATCGCAGCCGCCAGACCTTCATTCTTTCCAACCATTATGATTCGGTGGAAAAACAGCGCACCTTCATCGAGACGCTGCTGCAGCTCGGTTCCGACGGCATCATCATGTCGCCCGCCATCGGCACGCCGATCGAGGACATGACGCTGGCCGAAGAAAACGGCATGCCCGCCATTCTGGTGGCGCGCTCGATGGACGGCGTCGACATGCCGACCTATCGCGGCGATGACAGCTACGGCATTTCGCTTGCCACCAACCACCTGATCAGCCTCGGCCACCGCACCATCGCCATGGTTGGCGGCACGGACCAGACCTCGACCGGACGCGACCGTTACCAGGGTTACGTCAATGCGCTGCGCAAGGCGGGCATCGAGGTTGATCCGAACCTGCGCATTCCCGGCCCGCGCTCCAAGCAGGGCGGGTTTGAGGCGGCGGTGCATTTCCTGTCGCTGCCGCAGAAGCCGACCGCGGCCGTGTGCTGGAACGATCTCGTCGCCATCGGTCTCATGAACGGCATTTCCCGTGCGGGTCTGGTGCCGGGTGTCGATATCTCGGTAACCGGCTACGACGATCTGGAAGAAGCCGCGATCGCCACCCCGGCGCTGACCACCGTTTCCAACGGCCAGGCCGAAGTAGGGCGCTTAGCGGCCCGCGCATTGCTCGACAGGCTGGCGGGCAGCCATGAGCCTGACGGCATTCACCTCATCAAGCCGGAAATGCGTATCCGGCAATCGACCGGGCCGGTGCGGCCGCGGGTGTGAGCCTGACCTGATGTGCAGGAGTGGTCTTGGCGTCGCACTTCCCCGTCTCACGCTTTGACCCGAAAGCCAGCCGAGGTGCGTCCGCGCGGCGGGAAAGGACTCTTTTTTAGGAAGATGGTCCCGCCACCTGCGCCGACGTCATCCTCGGGCTTGTCCCGAGGATCTGCAACGTCTTGATTTTGTCGACGTGATTAGATCCTTGGGACAAGCCCAAGGATGACGTCGCGAGAAACCATATCCTTCGCGCTTGACCTCCGTTCAGGCGCAACCTCTCTAGAGATTTATACCGAATACCGGCGGATCAGGTCGGCATGACGGACGTGCATGTGTCGCAAAAAAATCGGCATGAAACTTCCGTCTGGCCCCATAGCATCCCCTTATTGCCCTTTTCACGGCCGTCTTTGTTTGAAAGGATCGCCGCCCAGAGGAGTGGGATGGCGAAAGGTTCGCCTGAAGCCTGCTCCGGCTATTGGAATGTTATCAGGAGGAATATCCGCTCATGTCTGACAAAAAGGCCGTCGTTCTCGTTCCCGGCAAGATCAACCCGCGCGTTCTTGAACGCCTCGAAGGCAAGGTCGAGATCGTGACAGTGCCTGCCGGCGCCGAGCCGGTTCTGCCTGAGGGTGCGGCGGAGCGCATCAATGCCGTCGCTGTTTCCGGCGTCGTCAACGCCAAATGGATCGATGCGTTGCCGAAGCTGGAGATCATCGCCAATTTCGGTGTGGGTTATGATGGCGTGGATGCCAAACATGCCGCCACGCGCGGCATCGTGGTGACGAATACGCCCGACGTGCTGAACGATGAAGTGGCGGATACGACGATTGCGCTTTTGATCAATACCGTGCGCCGGCTCTATCAGGCCGAGACTTGGCTGCGTGACGGCAAATGGGTTGGCGAAGGGCCGTTTGCCCTCTCTCCCTTCTCGCTGCGCGGCCGCAAGGTGGGTCTGTTCGGCATGGGCCGTATCGGCCAGGAAATCGCCAAGCGGCTGGAGCCCTTCAAGGTGGAGATCGGATACCACACCCGCAGCAAGCGGGATGGCCTCCCCTATACCTATTACGGTTCGCTGAAGGAGATGGCGGAGGCTGTCGACATCCTGATCTGCATCGTGCCGGGCACGCCGGAAACGCATAAGGCGATCAACGCCGAAATCCTGACGGCGCTTGGGCCTGAGGGCGTATTCGTCAATGTCGGGCGCGGCTCCAGCGTCGATGAGGATGCGCTGCTTGAGGCGCTTAAAAACGGTGCTTTGGGAGCTGCCGGCCTCGACGTGTTCTATGCCGAGCCGAAGGTGCCGGAAGCCTTCCTGTCGCTGCCGAATGTCTCCCTGCTGCCGCACGTCGCCTCCGCCTCGGTTCCGACGCGCAATGCGATGGCCGATCTGGTTGCGGATAATATTCTCGGCTGGTTCAGGGATGGCACGGTGCTGACGCCGGTGCCGGAAACGCCGGTCAAGGGGTAATCCTTTTCCAGCGTCATCCTCGGGCTTGTCCCACTGCTGCCCGGTTTAAATTTCCAGACAGGCTGCAGTCCCCTTGAAGTCGGTGGTGAGGGGTGCACATTCTCTCGACGTCATCCTCGGCCCTGTGCCGAGGATCTAATCACGTCGAATAAAATCAAGGCGTTGCAGGTGCTCGGGACAGGCCCGAGCATGACGAAAGAGGTGAAACTTGGCGCTCACCTCATACCCGTCCCTATTCCGCAATCTCCTCCGCCGTCACCCAGCGCCCTTCGGCAAACGACCGGGCCATGGCGTGGATGCTGCGCTCGATCTTCAGCCCTTCCTCGAAATCGATGATATGGGCCTTCTTTCCCTCGATCGCCGCTATCAGTTCGCGGCATTCGATCACCTTCAGATCATTGAAGCCGAGGCCGTGGCCGGGGGCGGGGATGAAGCGGTCATAGGGCTTGTGGTGGGGGGCGGTGAGGATGGTTCTGAAACCCTGCTCCTCGGGGCGTCCGTCCGTGGTGTAGAGCTGGAATTCGTTCATCCGCTCCTGGTCGAACAGGATCGAGCCGGTGGAGCCATAAATTTGGATGGCGATGCGGCCCTTGCGGCCCCAGGCGGAGCGGTTGGCGATGAGCACGGCGGAAATGCCGCCCTCAAGCTTCAAGAGAACGCTGGCAAGATCATGCGTCTCGACGGCGCGCTCGCCGCCGCCGGCAAGCGGGCGGGTCTCATAGGGTTTCACCATATCGGTGATGGCGCTTTCGGCATGGCCGAACAGGGCAAAGAGCAGCGATAACGGATGCACGGCGAAATCGTCCAGCGCGCCGTAACCGGAGGACGCCTCGCTTTTCCAGTAGAAGGGCTGGGTAGCGTCGGCCATGAAGTCCTCGTCCATTTCGGCGCGGACGTGATAGACCCTGCCGATTGCGCCCTCGTCGATCAGGCGGCGCATGTGGCGGATGACAGGGTTCTGGATGTAGTTGTAACCCATGGCTGCCGCTTTGCCGGAACGGCGGGCGGCATCGCGCATCTTTACCGCATCGGCAAAGGCGGGCGCCATCGGCTTTTCGCACCAGACATGTTTGCCGGCCTCAAGGGCGGCAATCGCCATTTCCGGATGGAAAGCATTCGGTGTGGTGACCGAGATGACGTCGATCTCGGGATCGGACAGCAGGTCGCGCCAGTTGCCTGTCGAGCGGGCGAAGCCGAACTCGGCGGCTTTCTTTGCGGCAAGCTCGGGATTGACTTCCGCGAGCGTCACGAGGCGGGGGCGCTCCACATCGCCGAAGACGCTGGTGACATTGTTCCACGCCAGCGCGTGGCATTTGCCCATGTAACCGGTGCCGATAAGGCCCACGCCAAGAGCGGCCATGGTATTCTCCTCCCGAGAGTTTTAGAATTAAATCAATGTATTGAGCGTTTATTGAAATGTGGCAGGCGAAACAAAGCCCCTCCGCCCTCATCCCTGTGCTTGTCACAGGGATCCAGCCAGCCCAAGTCCTTGGGCTGGGAAGACTCTCCCCGTCGCGCAGACGCGCGCCGGCTGGATTCCTGTGACAAGCACAGGAATGAGGACAGGTGAGTGAATTACGGATTATCCCGCTTGAAAATCCAGTCGTGATCCGGGTGGTTCTTGAAGCGCCATTTGCGCATCGGCCCCGCCATCACGTTCAGATAATACATCTCGTAACCATAGGGCGCGCCGCAGGGGTGATGGCCCTTCGGGACGAGCACGACATCGCCATCCGACACCGCCATGGTCTCGTCCAGCGAGCCGTCCTCAGTGAAGACACGCTGGAAGCCGAAACCCTGCGCCGGGTTGAGGCGATGATAATAGGTCTCCTCCAGATAGGTCATGTCGGGGTAGTTGTCCTCGTCATGCCGGTGCGGCGGATAGGACGACCAGTTGCCTGATGGCGTGAAGACCTCCGTTACCAGCAGGCTGTCGGCCACGTCGCGTTCTTCCATGGCGATGGGGAAGATATAACGCGTATTGGCGCCCTTGCCGCGTTCGGTCAGCTGCACACCGGTTGGGCCAATCTGCTGCGCCTCACGGCTGCCTTTTTCGCCGGGTGCGGTGCAGACGCCGACGGTGCAGTCGGTCGTCGCCGTCAGCGACCAGTCAGAGCCGGCGGGAACATAAACGCAATGCGGCGGCTTGCGCTCGAAGACATTCATGCGGTCGCCAAGTTCGCCGAACTCCTTGCCGCCTGCGGAAATCTTCGCCTTGCCTTCGACCAGCACGAGGATGACTTCCGTATCGCCGGTGTTTTCCGCCGCCGTTTCGCCCGGCTTCAGGCGGTAGAGGCCGAAGCCGACATAACCCCAATCCGCGCTTTGGGGCGTGATATCGTGCACCTTGCCGCTGGTCGCGACCGGCTTGCGCAGAAGTGAGGTCATGGTGGTGTTCCTTTTTGGTCAGTCGTAAAATTTATCGGGCGGCTGTTCCGACGTTCCCTCATCCCTGTCCCGGGGAACAGGAATGAGGAAAGGCTTCAGGCAGCCTCAGCCTTGTCCAGCCCCGCCTCGCGCGCAAACGCCTTCAGCGATTTCAGTCCAAGGCTCTGATATTCGAACGGGTTGCGCACATCAGGATCCTGTTCTGCCTCGATGACCAGCCAGCCGCTGTAATTATGCTCGGCCGCCACTTTCAGCACCGGCGGGAAGTTCACGCCGCCTTCGCTATCACCCGGCACGGTGAACACGCCGCGGCGAACGCCTTCAAGGAAGGAAAGCCGCTCGCCCCGTACCTGATCAGCAATGGCAGCGCGCACGTTCTTGGCATGGATATGGCCGACGCGACCCATGTATTTCTGCGCGACGCGCACGGGATCGCCACCGCCGAACAGGCAATGGCCGGTATCGAGCAGCAGGTGAGTCTTCGGACCCGTGTGTTTCATCAAGAGGTCGATCTCCTCTTCGCTCTCCACCACCGTTCCCATGTGGTGATGATAAACGAGGGTGATGCCCTGTTCGGCGGCAAAGGCGGCCAGCGCTTCGACACCGGCGCCGAACGACGCCCAGTCCTCGGTCGCAAGGCGCGGACGGTCGACCAGCGCCTTCCCGTCATCGCCGTGGATGGCGTTGGAGGTCTCGCAGACGATGATGACCTTCGAGCCCATGGCCTTCAAGAGATCAAGCGCCGGCTGCATGGCCTTCTTTTCGGATTCGATGTCGTCGGTCAGAAGGTTCAGCGAATGCCAGCCGGAGACGAAAGAGAGGCCGCGCGGCGAAAGCACGCCCTTCAGGCCTTCCGGGTCGGTCGGGAACTTGTGGCCCTTCTCGATGCCGTCGAAGCCGATTTTGGCGGTTTCATCAAGGCACTGTTCGAGGCTGATATGCGCACCCAGCGTGCGGTCGTCGTCGTTCGACCAGGCGATCGGGTTGGTTCCGTAACGGATCATCTTACTGTCTTTCCTTGACATGGTTTTCATAACGGGCGCGGGCCGGGCCGATTTCGGCGCGGTCGGACACTTCGGGCACCGCGACATCCCACCAGTGACCGCCGGCCTGCGGCGTCGGATAGGGGTCGGTATCGATGACGATCACGGTCGTGCGGGTGGATTCCCGGGCGCTGGCGAGCGCTGCTTCCAGCTCGGAAATGGTGGAGACCTTGCGAGCATCCGCCCCCATCGAGCCGGCATGGGCCACGAAATCGATGGCGATCGGGTTGACGTTGGTGTGGGCGTAGAGATTGTTGAACTCCGCGCCGCCGGTTTCCATCTGCAGCCGGTTGATGCAGCCGTAACCCCTGTTGTCGGTGATGACGAGCGTGATCTTGACGCCCATGGCGACCGATGTGGCAAGCTCGGAATTCATCATCATATAGGAGCCGTCGCCGACCATGACGATGACGTCCCGGTCCGGTTCCGCCATCTTGATGCCGAGGCCGCCCGCCACTTCATAACCCATGCAGGAGAAGCCGTATTCCATGTGATAGGAGAGCGGCAGCTTGGATTTCCACAGCTGGTGAAGCTCGCCCGGCATGGTGCCGGCCGCGCACATGACGACGGTATTGTCACGCGACTGGCGCTGCACCGCGCCGATGACCTGCATGTCTGTCGGCAGGCTGTTGGCGTTGTCCTCGCCCGGCGCCGCCGTATCGGCATCGGCCTTTTCGAACCATGCAGCCTTGAGACCGGCATCCGGCGCCGCGAAACGGTGGCTGCCGAGGGCGGCCGACAGTTTTTCAAGCCCGATCTTCGCATCCGCCGTCAGGCTGATCGCATCATGCTTGGCGCTGTCATAGGGCTGAACGTTGAGCGCAAGAATTTTACGGTTCGGGTTCTTGAACAGCGCCCAGGAGCCGGTGGTGAAATCCTGAAAGCGGGTGCCGACGCCGAAGACCAGATCGGCCGTTTCACTGATGATATTGGCGCATTCCGCACCGGTGACGCCGACCGGGCCGAAATTGAGATCGTGATCCCAGGCAAGCGCCGATTTACCGGCCTGCGTTTCGACGACCGGAATGGAATGGGTTTCGGCAAAGCGCTTCAGCGTTTCGGTTGCGCCGGCAAAATGCACGCCGCCGCCGGCAACGATGATGGGGTGCTTGGCCGCCTTGAGCGCAGCGACGGCCTCTTCGAATTCCACCACATCCGGTTCAGGGCGGCGCTGACGCCAGACCCGCTTTTCGAAGAAACTTTCAGGGTAATCATAGGCTTCAGCCTGCACATCCTGGCAGAAGGCCAGCGTGACCGGGCCGCAATCGGCCGGGTCCGTCATGGTGCGCATGGCGCGGGGCAGGGCTGTCAGCAACTGTTCCGGCCGCATGATGCGGTCGAAATAACGGCTGACCGGACGGAAGCAGTCATTCACCGTCATGGTGCCGTCGCCGAAATCTTCCAGCTGCTGCAGCACGGGGTCTGGGCCGCGATTGGCGAAGACATCGCCGGGGATCAAGAGCACCGGCAGGCGGTTGACATGCGCGAGCGCTGCCGCCGTCACCATGTTCGCCGCACCGGGGCCGATGGAGGAAGTGACCGCCATGGCGCGGCGGCGGCGCAGCTGCTTGGTATAGGCAATGGCCGCATGGGCCATGGATTGCTCGTTCTGGCCGCGATAGGTCGGCAGCTCGTCCCTGATGCCATAAAGCGCTTCGCCGATGCCGGCGACATTGCCATGGCCGAAAATGGCCCACATGCCGGCGATATAGGTTTCGCCATGTTCATTCATCTGCGCCGCCAGGTAACGAACCATGGCCTGCGCAGCCGTCAATCTGATTGTCTTCACGCTGCCTCTCCCTTTTTGGCGCGCGCCTCATCCCAAATACGGCACAGGCTGGTGTAACGCTGCGCCATATCCCTGACCGCATCCTCATCGGTCATCTTGCCGGAAAGCCAGCCGCGGGCGGCGTCGGCAAATATCGTGCGGCCAACGGCGAAACCTTTGACCAGATCGAAACCGGCGGCAAGACGGAAGCTTTCTTCCAGCTCGCTTTGCGGCGCGTCGAGGCCGAGAACGACGATGCCACGCACATAAGGATCGTTGCGATGCACGGCGTCGCAGGCGTTCTTCCACGCGGCACGGGTCTTCATCGGCTCAAGCTTCCACCAGTCAGGATAGACGCCGATCTCGTAAAAGCGCTCGATGATGCGGGCGGCGGTCAAATCGTCGGTCGGGCCAACCTTGGAGGGAATGACCTCCAGCAGCATTTCCAGCCGGTTGCGACGTGCCGCCTCGAACAGGCGCATCACGGTCTCTTCCTGTGCGGCGCGCATCTCCTCGGTATCATCGGGGTGATAGAAACACAGAACCTTGACGACATTTTCAAGCGGCCATTCCGAAAGGCCGCCGAAATCCTTGCCGAGATCGGGTTCCAGCGTCAGCGGGCGCGAGCCCGGCCATTCCACCGGACGGCCGATCCACAAGCCGGAGCCGCTGGCGGCAAACAGCGCATCGCGGCCAAGACGGCCATCGCAGAGAATACCATAACCCGCCTCACCGCCGGCAACCTGCTGTGCGGCCTGAAGGCAGAGCTTCTTGAAGGCGCCGATCTGCTCGTGCTTGACGCCAAGCTCGTCGGCGATCGCCTCCAGCTGCATGCGGTGATCGAAGGCGAAGACGCGCATCGTCTCCCAGTCGCCCTTGCGGTTGGTGGACCAGTGCACCTGCTCCAGCGCTTCGTCCTTGCGCAGCGCCCTGTTGCGGATGCCCGCCTTGAAGAAATATTGCAGTTCTTCCCAGCTTGGATAGGCCGGGGTGCAGCCGTGACGGGAGACGGCGAAAGCGCCGCAGGCATTGGCGTATTTCAGCGTCGTCGGCCAGTCCTCGCCGCGCAGCCAGCCGCGGAACAGCCCGGCCATGAAACCGTCACCGGCACCCAGAACATTGAAGACCTCGATCGGGAAACCTTCGCCCGTCTCGCCATCATCGAGGCTATCGGGAATAGCGCCGGTGAAGACGACGGCGCCCATCGGTCCGCGCTTGCACACCAGCGTCGCATTCGAGACCTTGCGCACGGCGTTGAGTGCCGTGAGCGTATCTGTGGAGCCGCCGGCGATGTGGAACTCCTCTTCCGTGCCGACAATCAGGTCGAAGAGATGCAGGGTGGATTGCAGCTTGGCGGTAACCTTCTGCGATTCCACGAAACGGCTTTCGCCATCGCCATGGCCGGCCACACCCCAGAGATTGGGGCGGTAATCGATATCGAGCGCGGTCTTTGCGCCATTTTCACGGGCGAGTTTCAGTGCTTTCAGCACTGCCGCTTCCGTTTTCGGATGCGACAGATGCGTGCCGGTGGCGCAGATGCAGCCTGCCTCGGCGATGAAAGCGGGATCGATATCGTCTTCGCTGAGCGCCATGTCGGCACAGTTTTCACGATAGAAGATCAGCGGGAACTGGTTCTGGTCACGAATGCCGAGCAGCACCAGCGCGGTCAGCCGCTCCGGGTCCGTCTTCACGCCGCGCACATCGACCCCTTCGCGCACCAGCTGTTCGCGGATGAAGCGGCCCATATGCTCGTCACCGACGCGGGTGATGACGGCGCTGTTGAGCCCCAGGCGCGCCGCGCCGGCGGCGATGTTTGTGGGCGAGCCGCCGATATATTTGGCAAAGGAGGCCATGTCCTCCAGACGGCCGCCAACCTGCGAGCCGTATAGATCGACAGACGAGCGCCCGATCGTGATGAGATCAAGTTTTTTCAAAAGGTTCCTCCTTAGCACCGCGCTTTTGCGCGGTGTGCCTCATGGTGTCGGGCGGATCAGGCAATCATGCCGCCACCTATCGCCATCCCGTTTCGGTGAGCCTCCTCCGCTCACATATCCCGTCACGAGACGGACGATTATGGAACGCCCGTTTCATGGATTTGGATCATAAATTCTATTTTTTCCGTTTTCAATAAAAATATTCAGGCCGTCTTGCGTGTTCCCACAGCAACCGCCAGCGTGATGGCGAGACAGAGCGTGGCGGAAAGCGAGCGGAACGCGCCGAAATCGATCTCCGTCACGGTCAGCAGCGTCGCACCTGACTTTCGGAGCGGATTGACGGCGGAATCGGAAAGCGCCACGACCGGAATGCCGTTGGCGCGGGCATTTTCCGCAAGTTCCAGCGTTTCCGCGGAGTAGGGGGAAAAGGTGATCGCGATCAGGGCGTCGTCGCGGGAAATGGCGCTGATATTGCCGAGCCCGCCGACGGCGCTGTGCAGAACCGCCGGCACCTTCATCTTCTCGAAGGCATAGGCCAGATAGCTGGCAATGGGAAAAGAGCGCCGCAAACCGATGATATGCACGGTGCGCGCTTTTGCCAGTGCAGAAACCGCCTCGTCAAGCTGCCGCGTATCGACCGATTTCAGCAGCATTTCCAGCGAGGAACGGCCGGCTTCCACAAATTCCGCCAGCAGGCCGGAGGCGCTTTCATCGCCCTTTTCACGCAGATGGTCGAGCCGCGTGGCATAATCCGGCCAGCCGCCGACATAGGAATCGCGAAACAGGCGTTGCATTTCCGAAAAGCCGGAAAAACCCATGATCTGGCAGAAGCGCATGAAGGCCGAAGGCTGCACACCGGCGCCTTCGGCCATTTCGGCGACGGTGGAAACGGCGATGCGATCCTGATTGGAAGCGACATAATCGGCGCATTGCCGCAATCGTTTCGGCAAACCCTCCGCGACCTGGAGCAGCCGCTCCTCAAAAGCCTTTACGGAGTCTGGCGCCTCGATTGCCGTCATTGTCATTCCCTCATGCAGACTGAAATCGTGTGCACTTTAACTGCAATGGAATTTTTATTCCATTGGGTTTTTCGAGGTATGAGTGATGGACGGGATTTGGGGCAGGAATGGGCAGCATACTCTCCTCATTCCTGTGACAAGCACAGGAATGAGGGTGGTGAGGGGGACTCAGTGCAGCCCGCCAACCCCAAGATGCGTATCGATAATACCAGGGTTCTCTGCAAGTTCGCTTGATGGCCCTTCCCAGACGATGCGGCCGCGTTCCATGATGATGGCGTGGTCGGCGAAGTCGATGGCCATCTGGATGCGCTGTTCGACAAGAAGAATGGTCATTTCGCCGGATTGGGCGAGCTTGGAGAAGGCTGCCATCAGTTCTTCGCAGATGACGGGGGCGAGGCCTTCGAGCGGTTCGTCAAGCAGCAGCACGCGCGGCTGGCCGAGAATGGTGCGGGCGGTGGAAAGCATCTGCTGTTCGCCGCCGGAGAGCTGCGAGCCAAGATTGCGGCGGCGTTCCTTCAGGCGTGGAAACAGCGTGTAGGCTTCCTCGATGGCCGATTTCGGCCTGTCTTTGAGGCCGACGAAGAGGTTTTCCTCAACCGTCAGTGTGGGGAAGACATCGCGGGTCTGCGGCACGTAACCGAGACCGGCTTTGGCGCGGGCGGCACTCGGCAGGGTGGCGATATCCTGTCCGCCGAGGCGGATATCGCCGGCGAAGCGTTTCGTCTGGCCGGCCAGTGTGGCGAAGAGGCTGGTCTTGCCGACGCCGTTGCGGCCAAGCACGGCAAAACGCGAGCCCGACGGCACGGAAAGCGACAGGCCCTCGATGACCCTTGTCGGGCCGTAACCGGCGGTGAGGTTGGTGATTTCAAGCGGCGCTGCGGGCATCGGCGTAACTTCCCAGATAGGCTTGGCGGACTTGCGCATTGCTGGTCACTTCATCCGGCGAACCGTCGAAGATGACCGCGCCTGCGGCGAGCACCACCACACGTTTGGCGAAACGGAAGACCAGATCCATGTCGTGTTCGATCATCAATATGGCGAGATCGGCCGGCAGCCGGTCGAGCGCCTGTTCGATGCGCGCCGTCTCCGTGGAAGGCACACCGGCGGCCGGTTCGTCCAGCAGCAGGATTTTCGGGCGGAGCGCCATGGCGAGCGCGATCTCGATCAGACGCTGCTGGCCATAGGCGATTTCGCGCACCCGGGTTTCGGCAAGGCCAAGCAGACCCAGCGTGCCGAGAATGTCGCGCGCTTCGCTCATCACCGAGGGCATGGCGCGGTATCGGCCGAAGATCCGGCCCGTCTTGCCTTCACGCTGGAGAATAGCGAGGGCCACATGTTCCTCCGGCGTCATGTCCTGAAACAGCCGGGTGACCTGGAAGGAACGGACGAGGCCGCGCTTTACCCGCTGGCTGGAACTGAGGCCTGTCACGTCCTCACCGGCGATGCGTACTGTGCCCGCCGAGGGCTTGACGTTGCCGGTGACGAGATTGACGAAGGTTGTCTTGCCGGCGCCATTGGGGCCGATCAGCACCGTGCGGTCTCCCGGCGAAAGCGACAGCGAGACATTATTGGTGACGACGAGGCCGCCGAAATTTTTCTGCAGGCCGGAGACTTCGAAAATGGCGTTCATTTGCGGCCTCCGCGGATGCGCATGATGATCTGTTCACCCGCGCCATAAAGCCCGCGCGGCGCAAAAAGCACGACGGCAATCAGCAGCAGGCCGACAATGGTGAGCCAGTGGAACGGGTTGGCGGCGGAAACCACATCCTCGAACCACATGAAGGTGACGGTGCCGATCAGCGCGCCGTAAAGCGAACCCGCGCCGCCGAGCACCAGCATGACCAGCCCTTCGGCAGAGAGTGTGAAGCTGAGGCTGTCGAGACCGACGACCTGGGTGGAGATGGCGTTCAGCGCGCCGCCGATACCGGCCACGATGCCTGATATGACGAACATCTTCAAAATAGTGCCGTTGACCGAACCGCCCATGGCCTGAATTCGGATGCTGTCCTGCTTGACGCCGCGGCACAACATGCCGAACGGCGAATTGACCACCACCTTGAGGGCGAGGAAGACGAGAAGCAGCAGACAGACGCCATAGATATAGGCGGTGCGGCCGAAAAGATCGAATTCGAAAGTGCCGAACAGGGCGTCGGGGGAGACGCCCGATAGCCCGTCGCTGCCGCCGGTCCAGCCGGAGGCCTTGTTGGCGGCTTCGTGGAACAGGTGGATGACGGCGATGGAGAGAACGAGCTGCGGCAGGCCGTGGGCGCGCAGCAGAACGGTGCCGGAGACCAGCCCGGCCACACCGCCCGCCGCCGCGCCGATGGCGGTCATCAGCAGCGGATCGGTGATCTCGAAATGGGCCGCGGCAATGCCGGCGGCATAGGCGCCCGCGCCGAAGAGTGCGGCATGGCCAAGTGTCGCGACGCCGCAATAACCGGTGACGAGATCGATCGACAGCACCAGCAGCGCGATGGCGATGATGCGGGTGAGCAGCGCCAGATTATCCGGAAACAGATAATAACCGGCGACAGCGGCGGCGATGATGAGGAGCGGCCCTGCGAGCGCGCGCAGCGGCGAACGCGTCTTCGGGATTTCTGCCGTTTCAGTCACGTCGTTCATGAGCACCGCCATCTCATTTCGCCCTTCCGAGAAGGCCGCGCGGGAACAGCGTGATGATCACGATGACCGCCAGGTAAAAGAAGAATTCGCCATATTCGGGGGCGAGATACCGCCCGGTCGTGTCGATCGCGCCAAGCAGCAGACAGGCGATCAGCGCGCCGGGAATGGAACCCGCGCCGCCAACCGAGACCACCACGAGGAAGGTGACCATGTAGCGCAGCGCATAATAGGGTTCGACCGGCAAAAGTTCCGCGCCGATGACGCCGCCCATGGCGGCTAGGCCGACGGCGATGGCGAAGCTGACGGCATAGATGATCTCGGTGCGAACGCCGAGTGCGGCGGCCATGGCGGCATTATCGACAGCCGCGCGCAGCTTGATGCCGAAGGCCGTTTTTTCGAAGGTGAACCACAATGCGCCGGCAACAGCCAGACCGCAGGCGATGGCGAAGATTCGATGCGTGGCGATGGTGCGGAAGCCGAGATCGGTGGGGCCGGCCAGCTGCTGCGGCAAGGGTATGGTCTTCAGTGTGGGACCGAAAACGAAATTGGCGATGCCGATGATGCAGAAGGTGATGCCGATGGTCATCAGCACCTGTGTCAGCTCCGGCGCGCCATAGATGCGGCGATAGAGGAAACGTTCGAGCGGAATGGCGATGACGATGGTGCCGACAATGGCGACGATGATCGCCACGGCGTAACCGAGGCCGAGGCCGTGGGCGGCGTAGGAGGCGAGATAACCGCCGATCATGGCGAAGGCGCCATGTGCCAGATTGACCACCCGCATCAGCCCCATCGTCACCGAAAGGCCGATGGAGATGATGAACAGGACCATGCCATAGGCAAGCGCATCGACAAGGATGCTGAAGACCGTCTGCATGCTGAAAAACCCTCCCGGTGCTGCAATGCCCATCCGGGCCGGAGACGGGCCGCTACTGGCGGCCCGACAACGTCGTCAAAGCTGTCGTTTACTTCGCGGCGGCGAGGCCCGGATCGCCCTGTTTTTCGAAGGTCTGGACTTCCTTGTTGTAATAGGCGCCGTCATCAGCCTTGGCCACTTCGCGCAGATAGATGTTCTGCGTGATATGGCGGCTTTCCGGATCGATGCTGACAGGGCCGCGCGGGCTTGTCCAGGAAAGACCCTTCACCGCGTCCACTGCCTTTTCAGCATCCTGCTTGCCGCCGGTGGCCTCGATCATCTTACTGATGACATACATGCCGTCAAAGGCGCCGACGGAAGGGAAGGACAGCTCCTTCGGATTGCCGATCGCCTTGGTGGCGGCTTCCACGAAGGTCTTGTTTTCAGGCGAATCATGCGAGACGGCGTAATGGAAGGTCGTCTGCATGCCGAGTGCGGCTTCGCCAAGCGCCGGCAGGTCGGATTCCTGCGTCAGATCGCCCGGTGCGAAGAGCTTGACACCTGAAGATTTCAGGCCGTTATCGTTGAAAGCCTTGACGAAACCGAGCGTCGTCGGGCCCGATGGCAGGAAGGCGAAGACGCCTTGAGCGCCGGAATCCTTCACGCGCTGCATGATCGGGCTGAAATCATTGGTGGAAAGCGGCATGCGGATGGTTTCCACCACTTCGCCGCCAGCGGCCGTAAAGGCGGCCTTGAAGGCATTTTCCGCATCGACGCCCGGGCCGTAATCGCTGACCAGTGAAATGACCTTCTTCACGCCGCCATCAAACGCCACCTTGGCGATGGGGGTAGAGGTCTGCCAGGTGGTGAACGAGGTGCGCACCACATAGGGGCTCTTGGTCACGATGGCCGAAGTGGCGGCATTCATGATGACCATCGGCACATTGCCCTGCTTCAGAAGCGGCGTAACCGCCATGGCGTCGGGGGTGAAATAGAAGCCGGCGAGATATTGCACGCCTTCCTTAACCACCAGTTCCTGCGCCAGCGCCTTGGACTGCGCCGGATCGGCCTGCGGCACATCGCGATAGACGACCTCGACCGTGTCATCGCCGACCTTGTTGCCGTGAAGGGCGAACCAGGCATCGATGCCGGCCTTGAAGTTCTTGCCCTGCAACGCGAAGGGGCCGGAGAACGGACCGACCACGCCGACCTTGATGGTCTCGGCATAAGCGGCAGTACTGAAGCAGATGGCCGCGATGGCGGCGGTGATCCGTAATTTCATGAATTCCTCCCAATTGATCCGTGGCTCCCATCCACCGATCCAGGCTGCCAGATTGATGAGTGCGGTGGCCAAAGTAAAATGAAATAAGGGGGGTGATAAATAACCTGACGGTTATCAATACCCGTCCCGCAGGGTTTGTCTCATGCGAGATCGCACAATAGTGATCATCCCGTGATTCTCAATGTATAGCGCCGCCCCAGCCATCACGACCGGGTGTTTTCGCGGCACGTGGTATCGAAATGCTTCGTCATGAAAACCAGCTTTTGTGACATATTTCGAAAATGACGGTCATACCCGCGCAAGCCTCGTGCCTTAACCAGTTCTAAGGGGATTGTTTGTAGCCTCGCGAAGCATATTGTGAACTTTATTTGGTGTCTGATGGGCGAATATCAAAATAGAGTTGTTGAGTTGATGCGAGATCGCGTTGGCGAAAGTATACTCAACAATAAGATCGAGCGCCGCGAAGCATTTCTTCGCAAGGCGCTGACGCTGTATCACGTCATGGGCGGAGACGCGCAAGGCATGCACGCTGCGGTGGAGGATGTGGTCAACCTGCAAAAGCCGAGTGTCGATGTCGCTATTGGCGACGTAGTGCATGAACTGGCAGCAATCGGTCACGTTGCCGATCTCGATATTATTCAGGCCGGGTACAACAAGCTTGACGCCGCTAATTTGCATATTGTGAGCAAGGGCAAGAGGCTTTTGCAGAAGCAGCGGGACCAAAAACTCGCCGGCACGGTGGGAAAATAGGCCGCCCATCGAGGGCGGCCTGCAATATCAGGCCACTTCCCCGACGAGAATCTCCTGCCATGCCTCATAGGCGGAGAGAACCGTTTCCATCTGCGCCGTGTGGCCGGTGATGAAATCGTCGCCATAGATCGTTTCATCGGGATATTCGGTGATCAGCGTCATCGGCACGGTGTGGCGGTCGTCGATGGAGGACAGGCACGGAAAGCCGTTGATGATGCGGAAACCGGTTTCGCCGGCATGGGTCTCGTAAAGTGCGATCTGGCGGTTGTTGTAATCGAGCAGGCCGGGAATGGCGCCAAGATGGCGGGTCACCCGGTCGAGCAGGGCTTCGGCCTGGCTTTCCCAGTCCGCATGGTGGCGGATGATGAGGAAAAAGCCCTTCGGCAGCGTCCACATGGCGAAATTGCGCGGTACATAACCGGAAAGTGGCCGGGTCCATTCATGCGAGGGATAACCGTGCAGGTTCACATGCAGGCTGGCGCCGCTCATCTCCTGCGCCTTGAAGCGGATTTCCTTCTCGTTGATATGGCTGCCGGAATTTTCCTGCGTGCGATATTCGAGATCGTCGCCAAGCGCCGTGTAACGCGCCGCATGGTGCATATGGCGGGGATTATCGACGCGCAACCGCTGGTGCAGCGCGTAACCGTCAGGATTTTCCAGCGGCGAAATGGTGAAATGCGCGCCCTTGCGCTCAGCGAGTTTGCGGGCGGCGCGGATGGCGCCGACGATGCCTGTGGTCTCGTTGGGGTGCTGGCCGCCGCTGATCATCACCGCGGCATCGCTGCCGGTGACATAACGGGCGGCAAGAATGCGACCGGAGCGGGAGCGGGCCTCGAAGGCCTCGCCGCCGATATCCGCCAGTAGCGCCGCCAGCTGGCCTGCCGCAACCGGTTCGCTGGCCGTATCGATCGGCTGTTCACGGCCATCGAGAAAAGCGGTGGTGAGCGTGCGGGCCTCGATGCGGACGGAGACTTCACCTTCGCTTTTCACGATTTCCGGCACGATCTGGCCGGGCTTGAGGCCCCGGTCACCCAGCGGCCGGCCGGACTTCTTCTGGAAGAATTCCAGCAGCGAGAAATAGAAATCCTCATGCAGCGCTTCACGCAGGCTGATGACCTCGTCGCCGACGGAGAGGGGCAGATCTTCGGCCGGGTGCGCGACGCGGATGTTCAGCTCTTCGAAATAGGGTTCTTCATCGCCCCAGCCGTGGCTGGCGACGGCATGGATCGCCGCTTTGAACAACCGCTCGTAGTCCGTCTCCAGCCGCTCGCCCGCAGCATCGCCTGCAAGCCGGAACCAGCCGGTGGGCGAGACATTGGTTTCGCCGACGATATCGGCGTGAACCCGGTTTGGGGCGAGAACCTTCAGGGTTTCCTTCTTGCCGTTGCGGCTCAGCGTAACGTCGTAATGGAAGGCGTCGTCCTCGCGGCTGATGAAATCGATCTTCGCATCGCCCACCAGAGCCGCCAGCGGATAGGCTTCCAGCCGGAAGCGGTTGGCGGGTGCATTTGCGTGCACCGGGTAACGCACCTCGATGGTGTCGACGCCGTCCAGATTGATCTCTTCCAGAAAGGTGAAGAGGAGCGGCTTGTAGGCGCTGCGGATGCGGGCGCTGACGCCTTTTTTCTTCAGCCTGTTTTCGGCGTCGCGGCGGCTTTTGGCGTCATCGAAGGTCCATGCCTCGAAGGACTGGCCGGGTTCGGCACTGGCGACAAGAGCATCCAGAGTGCGTCCGAAGGTCTGGTCGAAAATCTGGCTCATCGCTGTTACCTCGAGGTTCTGCCGGTGGGGTCGAGGCTGTCGCGCAGCCAGTCGCCGAGAAGGTTGAGGCCAAGCACCGTCAGAAGGATAGCAAGACCCGGGAAGACGCTGACCCACCATGCTGTCTGCAGATAGGTGCGGCCATCCGCCAGCATGCCGCCCCAGCTCGGAATGGTCGGATCAACGCCGAGGCCGAGGAAGGTGAGGCTGCTTTCCAGCAGGATGTTGTTTGCGACATTCAGCGTCATCAGCACGATGACAGGGCCGATAAGGTTCGGCAGCAGGTGCTGGAGGATGATGCGCCAGTCCTTCACGCCGATGGCGCGAGCGGAAAGGATGAATTCCCGCTCCCGCAGCGTCAGCACCGAGCCGCGTACGAGGCGAGCATATTGCACCCATTGCGAGACGATCAGGAGGATGATGGTGTTGGTGAGGCTGCCGCCGACAATGGCGATGAAGGTGATGGCCAAGAGAATGAAGGGCATGGCGAGCTGGATATCGGCAAAGCGCATGACCAGCATATCCCAGAAGCCGCGATAATAACCGGCGACCAGGCCGACGATCACGCCGAAGACCACGGCCCCGATGACCGAGGTGAAACCGACGAGCAGCGAAATCTTGCCGCCGGCCACGACACGGGCCAGTACGTCACGGCCGAGCGGATCGGTGCCGAGCGGATGGGCGGCGCTAGTAAAGGGCTTGGCAAGGCGCGCCATCAGGTCGATCTTTTCGGCACCGCCCGGAAACAGCACGTCGGAAAGAAGAACGGCAAGGCAGATGACGACGGTAAGCAGGGCGCCGAGGATGAATTCGAGATTGTTGAAGCGCGACAGGCGCGAGGTTTTGGCAGCCATCGTCAATTACTCCGTGCGGATGCGCGGATCGACCAGCCCGTAGGCGATATCGACCAGAAGGTTGATGCCGACGATCATCAGCGACAGCACGGTGATGACGGCCTGAAGCACGGGATAATCGCGCGCGCCCACCGCATCGAAGGCGAGCGTGCCGAGGCCCGGCCAGTTGAAGACACGCTCAATGACGACGATGCCGCCGAGCAGTCCGCCGAATTGCAGGCCGAAATAGGTGATGAGCGGAATGGCGCAGTTGCGCAGCGCGTGTTTGTAGAGAACCTTGCTTTCGCTCAGGCCCTTGGCGCGCGCCACCATGACATATTGCGAGCGCAGTGTATCGAGCATGGCCGTGCGCACCAGACGCACATTGGTGGCTGTCAGGATCACGCCCATGGTGACTGACGGCATGATGTAGCTTGCAAAACCGCCCATGCCGCTGGGCGGCAGCCAGCCGAGCGTGATGGAGAACAAGAGCACCAGCATGGTGGCGAGCCAGAAATTCGGGAAGGACAGGCCGACGAGCGAGAAGATGCGGATCACCTGATCGGCCGTCTTGCCGCGCGAGGTCGCGGCCTTGATGCCGAGCGGGATGGAAAGCGCAATCGACACCGCCATGGAGATGAAGGCGAGAAGCAGCGTCGCGGGCAGGGCATCGGCGATGAGGCGTGAGACCGGTGTGCTGCCAGTGAAGCTGCGGCCGAAATCCAGCGTCACGAGACCCTTCAGGAAGCTGAAATATTGCACGAAGAACGGCCGGTCGGTGCCCAGCGCCGCGCGGATGCGCGCCAGATCGTCTTCCGTCATGCTGCCGCCGCCCTGGAACATGGTGACAGCCGGGTCGCCCGTCAGGCGGATGGCGAAAGAAACGAGAAGGGTGATGGCTATGACGACAAAAATCGCCTGCAGCAATCGCTTGATGAGGAAACCGGCCACGTTTTTTACCTTGCGAGGAAACGGGGAAGAGAAATCCCGCCTTGCCCGCGAGAGGCGGACAAGGCGGCGTGTCAGAGGATCAACCCGCTTATTCGACGGTCACGTCGGTAAGCTTCAGGCGGTTATCCGGCGGCGCGACGAAACCCTTGACCCGCTTGTTGATGCCATAAATGGCATTGGTGTTGTAAAGCGGGATTTCCAGCGCGCGTTCGGCGGTATAGCTGCCGATTTCCTTGAGGATTTTTTCGCGCTCGGCACGGTCGGTCAGCGGACGCTGGGATTCCAGCAGCTTGTCCAGCTTTTCGTCCTTGTCGTAAGGGTTCCACTTTTCACCCGAGTGATACATGGAATAGGCCGTGTTGTCGTAATCGAAGGTCCAGCCGCCCCATTTCTGCTGGAACATCGCGCCGGTCTTGCCCTGCGGGATGATGTCGTTCAGGAGAACGTTGGTTTCATAGGGCTTGATGGTGGCGGTGATGCCGACCATGGAGAGATAGCTGGAAATGACCTGCGCCACCTCGTTCATCGTCGCGTCATTGCCGCGGATATCGATCTGCAGCGCAGCACCTGCCTTGACGCCGGCTTCTGCAAGCAGCTTTTTCGCACCTTCCGGATCGTAAGGTAGCGGCTTCAGATCGGCGTCGTAACCGAAGGACAGCGCGCTCTGGAAGCTTGCGATTTCGGAGGCCTGACCGGCAAGGATCGACTTGACGATGGTGCCACGGTCGACGGCCATGATGATCGCCTTGCGCACCTTCGGATCGGCGGTGATGCCGTCACGGGTGTTGAAGCGCAGCGCATCGACCGTCGGGCCGGGCACACTGACGATCTCAAGCTTGGAATCGCCCTCGATAACCGGGATCATGCCGATCGGGATGGTGGGCGGAATGACGAGATCGACGCGGCCGGCCTGCAACTCGGCAACGGCGGTCGCCGGCTCGGCGATGAAGCGGTATTCCAGTTCGGAAAGCTTTGGCGCGCCGCCCCAGTAATCCGGGTTGGCTTCCAGCTTGATATTGGTCTTCGGCGCGTAGGAAACGAATTTGAATGCGCCGGTGCCGACTGGGTTGAGGTTGAAATTGTCCTCGCCCTTTTCCTTGATATAGGCAGGCGGAACGATCATGCCGCCATAACCGGCAAGCTTGGTCAGCAGCACCGGATCGGGCGCCTTCAGCTTCATGTCGACGGTGTAATCGTCGATAACGTCGACGCTTTCGATGGCGACATAGTTGGAGCGCTGCGGGCCCTTGGCGCCCTGTTCGCCGAGAAGGCGCTCGAAGGTGAACTTGACGGCGGCGGCGTTGAAGGGCTCGCCATTATGGAACTTGACGTTCTGGCGCAGCTTGAAGCGGATGCGTTTGCCTTCATCCAGCTCTTCCCAGGATTCGGCAAGGCCGGGCACGACCTTCAGATCCGGGCCGCGATAGGTCAGGCCGTCGAAGATGTTGGTGGCGACAGCGGCCCATTGCACGAGGAAGGTGTCGATCGGATCCCAGCTGCCCGGGTCCTGCGGGCTGGATATGGTCATCTTGCCGGCGGCAAGAGCCGGTGCGGCGGTGAAGGCCGTGGCGGCCATGGCAAGTGCGACGAACGTTGTCGTCATCCCCTTCTTGATTATTGTCATCTACCTGTTCCTCTTCAGATGGTTGCGGTTCTGGTTGTTATTCAGGCGCTCTTCGCGATGAAGTGGCCCGGATTGATTTCCTCATGGGCGAGAATGGCCGGCTCGTCGCCGACACGGCGCACGGGATTGGGGATTTCGCCCTCGATCATGGCGATGCGGCGCTCGATGGTCGGATCGGCGACCGGCACGGCCGAAAGCAGGCGGCGGGTATAATCATGCGTCGGTGTTTCGAACACCTGCTGGCGGCTGCCCATTTCCATGATCTGGCCGAGATAAAGCACGGCGACGCGGTGGCTCATCTTTTCCACGACAGCCATGTCGTGGCTGATGAAGAGATAGGCGAGCCCGCGTTCGGCCTGCAGGTCCATGAACAGATTGATGATCTGCGCCTGAATGGAGACGTCGAGCGCCGACAGCGCCTCGTCGGCGATGATGAGCTTCGGATCGGAAGCCAGCGCACGGGCAATACAGACACGCTGGCGCTGGCCGCCGGAAAACTCGTGCGGATACCGCGATGCGTGCTCGGAGGAGAGGCCCACACGCTCCAGCAATTCATCCACACGCCGCCTTACGGCCTTCTGATCATTGATCAAGCCATGGGTGTTGATCGGCTCGGCAATCGAAAAACCGACCGTCTTGCGCGGATCGAGCGAGGCGAAGGGGTCCTGGAAGATATATTGCACTTCCTGGCGCATGCGAAAACGTTCCGCCGCCGACATCTGCGAATAGCTGCGGCCGTTGAAGGATATTTCGCCTGACACCGCCGATTGCAGCTGCTGGATGGTGCGGCCGATGGTGGATTTGCCCGACCCGGATTCGCCGACCAGCGCCAGCGTTTCGCCGGCATGAATATCAAAGCTCACCTTCTGCACGGCGCTGCAACGGTGGGTCGCCTTGCCGAACAGGTTCTTGCGGATATCGAAACGGACAAACAGGTCCTTTACCGACAGCAGCGGCTTGGCGTCATATTTCGCGGTGTTTTGCACACGCTCCTCACCAACCACGACCGGCTGGCCGTCCTGCAGCACTGTGAGGGGCAGGCGCTTTGGAAACTCCTCGCCTTCCATGCTGCCGAGGCGCGGAACGGCGGAAAGCAGGGCGCGCGTGTAAGGGTGCTGCGGATTGGCGAAGATATCCTTGACCGGACCTTCCTCCACCTTCTTGCCCTTCCACATGACGACGACGTCGTCGGCCATTTCCGCCACCACACCCATGTCGTGGGTGATGAAGACCATGCCCATGCCGAGCTTCTTCTGCAGGTCGCGCATGATGTTGAGGATCTGCGCCTGAATGGTGACGTCAAGCGCCGTGGTCGGCTCGTCGGCGATCAGAAGCTTCGGCCGGCAGGCGAGCGCCATGGCGATCATCACGCGCTGGCGCATGCCGCCGGAAAGCTGGTGCGGATAACGTTTCAGAAGTTCGGCCGCGTCGGGCAGGCGCACCATTTCGAGGAGTTCCTGCGCCTGCGCCATCGCCGCCTGCTTGCCCATCTTCTCATGCAGGACAAGCACTTCGCAGATCTGGTCGCCGATGGTGAAGACGGGGTTGAGCGAGGTCATCGGCTCCTGGAAGATCATGGCGATCTCCTTGCCGCGGATCGAGCGCATCTCTTTCTGCGAAGCCTTCAGCAAGTCCCTGCCTTCAAACAGGATTTTGCCGGTGGGGTAGGTGGCGCCCATCATGTCGGCAAGGCGCATGGTGGAAAGCGAGGTGACCGATTTTCCCGATCCGGACTCGCCGACGACCGCGACCGTGCGGCCGGGTTCGACGCTGAAGGAGATATCGTCCACGACGCGGCTATTGCCGAACTCGACGCTCAGGCCTTCGACCGAGAGGAGGGCGTTTGCGGGTGCGGCAGTCATGTCAGCGTCTCCGGCGTGGCCTGCGCGGCAAAGCTGGCGCGGCCATGTGAAAATGAGGAAGGGGGAAATGTCTCGGGCAGGTGCGTGCTGGACGACGCCATGGGCAAGGACGGGGATGTCGCGAGGAGCTGCATGTCTTCAGGCCGTTTTGTCGGCGGAATGCACATAGGCCGTCGCCCGCAGACGCGGCACATTCGATGTCACCGAAGCGCCGAAGGCAACCTCATGAATGTCGGCCGGATGATTGGCGTCGGCCGCAGATTCGACGATGCGCATGTAACTTAAATTCCCCACCCTTGTTTTGCCGAAAAAGCTAACAAAACCGAACAATCATGTCCAGAGTGTTGAACAATTTTTGTGTACTGCTCTACAAATGCGCAGCTGCATCGATTTTGAGCGCGGGTTCCTGAAGAATGCTTCGCAATGATGCGTGTATTCCAGGATAATTGTCGTTAAAAACCTTTGAGAAGAACGATGAGGAACGGGAATGCCGGGCATGAACAACAAGGCAGGCGCAGTCAGGCTGAGGGGCTTTTTACGGTGCTTGTCCAAGGATGATGTCGAACTGGTGCGACGCCACCTTCCCGAACATCTGCGTCTGACCAGAGCGGAACCCGGCTGTCTTTCCTTCGATGTGTCCGAGACGGACGATCCCCTGATCTGGCAGGTGGAGGAGCTTTTCGCCGACCGTGCCGCCTTCGATTTCCATCAGCAGCGGACGCGGGCATCCGAGTGGTTCACAATGACTTCCGCCATTCCACGCGACTACGAGATAACGACATTGGCGTGAATGAAAACGGGCCGCAGCGGCATTCCTGCCGGCTGCGGCCTGTTCGGATTCTGCGCCGGGACTTATTCCTTCGGCATGCCGACCGGCGGGGCGAGCCGTCGTTGTGCGGCAATACGGAAGGGCGCGTTCATTGCGCCATAACCGCCATAGGCCCCGCGCCTTTCGATGATTTCGAAGAAGAAACCCTCGCCGAAGGTGCGGCTGTAGATCTGGAAATATTCGCCATTGTCGTCGCGGTCATAGAGAATGCTCGCGGCCCGCAGCGCGTCGGAAAATTCCGGCTCCAGCCCGAAACGGGCTTCCAGATCGTCGTAATAATTGCGTGAGATCGGCAGGGCGTGGAAACCGCGCGCCTGCATCGCTCTGGCCGTTGCGAAAATATCGTCGGTGGCGAAAGCGATGTGCTGGATGCTGGTGCCGAAGCCCTCGGCCAGAAATTTGCCGGCGAAGGTCTTGCGATTATCCGCACCGTTCATGGTCAGGCGGAAATGCGGCGAGGGAACGCTTTCGATGGCCTGGCTGCGTACCAGCCCGCCCGGATCGACCACATCGACCATCGGCGTGCGGCGGGTGGAAAACAGCGAGGTGTAAAACAGAAGCCAGGTCAGCATTTCATCATAATGCGTTGTTTGCGCGAGATGATCGATGCGCTTTAACCCGGCATCGCCTTCCCCTTCCGGGATGCCCGTGGAGACGAATTCCTTGTCCCAGATGGAGGCGAGCGCCGGCGAAGCATCAAGGAAATAGATGACGCCGTTGCCCACACCCTGAATGGCGGGAACGGCGACTTCGCCTGATTTGCGCGGCTCGGCGAAGGTGGGCGCGCCGAGCGCTGCGGCCCGGGCAAGCGCCGCCCCGGCATCATCCACCTTCAGGCCGAAGGCATAGGCATTGGTGCCGTGGATGGAATAGGACGCACCGGCGAAACTGTCGCCGTCATCGCTGGTATTGATAACGATGCGGATGTCACCCTGCGTATAAAGATCGACACTGCGGTTGCGATGCCGTGCGGTTTTCTCAAAACCAAGCGTGGCAAGCAGAGCTTCCAGATTGGCCTTTTCTTCCGGCGCGGTGGTGAATTCCACGAATTCAACGCCTTGCGTCTCAACCCGTTCCGGCATGGCGGGCACATCGATGCGGATATCCGGTTCGAGACGCCGCACCTGATCCATGAGGTTGATAAGCGAGCGGTGACCGTCTTCGGCGAGCAGGCGCGCGGAGCCGCCGCGGAACTGGTCGTTGAAGATTTCGAGCGATATCGGGCCGCTATAGCCGGTTGCGGCCACGGCGCGCATGAAATCCACGACCGGCAGATCGCCTTCGCCCGGCATGTTGCGGAAATGGCGGCTCCAATAAAGCAGGTCCATGTCGATCAGCGGCGCATCGGCCAGCTGCACGATGAATATCTTGTCGCCGGGAATGGAGCGGATCGAATTCGGGTCGATCTTGCGCGACAGCGTGTGGAAACTGTCGAGAATGATGCCGACATTGGCGTGGTCTGCGCGGCGCACCACTTCCCAGGCATCACGGTGATCGCTGATATGGCGGCCCCAGGCCAGCGCCTCGTAACCGACGCGCACGCCGTGTTTCGCCGCAAGCTCCCCCAGTTGATGGAAATCGGCGGCGGCGCGGTCGATGCCGCCGAGCGAGACCGGCGAGACATTCGAGCAGATCAGCATCAGGTCGGTGCCGAGTTCGCCCATGATATCGAACTTGCGCTGCGCTCTCTCGAAGGCGCGGGCGCGGTGCGGTTCCGGCATGCCCTCGAAATCGCGGAAAGGCTGGAAAAGGGTGATATCCAGCCCGTGGTCGGCGGCCAGCGCCTTCACCTCGCGCGGCGAGGCGTCATAGGCCAGGAAATCATTCTCGAAAATCTCCACGCCGCTGAAACCCGCCTTGGCGATGGCCGCCAGTTTTTCCGGGAACTCGCCGCTGATCGACACGGTTGCGATGGATGTGCGCATTGGCATGCCGTGTCCTGTTGTGTCATAGCTCGCCATATTGCCTTCCTTTTCAGCCTTATGTACTAATTGGTTAATAAAGGGGACGCCGCCGGATGGCAGCCCCGTCCAGGGAATGAAGCATGAGCAAAAGCACGACCTTGAGCGACGCCCGCGATACCCGGCAGGCGAAACGCGACCCGGAAGGGGTGCGCCGGGACATTCTTTCGGTCGCGATGGAGGAGTTTTCGCAAAACGGCCTGTCGGGCGCGCGCATAGACGAGATCGCTGCCCGCACGCGAACCTCCAAGCGCATGATCTATTATTATTTCAGCGACAAGGAGAGCCTTTACCAGCGCGTGCTGGAGGAGGCTTATGCCAAGGTGCGCGGCGGCGAAAGCGATCTGGAGCTGGACGATCTGGAGCCGGCGGCGGCGCTCGACAAGCTCTGTCGGTTCACCTTCGATCACCACAGGCGTAATCCGGCCTTCATCCGCATGGTGATGATCGAGAACATCCATCATGGCCGGCACATGCAGTCTTCCGAAACGATCCGCCAGTTGAACCGCCCGGCCATCGACGCGCTGGAAGGCGTGCTGCTGCGCGGCCAGAAGCGCGGCATCTTTCGTGAAGGCATCGATGCGCTGGAACTGCACTGGCAGATCAGCGCGCTGTCCTTTTTCAACGTCTCGAACGTCGCGACCTTCTCGTTCATCTTCGGCGACAGCCTTTATACGGACAGGGGCCAGGAGACATTGTCGCGGCATGTCAGCGACATGGTGTTGCGTTATGTGCTGACGCCCGCCCATATCACGACGGGCGCGAAAGACGGCCGATGAGGTGGCGCAGCGCCACGTCATAACCTTCGATGCCGAGACCGGCGATCACGCCTTCGGCGCGGGTCGAGACATAAGAATGGTGCCGGAAAACCTCGCGTTTGTGGATGTTGGAAATGTGAACCTCGATCACCGGCCCCTCGAAGGCATTGAGGGCGTCGAGGATGGCCACCGAAGTGTGGGTGAAGGCCCCCGGATTGATGACAATGCCCGCGGACTTGCCGCGGGCTTCGTGAATCCAGTCGATCAGCTCATATTCCCGGTTGCTCTGGGCAAAAAACAGATTGTGGCCCGCGGTTTCGGCGATCCCACGGCAATTGGCCTCGATATCGGCCAGCGTTTCATAACCATAGATTTCCGGCTGGCGCTGGCCGAGCAGGTTGAGGTTGGGGCCGTTGAGGATGGTGAAAAGGCTCATGCGACCCCCTCCGCCATGCAAAGCTCGGTGAAATGCGCGGTCATGCGCCCGGCATCCGGTTCGCGGCCGCAGAAGAGGCGGAATGCGCCAACGGCCTGAAACACCGTCATGCCGCCGCCGGGCAGGGTGCGACAGCCCTTTTTCGCCGCAGTCGCCAGCAGCTCGGTGACGAGCGGCATATAGACGATATCGGCCACCCAGTGCCGCTGTTCGATGAGATCGGCCGCAACCGGCATGCCGGGATGGGCGGGCATGCCCATTGGCGTGGCGTGGATCAGGCCATCGGCAAAGGGCAGCGAGGCGGCGGGATCGTTCACGGCATGCGCGCGGCCTTCGCCGAAGCGGGCATTGAGTTCCCGGGCCAGTTGTTGCGCCCGCGGGAAATCCCGGTCGAAAATGTCGAGACTGATAATATCGAGCTTCAACGCGGCATGGGCGACCGCCACACCCGCGCCACCGGCGCCGACCAGAAGCGCCCGGTCACGCTTGGCATCCGGCAGGCCGCGAACGAAGCTTTCGTAAAAGCCGTACCAGTCGGTATTGTGGCCGATGCGGCGTCCATCCTTAAAGACGACGGTGTTGACCGCGCCCAGCATGCGGGCATCGTCCGACAGTTCGTGCAGATGCGGTATGACGGCCTGCTTGAAGGGATGGGTGATGTTGGTGCCGGCAAAACCGCGCGACTCCAGCTCGTCCAGCAGGTCGGGAAGGGCGCTGGCCGGCAGTTTGCGGGCGGTGACATCGACAAGCTCGTAGGAATAGTCGAGACCATGGGCCGCCCCTTCGCGCATGTGCAGCGCGGGCGATTTGGAAAGTTGTATATCGGCGCCTATCAGGCCGACCTTGAAGGATGTTTTCTCTGTCATGATCACGTGTCGCTCATCGGACGGTGTGGGAGAGGCGGGATTATTCCCGCCCGCCTTAAGAGCGCGCGAACCTCAGTGGTGGGCGAGAATTTCGCCGAGGAACGTGCGCGTGCGCTGGTGCTTGGGATCGCGGAAGAATTCCTCCGGCGGGCCTTCCTCGATGATCTCGCCTTCCGACATGAAGATCACCCGATCGGCCACCTGCCGTGCGAAGCCCATTTCATGGGTCACGCAGATCATCGTCATGCCGTCGCGGGCAAGGCCGATCATGGTGTCGAGCACTTCTTTCACCATTTCCGGGTCGAGCGCCGAGGTCGGCTCATCGAACAGCATGGCCTTCGGTTCCATGCACAGCGCCCGGGCGATTGCTGCGCGCTGCTGCTGGCCGCCGGAAAGCTGGGCCGGGTACTTGTCGGCCTGGTTGAGAATGCGCACGCGTTCCAGATATTTGCGCGCCGTCGTCTCCGCATCGGCCTTGGAAAGACCCTTCACCCGCATGGGTGCGAGCGTGCAGTTTTCCATGATGGTCTTGTGCGGAAAGAGATTGAAGCTCTGGAACACCATGCCCACTTCGCGGCGAACCGCATCGATGGCGCGGCTGGAATCCGACAGCGTCGTTCCCTCGACCGTGATCTTGCCCTCCTGGATCTCCTCCAGATGGTTGATACAGCGGATGAGCGTGGATTTGCCCGAACCGGACGGGCCGCAAAGAACGATTTTTTCGCCTTTGCGAACCGTCATATTGACGCTTTTAAGCGCGTGGAAGGCTCCATACCACTTTCCTACCCCTTCAAGGGTGATCAGCGGAGCCTGAGCGGCGGATTGCGGCATGGAACTTTCCTTCATGCTTGGCAGCAGTTTTAGTTGATGGTGTAGGGAATGTCGGGAAGCGAGGCCGGAAACTGCGGCACCGGGCGCTTCATCCATTTGGCGTAGACTTTCGCGAGGTCGCCATTGGCCTTGATCTTGTCCAGATAGGCGTTCAGCGCTTCGTTCCAGTCCTTTTCGCCGGGGCGCGTGGCGGCGCTGTTATAGAGGGTCACGAGGTCGAACTTCACCTCATAATCCTTGCCGCCGGCGGCCGAAAGCCGGTCGCCATAGAACTGGTTGCCACCGATCGCCTCGATTTGGCCCGACAGGATCGCCTGGATGGTGGCGGCGTCGTCATCGAAACGAAGGATATTCGCTTTCGAACCCGCGCCGGCGGTCAAGGCCGTGTCCATCGGGCTGGATTTCGGCGCACCGACCGTCATGCCCGTCAGATCGTCGAAACTGGCGATCTTCTTGTCCTTCGTGGCATAGACCGACATGACATTATGCGCGTAAGGCTGCGCATATTGCACGTTCTTCGCGCGCTCCGGCGTCATCCCCATCGATGCGAACAGGGCGTCCACCTTGCCGGTGCGCAGCGAAGGAATGCGGTTGGCGACTGCGAGCGGCACGAATTCCACCTTCAGCCCCAGATAATCCGCAAACCCCCTCGCCAGATCGGCATCATAGCCTTCCTGAACGCCGGTGGAATTGATGAAACCCCAGGGCGCATTATCGCCCTGGATACCGATTACGACCTTGCCGCTGGCTTTTGCCTCGTCAAGGGTTCTGGCATCCGCCGCTGCGGGCGTCAGAACGGGCAGCAAAGCTGCCGCCAGTCCCGCCGCAACGGTTGCTCGCCAACCCCTGAGGGTTTTCAAGATCCTCATTGCTTTTCTCCTCCCAAATCCAGACAGCCGTTACTTCACGGTGAAAGGGATGTCGGGCAGGCTGTCCGGGAAGGCCGGAACTTCGCGCTTCATCCACTTGTCGTAGATCTTGGCGAGCTGGCCGTCGGATTTGATCTTGTCGAGGAAGGCGTTGACGGTTTCGTTCCAGTCCTTTTCACCCGGGCGGGTGCCGGCGCCGTTATAAAGCGTCGTCAGGTCGAACTTCGGTTCGTATTTGCCTTCGGCAGCCTTGTTCAGGCGGTCGCCGTAGAACTGGTTGCCGCCGACGACCTCGACCTGGCCTGAAATCAGCGCCTGAATATTGGCGGCGTCATCATCGAAGCGCAGGATATTGGCCTTGGAGCCGGCGCCGGCGGTAATCGCCGTATCCATGGCGCTGGATTTCGGCACGCCGACGTCAATACCGGTCAGATCGTCATAGCCGCCGATTTTCTTGTCCTTGGGGCCGTAGACGGAGAGCACGTTGCCGGCATAGGGCTTGGAATATTGAATGGTCTTGGCGCGTTCTGCCGTCATGCCCATGGTCGCAAACAGGAGATCGACCTTGCCGGTCAAAAGTGCGGGAATGCGGTTGGCCACGGCGAGCGGCACGAATTCCACCTTGACGCCGAGATAGTCAGCAAAGGCCTTGCCGATATCGGCATCGAGGCCGTCCTGCACGCCGCTGGAATTGACGAAGCCCCACGGCGAGTTGTCGCCCTGAATGCCGATGACGACCTTGCCCTTGGCCTTGGCCTCTTCCACCGTGCCGGCGAAAGCATCGACTGGTACGACGAAGGGCAGGGCAACCGTTGCCGCGGCGAGCGCGAGCAGGGCGCGACGAGAGAGTTTCATGCTGGTGGTTTTCATCTTTGGCTCCTCCTTACAAAGCTGATGAGTTCTTCACGACTTAGCGGGTTGCGGTCTGCAGCCGCTTTTCAACGCTGGCGCCCCACAGGGAAAGCGGCCAGCAGATCAGGAAATAGATGACGCCGACGAGGGCGAAGACGGTGAGCGGGCGGAACGTCTGGTTGGAGACGATCTGGCCGGCGCGCGACAGCTCGACGAAGCCGACAATGGCCGCAAGCGAGGTGCCCTTGATGAGCTGCACGAGGAAACCGATGGTGGCCGGCAGCGAAATCTTGAATGCCTGCGGCAGGACCACGTCCTTCATGCGCGAGATGTAATGCAGGCCGAGCGCATTGGCGGCTTCCGTCTGGCCCTTCGGCACCGCCTGGATGCCGCCGCGCCAGATTTCGCCGAGAAAGGCGCTGGCATGCAGCGTGAAGGCGATGGCGACCGCGATCCACGCATCGACATTAAAGCCCGCAAGCGCCACGCCGTAATACACCACGAAAAGCTGCATCAGGAGCGGCGTGCCCTGGAAAACGGCGATGTAACCGGTGCTGGCGCGCTGGATTGCCGGGCTGTCTGCGACGCGGGCAAGCGCCACGCAAAGGCCAAAAACGCCGCCGCCGATAAAGCCGATGATGGTCAGCGCAAGCGTCCATTTCAGACCTTGCAGCAGGAAGAAGAGTTCGTTGGGACCGATGGATGCCATTGTCTTTTCCTCACTTGACCGGATAGCTGAAGGATGCACGGGAGATGAGCGAGAAAATGCCCATCATCAGCGAGGAAATGACCAGATAAAGCAGCGTGATCGAGAAATAGACCTCGAAGGACCGGAACGTATCCGCCTCGATCTTCTGCGCCACCGAGGTCAGCTCGTAAGCCGCGATCGAGGTGCAGACCGAGGTGGTCAGCGTCAGCATGATGAACTGGCTGGTGAGCGACGGGTAGACTGCCCGCAGCGCCGGCTTCAGGATGATATGGCGGAAGATCTGCGTGCGGTGAAGACCGAGCGCCAGTCCCGCTTCAACCTGGCCCTTGGGAATGGAATCGACACCGCCGCGAATGATTTCAATCGCATAGGCGCCGCCGTTCAGAGCCAGCGCGATGATGGCCGTCACCGTCGGGTTGAGCTTGATGCCGATCTGCGGCAGGGCGAAGAAGATGAAGAATATCTGCACCAGAAACGGCGTGTTGCGGATGGCTTCCACAAAGCCGATGACGAGCCCGCGCAGCAGCTTGAACCGCGAGCGGCGGGCGACCACGCCCAGAACGCCGATGACGGTGGCGAGTGACATGCCCGCAATCGCAAGGCCGATCGTCGCCAGACACGCCAAAAGCAGCTCGGGCAGGCGGTCTATGACCGCCGAAAAATCGAGACTGTAAGACATTCTTCCTCCCAACCCGTTCGGGTCCGGACAGGCGTTTCGCCTTGCCCGCATCGCTTTGGAAACCTTGCGGCGCCAAAGCCCTCCATTTGTCGGTGCCACTGCAGGTTTCAAACCCTTGTCGGCGGCGTCCTGTTAATCTTAATGTTTGTACCAGTTAGTTCATTTTTGTGTCAAGCGCTATGTCCGGTTAAAAAGCAGCTTCCGCGCTGTTTTTTCATTCTCTGTATTTTTGAATAAAGTCTTTTTTATCAATGACTAATGCGAAGAAGCGCAAGCGCTTTCCACGCGTCGTCGAGCCGCCTTCGGCCTGCCGTTCGGCAGTGTCCGGAAGCCCTGTTGGCACACCAAATGGACCGCCTTGCGGCTAGTTTTCGCCTGCGCCCAGCCTGTCTATCTGCCCCGCCAATCGCTCGGCGATCAGCAGCGAGGCGCCCGTTGCCGTCACCATTTGCGGAAGCGACAGCCATTCCAGCATCCAGCCGGCGCCCGACCTTTCCTGTTCGTGCACCAGAGACTGGTGCAGCGCCGATATCTGCACGGCATTAAAGCGTGCGAGCGTCACCAGCGTTTCGGCATTGACCGGGTTCTGTTTGTGCGGCATGGCAGAGGAGCCGCCGCCGCCGGAGAGAAGGATTTCCCCACCGAGTTCGGCCATCAGCGCGATATCCTGCCCGAATTTGCCGAGCGTACCGGTGATAAGCGAGAGAATATTGCCGAATTCGGCGATGCCGTCGCGCTGGCTCTGCCATTGCTGTCTGTCTGCAAGGCCGAGCCGTTTTGCAAGATCGGCGCGCACCGCTTCGGCATTGTCGCCGAGCTTTTCCAGCGTGCCGGCAGCCCCGCCGAACTGCAGGGAAAAACCGCCCTGCGTGAAGGTTTCCAGACGCAGCAGGTGACGTTCCAGCGGTGCGATCCAGCTTGCCGCTCGGTCGGCCACGGTGATGCCGATGGCGGCCTGCATGCGGGTATAGCCCGTCAACGGGTTATGGCCGTCGCGGGCCGCAATGTCTCCCAGCGTGTCGATGAGGTGACCGAGCCGGGCAGCGATGATTTCCGCCGCCATCTTCAACCGCAGCATCAGGCTGGTATCGATGACATCCTGGCTCGTTGCACCGAAATGCACCTTGTCCGCCGCCTGACCGGCGACCGCGGCCCGCATCTGCCGGATGAGTTCGGGAACCACAACCCCGTCCTTTGCGACGCCGTTGCGAAGCCCGGTCATATCGGCGGCAAAGTCCGAAAGTCCCGAGACGATCGCTTCCGCCACATCCTCGGAGATGATGCCGGCCTTCGCTTCCGCCTGCGCCAGCCCCGTCTCGAAACGGACCATGGCGTCGATATCCGCTCTTGCCGAAAACAGCTCGACGATTTCACTGTCGCCGAAAAGGCCGGACAGAAACGGATGCTCGAAGGGGGAAAGGCTCATCTTCTGTCTCGCTCAAATATCGAAAAACACGGTTTCGCCTTCGCCCTGAAGGCGGATATCGAAACGATAGACGTTACCTTGCTCCTTCTGGGCGACAAGCGTGGCGATGCGGCTCTTCTGCTCAACACGGGCAAGAACCGGATCGGCAGCGTTGGCCTCCTGTTCTTCCGGGAAATACATGCGGGTCTGCAGGCCGATATTGATGCCGCGTGCGACGATCCAGAAGGTGATGTGCGGCGCCATCGGCCGGCCGTCGCGGAACGGCACCGTACCAGGCTTGATCGTCTCGAAAACGAACTCGCCGGTATCCATGTCGCCGGGCGAGCGGCCCCAGCCGATGAAATTCGGGTCGGCCTTGCCGCGCGTTTCGCTGGGGCTGTTGTAATACCCATCGGTATCGGCCTGCCAGATTTCGATCAGCGCGTCTTTGAGCGGCATTCCCGCGCCGTCATAGACCGTGCCGCGCACGCTGATGCGTTCGCCGCGCGCCTTGTCGTTATAAAGCGGGCCGGAACCGAGATCCTTTTCGAACACACCTTCGATGCCGACGAAGTTGGGCGTGCAGCCGATATGCACATAGGGGCCCGCCGTCTGCGAGGCGGTTTCCTTGAAATAGTTGAGCGGCTGAACCATGGTCAGTTGCCCTCCATGCGGTTTTCGAAAAGGGTCGAGCGGCGGCCGCGCAGGACGATATCGAACTTGTAGGCGAGCATATCCATCGGCAGCGTCGCATTCATGTCCAGCGGCGCGATCAGTCTTCTGATCGCATCCTCATCCGGAATGGTCTTGACGATCGGACATTTCCAGATCAGCGGATCGCCTTCGAAATACATCTGGGTGATGAGGCGCTGGGCGAAACCGTGGCCGAAGACCGAGAAATGGATGTGGGCCGGCCGCCAGTCATTGACGCCGTTCGGCCAAGGATAAGCGCCCGGCTGGATGGTCTTGAACCAGTAATAGCCGTTTTCATCGGTGATCGTGCGGCCGACGCCGCCGAAATTCGGATCGATGGCGGCGAGGTAGCTTTCCTTCTTGTGGCGGTAGCGGCCGCCGGCATTGGCCTGCCAGAATTCCACCAGTGCGCCATCCACGCCGCGGCCGCGCTCGTCCAGCACCCGGCCGTGCACCAGAATGCGGGGGCCAACAGGCATTTCGCCGGGGCGGGCATAGTTGAGGATGAGATCGTTATCCAGCGGGTTCAGCATGCCATGGCCGAAGACCGGCCCGGTGATCTCGCTCCTGGTGCCCTCAAGCGAAATCAGAGCGCGCTGCTGCGAGCGCAGGATCGAGGTCTTGTATCCGGGTGCATAGGCCAGCGGGTGAATATCGCGGTTGCGCGCGAAGAACGGCCCGGTTTCGGGCGGTTGGTTGCTCATTTCGTCTCCTCCTCGCTGGAACTATCGGCTTTCATACCGGCCAGGGCAAGCTTGGCGATCTTGAAAGCGTGGTTGGCGGCGGGCACGCCGGCATAGATCGCCACATGCAGCAGCGCCTCGCGAATATCCGCTTCGGTGGCGCCGGTATTGGCGGTGGCGCGAACATGCATGGCCAGCTCCTCATCCTGCCCGAGCGCAGCGAGCAGGGCGATGGTGACCATCGAGCGCTCCCGCTTCGTCCAGTGGTTGCCGGACCACACAGTTCCCCAGGCGGCTTCGGTGATGAGCTGCTGGAAAGGCTGGTCGAAACCGGACGTCATGGTCTGCGCCCGGTCCACATGGGCGTCGCCGAGCACGGAGCGGCGGGTTTTCATGCCCTGTTCGAATCTTGCGTTCTTGTCGATATGGTCCGCCATCGGTCAATGCTCCGGCAATGTCTTGATAAAAATGGTGGCTGCCTGCGCGTAAGCGAGCGGCTGTTCAAGGCAGGGAATGTGGCCGCAGCCGGCGATGGTGACGAAGCGGCTTGCGGGAATGAGACCCGCCAGCGATTGCACCAGTTCCGGCGGTGTCGAGCCGTCCTGATCACCCGCGATACAAAGCGCCGGAACGGCGATACGCCCGGCCTTTTCGGTAAAATGCGCATCGCGGATGGCGGCGCAGGTGCCGCTATAACCGGCTTCCGGTTGTTGCGAGAGCATGTTGCGCGCGCCGGCATAGGCGGCATTGTCAGGCTGGCGGAAGGAGGGTGTGAACCAGCGCTCCATGACGGGATCGACCAGCGAGGTGAGGCCATCGGCGGCGATCTTGTCAATGCGGGCATTCCACATCTCGGCTGTGCCGATCCTGTGGGCGGTGTTGCTGAGTATGAGCGCGCGCACCAGGTCTGGACGGCGGGCATAAAGCCCCTGCGCAATCAGGCCGCCAACGGACAGACCCCAGATGATTGCGCCTTTTACGCCGAGATGATCGAGCAGCGCGATCAGGTCAACGGCGTGATCGTCGATGGAATAGGGAGCGTGCCCGACATCGGAAAGCCCGTGGCCGCGCTTGTCATGCAGCACATAGGCATAATCATCACCGAGCGCTTCGATCACCGCATCCCAGATGCGGAAATCGGTGCCGAGCGAATTGATGAAGGCGATGACCGGCTTGCCTGTGTCCAATCCCTTGACGCGATAATGGATCACGGTCTCGCCGCAGCGCAGAAAATGCATGATGTGCTCCTCCTGTCAGGGATATTGCAAGCGTGTTCCGGTTAAGTAAAATGACATTATCGATGAAAATCATAACCTGTGGATTATATGAGCGATGGTCGATCAGCGTATCAAGTTCCGCCACCTGCAGACTTTCGTGGAGGTGGCGCGGCAGAAAAGCGTCATCCGGGCTGCGGAAATCCTGCATGTCAGCCAGCCGGCGGTGACGAAGACGATCCGTGAGCTGGAAGATATTCTCGGTGTCTCGCTGTTCGATCGGGAGGGGCGCGGCATCCGCATCAGCCGTTATGGCGAGGTGTTCCTGCGTCATGCGGGCGCGACGATGACGGCGCTGCGGCAGGCGGTTGATTCCGTTTCGCAGGAGGCCGCGCGCGCCGGTCCGCCGGTGCGGGTCGGCGCTCTGCCTACGGTTTCGGTGCGAATCATGCCGAAGGCGATGGCCGGTTTTCTGGCGGAAAAGACCGGCAGCCCGGTGAAGATCGTCACGGGCGAAAACGCCGTGCTGCTGGAACAATTACGGGTCGGCGATCTCGATCTTGTTGTCGGCCGCTTGGCCGCGCCGCAGAAAATGGCGGGCTTTTCCTTTGAGCATCTCTATTCGGAAAAGGTCCGCTTCGTGGTGCGCGCCGGCCACCCGCTGTTATCGCCCGGCCTTTCGGTGTTCGACCATCTGCACGAATATCCGGTGCTGATGCCAACACGGCAATCGGTCATCGGCCCCGTCGTCGAGCAGTTCCTGATCGCCAACGGCGTTCCGGCCCTGCCTATCCGCATCGAAACCGTATCGGACGCCTTCGGCCGCGCCTTCCTGCGCACCAGCGATGCGATCTGGATCATCTCGGAAGGTGTGGTGGCGGCGGATGTGGCGGATGGTATTCTCGCAATCCTGCCTGTTGAGACCGGCGATACCAGCGGCCCGGTGGGGCTGACGGTGAGGGCCGACACGCAGCCCACGCTGCCGCTGTCGCTGCTGATGCAGGCCATCCGCGAGGCGGCGGGCGAGTTGCTGGATGGTAGGGCTGAAGGGTGATCACGCTCTCGACGTCATCCTCGGCCCTGTGCCGAGGATCTAATCACGTCGAGTAAAATCACTACGTTGCAGATCCTCGGGACAGGCCCGAGGATGACGCCGACACAAGTGGCGTGGCCCACCTAATAGGGAAGCCCCACATAATTCTCCGCAAGCGCGGTGGAAGCGGCGCGCGATTGCACGAGGTAGTCCAGCTCCGCCTCCTGTATGCGCTGGCCGAAATCTCCGGTATCGGGGAAACGATGCATCATAGTCGTCATCCACCACGAGAAACGTACGGCCTTCCAGACGCGGGACAGCGCCTTCTGCGAATAGCCGTCGATGCCGGCCTCTGACCGGTCGCGGTAAAATTCGATCAGCGCCTCGCTCAGATAATGCACGTCGCTGGCGGCGAGGTTGAGGCCCTTGGCGCCGGTGGGCGGCACGATGTGGGCGGCGTCTCCGGCAAGGAACAGTCGGCCGAACCGCATCGGTTCGCAGACGAAGGAGCGGAGCGGCGCGATGGACTTTTCAAAGGACGGGCCCGTCACCATCGCGTCCGCATGGTTTTCCGGCAGGCGGCGGCGGATTTCGTCCCAGAAACGCTCGTCGCTCCAGTCCTCCGGCCGGTCATCCAGCGAACATTGGATGTAATAACGGCTGCGCGTGTGCGACCGCATGGAACAGAGCGCAAAACCACGCGGATGGTTGGCGTAGATGAGTTCGTGGTTGACGGGCGGCACGTCAGCGAGAATGCCGAGCCAGCCGAAAGGATAGACCTTCTCGAATTCCTTGATCGCGCCCTGAGGCACCGATTTGCGGCTGACCCCGTGAAAACCGTCGCAGCCGGCGATGAAATCGCAATCGATCCGGTGGGTTACGCCATCTTTCTGATAGGTGACATAGGGGCTGGCGCCATTAAAATCATGCGGCTCGACATCAGATGCATCGTAAATGGTCACGAGGCCGGCTGCTTCGCGCACATCCATCAGGTCATGGGTCACCTCGGTCTGGCCGTAGACCATCACATGGCTGCCGCCGGTCAGGTCGAAGAGATCGATACGGTGGTCGCGGCCGTCGAAGGTGAGAGAAAAACCGTCATGCGGCAGGCCTTCGCGGCGCAGGCGCTTATCCGCGCCGACCTTTTCCATGAGCTGCACCGTGCCTTCTTCCAGCACGCCGGCGCGGACACGGCCGAGGATGTAATCCTTGCTGACCCGGTCGAGAATGACGGTCTCGACGCCTTCTCTGGCCAGAAGCTGGCCAAGCAGAAGCCCTGAAGGGCCGGAGCCGATGATGACGACCTGGGTGCGCATTGTTTCCTCCCGAACTTGTCTCCTATCAAGAAATTGCCGAGGGGATGCGGCAAGCTCAATGGACTTTCTGATCCGCAAATTGCACAATCCGACCATTGTGAGGAGGAGCGAAGGAACATGCGGCTTGCTGCAAGTGAAGGTTTGTATGGCGAAGAAGCGGTGCAAGGCACTGATTTCCGCTTTCATTGCGAGACGCTTTTTTCCAGAAGCAGCCTGCACCGCTTTGAAATCGGCCTGCACCGTCACGCTGCCTTTCAGCAAATCTTGTACATTTGGGGCGGTGAGGGCGATGCCCTGCTGGATGGCCGCATCGAGGCGATCCACCCGCCGGTCGCCATTGTCGTGCCGCCGGGTTTCGAACACGGCTTCCGGTTTTCTCGTGATATTGGCGGGGTTATCGTCACCGTGCTGCCGGGCGCGTTGCCGGCATCGGTGCAGGCGCTGTTGCTGCGGAATTTTCAGCGGCCGGTCCTGTTGCCGTTGCGGGATTTTACCGATGGTGAACGCCTGCGCAGCGGATTCGAACAGATTTCCGCCGAATATGAAACCCGCGAAACAGGCCGGGATGCCATCATTGAAGGCCAGTTCGCCATCGTGACGGCGCTTCTGGCGCGGGCGGCGCGGCCTCTGCTTGAGGGAACCGGCGAAGGTCTTGCGGAACAGCGTTTCGAATTGCTGCTGTCACTGATTGCGCGCCATATTCGCGAGCCGCAGAAAGCGGAGTTTTATGCGAAAAAGCTCGGTCTTTCCGAGACGCATCTCAATCGCCTCGTCCGTTCCGTTTCCGGCCTCAGCCTGCAGCGGCTGATCGCTAAGCGTCAGATCGAGATCGCCCAGCAGGAACTGATCTTCACGGTCTCGAGCGTGCAGATGATTGCCGAGGGACTGGGTTTTGCCGATCCGGCTTATTTCAACCGGTTCTTCAAGCGCGAGACCGGCATGACGCCGCGCGCCTGGCGGTTGGCGGAGCAGCGGAAAATGGGGGATTCCGGTGTTCGGCAGGCGCCGTCTCAGACCAGCATTCTTTCCAGTTCGCGCTGAACGCCAAGTAGGGCGGGCAGGTATCGCTCCACCAGATCCTCCATCGAGGCGACCGAGGCGGCAAGCCCGACATTGAGGGCGGCCACTGTCTGGCCGCGCATGGTTTTCAGCGGCACCGCGATGGAGCGAAGGCCGATCTCGACCTCCTGATCGATCAGCGCATAACCGCGATTACCGGTAGCCTCGATTTCAGCGAGCAGGGCGTCCATGGCAATAATGGTCTTTTCCGTGCGCGCCACCAGCCGGGAGGCTTCGAGAATGTCGTGCTGCCGCTCGGCCGTCTGCGCCGAAAGCAGAACGCGGCCCATGGAGGTGCAATAGGCCGGCAGGCGCGAACCCGGCATCAGCGCAATCGACATGACCCGCTGCTGCGCGGCGCGGGCCACATAAACGATTTCGGTCTCGTCCAGAATGGAGACGGAGGTGCTCTGGCCGATTTCCTCCGACAGCCGGTCGAGCAGCGGCTGCACGATGCGCGGCAGCGGCATGGTGGCAAGACAGCCGGTGCCGAGCCGCAGCACCTTCGGCGTCACGGTAAAGAACTTGCCGTCATAAGCCGCATAACCGAGTTCCGAAAGCGTCAGCAGGCAACGCCGTGTCGTGGCGCGGTCCAGCCCGGCAATCTCGGCGGCATCGGAAATCGACAGGCGCGGGCGCTCGGCGCTGAAGGCCTCGATCACCCGCAACCCCTTGGCGAGACCGCCCATCATGTCTCTTTCGTTGACGGCCATGTCATGGCTCCATTTGTGCGATATACGAACAAAAATCATATAACGCACAAAATCCTTGCCGTCGAGGTGGTTTCGGATTTACCTCACGGTCAGGCAGCCTTGCGGGTTCCATCCGTCCGGCTGGATGGAGGTTTTAATGGACAAGACAATCAAGAGCGCTGAAGAGGCGCTTTCCGGCATCGGTGATGGTGCGACGATCATGATCGGCGGTTTCGGCGGCTCCGGCGCGCCGATCGAGCTGATCCATGCGCTGATCGACAAGGGGCCGAAGAACCTGACGGTCATCAACAACAATGCCGGCAACGGCCGCATCGGCATTGCGGCGATGATCGACGCGGGCATGGTCAGGAAGATGATCTGCTCCTTCCCGCGCTCGTCCGATCCGCGCGCCTTTACGGATCGCTATCTGGCAGGCGATATCGAGCTGGAACTGGTGCCGCAGGGCACGCTTGCCGAGCGCATCCGCGCCGGCGGTGCCGGCATTCCGGCCTTCTACACCCCCACAGGCTTCGGCACGGAACTGGCTGAAGGCAAGGTCATCGCGGAATTCGACGGGCGGTCCTACGTGCAGGAACGCTGGCTGAAGGCGGATTTTGCCATCGTCAAGGCGGAGCTTGGCGATACCTATGGCAACCTCACCTACAACAAGGCGGGGCGCAATTTTAACCCGCTGATGTGCATGGCCGCGAAGACCACCATCGCGCAGGTCTCGAAGATCGTCGAAGCCGGCGAGATCGATCCGGAGCATGTCGTGACGCCCGGCATTTTCGTGAAGGGCGTCGTGGAAGTTCCCGATCCGCGACAGGAAGAAGTCCTCATTCGCGCGGGAGTAGCCTACGCATGACCACGACCATCGACACCCGCGAAGACATCAAGCTTTCCAACGCCCAGATCGCCTGGCGTGCGGCGCAGGACATCGAGGACGGCGCTTACGTCAATCTCGGCATCGGCTTTCCGGAAATGGTGGCGCGTTACCAGCCGCCCGGCCGTCAGGCCATTTTCCACACTGAAAACGGCATCCTGAATTTCGGCGAAGCGCCGCCGGAGGGCGAAGAGGACTGGAACCTCATCAATGCCGGCAAAAAGGCCGTCACATTGAAGCCGGGTGCAGCCTTCTTTCATCATGCCGACAGTTTCGCCATGGTGCGCGGCGGGCATCTGGATGTGGCGATCCTCGGCGCCTACCAGGTGGCGCAGAATGGCGATCTCGCCAATTGGCGCGTCGGCTCCAAGGGTGTGCCGGCCGTGGGCGGGGCGATGGATCTGGTGCATGGCGCCAAGCAGGTCTTCGTCATCACCGAACATGTGACCAAGAATGGCGAGCCGAAGCTGGTGGAAAAATGCAGCTTCCCGCTGACCGGCGTCGGCTGCATCACTCGCATCTATACCAGCCATGCCGTCATCGACGTGGTGGATGGCCGCTTCGTGCTGCGTGAAAAACTGCCGTCGATGACGTTTGACGAATTGCAGGCCATGACCGGCGCGCCTTTGACGGTCGATGGCGAGGTCGTTGATCTCGTCGCCCCGGAACTGTGAGGAAAAACCGATGACCGATGCATTCATCTGCGACTATATCCGCACGCCGATCGGCCGCTTCGGCGGTGCGCTTTCCCCGGTGCGGGCCGACGATCTCGGTGCAATTCCCCTGAAGGCGCTTGTCGAGCGCAACCCGTCCGTTGACTGGGAAGCCGTCGAAGACGTGATCTTCGGCTGCGCCAACCAGGCGGGCGAGGATAACCGCAACGTCGCACGCATGTCGCTGCTGCTCGCCGGTCTGCCGGTTTCGGTTACCGGAACGACCATCAATCGCCTTTGCGGTTCGGGCATGGACGCCCTCATCGCGGCCGCCCGCGCCGTGAAATCAGGCGAGGCGGAACTGATGATCGCCGGCGGCGTCGAAAGCATGAGCCGCGCGCCCTTCGTTCTGCCGAAGGCGGAGAGCGCGTTTTCCCGCAATGCCGAAATCTATGACACCACCATCGGCTGGCGCTTCGTCAATCCGCTGATGAAGGCGCAATATGGCGTCGATTCCATGCCGGAAACCGGGGACAACGTCGCCATTGATTATCAGGTCTCCCGCGAGGATCAGGACGCCTTCGCCGTTCGCAGCCAGCAGAAGGCGGCCGACGCGCAGGCCAATGGCCGTCTCGACAGGGAAATCGTGCCGGTGACGATCCCGCAGCGCAAGGGCGATCCGCTGGTGGTTTCGAAGGATGAGCATCCGCGCGCCACAAGCCTCGAATCGCTGGCGAAGCTGAAGCCGGTCAACAAGCGCGAGGGCGCAACGGTGACGGCGGGCAATGCATCAGGCGTCAATGACGGTGCGGCCGCACTCATCGTCGCATCGGCGGAAGCCGCGAAGAAATACGGGCTGACGCCGATTGCCCGCATTCTCGGCGGCGCCGCCGCCGGTGTGCCGCCGCGCGTCATGGGCATCGGCCCGGCCCCGGCATCGGCCAAGCTTTTGGCGCGGCTCGGGCTGAAGCAGGAACAGCTCGACGTGATCGAGTTGAACGAGGCCTTCGCCAGCCAGGGCCTTGCGACGCTGAGGCAACTCGGCATTGCGGACGACGATGCGCGGGTGAATGCGAATGGCGGCGCCATCGCGCTTGGCCATCCGCTCGGCATGTCCGGTGCGCGCATTGCCGGCACCGCGGCGCTTGAACTTTCGCTGACCGGCAAGCGCCTTGCGCTTTCCACCATGTGCATCGGCGTCGGGCAGGGTATTGCCGTGGCGCTGGAGCGGGTCTGACGGGATAGCGGCATTCGGCGTCGTGATAACGGTGCAAATGCCGCCGTAAAACGGTACGAATGCCCGCTGCCGCAGCTTCCTTACGTGTGACAGTGGCCATTCAGGTTACTCGGCAGGTGATTTTTTTGATCTGACGCATCCCAGCCCCCTCATTCCTGTGCTTGTCACAGGAATCCAGCCGACGCGCGTCTGCGCGGCGGAAGGACTCCTTTCAGCCCAACGACTTGGGTTGGCTGGATCTCTGTGACAAGCACAGAGATGAGGGGAGGAGGCGTGCTGGGCCAAGCAAGCCGGCCCTGCGATGCAGGCCCCGGTCGATTATTCCCTGATAAAGTACTCCACGCCCTTATCCCTTCGCACATGTTGAATTCCATCACCATCCGTGACATGTTTTGCAAGACATGACAGGAATCTTTCCGTCTATTGGGTGCCCGCATGAAACGTCCCACCATCACAGATGTGGCAAAGGCCGCAGGCGTCAGCGTCGCCACCGTCGACCGCGTGCTGAACGGTCGGCTGCCGGTGCGTGAGGAAACCTCCCGGCGGGTGTTCGACGCGGCGGAGAAGATCGGTTTTCACGCCACCAACATCATTCGCCAGCGCATGCTGGCCGATCTGCCTTCCTATAGTCTCGGCATCATCCTGCGCAAGGAACGGCACGCCTTCTACCAGACATTTGCCGACGAGCTGGAGCTTGCGGCGCGCAACGTCCGGGATCGCCATCTCAATCTGCGCATCGAATTTGCCCAGTCGGGCGAGCCGAGCGAGCTTGCAGCCCTTTTAACGGGCATGAAGGGCCGTGTGCAGGCCGTGGCGGCCACCGGGCCGGACCATCACGATGTCACTGCCGCCGTCGAGGCCCTGAAGGCGAAGGGCATTCCTACATTTTCGCTGCTTTCGGATTTCGCCCAGGGGGTGCGGGAAGCCTATCTCGGCGCCAACAACATGAAAGTGGGGCGCACGGCGGCCTGGATGATCTCGCGGCTGGCGCGCAGCAAGGGCAAGGTGCTTCTGCTGCTCGGCGGTCACCGTTTTCACGGCCATTCGCTGCGCGAGACCGGCTTTCGCAGCTATATGCGCGAATATGCGCCGGAATTCGAGGTGATGGACGCGCTGATCACGCTGGAAACGCGGCGGCTGACCTATGAGCTAGTGATGGACACCATCGCAAAACACAAGGACCTGGTCGGCATCTATTGCGTCGGCGGCGGCATGGAAGGCGTGATAGAGGCGCTGCAGCAGGAAAACCGGCAGGAGAGCATCGTCTGTCTTGTCAACGAACTGACGCCCGAATCACGTCAGGCGCTGCTGGAAAAGCGTATCAGCGGCATATTCCAGACGCCGCTTCGCGAATTATGCACCGATCTCATCGCGACCATGGTGCACACCATAGAACATGGCATGGCGGAAACGCCGGGGCAGCGGTTTGTGCCCGCCCATCTGTGGGTTCCTGAAAGCCTTTGATGGTTTGATCGATTCTATCATAAATTCCGCGTCTCTTTCTATCAGCCTTGATGGTTTCGGCTGCCGCTGACCCGTTGACGCCGGGCGCGGACTGGGAAATCTTGGCCGCATGTGGAACGGGCAGGAGGCTGGTCCACGACACCAACGATGTTTCCGGATTGCCGCACGCCGCAGCCGGAGCCGGCGAAATGGCCGGCTCCGGCGACATAGAATGATGCAACCAGCGGCGATTTCCGCGGGAGGAAACCTTGAAAAAATTACTGATGGCGACGGCGCTCTGCATTTTCGCAACGCCGGCTCTTGCCGAGACCCGCGTTGCGGTCTCCATGACGTCTTTCGACAACCCGTTTCTGACGATCCTGCTTAACGGCATCAGGGCCGAGGCCGGGCGCGATAAAAATATCGAGCTTCTGGTGGAAGACGCCCAGCTCGATCCCTCGAAGCAGCTCAATCAGGTGCAGAATTTTATCGCCAATGGCGTCGATGCGATCATCGTCAATGCCGTTGACGGTGACGCCACGGCCGCGATCACCAAAGCCGCGTCCGCCGAAAAAATCCCTCTCGTTTATGTCAATCATCCGCCAGCCGAACTGGAAACCGGCCTGCCTGATGGTACTGCCTTTGTCGGCTCCAACGAACTCGATTCCGGCACCATGGAGGCGGAAGCGGCCTGCAAGCTGATGGGCGGCAAGGGGAATGCCGTCATCCTGATGGGGCCTTTGGAAAACCATGCCGCGCTGGTCCGCACCAAGGATGTGGAAACGGTGTTTTCCCGGCCGGACTGCAAGATCGACATCCTCGAAAAGCAGACGGCGAACTGGAGCCGCACGCAGGCGCAGGATCTCGTCTCCTCCTGGCTGACGGCGGGTGTGCAGTTTGATGCCGTCATTGCCAACAATGATGAAATGGCGATCGGCGCCGCGCAGGCGCTGAAGGCGGCGGGCGTTTCAATGAAGGACGTCGTCATCGCCGGCATCGACGCCACGCCTGACGGTCTTGCCGCCATGCAGGCGGGCGATCTCGACATCACCGTCTACCAGAACGCGACGAAGCAGGGCGAAGTATCCGTTCAGACGGCGCTGAAAGCCGCTGCCGGTGAAAAAGTCGAAAAGACGCTCTGGGTGCCCTTCGAACTGGTGATGCCGGAAAACCTCGGGGAATATCAGGCCCGGAACTGAACCGGAGTTTTGGCCGGCATGCTGACCGAATGCTGTCAGCAGAGCACAAACATGGCCGCCCGCGAAAAAAGCCGGCCAAAGGCCGCGGTCTCCTCTCCTGGACCGCGGCCTTGCATAACCGGCCCGCAAGGGCCCTTCGACAGACAATAATGACAAGGAAGCGTATATGCGCATCGCCATCGACCCTTTCATGCACCGCCATCTCAGCCTCGAAGCCCTCCCGGCCAAAGTGAAGGAACTCGGCTTCGACTGGATCGAACTCAGCCCGCGCGCCGATTTCCTCGAATGGTTCAAGGCGCCGCGTGTGTTTCCCGAGCGCATCCGGTCCTTCAAGAAGGCGCTGAAAGACGCTGACGTCGGCATCGCCTCGCTGCTGCCGATGTATCGCTGGGCCTCCAATGACGAGACCGAACGGCAGGCGGCGGTCAAACACTGGAAACGCGCCATCGAGATCGCCATCGAACTGGAGGTCGACACGATGAACTCCGAATTCGGCCGCGGTCCGCATCCCGACAAGGGGTCATGTTATTGCTGCCACACCGGCTCGATGATCGAGGCCTGCGAGGATGCATGGTGGCGCTCGATGGAAGAACTGGTGCCGATCTTCGAGCGCGAAAACATCAACCTGCATGTCGAGCCGCATCCGGAAGACTGGTGCGAGACGTTGCAGCCGGCGCTGGACATCATACGCACCGTCAATTCGAAGAACGTCAAATTCCTCTATTGCGCGCCGCATACCTTCTATTTCGGCGACGACACCAAAGCGATGCTGCGCGAGGCGAAGGATGTGCTGGCGCATGTGCATGTGGGGGATACCTTCAACCACAAGGCCAGTTCCGGGCTGCGCTACATTCTCAATCCACCGGGCACACAGGCGCGGGTGCATCAGCACTTGAATATCGGCCAGGGCGAAGTGCCGTGGGACGACTTCTTCAGCACGCTCTCCGAAATCGGCTTCGACGGCATCATGACCTCCTGCGTCTTCGCCTGGGAGGACAGGGCCGATGAATCGGGCCGGTTCATGTGTGCCGAGATCAACAATTACATCGAAAAATACCGGAAGTGAGGTTTTGAAAATGACTGTGAGAATTGGTGTTATCGGCACCGGCGCCATCGGCCGCGACCATGCCCGCCGCATCAACAAGGTCCTCGGCGGCGCAAAGGTCGTCGCGCTGAGCGATGTCAATCATGGATCGGCAGAAGCGGTGCGCAATGACATCGCCCCGGATGCGGAAATCTTCGCCACCGGCGAGGAGTTGATCGCCTCACCCGATGTGGATGCTGTGCTCGTCACCTCCTGGGGCGCGACGCATGAGCAATATGTGCTGGCGGCAATAGCCGCCGGCAAGCCCTGCTTTTGCGAAAAGCCGCTGGCGACAACGGCGGAAGGTGCAAGACGCATCGTCGACGCCGAGGTGGCCCATGGCGGACGGCTGGTTCAGGTGGGTTTCATGCGCCGGTATGACGCCGGTTACGTGGCGTTGAAACAGGCCGTCGACAACAGGATCGGCGCGCCGATCATGGTGCATGCCGCCCATCGCAACCCGGCGGTTCCGGAGCAATATGTGACCCCGATGGCGATCCACGACACGATGATCCACGAGATCGACGTGCTGCGCTGGCTGCTCGATGATGACTATGTTTCGGCCCGGGTTCTCTTTCCCCGCTCGGCGGCCAGAAGCCATGCGCGGCTGAAGGACCCGCAGATCGTCATTCTGGAGACGGCGAAGGGCACGATCATCGACGTCGAAATCTTCGTAAACTGCCATTACGGTTACGATATCCAGTGCCAGGTGGTGGGCGAGGACGGCATTGCCAGCCTGCCGGAGCCGATGTCGGTGCAGACGCGCCTCGGCGCCAAGCTGCAGAACGATATCCTCACCGACTGGAAGGATCGCTTCATCGCCAGCAACGATGTGGAATTGCAGGACTTCATCCATGCGGCGGCGAAGGGAACGGCATCGGGTCCCAGCTCCTGGGACGGCTATGTGGCGGCCATCACCTCCGACGCCTGCGTCGCTGCGCAGGAGACCGACGGAGCAGCCGTCGCAATTAAGCTTCCCACTCGTCCCGCCCTTTATCAGTGAGGTCTTTCATGCGTTTCGCCATCAACCACATCACCGCCCCGAAGCTCTCCCTTGAGGAGTTCTTCGCCACAGCCCGCGAACTCGGCCTCACCGAAGTTGAAATCCGCAACGACCTGCCTGACATCGTCGGCACGGTGCAGCCGGCTGCCGTGAAGGCGGCGGCCGAAAAGGCCGGCGTGACGATCATCTCGATCAACGCGCTTTATCCCTTCAACGTCTGGTCGGGCGATTTACCAAAACGGGCAGTTGCCATGGCGGACTATGCAGCGGCAAGCGGTGCGAAGACGCTGGTCATGTGCCCGCTCAACGACGGCAAGGAAGTCTCGTTCGATGATCTCGTGGCCGCGCTGAAGGCCATGAAGCCGATCCTTGAGGAACGTGGACTGACCGGCCTTGTCGAGCCGCTCGGTTTCCCTGTCTCGTCGCTGCGCACCAAGGCCGAGGCGATCAAGGCCATCGACGCGGCAGGCGGCGGTGATGTCTACAGGCTGGTGCACGATACCTTCCACCACCATCTTGCGGGCGAGACAGAGTTCTTCCCCGAACGTACCGGCCTCGTGCATATTTCCGGCGTGACCGACCCCGCAGTCTCCGTCGCCGATATGCTGGACGCCCACCGTGTACTGGTGGATGGCGGCGACCGGCTGGAAAATATTGCCCAGATCAGAACGCTTGAGGCGGCCGGTTACAGGGGGCTTTACAGTTTCGAGCCCTTTGCGGCGGAGGTGCACGCGTTGAAGAACCCAGTCGCTGCCTTGAAGGATAGCATCGACCATATCTCCCGGGCGCTTTGACCGCCTTGCCGCCCGCGGTTTGCTGCGGGCGGCGTTTCCGGGGCTAAACGATCGGTAAAAACCCAGAGAAATCAATTCCGCATTTACGGATGATGCTGTAGTCTTCCGCTGACGAGAGAGCAGTAAACAGGCACGGGTATTCTTCAGATCGACTGCGCGAGGCAGGCTTTCTGCCCGCACCGTCTGAAGAAGAGTGGTTGAATTTTCCCTATATGAAAGCGGATAGGAAAACGACGCTTAAGGACGTGGCGCGGGAGGCGAATGTTTCGCTGAGCACGGCGTCGCACGCCATCAATGGCACCGCACCCTTGACCACGCAGGTGCGCGAGCGGGTGCTGGAGGCGGCCCGCGCACTCGGTTATCTCGAAAACCGGCGACAGAAGGCGACCATCGCCACTTTGCGTGTCGTGCTTCTGGCCATGACCAATGATGCCGCGCCGCAGAGCGATCTCAACATGGTCAGCTGGACGATGCTGAACGGCTTCCGGCGCGAATGCGAGCGGCGCGGCATTCGTATCGTTCCCTATGTGAGCGCGACGAGCCGGCTCGACCCCGCTTTGGTGGCGGCGGCGGCGGACGCCGACAATGTCGATGGTATCGTTATCCTGAATGATGACAGGCCGCAGCTGGTCGAGGCGCTGTCGGCGCTTTCGCGGCCGGTGGTGCTGATCAATGGCGAGGATCCGGCCATGATCGTCGATACGGTAACGGCCGAGAACCGTTTTGGCGCGCGGCTCGGTATCGAGCATCTGCTGTCGCTCGGGCATCGCAATATTCTGCACATCACCTGGAAGGGCCGCACGACGATCCGCCGCCGTTATGACGGTTACAGCGACGCGTATCTCGCGGCGGGCCTCACTGTTCCCGCCGATATGGTCATCGAGGTGGAAAGTTACGAGCCTGAATGGGGCGAGGCCGCCATCCGCCGCCTGCTCGCCGAAGACAAGCCGCTCAGAAACGCCACGGCGATTTTCTGCGCCGCCGACAATCTGGCGCTCGGCTGCCTGAAGGCGCTGACGGAGGCCGGAATCCGGGTGCCGGACGATATCTCGGTGCTGGGGTTTGACGATATCATGCCGGCGGCCTTCAGTGCGCCGCCGCTCAGCACCATCCAGTTGCCCGCCGACCGGCTGGGCGGTGCCGCGCTTGCGCTGCTGGAGCAGCGGCTTATGGCGGCTGATCCGACACGTCCGGCGCACCGGCTCGAGCTCGGTTGTCGGCTGGTGTTGAGGGGCAGCATCGCGCCGCCCCCCAAGTGATGTCAGGGTTCATTTCATTCCCGTGCCGGCAATACCCGTCGTGATATAGCGCTGCAGGAACAGGAACACGACGGTGACAGGCGCCAGGCTGAGGAAGGTCATGGCGAGAATATAGTGCCATTGCACCGAGAACTCGCCCTGGAAGGCATTGAGGCCCACCTGCAGCGTGAAGTTTTCGCGGCTGCTGAGAACGATCAGCGGCCAGAGGAAGTCATTCCAGCGCCATAGCACCGAAAAGATCGCGAGAACCGCAAGAGCCGGCGCCGTCAGCGGCAGGATGATGCGCCAGAAGATGCGGAATTCGCTTGCCGCATCGACGCGCGCCGCCTCGATCAGCTCGTCGGGGATGGTCAGCATATATTGCCGGAGCAGGAACACGCCCGTCGGCGTTGCTACGGTGGGGATGATGACACCCCAGAGATTGTCGACGAGACCGACGCCGACGATGACGAGATAGGCCGGCACCATGACGACGGTGAGCGGGATCATCAGTGTGGAGATGATCAGCACGAAGATCGCCTTCTCGCCACGGAAACGGTATTTCGAGAGCGCGAAGGCGGCCATGGCGTTGACGATCAGCGTCAGGATGGTTGCGACAAAGGTGACGAAGACCGAGTTCTTGAGGAAGGTCAGGAAGCTGAACTGTGTTAGCGGATCGGTGAAGTTCTCCGTCGCAATGGTCAGTTTCTGGACGGGCGTTACTCCGCGCGTGTCGACGCTGACGGGCGGGCCGGGATTGGCCGGATCGACCATCTGGGCTTTGAGGCCGACGCGACGGATCATGGCCATTTCCCGCTCCATGCCATCGATGCTGGCTTTCCACAGGCTGAGCGGCTTGTCGTAACCCTGCACCTCCACCTGCACGGCGTCGCGCGGCAGGAGGCTCGGCGGAAACCGCGTGATCTCGGCTTCCGGTTTCAGCGATGACATGGCGGCCCAGACGACCGGGATGAGGACGGCAAGCGTGCCGCCGATGAGCCAGACCCAGGAGAGGATATCGGTGAGGCCGATCCGGCCGGGACGGCGGGTGCGCGTGAGGAAAGAGACGGCGTTGGACATGGTCAGGACTCCATCTTTTTGCCGAGGCGCAATTGCACGAGCGTCAGCGCGAGAAGCACAAGGCCCATCAGAACCGATGCTGCGGAGGCAAGGCCGAACAGCCTCAGATCGCTGCCGAACGCCATCTGGTAGATATATTGCACCACGAATGTATTGGCCGTGCCCGGTCCGCCGCCATTGGTGAGAACCCACGCTTCATCAAAGATTTGCACCGAGCGGATCATCAACAGGATGAGCACGACGAGCAGGTTGGGACCAAGCAGCGGAAGCGTGATGCGGAAGAGCGTGCGCCGGGGCGAAGCGGCGTCGATGGCGGCGGCCTCATAGAGGTCCTTCGGGATGGCCTGAAGGCCGGCCAGCAGGATCAGCGTATAAAAGCCCATGTGGAACCAGACAGAGACCACCACGACGAAGAAACGCGACCAGCCGACATCCAGAAGAAAGATTTCCGGCGGCACGCCGAGCATCTGGAAAAAGGCGTTGAGCAGGCCGTTGCGGTCGAGGAACCATTTCCAGATGAGGCCGATGACGACCGGCGACAGCAGGACCGGGTAAAAAAACATGGCGCGGAAGAAACCGCGCGCGGCAATCGCCCGGTTGAGGATGAGCGCGGTGATGAGCGCGACCAGCAGCGTGGCGATGACGTTGAAGCCGACGAACCACAAAGTGTTCCAGATCGCCGTCCAGAACAGGGATTCCCGGCAGCTTCCGGGGTCCATATAGCTCTGGCAATCCAGCAGCTTGCCGAAATTCTCGAAACCGACGAAGGGGCGGTCGGTGATCAAAAGTTCGGTGCCGCCGGTAAAGGCGTAACCGACGGCAATCGCAATCGGCAGGAAGGTGAAAATGCCGAAGAGAACGAGGTTCGGCATCAGGAAGATATAGGGCATGCGCCTTTTGCCGATCAGCCGCTCGATGAAGTTGAGCGGCACTTCGGCAATCGCCATCACGGCGTCGAGCGCACGGTCGGACAGTCTCGCGAGCTTCGGATTGGCCATGCTACCCTCTCCCCTCGCTCGCAAGGCGCGGCAGCGCCAGTTCGGTGGCGGGATCGAAGACATGCACCTTCTCACGCGCCGGCATGATCTTCAGCACCGAGCCGGAAGCGGGCGCGAAATGGCCCGCCTGATGCACGATGATCTGCTCCTTCTCACCCTTGATATTGCCGTAGAGATAGGTCTCGGTGCCGAGGCTTTCGTGGTACTGCACCTCGAAGGGCAGGCCGGCATCCGCGATGGTGAAATGCGAGGGGCGTATGCCCGCCAGAACCGCCTGTCCCGGACTGACGGTTGCCGGATCGACAAGGCAGGGCAGGGACACGCCGTAGCCGGCGTCGATGGCGATGCCGCCGTCTTCGCCCTTGGTGATGACGCCCTTCAGCATGTTCATGCGCGGCGAGCCAAGGAAACCGGCGACGAAGAGATTGCGCGGATTGTCGAAAAGCTCGAGCGGGCTGCCCACCTGCTCGATGCGCCCGGCGCGCAGCACGACGATCTTGTCGGCCATGGTCATGGCTTCCACCTGATCATGGGTGACATAGATCATCGTCGTCTTGATATCGCGATGCAGCCTCGTGATTTCGGCGCGGGTCTGGACGCGCAGCGCCGCATCGAGGTTGGAAAGCGGCTCGTCGAACAGGAAGATATCAGGCTCGCGCACGATGGCGCGGCCGATGGCGACGCGCTGACGCTGGCCGCCGGAAAGCTGTTTCGGCTTGCGGTCGAGATAGGGTTCGATGGCCAGCATGCGCGCCGCCTCGTTGATGCGGCTTTCGATTTCCGCCCGCTTGAAGCGCAGGTTCTCCAGCCCGAATGCAAGGTTCTTGCGCACGCTCATATGCGGATAAAGCGCATAGGACTGGAAGACCATGGCGATCTTGCGCTCGGCGGGAGAAAGCGCGCTGACATCGCGATTTCCGATGGCGATTGTGCCCGACGTGACGTCTTCGAGACCGGCGATGATGCGCAGCAGCGTCGATTTTCCGCAGCCTGAAGGGCCGACGAAAACGACGAATTCGCCGTTTTCGATCTGAAGATCGATATCATGCAGCACATGAACGGCGCCGAACGCCTTGTTGAGGTTTTCGAGTTTCAGACTTCCCATCACCTGCTCCCTTCGGACAAGTTCGTCGTCGCGACGATCTCTTGGCTGTTCCAGCCCTCGGGCAAGGGCGTCGTTCTTTTGATGGCGACATCGCGCGCCGCAAATCCTTCCACGCCGGCAAGATAGACCGCAGGCATTCCGCCGGGATAATCCTCCATTCCGACGATCCGGCCCTCAGCATCCTGCGTCCAGGCATTGGCGCGGCCGGCGGCATGGGGGCTTGGCGCAATATCCGCATTTGTGGGGCGCAGATCGTATTGCAGGCCGGTGCCGAGCTTGCCGGGCTGCTGCGACAGCGTGATGCGCTCCAGCCGGACATTGTGAATGCCGGCCTTCGATGTGGCGACGAGGTTGATCGCCCCTTCCATGGAGCCGCTCAGATCTTCCACGACCAGATTGTCGACGCTGCCGGCCTGACGCTCCGGGCGGCGGTCGACGACGGTGACGGTAACCGCTTCACCCGAACCCCAGAAGCCGCCCGGCGTTTCGTGGCATTCGGTCTCGATCCTTGAAAAGCGGATGTTGCGCATCGCGCCGCCATCGCGGGAAAACAGGCCGATGCCGCGATTGGACTGGACGATTTTGCAATCCTCGAACACGACATTGGTGAAATCGCCGAAGGATTCCGTGCCAAGCTTCAGCGCGCAACTCATGCTGGAAACGGTGCAGCGGCGAACGGTGATGTCGGCGCAGGCTCCCACCGCCTTGCCATCCGGCCCGGCGCTGGTCTTCAGGCAGATGCCGTCATCGGCAGTCGAGATGAAACAATCCTCGATCAATGCGCGCCGGCAGGCGTCCAGCACGATGCCGTCGGTATTCGGCAGGCGGCGATCGTTTTCGATGCGGAGATTGCGGAAATGAAGGTCCTCGCAATCGACCATATGCAGCGTCCACATGGGTGAGGCGCTGACGTGGAGGTTTTCGAGGCGCACGTTGCGGCAGGCTTCCAGCACCATGACGCGCGGGCGTTTTTTGGCCGGGATATAGGTGCCCATGACCTTGTCGTCGCCGATGATGAAGTTTTCGCCGCCGGCCTCGATGCGGCCGGGACCGGTGACGGCGACGTCATGCGCGCCGCGCGCGATGATCATGCCGCGGTTGGAATCCTCGGCGATGACCGAAACCGTCGTATCGGCATAGGCCTCGTAATCGGAAACGGGTGCAAGCACCGCGTCTTCGGCAAGGTGCAGTTCCACGCCGCTTTTAAGAACAAGGCCGCCGCTGACATGGCGTCCGGCTGCGAGCGATACACGCCCGCCGCCTGCGGCCGATACGGTGTCTATTGCCTGCTGGATGGCGGCAGTGGCGTCGTGGCCATCGGCTGCGGCTGTGATTTCGCGGTTCATGCTCATGATGCCTGCGGCCTTTTCAGAAAAACGTCGATCAAAAGCAGCATGGTCAGCGCCTGCCCATAGGGCGTGGGCAGATTGGGAATGCGGCGGTAGAAATCGAGATCGTGGCCCATCGGCGTGCCATCGGAGACGCCGTGAACGACACCTTCGTCATCGATATTGCCCAGCACCGCCTTCAGCGCGCGCTCGGCATGGGGGCGGTTTTCTTCGCCTAGGATGCCAGCCTCGATGCCGCGCAGAATGCCATAGGCGATGCCTGCCGTCGCCGATGTCTCGACCGGCGAGGTCGGGTCGTCGAGCAGCGTGTGGAACATGCCGTCCTCACGCTGATATTGGCGCAGCGACCGCACCTGGCTCGCCAGCACATTGGCGAGGAAACGTTTGTCCTTTCCGGCAAGCGTCGGCGCCAGTTCGAAGAGTTCGGGAATGGCGACGGTGATCCAGGAATTGCCGCGCGCCCAGAAGGCGTCAGCGAAATTATGGCGGCCGTTGAAGGTCCAGCCGTGATACCAGAGCCCGGTGACGGGGTCCGACAGATAACGTGTATGGATCATGAACTGGTAGACCGCCTCGTCTATCCAGTCCTGGCGTTTGCAGACGACGCCGGCGCGGGCGAGGAAGAGACATGCCATGAACAGCGTGTCGTCCCATAATTCGCCTTCATTCAGCCGTTCCTTGACGACGTGCTGGAAGCCGCCATCTTCGGTTTTCGGCAATTCATGCACCAGCCAGTCGGCCCAGTCTTCCACCAGCGCCCGGAAATCCGGCCGGTCGACGTGTTCGGTGAGGATGACGAGCGGCAGCATCGGCGCGGAACTGTTGATCTGGCGCGGCGGCAGGCCACGCTCGATCTGCCAGCCATACCATGTCACGAGGTCGTCCAATGCCTTCCGGTCGTTGGCGGCCAGCGCCCGGCGCAGGAAACCGTAAAGGCCCACGCCCACTTCCCAGTCCCATTCATCGAACTGGATCTTGCCATCGGAACTGCCGCTGACCAGACCTTCCTGAATGCCCTTGAGGCGGCTGAAGGCGGCGGCGACATTGTCGATCGTCGTCCTGAGAGTGTCTTTTTCCATGCTTGGCTGGTTCATCTGTCAATTCCGCCTAGGAGTAGAAGGGTCGCGCCGCGCCGCCCGATGCGGGGTCGGCGCTGTCGAAGGTGATTTGGGGTTGCGGCTGGTCATGGTCGAAGGCCATGGCTTGCCCGCCGATGGTGAAGGCGCCGTCCCAGCTGAGGGTGAGGTCCGGTCCGCCCGGCGGCGTGGCCGAGAGCAGCCGGTTTTCGGCATTGAAGGTGACCTGCGTGGCGAGAATTTTCTCGCGGAAACGGGCGAAAGCTTGCGTGTCGCCGCAGCCGATGACGCCGATCCAGCCGGCGCGGTGGCCGGGCGATCTGATCTCGCGGTTGGCGGTGGCGCCGGCGGTGATGGGCTGAAGCCCGTTCGTTGCGTAAAGGGCGGCAAAGCCGCGGCCGGAACGGGTGATGAGCCAGTTGCCTTCCGTCAACAGCTCGTCCAGCCCGTCGCGGCCGAGATAGGCGTGGGTCCAGTCATTGCGGTGATCGTCCGTGTCGAAGATCAGCATGGCCAGATCGCGATGCTGCGCCACGCGGGGCAGGATGCCGCTTCCCGCCCAATAGGAAGGGCGCTGCGTGCCCCACGGGTCGTCTTCACCGGGATGATTGACCCAGAGCCGCGCCATCGGGTGGCCGGCAAGCTTGATATCCATGACGTGCTGCTGATGGCCCTTGCGGCCGGTTTTGTGATCGACGACGGTGGAAAGCTGCGCGGCTTCGTTCTTGAACAGCACGAGCTTGCCGGGCTCCAGCCCCTGCGCATAACGGGCTTCCACCATGCGGCCGCTTTCCAGCCGGGAGAGGGCGGCAAGATGCGCCGGCGGCAGGTAGTCACCGCAGCAGAACATCGGCAGCGAGGCGACGCCATTGTTGAGCCAGCCTTGACCGAATGCTACCTGCGCAAAGGGCGCCAGTTCCGTCAGCGGCCCGGCGCGCAGCTCCTTGTCATAAGCCCGTCCTTGCGAACCGGAAGGGACGCCACCCAGCGTGTGTAGCGCGATCATCTCGAAAATGAGATCGAGCTGGTGGCGTGCGCGGGCGGCAAGTTCCGGCCCCGCCCAATGTTCGATGGCAAGAAGGCCGATGAAATCCACCGGGTAGTAGGCGGCGGAGTTCCATTCGGCGAGGCCATGCGCCTCGACGCTGTCGAACCAGCGCTCCAGACGGTCGGCGGCCAGCGCCGCCTGCTGCCGGCCGGAGCGGCCCGACGCGGTGAAAAGGGCATCCGGCAAATAGTCGCCGGCCAGCAGCTGGCTGGTGTGGAAACAAAGAACATGGTTCTCACTCCAGAACCACATGACGTCATTGCCCGGTTCGTCCACCCAGTAACGATAGCCGAGGATCGTTGCATCGATCCGCGCCCGCATGTCGGCCGGCAGCCGGTCGCCATAGGCGCGCACCAGCCAGAGCAGCGGGATCATCACGAAATCGGAGCAGTCTTCGCGCCTGTCGATGGAATGCAGCGTCGCATCAACGATGCCGCCAATCGTCTCGATGTCATCGCTGCCGGTGGCGACCATCGCCAGCGCGCGGCCGATGCGCCAGGCGCCGAAACGGGCGCTGAAGGAGAGGGCCGCCTTTTTGCGCTCGTTGATATCGGCATTGGATGCTTCCGGCGCGATATCATGCATGAAGGCGGCGTCGATGAGGCGGGTGACCGTTCCCGCTCCCGAACCCATGGTGATCCTGACACCGTGATATCCGTCCGGAATGCCCGACGTTCCGGGGATCGTCAGCGCGGATTGCCCGGCCTTCAGCACGGTGTCCACTTCCGCAAGCGCGGCGCGCTCGTGGCCATGGCTTTTGACGGCAATATGCACCGGCAGGTCGTTTGCCGGGGCCGCGCCGAAGACCAGTTCGAGAGGCGTGCCGGAAAATACATCCCGCGCCGGGTGAACGTCACGCACCAGCGCGGCAAGGCGCTTCGTCTCTTCGCGGTCGAGCGGCACCGGCAGCACGACGGTGAGGGGCACGGGATCGATGACCTCAAGTTCGAAAAACCAGATGATGTCGCGCTCCGCCAGATCTTCGCAGAGCAGCAGCACCTCGTTATCGCCGGCCGCCAGATCGAGCGTGATGTTGCGGCTGCTTTCGACATTGCGGATAAAGGGTTCAAAACGCACCTGTTCGACGCCGCCTACCCAGATGCGCACGCCGCCGCAGGTGCGCAGCCGGAAATGCGCCTTCCTTGCAGTCTCGCTGCGGAAAGCGCCCTTCAGCCAGCGCTGCACATGGGTCGGAACATGCCAGAAGCCGGTGAATTCGACGCGGCGGTTGGAGCCCGGCAGGTTGAGGTGTGACACCGGCCAGCCGGTATCGGGCGAGATGTCGCGGCCGATCATGGTCTCCTGGAAGGCCTTGCGGCAGGGAAGGTCGCCAACATCCACGAAACCATTGATGAAGCGATAGTTCACGCGGTCTTCGGCGGGGGCGGCGATGCCGGGAAACGACGTTTCCACCAGATCCGAGACGATCCAGGCGGTCACCGTCTCGCCATCCGCGACGGTATATGTCGGCTGCGACGCGTTCGCCGCAAATGCTGCATCCGTCATAATGGATCGCCTCCCATCGATCTATAATGAAATTATTTTCACAAATCTGTTTTCGCTCTTTCGCGTCGATTTGTGCGATTTCGCCAAAACAAACAGCTTGACGTTTATTCTGTCAAGCCGCAAAACATTATAAATCGAATTAAGCAGAGGAGCTTCCATTCGATTTATGAAAATATTTTCATTGGGAGGATGAGCATGATGAAACTGTTTTCGGGCGTCAGCGCCCTCGTAGTGGCCTCCGTCGCCGGTCTTGCGACGGCCCAGGCCGAGACCCGCACGATTACGTTCCTTTTTACCGATGACGACCAGGGTTACGTGCAGCGCATGTCGGAACTCAGCAAGGAGTTCGAGACGGCCAATCCCGGCGTGAAGATCAATTTCGTATCGTCGGGTTATGACGCCGTTTCCAAGCAGCTGCCGGTGCAGCTGGCGGTGGGCGAGGGCCCTGACATCGCCAAGATCACCGACTGGCAGCTCGCGCCCTATTATCTCGACATGCGGCCTTACATGAAGGATGCGGAAGCCTTTGCGAAACTGCATGGTTCCAGCCTTGACCAGCTTCGCCTGCCCAATGTCAACGACCCGAAATCGATCAATGGCTATATGGCGTCGCAGACGCTGAACCTGCCTTTCGTCAACAAGACGCTGTTCGAGCAGGCCGGCGAACCCTTGCCCGGCCCGACCGCCAAGTTAAGCGAGATCGTTGAAGCGTCCGCCCGCGTCGCCAAGTCGACCGGCGTGCAAATCCCCTTCACCATGGACCGTTCCGGCCACCGCTTTTCCGGCGGCGCCTTCTCTTATGGCTCGACCTATGTGAAGGACGGCAAGTTCAGCTTCCCTGATGATGCGGCGAAAAAATACATCGCCGATCTCTTTTCATGGACGCAGAACGGCAGCTTCCCCAAGGAAATGTGGGGTGCCGCCGGTGGTTCCCAGTACAAGAACATGGGTGACGAGTTCGTCAACGGCAATGTCGTGACCTATCTCGCCGGCAACTGGATGGTCAATCCGTTCCAGAACAAGATCGGCGACGGTTTCGAATGGACCGCGATCAATGCGCCCTGCGGCGATGCCGGCTGCTACGCCATGCCCGGCGGCACCGCAATCGTCGGCTTCAAGCGCACCAAATATCCTGAGGATGTCGCCCATTTCATCGAATTCCTCGGCTCCGAAAAGGTGCAGCGGGAAATCGCCGAAAACTATGTCATCCTGACCGGCGCGGAAATCGCCGATCCGCAATACAAGCTGAAGAGCGAAAACGCCAAGGCGGCGATGAAGGTCTTCCTCGACAACAAGAAGAACGTGCCGAAGGCCGCGCGTGAATTCGAACGGGCCAAGGGCGGCAGCGCCATGTATCAGCAGATCGTGCAGCGCATGAGCCAGCTCATCGTCGGTGAATTGACGCTCGACCAGACCTACAAGGTTCTGGAGGATGACGTCGCCAAGATCAACGAGGCTGTCGCGGTCAAGAAGTAACGGCACGGCCATCCGCTTTTGGCGGAATGGAGAAGCCGTCGGACGATATGCCCGGAGTGATACTCCGGGCATATTCCGCCGTTTCCTTGCGGAGGCGGCGCATCGTCGCCAGGGAACCGCCGCAAGGAGCCGTTCCCGTCGGCCCATCGAAAAACTGAAATATGCTTTGTTTAAACCTGACGATGAGGCGCGCGGAACGCCGCGCCGCCTGTTTTCGTCACGCGTCACTCGCTGAAAATCATAGGATTCGTCATGGCCAGACTGAAGATGTCGTCTTTCTTTTCCGCACGCTCGACCCTGCTCGCCTCGGTCGCCTTGCTGGTTTTTGTTCCCGGCGCGCAGGCTTTCGATGCCGCCCAACCGGTGGGGCGTGGCTATGCCATCACGGTGCCGGAACCGGGCGCGACATATCCGCTGCCGCTCGCCGACAATTATCGCAACCAGACCGGCAAGAATGAGAAGGGCGAGGATGTCCGCGCCTATGACGACCGGGACAATCCGATCATTGAAATCCTCTCCGGTTTTAATCGCATCTGGACGCTTGGCGATGAAAAATGGGCCGATGGTGGCGCCAATGGCGACGGCCCGGCGGATTTCAGCCATGTGAAGATCGTCGATCCCGCTGTCTGGCAGGAAAACATGCGTTATGTGCTGTCCGTCACCGGCGAAAACCGCACGCGTGCCGCCGCTTTCGAAGCCTATATGAACGACCGCCGCTCGCAGGGCTACAGCGTCATCGAGGGCCTGGGCCCGCTTGCCGCCTGGTATCGCGAAGGGGCGGGTGCGACGACGACGATCAATCACACGCCTGCGGATTTCGATCCGAACGAGGTCATCACCCGCAAGGAGGACGACAAGGGCACCGAGGCGGGTGCGGCGGATAGCGAGCTGAAGGATTTCGTCGCTTTCATGAAGGTGATCCGCGGCCCGGAAGGCACGACATCGCCGGCCAAATATTTCTATTCCTCACCGCGTCCCTGGCGCATGAACGCCAAGGGCGAGGTGATCGAGACCGGTAAGGAAACGATCGGCGACCGCGCATTCGAAAGCTATGACAGCGACCCCGGTGTCATCGTGCCGGCACTGAAATATGCGCGTGAAACCCGTGGTCGCGGCAAGGATGGCGGTTTCCCGAGCGGGCACACCAACGCCGCCTATCTCGCTGCCATCGCTTATGCCTATGCCGCGCCGGAGCGCTTTTCCGAATTACTGACGGCGGCCTCCGAACTCGGCGAGAGCCGTATCGTCGCCGGCATGCATTCGCCGCTCGACGTGATCGGCGGCCGCATCACGGCAACCGCCATGGCTGCGGCCATGCTGCAGGATCCGAAAAACGCCGAGGTGAAGAAGGCGGCGCATGAAGCCTTGCAGGCCTATTTCACTAAGCGTCTGCCGCAGGGGCAGTCGCTTGTCGATTTCGCCCATGGCGCAAAGCCGGATGCCGACCGCTTTGCCGATGATGCGAAGAACGGGGTGGACTATCGTCGGCGCATGACTTTCTCCTTCAGCCGCGACAAGGCCGTGGGAGATGCGCCGATGGTGGTGCCGAAGGGCGCGGAAGTGCTGCTGGAGACGCGTCTGCCCTATCTCGACGCCGCAGAGCGGCGCGCCGTGCTGTTTTCCACCGGCATCGAGGCCGGTTATCCGCTGCTCGATGACAGCAATGGCTGGGGCCGCATCAACCTGGTGGCCGCTGCCGGTGGCTACGGCGCGTTTGACGGCGATGTCGAGGTGACCATGGACGCCGCCGCCGGCGGGTTCAATGCGGCGGACCGATGGACCAACGATATCGCCGGGGCAGGGCGTCTCGTCAAATCCGGCAGCGGGGCGCTGACGCTCAGCGGCCATAACAGCTATGGCGGCGGCACGATTGTCAGGGACGGAACATTGGTGGCTTCCGCCGCCGATGCTCTTGGAACAGGCGGCGTGCTGGTCTCGGGCGGCGCGCTCTCCCTTGCGGCAGAGAAGGACGTCGTCATCGGCGGCGACTATGCGCAGTCGGGCGGCACGCTGGCGCTTGATCCGCAAAAGGCTGCACTGCGGATCAAGGGCAATGCGGTGCTGGACGGCGCGACGCTGAGGCTTGCTTTTGATGGCGGCGCGCCAGCTGCCGGAACGCGGCTCGCGGTGCTGTCCGCCAATGGCCTGACCGGCACATTCGCCACGATCGATGCGGGCAATGTGAAGGTGCGGCCGGTCTATACCGGTTCGGCACTGTCGGTGGTGGTCGAATAGGCCGATGCAAGAGGCCTGCCGGGCGCGGTTGAAGCCGCCGCGCCCGGAGGTTCGGTTCAAGAGTCCTGCCGCCGCATCAGCAGGAAGATGACCGGTGCGGCGAGCACTGAAACGATGGCGGCAATGATGAAGGAGGCCTGATAGCCGAATTTTTCGGCGATCGCGCCTGCGCCCAGCCCGCCGATCATGCCGACAACGCCATCCATGCACTGGAACAGGGTGAAATCGACCCCGGCCTGCCGGGGGTCGGACCAGCCCATGAAGCAGGCGTAAAGCGCGACGAAGCCGATGGACATGATGCCCGACGAGCTAGCCACCGCAACGGCCATGACGACCCATTGCGAAATATCGCGATGAACGCTGAAATAGGCGAAAAGGCACAACAGCGCCGTCTGCACGAAGATGGCGATGAGCAGGATTCGTGACGCCCCGTAGAGGCGTACCAGCGTGCCGCCGAGCAGCGCGCCGGCGAAACCGACGATCATGCTGCCCACGCCATTCAGCGCGCCGATGGTGGCGAGGTCGAAACCGTAATCGACCAGGAACGGGCCGAGCATTGCCAGGCCCCATTTCTGCGCCGCGACATAAACGGCCGCGACGAGAAGGCCGGTGCGGACTTCCCGTCGCCTGAGCGCGTTTTTGATCGATGGCAGGTGGTCCCGTGTTTGCGGGACCGTTCTTGCCGCCGGGCCGAGCAGGAAGGGGAGCGCGAGCAGGATGACGAGCCCGGCCATGACCAGCGTGGCGCTCGTCCAGCCGGCGCGCTCCACCAGCACCAGAAACAGGCCGGCGCCGATGGCGGAGCCGAGATAGGAGCCGCCCACCTGTGCGGCATTGCCCCAGCCATGATGCTCTTCCGCCAGCGTTTCGACCGCATAACCGTCGCAGGCGATGTCGACTGTCGCCGTCACCAGCGCGATTACCGACAGGATGGCGATTGCGACGGAAACCGGCGACGGGCCGGTGAAAGCAAGGACAGCGAGGCCGCAGGCGCAGGCGGCGATGCCCGTGCCGACGATCACCCGCGACCGGTTCCTGCCGACGGGCGGCAGCCGGTAACGCTCCACATGCGGCGACCAGAGGAATTTCAGCGCCCAAGGCAGAACGACGAGATAAAGCAGGCCGATCTGGTCCAGCGGCAGCCCGGCGGTTCTGAGCACCGCCGGCAGGCCGAGAAAGGTTAGCCCGCCAATCACGCTCTGGCCGACATAAAGCCCGCCGACCGCGACGAAGACGGCGGCCGGCGACGGCTTGGTTTTTGCAGGGTTCTGCTGCAGCATCAGAAGCGATACCGGATGCTGCCGACGACCTTGCGGCCTTCGTCATAATAGCAGAAGCCCGTGGTGCAGACCTGTTTCACCTCGTCGAGAAGGTTGGTGGCATTGATCTGCAGTTTCACCCCTTCCAGCGAGGGCAGGGCCTTGCCGAGATCGTAGCGTAGCGATGCATCGACGAAGGTGCGGGCCTCGTTGTCGAGAATGGGCGTGTGCTGGTTGTCGCCGAAGCTCGATCCGACATAACGAACGCCCGCGCCGATGCCGAGGCCTTCGAGCGCACCGCTCTGGAACTCGTAATCGGCCCACAGCGAGAAGGTGTGATAGGGCGAGGAATTGAGCTGCTTGCCCACCGTTTCCGACGTCAGTTTGGTAATTTCAACGTCGTTATAGGAATAGGAGCCGATGAGGCTCCAGCCATTGTCGAGCGAGGCCGTGGCTTCGAGTTCCACGCCGCGCGAGCGCAGGTCGAGCTGGCGCAGCAGGTTGATGCCGGACGAGGTCTCATAGACCGTCGCATTGTCCTGATCGAGATTGAAGAAGGCGGCGCTTAGCAGGGCGTTATATTGCGGCAGGGCATATTTCACGCCGAGCTCATATTGCTTGCCGACCGTCGGCTGCGCCTGGCCCGTAACCGTTCCCGTGGTGATGATGACGCCCGGATTGGCGACGAAGGAGGTGCCGTAGCTGACATAGGGCATCACGCCGCTGTCAAAGACATAACCGAGGCTGGCGCGGCCGGTCGTCTTGGTTTCATCGCCGTCATAGGTGGGAGCCGTTGCGTCTCCGACGGTCTGGGCCTGATATTCGGTGTCCAGCCAGTCGTGACGAATGCCGGCCGTCAGGCGCCAGCGGTCGATTTCGACCTGATCCTGCGCATAGATGCCGAGCGTGTTCATCCTCTGCTTCAGTATCAGCGACACATCAGGCACATAGGTGAAGGTGTCGGTGAAGGGGCTGGCGCCGTTGCCCTGTTTCGAGGTGTAGGACATGTGGCTGAAGTCGATACCCGTCAGCAGCGTATGTTTTGCCGGGCCGGTGTCGAATTCTGTCTTCAGGTAATTGTCGGCGGAGACGCCTTCATTGTCCTCGATGGTGATGCCGGGATAATTGGCGAAGACCCATTGCTGGTCGGCCGAAAGGGCCGAATAACGCGCCTTGCTGTAGAAGGTGACGTTGTCGTTGATTTCATGCTCGAACTCATAGCCGATACGCCATTGTTTCTGCTCGAAATCATTAAAACGGGAATCGCCGCCATAAACCGGCGTCGCGCCGATCGACTTGCCATCGCTGCCGTAATTGTTGATGTATCCCCAGGTGCCGCCGGTGGTGCTGTCCATATATTCGCCGAGCAGCGTCAGCTTGGTGCCTGCATCCGGCTGGAAGGTGAAGGCCGGCGCGATGAACAGCCGGTCGTCCTTGATGGCGCTGATTTCGTTGCGGCCATCGCGGGCCACCCCGGTCAGTCGGTAAAGCATGGTCTTCTCATCATCGACGGCGCCGGAAAGATCGAAAGCGCCCTGCACGCGGCCGAAAGAGCCATATTGCAGCTCCACCTCGCGCAGCGTCTCTTCGGTCGGGCGTTTCGAGATGATATCGACAATGCCGCCGGAGCTGCTTGCGCCATAGATGGAGGCGGCCGGGCCGCGCAGGATGGAAACCGCTTCCACGCCATAGGGCTCAAGCCGGGCGCTGCCGTTCTGGCTGCTGACCTGCCGCAGGCCGTCGCGGAAGATGCCGGTGGCGCTGAGATCGGTGCCGCGCACCTTGAAGGCGTCGAAACGCGGCTCCGCGCCATATTGGCCGATGCGCGCGCCGGGCGTGTAGTTCAGCGCTTCCGAGAGGTTCTGCGGCTTCAGGTCGTCGAGTTGCTTGCGGCTGACGGTGGTGATCGACTGGGCGGTTTCGGCAACCGGCGTATCGGTCTTGGTGGCGGTGCGGCCGGATTTGCCGACATAGCCATTGCTCTCGATGATGCCCCTGGCGCCTTCAAGGCCGGTGCCCTGCACGGTGATCGGCGCAAGCAGGGTGCTGCCGGCGGCAGCCGAACTGCTGCTTTCGCCGGTCTGGCTGGCGGGATCGAAAATGCGGACGGTATTGCCGCCGGCCAATGCGTAGTTCAGTCCCGATCCGGCCAGAAGCCCGCTGACGGCCGCCGATACGCTGAGCGTGCCCTTGACCCCGGCCGTGCTGCGGCCCTTCGTGATCGCGGAGGGGTAGACCATGCGCAGATTGGCCTGGCGGCCGAAGCTGAGAATGGCGTTTTCCAGCGGCCCTGCGGGAATGGAGACGGTGACGGTGGCGGGTGCGCCGCTTGCGGCGGGCGGTGTCTGCGCGCTGGCGGTCGTGGCGCCCGGACCTGCGGCGACGATACCCCCGATGATCGCCGTCGTCGTCAGCCAGAACCAGCCGCGTGCCTGCTTGCCCAAATTCATGTCATTCCCTCTCACTCGTGATCTCATGCCCCCGCTGAAACGGGTCCTGATTGCCTAGAGTGAAAAGGCGGGCCGACTCCTGACGTCGGATTTGCGAAAAAGTTATTTTATCGCGAGCGGACGAAAACCAGCATTCCGGAAAGCCGCGATACCGAAACGGGAAGGCTCTCTTCGAGAATGGTGAGCGCCTGATCCGTGTCCTTGAGGTCGAAGATGCCGGAGACGTGCTGTCTCGCCGCCGCCTCATCGAGGATGACGATGCGGCCCCGGCGATATTGCGAGAGAATATCGAGAACCTCGCGCAGCGGCTGGCCGGAAAAGACGAGCTTGCCTTCGCGCCAGGCCATGCTGTTGGCGACATCCTTGCGGGCGCGCACCAGCCTGCCGTCGCCGCCAAGGGTAACGGCCTCTCCGGGTGTCAGCACGGCGATCTCGGCGCCTGTGGTCACTTCCACCCGGCCTTCTTCCACCTGCACCTCCTGCGGCAGCGCGCCATTGCCGGTGCGCACCGAATAATGGGTGCCGAGCGCCTTTGCCGTCAGCGCTCCATCCTCGACGATGAAGGGCCGCTCCGGGTTTTTGGCGACATCGAAATAGGCTTCGCCGCGAAAAAGGGTGATGCGCCGTTCCTTTTGCGAATAATGAACCGCAATCGCCGTGTCGGTGTTCAGGCTGACGCGGCTGCCGTCTTCCAGCGAAACCATGCGTGTTTCGCCGATTTCGGTGTAATAATCCGCCTGCCAGCGGTCCTTCAATCCGCTTTTCTCCACAAACATCGCTGCAAGCCCGATGAGGCAGAGACCGGCAACACCCGCCAGCATTGCCCGGCGAGGTCCGCGCCGTTTTCGCTGTTCAACCGGCGCAAGCTCTATATCGCCAAGCTCGCCCCAGAGGCTCTGCATGTCCTCATAGGCGCTAGCATGGGCGGCATCGGCCCGCAGCCAGACATGAAACGCCTCGCGCTCCGCTTCCGTCGCGTCTGCCGATTGCATGCGCGCCACCCACAGCGCGGCCTCTTCGGCCAAAGCGTCATCGGTCAAGCCGTTATCCTTCAGACCGTCCGGGCGCTTGTTCATGTCCTGATCTGCCGTTTGTTGCGTGCTGAGATGTGGTCCTTTTCCCTTATAGAGTGAAAAAGGATGCGAACACCTGATGCCGGTCTACATTTTTATTTGCGCGCGGACCTGACGGCAGTGCAGCAGCGCCTTGATGATGTGTTTTTCCACCATGTTGCGGGAAATGCCGAGAAGGGCGGCGATTTCGCCATTGGAATGGCCATGCAGGCGGCTGAGCACGAAGACCTGCTGGCAACGCTTGGGCAGGGCCTCGATGGCCCGCGCCATTAAAATAAGGTGCTGCCGCCCGGCGACGATCCGCTCCTGCCCCGGCTCTTCGCAGGCAACGGCAAAACCCGCTTCGTAAGGTGCGAATAACGGCCGCTCGCGCGACTGGCGAATGGCTGTCAGGCGGGCGACGGACCGGGCGATCTGGAAGAGATAGGCCTGTGGATTGTCGATCAGCGTGGCATGAGAAACCTCCAGCGCCCGCAGCACGGTTTCCTGCATGGCGTCGGCAGCGTCTTCCCGGTTCTGCAGGCGCCGGCGGAAAAACCGCATCAGGCGGCTTTCCTCCTCGGCATCGAGAACCTGTAACAGGGCTTTGCTCATCAATCGACCCGGTGACGTATTGGCTTGGCGCATGAAGCAGCTCGATATGCTGCGTCATGTCGCGATAAACATGATATTTGTAATCATATTTATCGCCTTCGGATGCAAGCTGCCAACCAGTAAAAAACCGGGGGCGAAATCAGGCTCACGTTTCCGTGATGATTGTTGCGGGATTACATCAGGCCGCTTGGGCTGAGTTACAGGAAATAGCGCACCCTGAGCGGCAGCAGCGCCGCACCGATGGCGGATGGATCGCCCTTTGTTTCGCTGAGAACCAGCTTCGCCTCCTTCGGCCCGACACCGTAACGATGTTCGCGCCGGGAGGGCATGTGCGTGCGTTCGATCATCATCTGCCCCAGCGCGCGTGGCAATTGTCCGCCAAAGACGATGGCCTGCGGATCAAGGACCGCGATCAGGCTCGCCACCAGCCTGTCCACCTGCGGCATCGTCTCGGTCAGCCATTCCTCGACGCCCGGCCATGCGGGGTCAAACTGCTGGTAAAGCGCCTCGATCGAATGGATGTCGATGCCGTTTTTCTGCAGGGTGGTGATCAGATATTGCAGGGCCGGCCGTTTGGACGATTCATCCGGGCTGTATATGCCGCTGAATTCGCCGGCATTGCCATGAAAGCCGTGAAACGGCTGGCCGCCGAGGACCAGTCCGCCGCCGAAACCATAATTGAAGGACAGATAGGCGAAGGTCTGGCACCAGGAACCGACGCCGCGAAGGCTTTCGCCGATTGCGCCCGTGGTGGCGTTGTTTTCCAGCCAGACCGGCAGGCGGAACCGTTTCTCAAGGATCGGCTTCAGGTCCATCAGCGACCAGTCGCGCAGAGGTTCCGGGGCGTTGAAGGCGCGGTCTTCCGACACGAAGAAGCCTGACATGGAAAAACCGAGACCAAGCAGGCGTTCGCGCGGGATGCCGTGCTCCGCCAGCAGCCGTTCGAGGGCCAGCGACAAGGCGGCAAGCGTCTCCTCCCGGTCCTCCGGAAGCATCTTCAACTTTTCCTCGACAATCACGTCGCAGCGAAAATCGGCGATGCAGATCACCACCGAGTCGGTGTTGATGGAAATGCCGAGCGAATAGGCCGCCTCCGGCGCCAGCTCAATGGTCGGGCTCGGCTGGCCGCGTGTTCCCTTGAGTGGCGCTCCCGTGCGTAAAAGCCCGCGCTCCAGCAGGCCTTCGATCAGCCGGTGTACGGATTGCTGCGTGAGGTTGGTGTGGCCGGTAATCGATGCGCGGGCAATGGGGCCGTGGCGGCGCACGATGTCCAGAATAAGACGCTCGTTTTCGCTGGCAAGCGGCTGGCGGTCGAAGGTCTGCTGCGGCGTCTGATCTGTGGTCATGGCCTTGGATAACGGCTGCGCGGAGCGGCGGCAACATGGGGCATTGGTTTGCGACAGCATTTTTCACTGGACTGTCACAAATATTACACTTAGAGTGTATTAATAAGGGGCCGGTCAACAACGGGTCCCCAGGAGGAACCATTCAATGCGCATGAAATTTCTTGCGATCGCCGCGCTTGCGCTGGCGACGACGGCGGCGCCGTGCCTTTCGGCAGACAGCAACATGAAAAACCTCGACTTCGATCTGTCGAAGGTCACGCGTGACAATTTCTATGAGATCGTCGTTCCCGCCGCCAAAGCCGAGGGCGCGGTGACGATGTATAATTTCGCCGGCAGTTTCGCCGATACGTGGAAAGAGTTGATCAGCCGTTTCGAAGCCAAATACGGCATCAAGGTCGCTTATAGCGATGTGAAGGGCGATCAGGCGAACCAGCAGCTCATCGCGGTGCAGGCGGCCGGCCAGGATTCGCCCGTCGATGCCTATTTTGCCGGTGGCGGCAGCTATCCGCTTCTCTCCTCCAAGGGCGTTGTCGGCAATATTCCGCTGACGAAAATCCTGCCGAACATGGCCAATTACAATCCGCAATTGGCCGAAACCGTCTTCGGCAAGTCGCATGGCGGCAGCTTCCCGCTGGTGCATCTCAACCAGACCGCAATCGGTTACGATTCCGCCTTCGTGAAGGCCGAGGATGTGCCGAAGAGCTTCGAGGACCTGCTTGCCTGGGCGGAAAAGAACCCGAAGCGCCTTGGTGTCACCCTGCCGGCCAAGGGCGGTTCCGGTGGCGGCTTCATCTATTCGGTGGCGCTCAATTATCTCACCGGCGACTGCCGGGCAAAGCTCACCGACTATAATCAGACGCTGCAGCAGGCCGAAGACTGGGCCATGGAGTCCGAGTGCCTTACGCCTGTCTGGGACTATTACCGCCGTCTTCTTGCCGTCGCTGAACTGACCAATGGCAATGCCGACACGCTCAACCTCATCAATAACCAGCAGCTTCACATGGGGACCGTCTGGGAAGACCAGGTCATGAGCTTCCTCGGCACCAAACAATTGCCGGACAGTTTTCGTGTCACGCTTCTGGAAAAGGGCCAGGTCGGTTCGGGTGACGCGATGTTCGTGCCGGCCAATGCGAAGAACGTCGCTGCGGCGCTGCTGCTGATCGACATGGCGATGAGCAAGGAATTCCAGCTCTGGAAGCTGGAAAACAAGGCCTCCCGCTCTCCGCGCGCCGATGTCACCAATGATCTGATGCCGAAGGCCGTGCAGGAGCATGTGCTGCCGCAGAGCGTCTATCCGCGCCTGTCTCTCCCGGCTTTCTGGGACATGTCGACGGCGCTTGCCGAGGCGCTCGATGAGAAAGTGCTGAACCAGTAACGCCGTCTGGATCGCCGGATCGTGCGGGCCGCGAGTGGCTTGCACGGTCCGGAGACCTTTGGTCAAAAAATATGAGGGAGCCTCGCCATGAGTGAACTCGAGATAAGCAATATCAGTAAGGATTACGGGGCGAGCCGGGCGCTTCATCCCGTATCGATCACCGTTGAGCGGGGCGAATTTGTCACCATTCTCGGCCCCTCGGGTTGCGGCAAGTCCACGCTTTTGCGCATCCTCACCGGCATCAGCCAGCCGTCGGGCGGGGAAATCCGGCTTGGCGGCAAGCGTATCGATCAGGCGCCGCCGGAGGCGCGTGATATCGCCATGGTGTTCCAGTCCTATGCGCTTTTCCCGCATATGTCGGTCGTCAAAAATCTCGGCTTCGGCCTGAAGATGAAGAAGGTTGCGAAGGATGAGCGGGCGCGGCGCATCGCCCATGCGCTTGAGATATGCAATCTCACCGGTCTGGTGGATCGCATGCCGCGGCAATTGTCCGGCGGCCAGCAGCAGCGCGTGGCTCTGGCGCGCGCCATCGTCATGCAGCCGAGCCTGCTTCTGTTCGATGAGCCGCTCTCCAACCTCGACGCCAAGCTCCGCGATACGTTGCGCCATGAGCTGACCGAGCTTCACCGCCGCATTGGCGCCACCAGCCTTTATGTGACGCATGATCAGGCCGAGGCCATGGCGATGTCTGACCGGATCGTCGTCATGAATGCCGGCCGTGTGGTCGAGGTCGGCACACCGCTCGAGCTTTACCGCTCGCCGAAACATGCCTTTACCGCCGGCTTCCTTGGCCAGACCAATCTTCTGCCCGTCTCCGCCGAGGGCGAGCGGGCGCAATTGCCCTGGGGCCAGTCCGTGACGCTGGATCGGGCGGCGGCCGGCAACGTCCAGATTTCCGTTCGTCCGGAAAACATCCATATAAGCGCCGATCAGGCCGGTGACGGCACGGTTTGCGCCGTCTCCTTCATGGGCGCCAATGCGCTCTACACGGTCGAGATCGGCGGCCGCCAGATCAGGGTCAGCCAGTCCGGCGCGGACAATCTGATCGATGCCGGAAAAAGGGTTGCCCTCCAGTTTCCCGGTTCAGTCCATCTTCTCGATGACAGGATGGCGGGGGAGGCGGCATGATGGCCGGGGTTCTCCGTGACAGGCGCGCCCAGCTTCTCCTCCTGCTGGCGCCGGGGGTGGGTTATCTTCTGGTCTTCTTTGGCGGGCCGCTGCTGTCGGCGCTGATCGGCAGTTTCAGGCAGGAAGATGGCGGCTTCACGCTGATGTTCTACCAGCGGATTTTCACCCGTGCCTCGATGCTCCGGGGTCTTACGACCTCCATCTATTACGGCGTCATGCCTGTCATCGTCTCGCTTGCGGCCTCGGTGCCGCTGGCGCTTTTGATCCGCAAGAGCTTTCTCGGGCGAAAACTGTTCAGCGGTCTTTACAAACTGCCGATGGCGGTGCCGGGCATCATCGTTGGCCTGATGGTGATCGTCGTTTTCGAAAGGGGCGGTTTTCTCGACCGGCTGGTCGCGCCGCTCGGGCTGGAACTGCCCAAGCTCGTGCGTGACGACTGGGGCATCGGCGTCATTCTCGCCAGCGTCTGGAAGCAGATACCCTTCATGACGCTGATCATCACCAGCGCTTTTGCGGCCATTCCCGAGGATATCCGTTACGCTTCGCGCACGCTTGGCGCTTCGCGGCTGAAGACCTTTTTCTTCGTGGAGGTGCCGCTTGCCATGCCAGGCATCACCGCCGCCATTCTTCTCACCTTCATCGGCTCCATGGGTTCCTATGCCATTCCCGACATTGTCGGCCCGCCGACGGCCCGGCCTCTTTCGGTGCTCATGATCCAGGAGTTCAATCAGGGCCGTTTCAATCAGGTCTATGCCATGGGCATGGTGCTGAGCCTCTTCGCGGTCTCCGTCCTCATTCTCTACTATTCCCTGACATCCCGCATCGGCCCCGGCCAAAACCGAGGAGACGCATGATGAGCACTCTCGCCATCGAAAACGACGCCATTGTCCGCCGCCGCGCCTTTACGCCGGAGGACCGGATTTTTGTCTCCATCGGGCTTTATGGCGCGCTGACGCTTGCCATTGCCCTGCCGCTGGCGCTGATGTTCCTCTGGAGCATCGCCGACGGCTGGTCGCCGCCGCTTGTCGTGCCGAAGGATTACACCACGGCGCGCTGGGCGGGCATTCTGGGCGATGCGAGCCTCATCCGCGCTGCCATCAACAGCATCGTCATCGCCGTCGTCGTCACCTTCCTGACGGCGGCCATTGCGCTGCCCACGGCCTGGGCCATGGCGCGTTTTCCCTTCCGGCTGAAACGGCTGGTGGAAATCTTCATCCTGGCGCCGATCATCATTCCGGGGCTGGTCGTCGCCGTCGGCATCGGGCAGGTGTTCCTGCTTCTCGGGCTTGCCTATTCGGTTACGGGGGTCATTCTCGTGCAGATCGTCGGCACCCTGCCGCTGATGATCCGGCTGATGACGGCGACGCTGGAGACCATTCCCGATGATCTCATCCATGCCGCCCGCTCGCTCGGCGCGGGCACGGTCGGCATTGTTTTTCACATCATCCTGCCGCTTGCGGTGCCCGGCCTTCTGGCCGGCGGGCTGATGTCCTTCATCGGCAGCTTCGAGGAATTCGACAAGTCCTTCATCGTCGGCGCGCCCGTTGTCGAGACCCTGCCGATCAAGCTCTACATGTATCTCGACCCCTATTCGATGCAGCTGCCGCTCGCCTCGATCGTTTCCTTCATCCTGCTCCTTCCCGCACTCATCGTCTTCATCATCGCCGGCCGCATCCTGCGCGACGATCTGATGGCGGCGGGCATGGGGAAAATCTGATCCGGGCGCTCAAACCCGGTAATTGCAACGTCCGAAAGTGAAAACCATGCACCAAACTCTTGCAGCCTCCCGTAAGACCTCCAATCCCTGCAATGTGCTTGCGCTCTGCTCGCGCGACAATCCGGCCATCCTGACCATCGCCCATCGCGGTTTCTGGACGGCCACAGCGGAGAACTCGCTCGCCTCCGTCCGCGCTGCGGTCGCCGCCGGTGTCGAGATGATCGAGATCGACACGCAGGCGACGGCCGATGGTCGGCTGGTCGTCATTCACGATGAAACGCTCGACCGCACCACGACGGGCAAGGGCACCGTGAGCGCACTGTCTTTTGAAGTGGTTCGCGCAGCGAAGCTGAAGGCCGGCGCGGGTGGCGATGCGGCGGATGTGACCGAGGAATGCGTGCCGACGCTGGAAGAATTGCTGGAGGAGGCGCGCGGCAAGATTACCGTCAATATCGACACCAAATTCACCCGCGATCTGCCGCAGGTCATGGAAACCGTGCTGCGGCTCGGTGTTGAAGACCAGGTGCTGGTCAAGACCGATATCGATCCCGAGGCCAGCCGTTTCGAGGTGTTGGACACCGACTGGTTCGGCAAGATTCCGCATATGCCGATGTTTCCGGTGAGAAAAGGCAGGTTCGCCGAGGATCTGCGCCGCATCGAGGCATTGAAGGCGCCGATGATCGAGGTGAAATTCACCGATATCGCCGATCTCACCGAAGGCCGTGCGGAGATGGAGCGCCAGAATATCCGCCTGTGGATCAATTCGCTCGACGTTTCCCATTGCCTCGATTTCAACGATACGCGGGCGCTTTCAAATCCCGAAGCCGTGTGGGGCGCCCTTGCCGAGGCTGGCGTCGGTGCGATCCAGACCGATGAAGTCGAAGCCTTTACCAGCTGGCTGAAGGCGGGCGCCGGCGAGACGGGCAGGGCGTGGACACGATGAGCGAGCGTCTCGAACGCGCCGTCGCCATTATCGAGGAAGCGATGGGCCTTGCCCTTCGCTTTTTCGAGGCGCGCGACGCCATCGCCACCCGGACGAAGGGCTTTCAGGATTTCGTTTCGGACGCCGACACCACGGTCGAACGACTGGTGCGTGACCGTCTGGCGGCTGCTTTTCCTGGCGAAACCGTGCTCGGTGAAGAAATGGGCGGCGTGGCCGATGACGCCTACTGGATCATTGATCCCATCGACGGCACCGCGAATTTCCTGCGCGGTTCGCCGCTCTGGGGCATCTCGCTCGGCTTCGTGCGCAACGGCCGGCCGGAACTCGGCGTCGTTGCCATGCCGGTCTTCGGTCATATCTATGCGGCGGCGGAGGGGACCGGGCTGATGCTGAACGGCAAGCCCCTTGCCCGCCATGTGCCTTTCGAGGATGTGCAGGTCATGTCGCTCGGCGACAGCGCCGCCGCCGATGCGGAAGAAGTGGCGGCTCTCAACGTCGGGCTCAGGCATGCGGGCTGGGTGGTGGAATCCATCCGCTCGACATCGATCGGCCTTGCCTTTGCCGCACGCGGCGTCTTCGACGGCCATCTGCAGAAGCTGACGACCATGTGGGATATCGCCGGCGGCGTCGTTCTCGCACGGGAAGCGGGTCTCGATGTCCGTATCGGAACGCGCCCCGGCAGCGGCATCCCCTGGGTCGCGGCCGCAACGCCGGCGCTGATGGCGGTGACGGAGGGATTGTGGCCGCAGATCGCAGAAAAAGTGCCGGCGGAACCTGCGTGAGCACTTGTGAAAGCCGATGGCAGGTGTTGCTGAAACATCTGCCATCCGCCGCTTTCGGGCGTCACTTCGCCCGGGCCAGCGCAATTGCGTCAGGGCCAGCGGGAAAACGGAGCTGGCCGGACACATCATGGGCGGCGCTCCAGATCGCTTCGGCGACATCCTGTTCGCTGGTTGTCATGGCCGGTTTGGCGAAGCCTTCGAGAATTGGGCCCGCGAAGTCCATGTAATCGTCCGGCAGCAGCTCTTCCAGCGGAAGGATGGCATTT
>NZ_JBBHZH010000010.1:0-144763 GCF_049843495.1 Agrobacterium sp. M50-1 | reverse complement strand
CATCACCAGCATGTGATTTCGCGACTTCAGATTTTACACTATTGAAATCCACTACAAGCTCCTGATCTGGTTGGATATCCAGTTCTGTGCGCATTCTCCTCGGGAGAGCTAAGAACCCGAAGTTGTTTACATGTCGCATCAACTCACTATCCATACCAGCATGCGCTATCGCTAACCCCCATTTCCTCCCAGCTTCAAAAATTGGCATGTATGCTTCCCAAACAGGCCAACCACGCTCGGTCCATTGCAACGCTTTTTCTAAATCTTTGCCGGAAATTGTTCCTTTTTTGAATGCGAAAGCGTTATCCTCATGCCGTGGTTCTAACATCTCAAACAAAACGGAATTAAAGCGACCAGAGTTGCCCAAATTTGAAATCAGGTGTGACTGGATGTTATGATGCCTAATATTGTTGTGCACCTCCCCGATAAGTACGTAATCAGCGAGTGTAGCCCGTTTGATTACCTCAACTACACTCACTCTCCGACCAGAGGCGTCATAGATCGCCTCGACATAGCTGGACCGGCACTCGTAAACGTCTTCACGCGCAATATCTGCCGTAGAATTCACCGGCATTCCCGGTCGGCAACCCGCTAAGAAAAACATCAAAGAAATTAAATATATCTTCTTAATCAAAGTATTTCCAAATATAAAAATCATTGCAAAACAAATTAAGGCATAGTTTCAGTAATCAATTAAATAATTACTACTAATTCTTAATTCTGCAGCACCATCGGTTCTGACTTGTCAAATTAGCTGCATCCCTTAGTCACAATGCTCCAGCACCATGGTCCGCCCTCAGACCCAGAATATGAGAGTGATCCTGTGTAGTCACATCAAAATCAACTGATACCGCACACTCAAAAAGTCTCGAGAAACTGGAAATTAATTTGCAAAACAAGCGAAAATGCCAAACCGATTCCACGTAGATTCAAAATGCTCAAGCTAATGGCATCCAACTGGAACACCCAGTTTTTGACTGTTTGCGGATTTGTTGAAATATTCTGAAAAGTGTACGGGAGAGGTAGCTAGAATCTAAAAACGCCGGAGCATGGCTCTGGCGTTTTACTTTTGAGGCTACCGGCCCCTTCCCACCCGCTCTAACCAGTTTGGATAATGCCTCTGGCATCTAGCGCCGTGAGATCTTCTCGCAGGCGCACCGCCATATCCATCCGTTCATGCAGGATACTCATCACGCCAAGGTCGCCGTTATCAAGCTTTCGGAAAAACAGGTAGTGATGCTCATACCGGCTGAAATAAGCCTCACGCATGATATCGCCGGGAACGGCAAGCCTTTGGGGAAGACGCCGCCAAAGCAGATGGTTGTCGCAGAGGCGCTGCAAATGCGCGTGCAGGCCACGTATATAGGTCTCAGCCTGCGCTTCACCCCAAGTATCCACGGTGTCGCGCCAGATTTTATCCTGTGCGGCATCGGCAGGCGCATAAAAGCGATAAGCTGCCATAACTAGCGACGCTTGTTTCGGCCGATTACATCGTCAGCAGAGACGGCTATAAACTCGCTGTCATCCGCGCGCATGGCAGGAGCCAGTTCCTTTTGCAAGGCATCCCATGCTTCGTCACGGGTTTGCAGGTCACGCCGGATAAGCGCTCGAATATATTCGCTCGCATTCTCATAAAGACCGTCATCACCAATCTGCTGCTGGATATGGTCTTGCAATGCTCCGCTAACTTTGACGTGAATGCTACCTGACGGCATGAAGTTTTCCTTTCGCTCTTCTCAACTATGAGAAGCGTAGCATATATTGTCAATATTCATCACAGGCTCCGGCAACTGGCGTATAAATTGATAGCTCTTCGAGGCGGACACGTTCACTTTCCGTATAGTCGGCGATTGCTTTCCAGTCAGGTTATGAACCTAGGGCATGCGGCCCAGCACATTCACACCCGAACGTTGTGCAACGCACAAAATTCGGAGGAATAGGCATGAAATTCGGATTTTTAGATACATATCATCCGAAAAAATTCGTCTAAAACTCTCTCAACTCAAGGAGAGAGACCATGACGGACACGACATCAGAATTTGATGGGTCAACAATTACCCTGGAGGCCACCGAGGAACCCGCGTGGACAGCTGCGACCTGGTTTGCGGTTCTTTCGATGGCGGCCACCAGTTTTGCGCTGGTATCGGCCGAGTTTTTGCCAGCGGGATTGTTGACGCCCATGGCGCGCGATCTCGGCATTACCGAGGGTACAGCCGGGCAGGTTGTGACGGCGACAGCTTCCGTGGGCGCCGTGACGGCTTTGCTGAGCAATGTTCTCATCGGCAAACTAAACCGCAAGACCGTGCTTGTCGGGCTTAGCGCGCTGGCGATCGGCTCCAACATTCTCGCATCAGTTGCTGCCGATTTCTGGCTATTGTTGGTGGGCCGGGCGGGACTGGGGATCGCGCTCAGCGGTTTCTGGGCGCTTTCGGTTGCGGTTGTGGCGCGGCTCGTTGGCGCGAATTCGACCGGGCGCGGCATGGCTATCGTCACCCTCGGCGTTTCGCTTGCCACCATTGCGGCCCCTTCAATGGGCGCCTTGATCAGCGACTGGCTGGGATGGCGCATCGCCATGTCTATGACGGCGGGGCTCGCCATAATTGCCATGCTGCTGCAGATCCTCAGCCTGCCATCGCTGCCGGCAAGTACAAGCAACAGTCTTTCCGACGTTTTCCGGCTGACGCGGCGGCGCAGCGTTCAGCTGGGGATGCTGGCAATCCTGTTGCTGATGACGGGGCATTTTGCCGGTTCGGTCTATGTGCGTCCCTTCCTCGAACAGGTGACGCTGCTTGAGACCACGCCGATTGCCCTCGCCCTGCTCGGCTTTGGCGTCGCTTCGGTGATCGGCAATGTGCTGGGGGGCCGGATGGCTGACACCAGTATCCGCCTCGCACTCATCGTCACCGCCGCCCTGATGGCATTTGCGACGATCGCCCTCGTTATCTGGGGTGTTCATACCGGCGCCGCATTTGCTCTCGTCGCCCTTTGGGGCCTTGCCTTCGGCATGGCGCCTGTGGTGCTGCCGACCAACCTTTCCCGCGGCGCACCCGATGCTCTCGAGGCAGCAGGCAGCCTGATGGTCGTTTCCTTTCAGGTGGCCATCAGTATCGGTGCGGTTTTTGGCGGCTATATCGTCGATTCCTACGGCGCTACTGCTCCGTTGGCGCTGACCGCGATACTGGCTGCATCCACGGTGGCTGTGGCCCTGCTGCAGCGTCCTGACTGACCGTTGCCTTTTCCTCCTCGTAACACCTTGGAGGCAAGGCATCTGATTGCGCGCAATTGTGCTGGCGTTGCCCGACGCCAGCACGCATGTTTTTAACGCTCCCCGTTACCGGCTTCCGGTATCACCCCGTCGTTCCTGCGTATCTGCCTGCCGCCGCTTCGGGAATGTTTCTTGGCCGGCGACGCTGGTTTGCTGTCGCCAGCGGCGAAACGATGAAGAACGCGTCGCGGGAAAGGCTGATCCCGCCAAAGGCGTGATGGCGCAGCCCCTGCTACGATCTGATACATAAATGCCGGTTTCATGAAACATGCCGGATACCTGCGGCGCAGATCATTGCCTGATCTTTTTCGGATCAGGCAGGATGTGTCATGAAGAGCCAGATTTTCTTTGCCGTCGCTCTCTCGGTTGCGGGAGCAGGTTTTGGGGCCGCTTATTCGAGCTTTGCGGACACGCCGCCGGAAAATGCCTCTCCCATCTATGGTGTCACGCTTCCCGAAGGATATCGTGACTGGAAGTTCATCGCGCCCGCGCAGGAAGCGCCGCCGCTGGACGAGCTTCGCGCTGTTTTGGCAAATGATATCGCCGTCAACGCCTATAAGAGCGGAAACCTGCCCTTTCCCGACGGCTCGATACTGGTGAAGCTTGCCTATAAGCGGCAGCAATCCACGGAGTTTCCTCCGGCCACGGTGCCGGGAGCAGCAACCACCGTGCAGGTGATGGTGAAAGATTCCAAGAAATATGCCGGCAGCCACGGCTGGGGCTTCGGGCGGTTTGTCAACGGCAAGCCGGTGGATGCCGCACAGCATGAGACCTGTCTCTCCTGCCACGAAGGCAACGTCAAGGACCATGATTTCGTCTTCACGCGCTATGCGCAGTGACGAATGACGAGGTCGTGCGGTTTCGCTTTCGCGGCCGTGCGCCGGAGGCGGCTTTTACACTCGATTACAAATTCACCGAAGCCCCGACACATCAGGGATACGTAAGGCCGGGAAATTGGCGCCATCGCCGGGTCGCCTTCGCCGCCCGGAGCCCCGAACTCCTGCATGAAAGGACACGATGATGACGTTTCTGGTCATTGCCTATCTCGGAGGGGCGCTGACAATTCTCAGCCCCTGTATCCTGCCCATCCTTCCCTTCGTTTTTGCGCGGGCGGGGCAACCGTTTCTGCGCAGCACGCTGCCCCTGCTTACGGGAATGGCGGCAACCTTTTGCGCCGTCGCGACGCTGGCGGCGGTGGGCGGTAGCTGGGCAATCAGCGCCAATGAATATGGCCGACTCGTGGCTCTTGTGTTGCTTGCGATCTTCGGTGTCGGCCTGATTTCGCCCCGCGCGGCCAGCATCATCACCCGCCCGGTCGTTGACCTCGGTAACCGGCTCGCCAATGCCGCCGGCAAGCCCGGGTCAGTACCGACGATTGCGGGCTCGCTGATACTCGGCATCGCCACCGGCCTTTTGTGGGCACCCTGCGCGGGACCAATCCTCGGGCTTGTCCTGACGGGGGCAGCCCTGAAGGGGGCCAATCTGGAAACGAGCCTGCTGCTTGCCGCCTATGCCGCCGGGGCCGCGACCTCCCTTGCCGTCGCCATTCTCGTCGGCGGCAGGTTATTTGCGGGTATGAAGAGGTCTCTGGGTTTCAGCGAGCGGATCCGCCAGGCGCTTGGCGCGGCGGTGCTTGCCGGCGTCACGGTCATCGCGCTCGGGCTGGATACGGGTTTCCTGTCGCAGATTTCCTATGCGAGCACGGCATCCTTCGAACAGCAGGTGCTCGACCGGCTCCACACCGCCAAAGCGCCTGAAGTGGCGGCGGCGGGCGTCAGCGCTGCCGCCGCCCGGTCGGAGCTGCCGGTTGAGGGCAAGGCCCCATCCCTCGACGGCGCCGTGGAGTGGCTGAATTCCCCGCCGCTCACGCGCGAGCAATTGCGTGGCAAGGTCGTCCTCATCGACTTCTGGACCTATTCCTGCATCAACTGCATCCGCACCATTCCCTATGTGCGGGCCTGGGCGGACAAATACCGGGATCAGGGCCTCGTCGTCATCGGCGTTCACGCCCCCGAATTCGCTTTTGAAAAGAAGACCGACAATGTCCGCCAGGCCGTCACCGGCTTCAAGATCGATTACCCGGTGGCAATCGACAATGATTACAAGATCTGGCGCGCCTTTGATAACAGCTATTGGCCGGCGCATTACCTGATCGATGCCAGGGGCCAGATTCGCTACCACCATTTCGGCGAGGGCAACTACCGGCAGACCGAAGAGGCGATCCAGGACCTGCTGCGCGAGGCCGGCAGCAGCGCCTCCGCCAGCGCGCCGGTGAGCCCGGAGGCGATAGGAGCCGAAGCCGGTGCGGATATCGGGCACATGCGCTCGGGCGAAACCTATATCGGCTACCGACAGGCTGAGAATTTTGCATCCAACGAGGCGGTGCGCGCGGACACGCCGCGCGACTATTCCGTCACGACGCCTTCTCTCAACGAATGGGGACTTTCCGGTACCTGGACGGTTGGCGCGGAGGCGGCCACACTTGATGCGGCTGATGGCGGCATAACCTACCGCTTCAGCGCCCGTGACCTGCATCTGGTCCTTGGGCCGGACGCCGCCGGAAAACCGGTTCGTTTCCAGGTCACCATCGACGGGCGTCCGCCGGGTGCGGATCATGGCGCCGACACGGATGCCGAGGGCAATGGCGTCGTCACCTCAACCCGTCTTTACCAGCTCGTCCGCCAGTCCGGCGCCGTCGAAGCAAGAACCTTTGCCATCCGCTTCCTCGATCCCGGCGTGCAGGCCTATGCCTTCACGTTCGGCTGACCCGGATTTTCGTCCCGTTCCCATCAAAACCAAAGGAGAAACATGATGCACCGTCGTCTCATGCCAAAACTCGCGCTTGCCATCGCAACCGCACTGATTGCTTTTGCCGCACAGGCGGCAGAGGTGAAGAATATCGTCATCGTCCATGGCGCGCTGGCCGACGGTTCGGCCTGGCGCAGGGCGACAGACATCCTTGAGAGCCGTGGTTTCAACGTCACGATCGTGCAGGAGCCCATCACCTCTCTTGCCGATGACGTGGCGGCCACCAACCGTGTTCTCGATCTCCAGCAGGGGCCGAGCCTGCTTGTCGGGCACAGCTACAGCGGGATGGTGATCTCGGAAGCGGGTAACCGGCCGGATGTGGCCGGGCTGGTCTATGTCGCCGCCTTCCAGCCGGAGAAGGGAGAGAGCCTTCTCGACCTCGCCGGCTCGAAACCACCGGCCGGCAACGGCATCAAGCCGACGAAGGATGGCGCATTCCTTTATCTCAATCCCGCCGTCTTTGGACAAGATTTCGCCGGCGATCTGCCGCGTGAGGACGCGGCCTTCATGGCAAGAAGTCAGGTCTTCGCCGCCAAGGCCGCCTTTGCCGCCAAAGCCGGCGAGCCCGCCTGGAAAACCAAGAAAAGCTGGTCGATTGTCGCAACGCAGGACCGGTCGATCAACCCCGATCTCGAGCGCGACATGGCCAAGCGCGCCGGCAGTGCGGTGACCGAGATTGCGGCAAGCCATGCGGTCTTCGCCTCCCAGCCCGAAAAGGTCGCAGACGTCATCGAACAGGCCGCCCGGCAATCCGCGAAATAAACCGCGCCCGCCTCGAAACCCAACACAGCCGCCCCAGACACCGGGGCGGCTGATTGCGTCCAGAGGGCTGACCGAATGTATCAGTCTGTATCCGGAATGCCCCCTGCTACAAAACCATTCACATTCGTCCCCCTTGGGACACATCGAGGATACACGCACCGCGTTACCTGCCCGCATCCAACATGGACAGGAGAGACAGCAATGAATTCCGAGATCAATTTCCAGCGCCGCCGCTTCTTCGGCATTGCCACAATGACAGTTGCCGCCGTCGAATTCGGGGCCGCAGGCCTTGCTCATGCCAAGGGCGAAGCGCCTTCGACTCAGCCGTCAACCGGACGCGACGGAGCCACCTCCTTTGGCGCCCTGAAGCAGGTTGAAGCGGGCGTACTCAGCGTCGGTTATGCAGAAGCCGGCCCTGCAGACGGCCCGGTCGTGCTGCTGCTGCACGGATGGCCTTATGACATCTACAGCTATGTCGATGTCGCACCCATCCTTGCATCGGCTGGTTATCGGGTACTCATCCCCTATCTGCGCGGATATGGCACGACCCGTTTTCTCTCGGACGACACGGCACGCAACGGACAGCAGGCGGCGCTTGCGGTCGACATGATCGCCTTTCTCGACGCGCTCGGCGTCAAGCAGGCCGTCGTGGCCGGTTATGACTGGGGCGCTCGCACCGCCGACATCATGGCCGCACTCTGGCCCGAACGTTGCACCGGGCTCGTATCGGTCAGCGGCTATCTTATCGGCAGCCAGGAGATCAACAGGAAGCCGCTTCCGCCCAAGGCGGAACTCTCCTGGTGGTATCAGTTCTATTTCGCGACGGAACGCGGCCGTGCGGGCTATGCCGCCAACACCCGCGACTTCGTGCGCCTGATCTGGCAGACGGCATCTCCGACCTGGAAATTCAGCGACGAGACCTTCAATCGTTCGGCCCCCGCATTCGACAATCCCGACCATGTGGCCATCACCATCCATAACTACCGCTGGCGGCTTGCACTGGCAGACGGGGAAGCCAAGTACGATAATTACGAGCGCCAGCTTGCGAAACTTCCCGTCATCACCGTGCCGACGATAACGCTGGAAGGCGACGCCAACGGTGCTCCGCATCCGGACCCTTCCGCCTATGCATCGAAGTTTTCCGGCAAGTACCAGCATCGCAACATCAGCGGCGGCATAGGCCATAACCTGCCTCAGGAAGCGCCAGAGGCTTTTGCCAGGGCTGTTCTGGACGTCGCAAAGCTTTAAACTTGCCGAAGCCCGCGAACCGTTGTCTTACTGCATGTGACAGCGGGGCGCGCGGTAGCGGGCCACTCGAACCGTCCGGACGACGAAGGCATCCAATGGACCATATCGACCATATTCTCGTCGTGGACGACGACAGGGAAATCCGGGAGCTGGTCTCCAGCTACCTGAAGAAGAACGGCCTGCGTACGAGCGTGGCGGCCGATGGACGGCAGATGAGAAGTTTTCTCGACGGCAACACCGTCGATCTCATCGTGCTCGACGTGATGATGCCTGGCGATGACGGGCTAGTTCTATGCCGCGAGTTGCGGGCGGGGAAACACAAAGCCACGCCGGTGCTGATGCTGACCGCCCGGGATGACGAGATGGATCGCATTATCGGGCTCGAAATGGGCGCCGACGACTATCTGTCGAAGCCCTTCGCTGCCCGCGAACTTCTTGCGCGGATCAAAGCCATCCTGCGCCGCACGCGGATGCTGCCTCCCAATCTGCAGATCAGCGAGGCCGGGCAGCTCCTGACCTTTGGTGAGTGGCGCCTCGACACGGTGGGCCGTCACCTGCTCGACAGGGAGGGCACGACCGTGGCCTTGAGCGGCGCTGAATACCGGCTCCTCAGGGTCTTCATCGATCATCCCCAGCGCGTCCTCAACCGGGACCAGCTGTTAAATCTAACGCAAGGCCGCGATGCCGAACTTTTCGACCGGTCGATCGATCTTCTCGTGAGCCGCGTGCGCCAAAGGCTGGGGGATGACGCGCGCGAACCCGTCTACATCAAGACGGTGCGGGCGGAAGGCTATGTCTTTGCGGTGCCCGTGGAGATTTCGGAGCCGAGGATATGAACGGCCCACGCCTGCTCGCCGGCTGGTGGCCGCGCTCGTTGCGGTCCAGACTTTTCATCATCCTGTTTGCGGGCCTCGCCATTGCCTACGGTCTGTCGTTCAGCATCCTCTTTGCCGAACGATATATGTCGGCAAAGGCTGTTATGCTCGGCACTCTTGAGCAGGATCTGGCTGTATCGATCGCCATAATCGACCGCCTGCCTGCGGAAGAGCGGGCGCAATGGGTCCATCGCCTGAGCCGCAGCAATTATCAGCTCGTCCTCGGCCCGGGTGTTCCAGGTGTTTCCGACATGTCTGGCCGCGGCGCTGAAATTGCGCAGAGGATCGAGGAGGCAGCAGGACACCGTTTCCCCGTCAAGGTCGAGTCCATTCCCGGCGACGGCAAGCGGCTTCAGGCGCATCTGACGCTATCGGACGGCTCGCCCCTGACAATTGACGTGACACCGCGCGGCGTGATGCCCTTGGCGGAATGGCTGCCTTATGTCTTCGCCGCGCAGATGGCGCTTCTTCTTCTGTGCACCTGGTTTGCAGTGCGACAGACGACCAGACCGCTCAGCGCGCTGGCTGCGGCAGCGGAAGCGTTGGATCCGGGGGAAAAGGGGTTGCCGATGAGTGAGAGCGGCCCAAGCGAAGTTGTCCACGCCGCCCGCGCCTTCAACGCGATGCGCGATCGCGTCGCCCAATATCTCGAGGAGCGGGTCCAGATTCTCGCGGCGATTTCGCACGACCTGCAGACGCCCATCACCCGGATGCGGTTGCGGGCCGATATGGCAGACGATACGCCGGAAAAGGAAAAGCTGGTCAGTGACCTGCGTGAAATCGAACGCCTGGTGCAGGATGGGATCGCTTACGCACGCAGCGCTCACGGCAATGGCGAGAAATCCTCCCGTATCGATCTGGCCTCTTTCATCGACAGCATCGCCTACGACTATCAGGATACCGGAAAAGCCGTAACAGTTGCCGGCATGGTGCGCGGCACAGCGTCGACAAAGCCACATGCATTGCGAAGAATCCTGACGAACTTCATAGATAACGCCCTCAAATTCGCCGGCAGCGCCGAGATTAAAGTGGACCGGCGTCCTGAAGGCACCGTGGTCATCACGGTGCTCGATCGGGGGCCGGGCATCCCCGACGAGATGTTGCAAAATGCCACGCAGCCCTTCTTCCGGATTGAAACATCGAGAAACCGCGACACGGGCGGAACAGGTCTCGGACTGGCGATCGCGCAGCAGCTCACCGGAACGATCGGCGGCTCGGTTCGCCTCTATAACAGGCAGGGCGGCGGGCTTGCGGCCGAGGTGGCCTTTCCCTGACAGGGATGCGGGTCGACGATAACCAGTGACAAAGCGCCGATACTTTTCGATACAGTTTCGCAGTTTCCGGAAACATGCCGGATACGCTGATCCATCACAAAGCTCCTATCACGAAACGCCGCAGCAGCGGCAAATGAAAGGAGCCTCCCATGACCAAGATCGAGACTGTTCTTTATACCGGCAAGACCCACACGACCGGCGGGCGTGACGGATCGGCGCAAAGCGATGATGGCGCGCTGGGCATCAAGCTCTCGCCTCCGGGCAGCGGAAAGCCGGGCACGAATCCCGAACAGCTTTTTGCAGCCGGCTGGTCGGCATGTTTTATCGGCGCCATGACAAAGGCGGCGGCGAAACGCCAGCTCCGGCTTCCCGCCGACACCGCCGTCGATGCGGAAGTCGACCTCGGCACGACGGGCGGCGAGTTCTTCCTGCAGGCTCGCCTGTCGGTCAGCCTGCCCGGGATCGATCGTCCCGTAGCACAGGCCATCATCGAGGATGCCCACCAGATCTGCCCCTATTCGAAGGCAACCAGGGGGAACATCGATGTTACGCTCAAGCTCGCTTAAGCCGATTGTTTCCGCCCGTGCGTTTGTCGTCGCCATCGTGTTTGCGGCGATATTCGCAGCACCGTGCGTATATGATGCTACATCCGACGAGCCCTCGCCGCTTGCAGGACTTCTGGGCGCAGTTTCATCGATGTGACCTCAAGGGAACGGCTCGGCGCCCGCCGCAGCCGTTTTCGCGTTTCAACTTCTTCCTGCCATCCCTCTGATCAACTCAAGGAAGCCTGCTTGCGACCCATGCGGCGCGCCTCCAGCGCGTTCCGCGGCGGCCAGACGAGCCGGATTTCCAACCATCTTAAACGAGGCCAGATCAATGCGATCAATTGAACACATCTATGTCGACGGTAAATTTGTGGTGCCAGACGGCAATGAACGGCTGGACCTTTTCAATCCGGCAACGGAAGAAAAAATCGGCGATGTCCGGCTTGGCAACGCCGATGATGCAAGGGCCGCAGTGGCAGCCGCGAAACGCGCTTTTCCCGCCATGGCAACATCCACCAAGGCGCAGCGTATCGATATGCTGCGCAGCCTGCGCGATACGATCGCAGAGCGACCGGATGAGCTCACGCAGGTCATGACCGAAGAATACGGCGCGCCCGCTTATTTCACGGCTTTCTCCGTTCAAAACGCAGCGTCGATTTTTGATGTTATGGCTGAGACCGTGGCGAACTACGACTTTGACCGGGTCGGGGGCAAAAGCACGGTCAAGATGCTGCCGCGCGGCGTTCTCGCCGCCATCACGCCCTGGAACAGCAATTTCGGTTTTATCGCCACCAAGCTTGCGCATGCAATCGGTTCAGGCTCGTCCCTCGTCATCAAACCGGCCGAACAGAGTGCGTTTCAGACGGATATTCTGGTGAGAAGGCTGCATCGGGCCGGCCTGCCGGCAGGGGTTTTCAACATTGTCAACGGCACGGGTCCGGTGGTCGGTGCGGCGCTGACGCAGGATCCCGACGTTGCGACCATCAGTTTCACCGGTTCCACCCAGGCTGCAAAGATCATTCAACGCGCGGCTATCGACGGCATGAAAAGAGTGGTTCTGGAGCTGGGGGGAAAAGCACCCACCATTATCCTGCCGGATGCCGACCTCGACAAGGCCATACCTGTCGCCCTGATGTCGGGCTTTGCAAACAGCGGCCAGGCCTGCGTCGCGGGTACCCGCATCCTGGCTCCGCGGTCCCGTCTCCCCGAGATTGCCGAGCGGTTGAGGATGGCGGCTGAAAAATTCAAAGTTGGCGATCCCCGTGATCCGGAGGTTCGGGTAGGCCCTCTCGCCAGCCTTGCCCAGTGGGAGAGGATCCAGACTTACATCCGGCTTGGTGTCGAAGAAGGAGCAACCCTGCTGACAGGCGGAACCGGACGACCGGCCGGGATTGAAAAAGGATGGTTCGCCCGCCCGACAATCTTCGCAGATGTCACGAACGAAATGCGCATCGCCCGCGAAGAAATCTTTGGTCCCGTCCTGTGTCTTCTCGCCTATGAGGACGAAGATGAGGCCGTCGAAATCGCCAATGATAGCGACTACGGATTGCAGGCCTATGTGCTTGGATCCGACCTCAGACGCGCCCAACACATAGCCACAAGGCTGATGGCCGGCCGCGTCGTCATCAACGGCGCCCCGCATGATCCTCGCGCGCCCTTCGGCGGTTTCAAGCAATCCGGTATCGGCAGGGAGATTGGTGCCTTCGGTCTCGACGGCATGCTCGAACCGCGAGCCGTTCTCACCCCGTAACGCGAGAAGTCTGCAGCGCCGATCCCGGCGCACTCTCCGTTCTGCTTCAGGCCGACTTTGTATCCACAAGTGTCAGCCGTGCGAAAACCGACGTTTGGTGACGCAACAGCAGGTCGAAAGAAACAGCCGGGATACGATCAACATCTACCTGTTTCGGACGCGAAATGGTCGCGGAACACATCGATATGGAGAGAAATATGACCGACGTCCTTCACCCGGAAAAAGGCGGGCACGGCACCGCGATTGTCCTTGGGTCTGCAATGGCCGTGTTGATGGCCTTAACCCCTGCCTTGGCAGTTGAGACTGTCAAACCACCCCAATCCGAAACCGCCTCTGCCGACGACAGCATCCGGCCGTTCCAGGTTCATGTCGATCAGTCACAGATTGACGACCTCAAGGCAAGGATCAGGAATGCGCGCTGGCCGGATAAGGAAACCGTTGGCGATATCTCCCAGGGCATCCAGCTGGCGCGGGTTCAGGATCTCGTTCGATACTGGGGCAGCGACTATGACTGGCGAAATGCAGAGAAAGAACTCAACGCCTTGCCGCAGTTCATCACCACGATCGACGGCGTCGACATCCACTTCATTCATGTCCGCTCACGCCATCCCAACGCCTTGCCTGTCATCCTCACCCACGGCTGGCCGGGTTCAATCTTCGAGTTCACAAAAGTCATCGGCCCGTTGACGGACCCGACCGCTTATGGCGGCAAAGCCGAAGACGCGTTCGACGTGATCATTCCCTCCATCCCCGGCTATGGTTTTTCAGGCCATCCGACCGATCTGGGCTGGGGACCGGACCGTGTTGCGCGCGCCTGGGACACCCTTGTGAAGCGCCTCGGCTACACGCGTTATGTTTCCCAGGGCGGCGATCATGGTTCGGTCATTTCCGATGCGCTTGCCCGGCAGGCGCCAAAGGGTCTGCTCGGCATTCATCTCAATATGCCGGCCACCGTTCCCGGTGCGCTGATGAAGGGCATCAACAGCGGTGATCCGGCCCCTGCGGACCTGTCTGCGCCGGAACGAAATGCCTATGACTCGCTCAAAGAGTTTTTCGGCAGGAACGCTGCCTATGGCGCAATGATGGTCACAAGACCGCAGACGATCGGCTATTCCTTGTCGGATTCACCTGTCGGTCTTGCATCCTTCATCTACGAGAAATTCGCGCAATGGAGCGACAGCAATGGCGAGCCCGAAAGCGTGCTTTCCAGGGATGAAATGCTCAACGATATCACGCTCTACTGGTTGACCAACAGCGGCGCGTCCGGCGCGCGTTTCTATTGGGAAAACAACAACAACAACTTCAGCGCGGACGCCCAGAAGACCAGGGACATCAAGATCCCCGTCGGCATCACCGTTTTCCCGAAGGAAATCTACCGGGCGCCGGAGAGCTGGAGCAGGCAGGCCTATCCATCGCTAACCTATTATCATCAGGTCGATCATGGCGGACATTTCGCCGCCTGGGAGCAGCCCGGGATTTTCTCAAGAGAGCTTCGTGACGCTTTCAGAAAACTGCGCTGAGAGACGTCATTCTGGAGGCGCGGTTCCCGGACCGCGCTTCACCACATCCTCGTCTTGCTGTCCGATTTAACGCTTGGGCGTTTCTGCACCAAAAAAGCCGTCGCTCGACACCAGTCGAGGAACGGCTTTTTCCATATCTGAGGCCAGGAGATTTCAGGCCGCAACCGGGACGCGTTCCGCCATCCACTGATCCAGCGCAGATCGCAGCATTGATCCGGACACGGCCTCCGTGGAGGCGATCCTCATCAGGTATTTTGCGGCGTCGACGGCTGTCGAGCAGCCGATCGGCAGGCGGTTCTCTTCGCAGAACTCATTCAAAATCCTTCGGATCGACAGAAGCGACACTGCGTTGGTCATCTCGGATCTCCATCATGAATACGATATTGCGCCACTTGATGGAGGAGCGTTGTGTCGAGAGTTTTCCACCGAAACCGAAAACGGTACCTCGATGTAGCCTGACTGGTTGCTGATACAATAAGCTACCGTCAAGGACGGCGATCGCATCGATCAGTCCTGAAATTTCGTTTCGTCGCTCGATGGATCCGGCTTCGCATCGAGCCGCTCTTCCGCCTCGGCTTGCCGGGACAGGGGAAGCTCCAGCTGAATATCCTCCATTTCGGGCAGGCTTGCGATGCCGTCACGAAGGGCGAGGTCTTCATAAGATGGTTTGAACGGCATCGGAATCTCCTTCCGCGCGAAAAATTGGCCGCCATCCGCTTTTTCCGGCGGCGGCCGTTTCAGGTGATCAGCTCTTCACAAAGGCCAGCAGATCCGGATTGATGACATCGGCATGGGTGGTCAGCATGCCGTGCGGATACCCCTTATACACCTTCAGCGTACCATTCTTCAGCAGTTTGACCGACAATTCGGCGGAATCCGCGATCGGCACGACCTGGTCGTCATCACCGTGGAGAACGAGCGTCGGCACCGTGATTGCCTTCAGGTCTTCCGTCTGATCGGTTTCCGAGAAGGCCTTGACGCCGTCATAATGGGCCTTGGCGCTACCCATCATGCCCTGACGCCACCAGTTCTGGACGACACCGGGATAGACTTTGGCATCGGGCCGGTTAAAGCCGTAGAACGGACCGGTCGGCACGTCGAGGAAGAACTGGGCGCGGTTTTCGGCCACGCCCTTGCGGAAGCTGTCGAAGACTTCGATCGGCAGGCCGCCGGGATTGGAAGGCGTCTTCAGCATCAGCGGCGGAACGGCGGAGACGAGCACGGCCTTGGCAACGCGGCCCTGCGGTTCGCCGAATTTGGCGACGTACCGCGCGACCTCACCGCCGCCGGTCGAGTGGCCGATGTGAACCGCATTCCTGAGATCGAGATGTTCGGCAACGGCGGATGCATCGGCGGCATAATGATCCATGTCGTGGCCGTCGCTCACCTGCTGTGAACGGCCGTGGCCGCGACGGTCATGGGCCACGACGCGGTAACCGTTCTGGGCGAAGAACAGCATCTGTGCGTCCCAGTCATCGGAGGACAAAGGCCAGCCGTGATGGAAGACGATCGGCTGGGCATCCTTCGGACCCCAGTCCTTGAAATAGATATCGACGCCGTCCTTGGTCTTTACGAATGATTCGGTCATTGGAAATTTTCCTTCGCTGCGGGATGGGATGGATTTTGAAAATGCTGTTGATGGCATGGCCATCGCAGTGGAAAGCGCGGCGCCGGCCAGCAGGACATGCCGTCTCGAAAGCGCCAGCTCGATAGGATTGTAGGTCATTTCGGTTTCCTGCCTGGTTTCAGCGGGCGCGGCGGGTGGTTTCAAACAGGAACCAGGTGCGGCGCTCGGTCTCGTCGATCCAGTTTTCGATCAGGCTGGTAGTGGCGTGGTCGTTGAGGTCGGAGGTGAGGCTGTGCGTTTGCCGCAGGATGGCGGTGAGCTGCCTGTTGTCCTCACGCAGTTCGGCGAGCATGTCCTCGGGCGTGACGAAATCGGCGTCATTATCAAGCAGACGCTGGAGGCGGCCGATATGACCGATGGAGCGGATGGTCGTGCCGCCGATCTTGCGCGCCCTTTCCGCAATATCGTCGGTCATCGCAAAGATCTGGGCGCCCTGTTCGTCCAGCAGCGTGTGATAATCACGGAAATGCGGACCGGAAACATGCCAGTGGAAATTCTTGGTCTTGATGTAGAGCGTGAAGACATCCGCCAGCAGCGCGGTCAGCGCAGCGGCGATGTCGCGGCTCGCTTCAGCGCCAAGGTCGGTCGGCGTTGCGAGTGGAAGCTTGCGGTTTTTGGCGGCTGTGGTCGTGTCCATGATCGTTCTCCTTTTGCAATCGACCGCCCGTTGTTGAGCGCCCCTGTTGCGGCTGTCTGATCGGCACCGAGGATAGAAAGAAGGATGGCTCGGGAGAAATCGGCTGCTGGTACAGTCCACCCGATACCTAAGTGTAGTTTCGGCAATTTCGGACCCGGGCTAGTTTTCACCTGTCGCCCCGCCCCAGGGCGATTGGCTCGCAGCAGCCATGAACTCCGGTGTCCCCCTCCCCCGGAGCCGCGGATCCCTCCCGATCCGCCAAGGCCGCCCCCGCCGCAGGAGGCGGCCTTTTTTTCGCTTCGGCCTCAGGCGTGCAGGCAACCTATGCCTGAGTATTATGTTTACTCTTTCGCCGTTGCGTTAGCCTCAGCGGGCACGACAATCGTCAATCTGCAAAAATCGAAGGAATTCCAACATGGCGGAAGAACGGCCCGAAGGTATTGAAAAATACGATCACCCAGCCGGCGGCTGGGATGCATTGAAAGCCGTTGCGAAAACGCTCGCGCACCAGCAGATCGTCGCGCAGGGCACGATGACGCTGCTCAAGGCAAATCAGCCCGAGGGTTTCGACTGCCCCGGCTGCGCCTGGCCCGATCCCAAACACACATCATCCTTCGAGTTCTGCGAAAACGGCGCCAAGGCCATCACCTGGGAATCGACGGCGAAACGATCCGGACCCGAATTTTTCGCCCAGCATACGGTTTCCGAACTGTGGCAATGGACGGATCACAAGCTGGAGGATGCCGGCCGGCTGACCCTTCCCCTGCACTACAATGCCGAAAGCGATCGCTATGAGCCAATCGCGTGGGACGACGCCTTCAATCTGATCGCGCAGGAACTCAACAAGCTCGACAACCCCGACAAGGCGGAATTTTATACATCCGGCCGGGCGTCCAACGAGGCCGCCTTTCTCTATCAGCTTTTCGTGCGCGCCTATGGGACGAACAATTTTCCTGATTGTTCCAACATGTGCCACGAGGCCACCAGCGTCGGCCTTCCGAAATCCATCGGCGTCGGCAAAGGCACGGTGACGCTGGAGGATTTCGATCATGCCGATGCGATCTTCAGCTTCGGCCACAATCCCGGCACCAACCATCCGCGCATGATGACGACGCTGCACAATGCCGCAAAACGCGGCGTGCCGATCGTGGTCTTCAATCCGCTGAAGGAACGGGCGCTGGAACGCTTCGCCGCGCCACAGGACCCGATCGAAATGGCGACGCTCTCCTCGACGCCCATCGCTTCCGCGTACCATCAGCTGCGCACCGGCGGCGATCTCGCAGCCCTCAAGGGCATCATGAAAGCGGTGTTCGAACTGGATGCGGAACACCATAAGGCGGGTGGCGCCGGTGTGCTCGACCGAACCTTCATCGAGGAACACACCGACGGTCTCGACGCACTGCGCGCTGACATCGACGCTACCTCCTGGGACACCATCTGTTCCGTCAGCGGGCTGACAAAGGAGGCGATTGAAAGCGCTGCCCGGATTTACGTGAACGCCTCGAACGTCATCATCTGTTACGGCATGGGCATCACGCAGCACGCCAAGGGCACGGGCAACGTGCAGCAGATTGCAAATCTCCTGCTGCTGCGCGGCAATATGGGCCGCCCGGGCGCGGGAATTGCGCCCATTCGCGGCCACTCCAATGTTCAGGGCGACCGCACCGTCGGCATCACCGAAATCCCGAACAAGGCGCTGCTTGACGGCATGGAGCGAGCATTCGGTTTTCGTCCCCCTGCGGAAAAAGGCCACAATGCCATAGAGGCCGTCGAGGCGATCATCGCCGGCGAGTCCCGGGCACTGATCTGTCTTGGCGGAAACCTCGCCGTCGCCATGTCGGATACCGGCGCGACCTTCAAGGGCATGCGCAACCTCGATCTTGCCGTTCACATCGCAACAAAACTCAACCGCTCGCACCTTCTGACAGCCAGGACATCGCTGATCCTGCCCTGCCTTGGACGCACCGATCTGGATACCCAGACACTAGGCCCGCAGGCCGTGACAGTCGAGGACTCGATGTCCATGGTGCATGCCTCACGCGGTTTCCTCAACCCGCCCGGGGAGCTGGTCAGGTCGGAGCCGGCCATCATCGCCGGCATTGCCAGGGCGACGATCGGCAACCGCCATGGAATAGACTGGGATTGGCTGATTGCCGATTACGACCGGATCCGTGACAAGATCGAAGAGGTCTTTCCCGATTTCAGGGATTTCAACAGCCGGGTTCGGGTAAAAGGCGGTTTTCGCCTTGATGTCGCGGCCTCATTCCGCCGCTGGAACACGCAGAGCGGCAAGGCCAATTTCCTTGTCGCCACGGGGCTTGAAGAAGATCCGCTCATCTCCAATCCGGAAGCCCTCGTGCTGACCACGATCCGCAGTCACGATCAGTACAATACGACGATCTATGGCATGGATGACCGTTATCGCGGCGTCTTCGGCCGAAGGGACATCATCTTCATGAACCGGTACGACCTTGCCGCGCGCGGCCTGAAGGATGGCGATCGCATCGATATTCATGGCATCGGCCCAGAAAATGAGGACCGACACCTCGTTCAGGGTTTCACCGCCGTCGAATACAATATCCCGAAGGGGTCGGCCGCAGGCTATTATCCGGAGATGAATGCGGTGGTGGCGCTCGGCCATTATGACCGCCTTTCCGGAACGCCTTCCTACAAGGGTGTCCCGATCACCGTGAGCCCTGCAGCCGCCTGACGGCCGAAGGCCCGGCGCGCAACGCAGCGGTCGTTGCGCGCTCTTTTCCCCACCGTTTGGGTTGGACGTCACCTCGGGCCATCAGGCATGGCCTGTGGATGACCGGCCATATATGCGGATTTTTCGATATAGCGCCGTGCCGTTTTACCGCTATCCTGATGTTTCGACGACGGTGGCAACCAAGACCTATGTATAGGTCAGGTTGTGCTGAAAAAACCGTATTGTCGGCAAAAATCGCATCGGGGGAACAATGTCGATTGCGTCAAGGATGTTTCGCGCGCGCGAGCCGGAAGGCCGAGCCCACCATCTGGCCTTTGGCCTTGGGGCGCTGGCGCTGGCGGCCGCGGTATTTTACGTCGATACCTATACCGACATAGAAGGCGCGATCGCGGTGCTTTATGTCATCACGGTCCTTTTGGCCGCGCAGACTGTAAGCTGGTCGGGACTGATCGCGATCTCCTGCGCCTGCGCCATTCTTTCCCTCCTGTCCTATGCAGCGACCCACGCGCAGGATGCGGATTTCCAGTCGGCGCTTCGGTTGGTCGTCGCCCTTGCGGCGCTTGCCGTCACGACCATGCTGCTTTTGAAAACGGAGGCCGCCCGGCTGGCAATGTTGTCCGTCAATGCGGCGCTGAAGGAAAGCGAGGAGCGTTATCGCTCCATTTTCGACCGTACGCGCGTCGCACTCTGGGAACGCGACTATTCGAAGCTTCACGCCCTGCTGATGGGCCTCAAGCAACGGGGCATCACCGACATGCGGGCCCATGCGCGCGCCAATCCGGGTTTTACGCAGCAATGCATCGATCTCATCACGGTCGTTGCATCGAATGAAGCCGGAAAGGAAATGCTGGGTTACGATTCCTCTATCCGCGGCACCCTCCAGCAATCGGTCGTTTCTTCGTCCGGCAAGTTCGTCGATGTCCTGCAGGCGATCATCGACAACCGGCGTGTTTTCGAAGACAAGGTGGTGGTGCGCACCGACACCGGCGAAGACAAGCTGGTGCTTCTTTCAATCAGTTTCCCCGCGGAGGCGGCCTCCTTCAACCGTGTGGTGGTCAGCATGGTGGATATCACCCAGCGCGAAATGGCGCTGAAGGCGCTGGCCGAGGCACAGGCGGAGCTGACGAAGGCCTCGAAGGCCGCAGCCGTCGGCGCCATGTCCGCATCGCTCTCCCACGAACTGAACCAGCCGCTTGGCGCCATCATCGTCAATGCGCAGACATTGCTGCGCTGGCTCGATCGCGATCCGCCGGATATTGCCGCCGCCCGCCGCTCGGCCGAACGCATGATCCGCGACGGGCAGCGCGCCAGTGAAATCATCCAGAACACGCGCAGCCTGCTCGCCCATACGAGCGGCAAGGTGGAAACCTTCGACCTCGATGAGTTCATCGACGAAACGCTAAGCCTTCTCGAACATGAGCTGGAACGCAGTGGAACCACGGTGCATGTGGAAAAAGCGGCCACGCCGCCGATAACGGCCGTCAGGATCGAATTGCAGCAGGTCCTCATCAATCTTCTCACCAATGCCATTCAGGCCATGGACGAGGCGGGCGCCGGCAATCGCACCATCACGGTTCGGAAGGAGCGTGAAGACAGGGACAATATTCATATTGCGGTTCACGACAATGGACCGGGTTTCCCGGTGCAGATGAAGGAAAAGCTGTTTTCGCCGTTTTTCACGACCAAGGAGACGGGAATGGGCATGGGGCTTTCCATCTGCCGCACGACACTGGAAGCACGGGGCGGCAGGCTTACTGGCGACAATCATCCTCTCGGCGGGGCGGTCTTTACCATTTCCATGCCGATCAGCCAGGAGATGGCACATGCCTGAGCCACGCAAGACGACAAAGGAGCCGCCGTCACCCATCGTGTTCATCGTCGACGACGATTTATCGATGCGCGAGGCGCTCACCGATCTTTTCCGCTCCATGAAGTTCGATGCCGAAGCTTTCGACAGCGCCGCCGCCTTTCTCGAAAAAGCCAATCTGAACCGGCCCGGCTGCCTGCTGCTTGATGTGCGGCTTCCAGGCATAAGCGGGCTTGATTTCCAGATGCAGCTGGAACGCGTCGGCAACAGGATGCCGATCATTTTCATGACCGGCTTCGGCGATATCCCGATGAGTGTGCGGGCGATGAAGGCGGGCGCCGTCGATTTTCTGACCAAGCCCTTCAAGGAACAGGACATTCTGGACGCCGTCGCAACCGCGATGGAGCGGGATGCGTCGAGACGCCGCGAAAGCGCCCAGAACGAGGCCGTCAGCTCCCTTGCCGAGCAGCTGACGCCAAGGGAACGCGAAGTCATGGGCGCCGTTGTCCGCGGCCTGATGAACAAGCAGATCGCCTACGAGCTCGGCATCAGCGAAGTTACCGTGAAACTGCATCGGGGCAATGTCATGCGCAAGATGGAAGCGAGATCGGTCGCCGACCTCGTGCGGAAGGCGGAGCTGATCGGCGAGAAGCTCCGGCCACCTGTATCTTAGTATGGTATCTTTGAGAGCGGCATGGGCGCATAGAGGAAGAAAGAAAAACAGAAAAGGTCGCTTTCATTGCCCCCCGTTCCCGTCATTGCCGTCGTCGACGACGATCCCGCCATTCGCGAAGCCATGGATGATCTCATCATGTCCTTCGGTTACGAATGCCGCCTGTTTGCTTCTGCCGAACAATTCCTGGAATCGAAGCAGCAGGCGGACATCGACTGCATCGTCGTGGATGTCAAAATGCCCGGACTTTCCGGCATCGAGCTGCAGAGCGAGTTGAACCGGCGCGGTAACCACCCGCCGATGATCTTCGTCACCTCCTATCAGGATGAGCGCACCCGGAATGCAGCCTTAAACGGCGGCGCTTTGGCCTTTCTCGGCAAACCGGTCAATATCGTCAGTCTAATCGGATGCCTGGAATCCGTTCTCGCCCGGCCGTCCTGACGGCTGACGCTTTGCCACAGGGCGAGTGAGCCAGCCTATATCCGCGCACAGACAAGTCTTCCATCGCTCTGCTTGTATCTCTTCCAAGTGAAATCCGTCGTTATTTCATGCCCCGACGCCCTGCCGTCCGGGCAGGCATTGCCGTTGAGCGGATGCCTCTCGGCGCTTATCCCGCCGCCAACACCTTCCGCTATACGAACTAGACCTCTGTATAGATGCCGGCTCCGCTTCTCCGCCGTAGCCTTTGCTCCAGTCAAGCGCTTCCCCTCCGAACGTTCCTGACGACACCACCACCCCTTTTTAGGAGCAGGGCATGACCTCCATCAGCAAGAATGCGGGCGAGCAGAGACCCCGTCGCCTCAAAGTCGCAGCGGTGTTGGCACTGGGTACGATTACCGTGCTCGGTGGCAATGCCTTCCTGGTCAGGAATGGCGAACCGGCGCTTGCGGCCTCCGAAGACGTCGCGTCAGCCGGCGCCTTCCGCATCCTCACGCCACAGACGATCGACAGGCTGGGCGGACTTTCCGCTCCCGTGCCGGCGATCAGTGAAACGTCCGAAGGCGCACAGGCTGTTCCGGCGCTGGACAAGACATCCTGCGTCGCCGCCCGCGCCGCCCAGAAAACGGACCGGCACGACACGCTCGATCCAAAAACCTTCTGCCAGCTGCAGCACCGCCTCTTCAATGCCGAGCTGATCGACCGCATCGCCATGCTCCAGCTCGCATCACAGACCCGCTCTGTCGACACCTCGTCCCAACTCGCCATGAACAAGGAGTTCTGAAATGGAAACATTGACCAGACGCGCAGTCCTCGCAATCGGCGCCGTCGGCGGCACCGCCCTTGCCGCCAGCACGGCCGGGGCAGCATCTTTCGGCAATCCCGACCAGCCCCCCGAGGGAGCAATCAACGCCAACGCCGCGGGTCTCAGCGATCCCGGCCCGAAGAACCCTGCGATCAACGACCAGTTTCCATCCTTCCAGAGCCCGCCGGCGACCGATGTGGGTGACATGCAGCTCTTCTGGGGTTCGTTCAACAACGCCGCCAAGCGTATCCAGAACGGCGGATGGGCACGTCAGGTGACCAAGTCGGACTTCGCGATTTCGGATGCCGTGTCCGGCGTCAACATGCGGCTCGGACCGGGCGGCGTTCGTGAGATGCACTGGCACCGCGCCGCAGAATGGGCGATCATGACCAATGGCCGTTGCCGCATCACCGTGCTCGATACGCAGGGCCGCGCCTATGTGCAGGATGTCGAGGCCGGCGATCTCTGGTATTTTCCGGCCGGCTACCCCCATTCGTTGCAGGGACTTGGCCCTGAAGGGTGCGAATTCGTCATCGTGTTCGACGAAGGCGACCAGTCCGAATATGGCACGCTGCTTCTCACCGACTGGCTGGCGCATACCTCACCCGAACTGCTGGCCAAGAATTTCGGCGTCGCGCAGGACGTGTTCCGGAACATTCCGCTGCAGAACCTCTGGATTTTCCAGGGCAAGGAGCCGGGGCCGCTCTCCAGGGATCAGGAAGCCGTTGCCGGCGCGGGACTTCCCCCATTCCCGTTCACCTATAAGCTCGCTGCATCAAAACCGCTGAAAGAAAACGCTGCCGGGGTCATTCGTCTTGCGGACAGCAGCGCCTTTACCGTGTCCAAAACCATCGCCGCCGCCATAGAAACGATCAAGCCCGGCGGCGTGCGCGAAATGCACTGGCACCCCAATGCGGACGAATGGCAATACTGGATCAAGGGTGAAGGCCGGATGACCGTGTTCGACGCGGGCCCGCGCAGCCAGACCGCCGATTTCCACGCCGGCGATATCGGTTACGTCAAAAGAAGCCAGGGCCACATCATCGAAAATACCGGGAAGACCGACCTGCAATTCGTCGCGGTCTTCAAGACCGCCGAATATCAGGAGATCAGCCTGTCGTCCTGGCTGACGCATACCCCGCCGGCGCTGGTGGCCCAGCACCTCAACATCAGCATCGGGGATGTGGCGAAATTTCCCGCAAACCAGCCGGCGATCATGCCGGGCTGAACATCCTGTCCGCCCAGTGACCGGCGTTTCGGCTTCTCCGATCCGCCGGTCTTCCAAGACAAGACGCCACGCCGCAAAACCAATATCGAAAGACAGGAACGGCCATGAAACCATTGACAATCCGGATCGCCGGCGGCTCGCTTGCCGGTCTTTTCACGGCGATATTACTGCAGCAGGACGGGCACGATGTGAAAGTCTACGAGCGCTCGTCGTCCGGCCTCGGCGGGCGTGGTGCAGGACTGGTGCCGCAGCAGGACCTGTTCGAGGTTCTGGACGAGATCGGCTGCGAAGACGTCGCCCATGTCGGTGTGGTTGCCAGGGAGCGCATCTACCTTGATGCCGGCGGCCGCGTGGCCCAGCGCCAGAAGACGCCGCAGATGCAGATTTCATGGGACTATCTCTTCGAGCGCGTATCCTCCCGCCTCCTCGCCGATACCTATCGTCTCGGACACCATGTCGATGCGGTTCGGGAAGGCCCTGATGGGGTGATGCTGTCCTTCGCCGACGGCAGGCAAGAGCGCGCTGATATGGTAATAGGTGCGGATGGCTTGGGTTCGGCCATCCGCAAGGCGGTCAATCGCCATTCGGAAAACGCCTTTGCGGGTTATGTCGCCTGGCGCGGGCTGATCCCGGAAACCAGATTACCGGCCGATGCGTCCCTGCTGCTCGACCGCTTCGCTTTTTACATCACACCCGGAATTCATGTTCTGGGTTATCTCGTGCCGGGGCCACTTGGTGAGACACGACAGGGACAGCGCCGTTACAACTGGGTGTGGTATCGTCCTACACCAGCCGATGAGCTTGGCCGAACCTTCACCGGCCGCGACGGCAGGCATTTCGAATATTCGCTGCCCCGTGGCGAACTGACTGAGCAGCGCCGCGAGCAACTGCGCAGGGACGCGTTCTCCCTTCTGCCGCCGCAATTGGCGCTTGCGGTGGAAGCGGAGGAAAACCCATCGATCCAGGGTATTTTCGACTATGAGGCTGAACAGTTGGTGTCGCCGCGCATGGCGCTGGTCGGAGACGCCGCCTTTGTGGTTCGCCCTCACACCGCGATGGGCGTTTCCAAGGCCGCGGGAGACGCAATGGCGCTGCGCGACGCCTTGCGGCAAACCGACGATCTGCCCGCCGCCCTTTCACGATATCAGAGAAGCCGCCTGCCGGTGGGCAAGGCAATTGCAGCCTATGGGCGGCGGCTTGCCGAAACCGCCATCTGAACACGGGTCAAAAATCAGGCATGGTCCTGCCTTGCTTCACCCCATCTTTGCGCTACGCTTGCGATCAGGGATTTCTCACTGGAGGGACTGAGGATGTGCAACCACTGCGTGATCGAGAACGTGAAACAGAACATGCTGTCACGACGCCTGCTGTTCAAGGGCGCCGTGGCCGGTGTAACGGCGATGGCGGCAGGCAGCCTCGCGGCCCCGGTGCTTGCACAGAGACCCGGACGGGTCATCGATCTCACCCACGCCTATGATTCCACATTTCCCACCTTCGACGGCAAACCGGGCATAGAATACGAATGGGCAGCTGATATCGCCAAGGACGGTTACCAGCTTCACAAGCTCACCATCTACGAACATACCGGCACCCATATCGACGCCCCGTTCCACTTCAGCGCCGACGGTGCGAGCGTCGATCAGCTGGAGCCGCAGAAACTTGTCGCGCCGCTGGTCATCATCGACATTACCGACCGCGCAAAAGAGGATGCCAATTCCACCATCGAGGCTGAAGACATTGAGCGCTGGATATCTGCAAATGGCGATATCCCGGCAGGTGCGATCGTCGCCCTGCGCTCCGGCTGGGCAACCAGAGTGAAGAGCCCCTCATTCCGCACCAACGACGCCGGAAAATTCGCCTTCCCCGGTTTCGGCAAGTCGGCAACCGACCTTCTGCTCGAACGCGACACGGTCGCGATCGGCGTCGACACGCTTTCGCTTGATCCGGGCAATTTCGCCGATTTCGCAGTTCACAATTCCTGGCTGCCGGCGGGGCGCTACGGTATCGAAGGCCTCAACAACCTCGAGGCTTTGCCGGTCAAGGGTGCAACCGTCGTCGTCGGCGCGCCGGCGCATCGTGGCGGAACCGGCGGTCCGGCCCGGATTCTGGCTCTGGTCTGAAAGCAGCATGGCGGGCAGCCCCGGATGCACCAGCGGCTCACCTGCTGCATCAGATAAAGCCGCTCCGAATCCGCCGGGGTTGTTCGGGAAAAGGCGGGGCGAGGCATCGCTCCCGCGCCTGACAGGAAGAATGCCGAGCGGTGGCATCGCCACAAAAATCTCCGCACGCGAGAACTCCAAGAGCTAAATCGACGCCCGGATTGCCGGTTAGAAAGCGCCCAGCCGCAGCGCGGCGCAGGCGGCACGGACGTATGACGGCCTGCCCCGGTCGGACCGACACGATCTGCATTGGCTGGCCTTTGCATGAGGCGCCCTGCTGCATGCTCCTCAACAGCGAATGGAAGCCAAAGCAAAGTATGATCCACTATATGGACCTTGTAGATGTACAAATAAACTGCACAAATCCGTCTATTTACTGTTGATTTCACAAATATTCCTGTGTATCCCGGATACATGGTTTTGTAGTGGTCCATATTGTGGAGGCAATATACCGATACATTCAGACTTTTGGAGGGGTCTGGCCAGTCTGGCAACAACAGCTATCCTGATGTCGCGGTCGTGGCATGGACATCCTGTTTTGCTGACATCTTCATTGCGAAGGTTGTTCTGTGGGAGAGGAGGCCCCGATGACCATGACCGCAAACGCGAATGACGACGTATTTGTACTCGATGGCGAACTGTTGCACACCGGACCGGTAACGGGCTCGTGGTTCATGCGCCCCATCGAGGCCGTGGCGGCCGTGCTGCTGGCGGTGATGATCGGCCTGCTTCTGCTGGGCGTGGCGTCACGTTATGCCCTGCATCTGCCAATTGTCTGGATCGATGAAGCGGCGTCCTTGTGCTTCCTGTGGTTTGCCATGCTGGGCGCGGCGATTGCCATCGATCGCAGTGAACATCTGCGCCTGACGCTGTTTCTCAACATGTTCCCGCAACGTGTTCTTGGCTATATCAATTCGCTGGCGCTGGTGCTGGTGGCGACATTTCTTGCAGCGATCATCAAGCCCGCCATGGAATACGCCATCGAGGAATGGGTGGTCACGTCAGCGGCGCTGAATATTCCGATGTCGTTTCGCGCTGCGGCGCTGCCGGTCGGCGCCTGTCTTATGCTGCTTTTGGTGCTCAACAATCTCTTCCGACGAGAAAATCTGCGCGATATCATTGCGGCCCTTGTAACGGTCGCGGTTGCCTCCGGTCTGCTCTATCTGGCATCGCCGATGCTGGAATCCCTCGGCAATTTTAATCTGGCGATCTTCCTCGGCCTGTTCGTTGCGGTATTTCTGGTGCTGGGTGTTCCGATTGCCTTCTGCTTCGGCCTTGGAACCCTCGCCTATCTGACCTTCACCACCTGGGTTCCGACCATTGTGATGATCGGGCGCATGGATGAGGGCATGTCCGGCATCATTCTGTTGTCAGTGCCAGTCTTCGTGCTGCTGGGCTGCGTGCTCGATGCGACCGGAATGGGTAGGGCGATTGTCGAGCTTCTGTCCTCGATGTTTGGTCACATTCGCGCTGGCATGTCCTATGTTCTGCTCGGTTCTCTGTTTCTTGTCTCCGGCATTTCCGGCTCCAAGGTTTCTGATATGGCAACCGTCGCACCGGCGCTGTTTCCGGAAATGAAGCGCCGTGGCCACAAACCCAAGGAAATGATCGCGCTTCTGGCCACCGGCGCCGCCATGGCCGATACGGTTCCGCCCTCAATCGTGCTGATCGTTCTGGGTTCGGCGGCAGGTGTGTCTATTGCCGGCCTCTTCACCTCCGGTTTCATGATTGCAATGGTACTGCTTCTGGTGCTGGCCGTTCTGGCCCGCTGGAAGGCGCGGGATGAAAACATGGAAGGCGCAAAGCGCACGCCATGGCCGCAGGTCGGCAAGGCAGCCCTGATTGCCGCACCGGCGCTCGTTCTGCCCTTCCTCATCCGCAGCCTGGTGGGCGGCGGTGTCGCCACCGCAACCGAAGTATCCACTATTGCCGTGCTCTACGCCATGATCGTCGGCGCAGTGCTTTATGGCGGCATCAGCCTCAGGAAGCTTTATTCGATGCTGGTTGAGACGGCAGCCCTTTCAGGGGCGATCCTGCTGATCCTCGGATGTGCATCGGCCATGGCCTGGGGGCTGACGCAGAGCGGCTTTGCTTTCCAGCTGACCGCGATGATTACCGATCTTCCGGGCGGCTGGATGACCTACATGGTCGTGTCAATCCTGATTTTCATGATCCTGGGCTGCGTCCTGGAAGGACTGCCAGCGATCGTTCTGCTCGCGCCGATCATGTTTCCGATCGCCCGCACACTTGGCATCAATGACATCCATTATTCGATGGTCGTGGTGGTTGCCATGAATATCGGCCTGATGGCGCCGCCAATCGGTATCGGCTTTTACATCGCCTGCAAGATCGGCAACGTGTCGCCGGACGAAGCCATGGGTGCCATCTGGCCCTATCTCGCAGCCATGATCATCGGCCTGCTGCTGATTGCAGCAATCCCCGGATTTTCGACCATTCTGCTCTGAGACCGTGACGGGTCCGCCCGCCACGCCGATGAATGATAACTGCTTTATTTTGGGAGGAGAAAGCAATGAATATCAACAGACGTACCATACTCGCCGGCGCCGGTTCCGCCGTACTGGCCACCGCCTTCGTGTCGCGCGCCCGCGCTGCCCAATACAATTATAAATATGCCAATAATCTGCCTGCGGCGCACCCGATGAACATTCGCGCCAAGGAGGCCGCCGAGCGCATCGCCAAGGAGACCGATGGGCAGGTCAATATCAGCATCTTCCCCAGCAGCCAGTTGGGTGCCGACACAGACGTTTTGAGCCAGGTGCGCTCTGGAGGCGTTGAATTCTTCACGCTTTCGCCGCTGATTCTGTCGACGCTGGTACCGAACGCCTCCATCAGCGGCATCGGTTTCGCCTTCCCGAACTACGAGTCCGTATGGGCGGCGATGGATGGCGATCTCGGTAAATATGTCCGTGGAGAAATTGCCAAGCAGAATCTCGTTGCCATGGACACCATCTGGGACAACGGCTTCCGCCAGATCACCAGCGCTTCCAAGCCCATCGCCACGCCGGCCGATCTCGAAAGCTTCAAGATCCGCGTGCCAGTGAGCCCGCTCTGGACTTCTATGTTCAAGGCGTTCAAGTCTGCCCCTGCCTCGATCAATTTCGCCGAGGTCTATACGGCACTGCAGACCGGTGTGGTCGATGGCCAGGAAAATCCGCTGGCGATTATTTCCACCGCAAAGCTGTTCGAAGTGCAGAAATTCTGCTCGGTCACCAATCACATGTGGGACGGATTCTGGTTCCTGGCCAACAAGCGCGCCTGGGAGCGTTTGCCGGATGACCTGCGCGCCATCGTCGCCAAAAACCTCAACCAGTCGGGCAAGGATGAACGCGCCGATGTGGCGAAGCTCAATGCCTCGGTCAAGGAAGATCTGATTTCCAAGGGCATGACCTTCAACGACACGGATGCGACACTCTTCCGCGCCGCGCTGAAAGAGGCAGGCTTCTATTCCGAGTGGAAAGGCAAATACGGCGATGAAGCCTGGGCCATTCTTGAAAAGGCCGTTGGTGCAAGCCTGACCTGACCGGCCCGTTGAGTAACTGGCCCCGCCCGTAGCGGGGCCAACCCGACTATGTCTGACGATTGGAATGGAGACTGCTTTGACAGGTCGCCTGACGGGAAAACGCGCGCTTGTGTTTGGCGCAGGATCATCGGGGCCGGGTTTTGGCAACGGCAAGGCTGCGGCCGTGCAATTTGCCCGCGAAGGCGCGCGCGTAGCCTGTGTCGACCTCTCCGCTGACGCAGCCGAAGAGACGGCTGAGATCATTCGCGGCGAAGGCTTGGAGGCTATTGCGGTTGCCGCCGATGTCACTGAACTACAGTCCGTATCGGCCACCGTTGCCCGCACCTGCGAGGCCTTTGGTGGCATCGATATTCTGCACAATAATGTCGGCGTGACCCATATGGGCGGGCCGGTTGAGCTGGATGAGGAAAGCTTTCGCGCCTCGGTCGATCTCAATATCGGCTCCGTTTATCGCACCTCCAAGGCTGTGTTGCCGGTGATGTTGGCGCAGGGCGGCGGGGCCATTATCAATATCTCGTCGCTCGCCTCCATTCGCTGGACCGGCTATCCCTATTTTGCCTATTACGCCATGAAGGCAGCTGTAAATCAGGCGACTGTGGCGCTGGCCATGCAATATGCCCGGCAGGGCATTCGCGCCAATTGCATTCTTCCGGGGATGATCGACACCCCACTGATCTACAAGCAGATCAGCAACCAATATGCGTCTGTCGAGGAGATGGTGGCGGCGCGCAATGCGGCTGTCCCGGTGGGCCGCATGGGCGATGCCTTCGATATTGCCCGCGCCGCCGTTTTTCTCGCATCTGATGAGGCTAAGTTCATCACCGGCGTCTGTTTGCCGGTCGATGGCGGGCAAAGCTGTGCGGTGGGGGCGTTTTCCTGAGATGGCAGCAACAACAACGATCCCGGTAGAAAAAGATCTGACGGGCGCGCGCGCGGTGGACCGGGCTCTGGCGCTGCTCTCCATGGTCGGGAGGCACGCGGAACGCGGTGTGGCGCTTTCGGTCATCGTGACAGAAAGCGGACTGAACAAGCCCACGGCCCGCCGCCTGCTGCTGGCTCTGATCCGCGCCGGCCTTGTGGAGCAGGATGAGGAAACGCGGCGTTACTACCTCGGCGAAGAAACCTATGTGCTGGGCAGCCTGTCATCGCGCCGGTTTGGCCTTCTTCAAATGGCGCAGGACGGCCTGACGCGCATTTCCCGCCGCTCGGAGGATTCGAGCTTCCTTTCCGTGCGCCGTGATACATTTTCCCTGTGCCTTTACCGCGAAGAAGGCACCTGGCCGGTGCGCACCCATGCGCTTCAGGCCGGTTTCGAACACCCCTTGGGTATTGGCGCGGGTTCGCTCGCCATGCTGGCGGCGCTGCCGGACGCCGAGGTGGAAAGTATCATTGCGGCCAATAGCGGGCTGATTTCCGCCAATTATCCCGGCATCACGCTTGAGGGCCTGCGCCGTGATGTCGAGTTGACGAGAGCCAATGGCTATTCGCTAAATCCCGGCCTGATCCTTTCTAATTCCTGGGGTATTGGCGTTGCCATCCGCGCGCCTGATGGCGCTGTGGCGGGAGCGCTGAGCATTGCCGCTGTGGACAGCCGCATGCGGCCGGAGCGCCAGCCGGAACTGGCAGCGCTGCTGCGCGAGGAAGTAACCCGCATCGAGACACGCATCGCAGAAATGATGGCCAGCCGCGCCCGCACGCGCGGTGAAGGCGACACGAAACGGCAAACGAGGAGAACGAGCAAATGAGCAAAGCACAGATCGTCGGCTGGGCGCATTCGCCTTTCGGCAAGTCGGCCCTTGAAAATACCGAGCAACTGATGGCTTCGGTCGTGGCGCCGGCCATAGACCATGCGGGCGTCGATGTCAGTGATATCGACGGCATTTTCGTCGGCGTGATGAACAATGGCTTCTCGAAACAGGATTTTCAGGGCGCCCTGGTAGCGATGGGCGATGAGCGCCTCGCCTATACGCCGGCGGTGCGTTTCGAAAATGCCTGCTCAACAGGATCGGCCGCCCTCTATAGCGCCATGGACTTCATCGAAGCCGGGCGCGGCCGCATCGCACTCGTTGTCGGCGCCGAAAAAATGACGGCGCTGCCGACCGCAGAGGTGGGCGAAATCCTGCTCTCCGCCTGTTACCGTGCGGAGGAGGCCAATATTCCCGGCGGGTTTGCCGGCCAGTTCGGCCGCATCGCACAGGCATATTTTCAACGTTATGGAGACCGCTCGGAAGAGCTGGCGATGATTGCTGCAAAGAACCACGCCAATGGCGCGGTCAATCCCTATGCACATATGCGCAAGGATTTCGGCTTCGATTTCTGCAATACGGTTTCGGACAAGAACCCCTACGTCGCAGGCCCGCTGCGCCGCACCGACTGCTCGCTGATTTCTGATGGCGCTGCCGCGATCATTTTGGCCGACGAGGAAACGGCAGCCACACTCAACCGCGCCATCGGCTTCCGGGGCCGCAAGCATGTCAACGACATCATGGCATTGAGCCGTCGCGATCCGTTGGCTTTCGAAGGCGCGCGCCGCGCCTGGGCCGGCTCGCTGGAACTTGCCGGCGCAACGCTCGACGACCTCTCTTTCGTTGAAACGCACGACTGCTTCACCATTGCCGAACTTATCGAATATGAGGCCATGGGGCTTGCGAAGCCCGGTGAAGGCTATCGCGTTGTCCAGGATGGAACGGCGCTGAAGACCGGACGCCTGCCAATCAACCCATCGGGTGGATTGAAATCGAAAGGTCATCCCGTCGGGGCGACCGGCGTTTCCATGCATGTCATGGCGGCGATGCAATTGATGGGCGAGGCAGGCGACATGCAAATTCCCAAGGCCTCCCTGGCTGGCGTGTTCAACATGGGGGGCACGGCGGTTGCCAATTACGTCTCGATCATGGAGCGTGTGAAATGACGATGCAAAGTGCCGTGCAGCATCCCGCGGGCGGGGTTGCGCCCTCCACCACGCGGGTGATGAACCTCTCGCATTTCCTGACGCAGGCGGCACGCCGCAACCCGGACCATATCGGTTTCGTCTGGGGTGAAAAGACTTGGAGCTGGGCTCAAATGGAAGCCCGCGTCGACGCAATGGCCCATGCGCTGGAGACTGAATTCAACGTCCGAAAGGGGGACCGCATTCTGGTGCAGTCCTCCAACAACAACCAGATGTTCGAATCCATGTTCGCATGCTTCCGCGTGGGTGCGGTGTGGGTGCCGACCAATTACCGTCAATCGCCCGATGAAGTTGCCTATCTGGCGAAGGCCAGCGGCGCACGCGGCATGATTTGCGCCAGTGCTTTTCCCGATCATGCAAAAGCCAGCCATGAGGCAAGCACTATCGATTTCAGCATCGCCATCGGTACGGCTGAGTTCGGTGAGGATTACGATGCCATCGTGGCCCGTCATATGGGGCACAAAGTCAAAAGCCAGGCAGTGGATCGGGATGACCCGTGTTGGTTCTTCTTCACCTCGGGCACCACCGGCCGGCCCAAGGCTGCAGTGCTTACCCATGGCCAGATGGCGTTCGTCATCACCAACCATCTCTGCGATCTGATGCCCGGCACCGGACCGGACGACGCCTCCATCGTCGTTGCCCCGCTTTCACACGGTGCGGGCATTCACCAGCTGGTGCAGGTGGCGCATGGCGCGAAAACCGTGCTTCCGGCGGCGGAAAAGCTCGATGTGCCCGCCGTCTGGGCGCTGATCGAAAAATGGCGCATCACCAACGCCTTCACTGTACCGACCATCCTTAAAATGCTCGTCGAAGACCCCTCTTTGGATCGTTTCGATCACTCCTCGCTGCGCTATGTCATCTATGCCGGCGCGCCGATGTATCGCGCGGACCAGAAACGGGCGCTTGCAAAGCTCGGCCCGGTGCTGGTGCAATATTTCGGCCTGGGTGAAGTCACCGGTAACATCACCGTGCTGCCGCCTTCTTTTCATAACGCCGAGGACGGTCCGGAAACGCGCATCGGCACCTGCGGCTTCGACCGCACCGCCATGGAAGTGCAGATCCAGAACGATGCTGGCGAGGAGGTTGGCGCAGGCGAAACCGGCGAAATTTGTGTAATCGGTCCCGCCGTTTTCGCCGGCTACTACGATAATCCCGAGGCAAATGCCAAAGCCTTCCGCAATGGCTGGTTCCGCACGGGCGACCTTGGTCATCGCGATGAGAACGGCTTCCTCTACATCACCGGGCGCGCCTCCGACATGTATATTTCCGGCGGCTCGAACATCTATCCGCGCGAAATCGAGGAAAAGATCCTCATGCATCCTGACATCAGCGAGACTGCGGTTCTGGGTGTGCCGGACGCGGTGTGGGGCGAGGTCGGTGTGGCCGTGTGCGTGGCCCGCGAGGGCGCGGATATCGCCGCCATCGATCTGAAGGCCTATCTGGAAGGCAAGATGGCCCGCTACAAGCTGCCGAAATCAGTGGTGTTCTGGGATGCCATGCCGAAATCCGCCTACGGCAAGATCACCAAGAAAATGATCCGCGAGGAACTGGAGAAACGCGGTCAGATGCCGGCTTTCGAAGAAAAGCGGACAGGCTGACAGGCGTGACATTCAATCGGGAGGAGACGGTATGACACAAGAGAAAACAGGGACAAAAGGGGCCGTCGCGATCACGGGTGGTGCATCCGGCATCGGTTTCTCCACTGCGCAGCTCCTGATGGCGCGCGGCTGGCAGCCATGGTTGCTGGATCTCAAGCGCGAGGCGCTGGATATAGCCTGCGAAAAGCTCGGTATCGATCTCTCGCGGGGCATCGTCTGCAACGTTGCGGACGAGGCATCGATAGAGACGGCTTTCGCCGCCCTGACGGCTAACGGTGCCGATCATGCGGTTGATCTGGTCGCCGTCGTCAACAGCGCCGGCATCGGTATCGACAAGCTGTCCGTCGACACAAGCGTCGAAGAATTTCGCCGTATCGTTGATGTCAATCTCGTCGGCAGCTTCGCGGTAGCGCGCACTGCCGCACGTTACTGGCTGGAGCGCGATATTGCCGGCTCGATCGTGAATATCAGCTCTGTTTCCGGCATGTGTGGAAATCGTGGCCGCAGCGCCTATGGCGCTTCGAAAGGCGGCGTCAATCTTCTGACGATGGTAATGGCAAACGAGCTGGGTCAATCAGGCATTCGTGTCAACGCAATTGCTCCCGGTCCGGTCGACACCCCCCTCACCCAGGCGGTTCATACTGAAAATGTTCGCGACCAATGGCATAGCCGCGTTCCGATGCATCGCTATGGCAGGACGGACGAGATCGCCTCTGCCGTGGCTTTCCTCGTGTCAGAGGACGCAAGCTACATCAACGGACAGGTGCTCGCCGTGGATGGCGGCTTCATTACCGCCGGGCTTGCGGTATGACGGAGACAGGCGCGCAAGAGCTCCCCCGTCGCATCGTCCATCCCGGACCGACAACGCCCGAGCGCTTTCGCGTGATCGGCTGCCACGCGCATCCGGTCACGCTGACGGTGAGGCCCGGCGTGTGCGTTAACGAAGCGATTGCCGATGCCTTTGCGGAGCAGGGTTTCGATGGCGGTTATGTCCGGCTGAAAAATGTGCCGATGAAGCATTTGCACTACGTCATGCCCGCGGCCGCCCCCGATGACAGCCATGCCGCTTGGTACAGTGAAACCTTCTCCATGCCTGATGGCACCATCATCGACGCCGGCCTGCATATGGGCCGGCGGGATGGGGAGCCGTTTCTGCACTGCCATGGTTCTTGGAAAAGTGCCGACGGCGTTGTCTCCATGGGGCATCTGCTGCCCTTCGAGGCCGAATTTGCCGGGGAAACGCCGCTTGAGGCGCTGGCGCTGGATGGCGCAATCCTCGATGTGCAAAAGGATGAGGAAACCAATTTCCCCCTCTTCACCCCTATTCCGCAACCGCGCAGCCGAACAGGTTCAGGCCTGCGGGCGTTGTTATGTACGGTGCGGCCAAATACCGATATCTGCACCGCCCTTGAAGCGGCCTCTACCCAGTTCGGTCTTCGGGAGGCCGAGGTCAACGGCATCGGCAGCCTGATCGGTGCGGACTACGAAGACGGAACAAGTCTCACCGCCTATGCCAGCGAAATCCTCATCCGCAATGGCCGCATCGGCCCTTCCGCCGCGGGCGGCGAACAGGCGATGTTGGATATTGCGATGGTCGATCTCACCAAGCATATCAGCGGCGGGCGGCTGGTGCGCGGCAAAAACCCGGTCTGCGTCACTTTCGAGCTGCTTCTGACCGAAAAACAAGGGCGCGCCGCATGAGTTGCGCTGCGCAACTCAACGGCCCGCCTTACTACAACTCACGCCGCCTGCGGCTTTTCCGCAGGCAACCACTCTTCCAGCGTCACTTCAAACGTCATGCAAACCGGGTTGGCGCCGGCGATGAAGGGTCCGCCATAAACCGAACCTTCGGTATCGGCCACGACACCGGTCAACGCGGCACGCAGCGAGCCATCGGGCTGGGCGCGCACCTCACCGGCGATGGAGACGATTTCAACGGCGGGACCGCTTATCTGCAAGAATGCGCCGCTGCGCGTGCCAAGGCACGCATCGACCAGACTCCCCAGCGCACCGCGCACGAAGGCATTTCGAAAACCTTCGGCCAGACACAGTTTTTCGACACCGAGAACGAGGTCTTCATTGGGTGCGATGCGGGCATAGGCCACACGCCCCATGGAGCCGGTCTCGACAGTGTTATGCGTGTTCATCGGCGCGCTCCGTACGGTTCCTTGGTTGAAGAAGGGGAATATTGGTTTCAGGGTCGAAGGACTGCTGCAGCACGAAACTGTCGAGTGAGGTCACCAGCGCGGAAACGCCGTTTTCGCCGACAATACAGGATTCAGTCAGCAAATGGCCGCCTTTGACCACACCCGCCGCCGTGCGCATGGCGGCATGGCAATGGACGATCGGCTCTCCCTTCATGCTGCGCCCAAGCGTGGCATTGCCGAAGACAAGCCAGGCAGCACCGGCGTCGATGGGCTTGGTATAGGCAATGACCGCCCTGCCGGAAGGGTCGGGCGGGGCCACGCAATAGGACAATATGTCAAAATAGCCGCCGAGAATGGTGAGCGAGGCATTCTCAATGCCGTTTTCGAAGAGCGGCCGCACGATGCCGTCGTAAAGGCTACGCCCCGGCGCGATGAACAGCCGCACATGGCGCGCAGATGGCGAGCGAAGGCTGTTGATGCGCACCGGCGCAGAAATGCCGGGATGGATGAGCGTTCTCGGCCTTGGAAAATGTTGCTGCTCTATCGGTGCCACGCCTGCTCCTCCTGCTGCCTGTACCTTGCAGTACGGTACTCAAAGATCAGCCGAAGGTGCTTTCGAATGACACCACCAAACGGCGCGTCGGAAAACACTTCTTTCGCAGGCTGCCGCCGCGACGGCAGATTTTTTTGCAACGTATTTTGGGGAGGCCGGCATGACGAAGCCGCTGGACAGAATTGACCGCAAAATATTGCGCACCCTGCTGGAGAACGGCAGGTTGAGCAATTCGGAGCTTTCGGAAAAGGTGGGGCTTTCGCCCAGCCCCTGCTGGCAGCGCGTCAAGCGGCTGGAAGACGAAGGGGTCATTCGCGGCTACACCGCCATTCTCGATCAGGCCAAGCTCGGACTGACGGAAACCGTCATCATCGAGGTGATGCTGGAGCGCCACGACGACGAGGTTCTGGAGCGTTTCGGGGAAGCGATGGCCGCTCTTCCGGAGGTGTTGGAAGCCTATCTGACAACAGGTGAATATGATTATCTCATCAAGGTGGCGGTGGCGGGAACCGCAGGTTACGAACAGTTTCTGCGGCGGAAACTCTATAAGATAGAGGGCGTGCGCCACTCCCGATCCTGTTTCGCGCTCAAATGTCTCAAACACACATTATCAGTCGTACCCGATCCCGAACCTCCTTTAATCGAAGCGACGGGCATTGGCCGCGTGCCGGCAAGATAGCGGAATGCATACCCATTCCTTTGCCGGGTCTGCGGATGCCTGTCCCAAATGTACGATCAAAGTTCTCACAGATCAGGTTAACGGCGCGATCATCCAGCATGAGGTCTATGCTGACGCCGGGATGCTCATCCAATCGACCTCCCGGCATCCGGCCGACGGCTCTGACGATCATTGCACCAGCACACGCGACGGCCGCCGAAACGGGCAGGTCATGACATATAGCACCGTCCCGACATTGCCGAGAGCTTCAAACGACTACGCCATCCGTTGCATACCGCCAGTCATTGCGCTATTTTGGCCCCGTCGGAAAAGGCAGACTTGGTTTGGTAAGCCCAAGTCCTTCTGGTAACGGAAGCTCTGGTCTTTGGCCTCTGGTCGGAGATCCCCGCGACGAACGAAGGATGCATTGCGCATCCATCTGTTCGTCCGTGTGGGTCTCAGGTTGGAGAAACGCTCCGGTCGAACATCGACTTAAAGGAGCCCGACCATGCGCACACCCCCTGTTTATTTTCATGACGTCCTGATCGCCGGCGCTGGCCCGGTTGGCCTGTTTCTCGCCTGTGAGTTAAGGCAGGCCGGTTGCTCGGTGCTGGTTCTCGAAGCATCGCCATATCCGGATTCACCCCTGAAGCGGCCTCCTTTCGGCCTGCGTGGCCTGACGGCGCCGACGATCGAGAGCCTTGATCGGCGTGGTCTGCTAGAGGCGATCAAAGAGCGGGCGGCCGGCCGTGACACGCCAGGGACGGCGCATTGGATGAAAGACCAGCGGCGGCGGCCCGCCGGGCATTTCGCAGGCATCCAGTTTTTTCACGACCAGATCGACACGCAGCGCTGGCAATATCGCCTCGCCGGTTCGCCCAGCAACCTTGCCACCGACATGGCGAGTATAGAGACCGTTCTGGCGGCACGGGCCGAGGCTCTGGGCGTCGAGATACGGCGCGGTTTCGCCGTGGAAGGTTTCGAGCAATCCGAGGAGGATATCACCGTTCAGGCGGGCGGCGCGGTGTTTCGGGGCCGCTGGCTTGTCGGCGCCGATGGCGCTCGCAGCCTGGTGCGCAAGGTGGCGGGGGTCGCTTTTGCCGGCACCGAACCCGAATTCACCGGCTATTCAGCACAGGTCGAACTGGCCGATCCCGAGGCGCTGAAGCCCGGCCGCCATTATACCGCTGCTGGCATGTATATGTTCACGCCAACAGGCACGATCGCCATGGCCGATTTCGACGATGGCGCTTTTCACCGTTCCGCGCCGATCACGCGCGAACATGTCGAAGCCGTGCTGCGCAGGGTCTCGGGCACGGATGTTTCGGTAACAAGGCTTGATCTGGCCACGACATGGACCGACCGCGCCTTCATGGCGGCGGAGTATCGCCGCAAGCGCGTGCTGCTGGCGGGCGATGCCGCCCACATTCACTCGCCGCTGGGCGGCCAGGGGCTCAATCTCGGCCTCGGCGACGCGATGAACCTTGGCTGGAAGCTCGCTGCGGTCATCCGCGGCGACGCATCGGCAGACCTGCTCGACAGTTATGCCAGCGAGCGCCAACCCATAGCCTCGCAGGTTCTGGACTGGTCGCGTGCACAGGTGGCGCTGATGCGGCCCAGCCGAAGCTCGCGGGCGCTGGAAGGCGTCATCCGCGATCTCGCCGCCACGGGCGACGGCGCAACCTATTTCGCCGAGCGCGTCTGGGGCATCGGTATCCGTTACGATCTTGGCGCTCCTCACGCCCTTGTCGGCCGCAGTGCGCCGGATTTAACTCTCCTTGACGGCACACGGCTGAATGAGCACCTGCGGAGCTGCCGTGCGGTGCTGCTCGATTTCGATGCGCGTCCAATGCTCGGCGATGTCGCGGAACGCTGGTCTGATCGGCTAAACTACGTTGCGGTGGATGCCGAAAATCGAATGGACGTGAGCGCATTACTGATACGCCCCGATGGCATTGTCGCCTGGGCCTGTGAAGGCGCTCCTCGGGAAGCGGAACTTGAAGAGAGTATCGCTCGCTGGCTGGGCGTCTCGGTTCTGGAACCGGAGCGCCCAGACGGTGGATAGAACGGCGTGATGGAATCAACCGGATTTTGCGATCAGCGAGCGAAACCGCTCGCTCATCTCGGAATTGGCGGGATTATAGACCATCATGTTGAGATCCGAGCGTCCCTCCACCGCAAAGCTTGAAAACTCCAGTTCAATCGTTCCGAGAACCGGGTGGTGGAGGCGCTTGAGGCCCTCATGCATGCTTGTGACCTCGTTATCATCCCACATGGCCTTGAATTCGGGGCTGGCGGCCGAGAGCTCATCGACCAGTTGCTGGATGCCGGCCCCCGCGCCAGCGCGCGCCGCATCCGCCCGGAACGCGCCGACGACATAACGGGCGACATTGCGCCAGTCCTCCTGGGCGGTGCGCACCCGTTCATCGGAGAAGATCAGACGCAGGATGTTGCGGTTCTCCCTCGCCAGCTTGCTGTAATCCGTCAGGATGAGGGCGGCGGCGCGGTTCCATGCCAGAACATCCCATGTCGCCGTCCTGATGATGGCGGGGCTGAAGGGCATGGCGTCAAGCACGCCCAGCAGCCGGGGCGTTATGGTCTCGGGCTGACGGTAACGCTGCTCGGGCGGATGTCCGAAGGCCAGTATATGCAGGTGGTCGCGCTCGGGATCGGTCAGCATCAATCCTTTTGCGATACGATCCAGCACATCCGCCGAGGGCGAACCGCCGCGGCCCTGTTCCAGCCAGGTATACCAGGTCGGACTTATGTTGGCGCGCTGGGCGACCTCTTCCCGGCGCAGGCCCGGTGTGCGGCGGCGGCCGACGGGAAAACCGAACGTTGCGGGATCAAGCCGCATACGGCGATCCCGCAGAAAGGTGCTGAGTGCATTATCCGTCATTGCATTTCCCGCCGCAGCCTGTTGAGAATTATACCATGATAAAGTCACTACTTTAACAGGACAATTCTTCATGAGATCACCGCCCCCGTCAACGCGGGAGATTTATATGCGTGTTTTTCTGACAGGTGCCACCGGGTTCATCGGATCCCGTATTCTTCGTGAACTGCTGGCGAGCGGCCATGAGGTTATCGGCCTCACCCGCTCGGAGGCCGGCGCAAGAGCGCTGCAGGCCGCAGGCGCTTCCGCCCATATCGCCACGCTGGAAGATGCGGCGGGGCTTGCCGCGGGCGCGGAAACTGCCGATGCCGTCATCCATACGGCTTTCGATCATGATTTTGCGAATTTTGCCGCCAATTGCGAAAAGGATCGCCGGGTGATCGCGGCGCTGGGCTCCGTATTGGCCGGCTCCGAACGGCCGATGCTCATCACCTCAGGGGTCGGCATGGGTGATCCCGGCAATGGCGAACCCGCGCGGGAGGATGTCTTCGATACCCATCATTTCAACCCGCGCATCGCCTCCGAACTGGCGGGCCAGGAGCAATTGCAGGCGGGCGTCAATCTCGGTGTCATCCGGCTTCCGCAGGTGCATGACACGGTGAAGCAGGGCCTGATCTCGCCTTATATAGAGATGTCGCGCGACAAAGGCGTCGTCGCTTATGTCGAGGACGGCGGCAATCGCTGGTCGGCCGGTCATGTGGACGATGTGGCGAAGCTCTACGTGATGGCGCTCGTTCGGGGTGAGCGGGGTGTTCGATATAATGCCGCGGCGGAAGAAGGCGTTGTCGTGCGCGACATTGCCGGGATCGTTGCTGAGGGCCTTGGGCTGCCAGTTGTCTCGCTGCCGAAAGCGGAGGCTGCCGGCCATTTCGGCTGGTTTGCCCTGTTCGCCTCCATGGACCTCAGGGCCTCCAGCGCCCTGACACGGAAGAAGCTCGGCTGGGTGCCGAAAGGGCCCGGCCTGCTCGATGATCTCAGAGCCATGGACTACTAATTTGGCTGGCAGGCGTCCGTTGAGGCGGACGCCTGCCTCCAGCATCCAAGCGGCACCGTCCAGCTTTCGTAAAGTGCTGCAGGAACAAGGAAAACGATGAGGAACGAAAACACCATCAGCATGGGCGCCTGCGCACTGGACTCTCAAACACAGGCTCATGGACAGGCTCGGGCCCGACCGAGGTGCTTCCATGCATTCTGTGACGGGGCCTGCTCGATAGATCCCGGCAGCATCGGGAAACCCGATGCTGCCTATCCAGATGGCGGATGTTCAGGCGGCAGGCATCATTTGCCCGACGCGGGCCTGCCAAGGCCCAGCAGGTGGTAGAAGGCAATCGCCCCGATTGTTGCCGTGCCGATGCCGTCGAGCGTGAAGCCGGAGACATTGAGCTTGAAGTTGCCGGCGCCCAACACCAGCGCGATACCCACGGTGATGAGGTTGCGGGGTTCGGAAAAATCGACCTTGTTTTCAACCCATATCCGCCCGGCGGTCGCCGCGATCAGGCCGAAGACCACGACGGAAAGGCCGCCGATGACCGGCCCCGGTATGGTCTGAATGAGCGCACCGAATTTCGGCGAGAAGCCGAGGATGATGGCGACGAGCGCAGCCACGATGAAGACGAGCGTCGAGAAAATGCGGGTTATCGCCATGACGCCCATGTTTTCGGCATAGGTCGTCATGCCGGTTCCGCCGAAGGCGCCGGAGAACATCGTCGCAATGCCGTCACCGATAAAGGCGCGGCCGAGATAACGATCAAGGTTCTGCCCGGTCATCGCGCCTATCGCCTTGATATGTCCGAGATTTTCCGCCACGAGAATGACGACGACCGGCGCGATCAGGGCAATTGCGGATCCTGAAAACACCGGTGCGGTGAATGTCGGCAATCCGAACCACGGTGCAGCCGCCACACTTGAAAAGTCGACGGGCTTGCCGAAGCCGAAGCCGTTGGCGAGCACGAGATAGGCGAGATAGGCAATCGCGCCGCCGAGAAGAATGGGCAAACGGCGCGCCATGCCGGGCGCATAGACCGCAATCGCACCGACCGATGTGACAGTCAGGATCGCAATCCAGCGCGACAGCTGGTCGCCATCGGGGTTGCCGGGGCCGGAGCCGGAAGCGCTTGCGATCGCAATCGGGGCGAGAACGAGACCGATTGCCGCAACGATCGCCCCGGTCAGAACCGGCGGCATCAGCTTTTCGATCCAGTTATGGCCGGCGATCATGACGATGACGCCGATCAGCGCATAAAGCACACCGGCGGCGATGATGCCGCCGAGTGCGAGTGCGATATCAGGACTTGCCGCACCCGCGGCTGCGCCCGTTGCCACAAGCACCGGGCCGATGAAGGCAAAGGAGGAGCCGAGGTAGCTCGGCACGCGACCGCCAACGGCGATGAAGAAAATGAGCGTCGAGATGCCCGAAAACAGGATCGAGACATTCGGATCGAACCCCATGATCAGCGGGGCAAGGACCGTGGAACCGAACATCGCCACGACGTGCTGAAGACCGAGTACCGCTGTCTGCCCCGCAGGCAGCCGCTCATCGGGCAGGATGCGCCCTTCGGTTTTCAGTCGCCAGCGCGGAAAATAACCACCGGTTTCGCTCATGTCGTCTCCCCCTAGGAAACAGCCGGCACGCGCTTCCCGGGTTTTCCCGTTTCAGTCCGTAGCCGCGCAGAGATTTGCTTTTATGATTTGCGCGTGTAACCGAGATCGAATCGGCAGCCGGCGCATCTTTTCTCCGTTAGCGCGATTGCCTGCCTCTGTCATCGGCAACGGCGTGTTACCCACTGTTACGCATTCCGGCGCGGAAAAATCGGCTCCCGCGCCGGTAAAAAGCACCAGATCGACGGACGGTCTTATTGCGCTTTTTCAAGCGCCGTCATGATCTCATAGGCAGCGGAAACCCGCTCCTCGTTGGGATAGTTTTTATTAGCCAGAATGACGATGCCCAATTTCTGGCTGGGGATGAACGCCACATAGGCGCCGAAACCATTGGTGGAGCCGGTCTTGTTGATGAAGACATCCTGACGCGGCTTCATGGGCGGCGAGATTTCGGAGACCGGAATGGTCTTTAGCAGGGTACCGGAATTCAGCTCTCGCAGCGTCTTCAGCGGCGTTGGAAGGGCATATTGCTCCCAGACCATATCCTGCGTCATAGCGTCGACGCTGAAATATCCCGTATGGGTGTTGGTGAGCGCCTGCTGGATTTTTCCATCCAGCTTTTCCAGACCCATATTGGCGTTGACGAAGCGGATCATGTCCTGCGCTGTCGATCTGACGCCGTAGGCCTCGGATGAAAGAATGGCGGGCGTCATGCGGGCCGGCTCGCCGGTTCGCTTATAACCTTGTGCGTAGTCGGCCATCTTTGCCTTGGGCACTACGGTGAAGGTGTTCTTCAGACCGAGCGCGGGGAACAACGTGTCCTGCATGACGACATCAAAGCTCTGGCCCATGGCTTTTGCGGTAATGTATCCCAGCATTCCGATGCTGGGATTGGCGTAGGTTCGGTGCGTTCCAGGCTTGTAGGAGGGTTTCCAGGCCTTGAGATAGGCTAGCAACTGCCGTTCCGTCTTGATGTTGTCGGGCACCTGAATCGGAAAGCCGCCGGCAGTGTGGGTGCCGAGATGCATCAGCGTGACATCGCCGAAAGGCTTGCCCTTCATGGAGGGAAGATAGTCTTCAACCTTGCCGGAAAGCGACAGCTGGCCGTTTATCTCGGCATAGGTGCTGAGCGTGACGGTGAATGTCTTGGAGATGGAGCCGAGTTCGAACAGCGTCTGCGGGTTCACGGGCTCATTCGTGCTTTTGGACATGACGCCATAGGTGAAGATGTGGCTCTGACCATCAACACTGATACCAACGGCAAGACCGGGGATGCCGTTTTTCTCCATGACCGGCTTGATCGCGGCGTCCGTTATCGCTTTCAGCCTCGCCTCATCGGCGGCAAAGGCCTGCGTGAACAGGCTCGTCGAGAGCAGGGCAGCCAGTGCGATATGTCTGCGATTAAGTTTCATCTTTCGCGTTCTCCAAAACCTTGGGTGGATTTTCGGCTTGTTCGCCATCCCCAGCGAAAGACGTTTAGCCGCCCTACATTGCACGAACAAATCATGATATCTCGGAAGAGACACAAGAAAATCTAGGTCTCGAATGGTTCGGCAATTTCTTCCCCTGAACGGCCTGCGGGCCTTTGAAGCATCCGCCCGGCACCTGAGCTTCACCCGTGCGGCCATCGAACTGTGCGTGACGCAGGCGGCTGTGAGCCAGCAGGTGAAGGGTCTGGAAAAGCGGCTTGGCGTCTCGCTGTTTCAACGGCTTCCGCGCGGGCTGAAAATTACCGCCGAAGGTGAGGCCCTGCTGCCGACGGTGACCAGCTCCTTCGACCAGATGGCGACGACGCTCGACCGGATCGAGGCCGGACAGGTGCGCGAGCTGCTGTTTCTGGGTGTCGTGGGAACCTTTGCCGTGGGCTGGCTGCTGCCCCGGCTGAAGGCGTTTCAAAAGCGGCATCCCTTCATCGATGTGCGGGTTTCCACCAATAACAACCGCGTCGATATGGCGGCGGAAGGGCTGGATTTCGCCATTCGTTTCGGCCAGGGCTCCTGGCACGGCACGGATGCCTTTCGACTATTCGAGGCGCCTCTTTCCCCGCTTTGCACGCCGAAACTGGCGGAGATGCTGAAAACGCCCGCCGATCTGATGGAGGCGACGCTGCTGCGCAGCTACAGGGCCGATGAATGGAGTAACTGGTTTGCGGCCGCCGGCGTGACGCCCGCGGCGCAAGTGAATGCAGGCATTGTTTTCGACACGTCTCTTGGCATGATGGAAGCCGCCCTGCAGGGGCTCGGCGTGGCGCTAGCGCCGCCATCGATGTTTTCGCGGCATCTCGCATCCGGCGCGATCATCCAGCCTTTTCCGGTTACCATTTCGCTCGGAAGCTATTGGCTGACCCGGCTGCAATCGAAACCGCCCACAACCGCCATGCAGGCCTTTTCCGACTGGATGTTCGAGACCATGGGCGCTACGGGATGAGGCCTATATCAAGGCAAGCAGAACGCCGCCCGCCCCGCAGAGGACAACCACGGCCCATGGCGGCGTTTTCCAGATCGTCAACAGGATGAAGCCTGTCAGCGCCAGGGCGAAATCCTTCGGGGTGAAGATGGCGCTTGTCCAGACCGGATCATAAAGCGCTGCGCCGAGAATGCCGACGACGGCGGCATTTGCGCCACGCATGGCGGCCTGCGCCAGAAGGTGCTTGCGGAACCCTTCCCAGAAGGGCAGTGCGCCGACGAGCAGCAGCATGCCCGGAAGGAAGATCGCGACAAGGGCGATCGCCGCCCCAGCAGCACCGTTGGGCTGCGGCCCCACCACCGCACCAAGATAGGCGGCGAAGGTGAAGAGCGGACCGGGCACGGCCTGGGTTGCGCCATAACCCGCGATAAAGGCATCTTCCGTGACCCAGCCTGTGGCGACGACTTCCGATTGCAGCAGCGGCAGCACCACATGGCCGCCGCCGAAGACGAGCGCGCCGGCGCGATAAAAGGCGTCGAACAAAGAGAGACCCTGTGAAGCCGCCGCAGCAGCAAGCAGCGGCAGGAGACCGAGCAGCAGGGCGAAGGCGGCAAGCGCGATATATCCGACGCTTTTGGGTACACGGAAGGCGAGATGGGTGGCCTGCCCCGCGGCATCGGAACGACAGAAGACCAGCCCGGCAACGGCCCCAATGGCAAGCGCCAGAACCTGCCCGAAGGCGCCGGCGACAAACACCACGCAGACGATGCCGGCCAGCGCGATGCTGGCGCGTTCACGATCCGGCGCGAGGCTTTTCGCCATGCCCCAGACCGCCTGCGCGACGACAGCGACGGCGACAATTTTCAGCCCATGCAACAGGCCGGCGCCGACCGGCCCTTCGATGGAGGCGGCGACCATGGCGAAGAGAAGGAGGAGAATGGCGGATGGCAATGTGAATGCCGTCCAGGCCGCGAGCGCACCGAGCGGGCCTGCGCGCAGCAGCCCGAGCGCAAACCCCACCTGGCTGGAGGCTGGGCCGGGCAGAAACTGGCACAGCGCCACGAGATCGGCGTAACCGGTCTCATCGATCCATTTGCGCCGCACGACCAGCTCATCGCGAAAATAACCGAGATGGGCGATGGGACCGCCGAAAGAGGTGACGCCGAGTTTCAGGAAGGCCGCAAAAACCTCGCCGGGCGTGCCGCGTCTCTGGCTGCGCACCTCGGTCTCTATGGTTCGTGTTGACGATTTCACGAAAGAACTCCCTGCGTGCAACGGCTAGTCGTCAACACATATCGACCAAAAGGCGGTTTCGGTATCAGACACCATTATGACAGGGATATGAAGGGGCTGGCGGCAGGGACGCCGGAAAGTTGCGAGAACTTTCCGGCGTCGTCTGGCGATTATCCGACGATGGGCCTATCGCTCGGTCGGCAATAAATCGGAGAAGTGCGAAATCCAGCCATTTTCATCCGTACCACCGGAAAAACCCGTTGCCTCCCAGATGATGTGATGCCTGTTGCTGCCGTTGTGAATGGTTACCGCGGCGGCGATAGGGGTCGGCGACCGCCACGAAAAGTTTCGGTTGGGACCAGGCTCGAGATGGCTGAGGGATTCAAGCTGGACATCATCGAGGAACAGCACCGTACTCATCTGGGTCTCATAGAGGTTTTCCCATCGCGCCTGCGCCAGCGCATTTGCTGCCGCAACGAGAAGATTGCTCTCGCCGACGGGATCAGCCAGGGCCGCCAGACGCCATGCCGCGAAGATATTGGTGATATCCCCCGTGCTGAGCCCGAGGCTCGAGAGGAATTCGATCGTCTGCGCATTGCCGAAAGCATCATAACCCGCTTCACCAAAGGGCCGGATATGCTTGACCACGAAATTGCTGAGAATTGGCATGTGTGTCTCCTTTTTTGAACATGAGCCACCTGTTCCCGGGCGTTGACGTGCGGGATCGCGTGGCGGGATCTGGTGTTGATTGGGTGCCGGAATATCTCCGGCAGTCGATGGGAATGCAGTTGGCGGCCGGCGCTCCGGCCTAACCGAAGGTGATGGCGACGCGGGCCGGCATGCCCAAAAATTCCTGCAGTCCGAGGCGCGTTCTGGCGCCGCCCCGCCCGGCCGGCCATGGGTCGAGAATATGCAGTTCGAGATCCTTGCCGTTCACGGTGTAGCCGTAGACGAGGTAATAATGGTATTCGGTTCCGATCACGAAGACGCGGTTGTTATCAATCTCGCTCCTGACGATATCGGCGGTCAGACCGTTGACGAAATGGCCGCCGGTCGAGGTGTGATCGAAGGCGTTCCACTGGCTGGACACCAGCTTGACGATATTGCTGTTCGGATTTGCCCCGCCCAGTTCAAGGATGCCGGCGGATTGATCCAGAACCTGCGCCAGCTCCCAGCGTTCCTGAACCTGCGGATCGACGGTCGCGAGCGCTGCGGTATTGCGTCTCGCAATATCGTATTGCGTGGCCGCAGGAAGCCCGCGATAGGCCCGCACCATCTGCTCGACGGCGGCAAAGCACCAGGCGGGGGTGTCCTGAGGCACCAGAACGGGAGGGTTGTTGACTGTCGGCATGGTCTTCTCCTTTCTGAAAATGACGCGGCATGGGGCGCTTCGATGGCGGCCGGATGCCCGTCGTTGATTTGGTGAATGTCGAAGTTTCGGTGGCCGCCCTGCCGGCATATGCGCCGGCAGGACATTGCCCATGATCCATGCCAAGGGGGACGATTCCGGCTGAGACCATGGATGCGCTTCCTGCCGGGCCGGAAAGGGAACGGCAGGGTCTCAGGGGATCAGGCGGTCTTGCTCAGATCCTGACGATACGCCTGCAGCGACGCGATTTTTGCGTCCGCAGCGGCCTCGCGTTCGGCGACGATGGCCGAGAGCTTCTCCGAGGCTTCCGCCATATAGTTCGTCAGTGCGGGGCCTGTGATATATGAGCCTTGCAACCCGTTGAGCTTCGACCATCCGTGCGCAAAGCTGCGGTTGAATCTGTCACTGACGGTCACCACCGCGTGCCATTGGGCGGTCTGCCTGACGAAGAACTCGTCAACGGAGCGAACGAGCTGGGCGAAGCGGTTCCTGCGAATAGTCTCCTGCCCCGCGACATTTTCGATGCCGTCGATCTGATGCTGTGCATCGTCGGCTACGGCCTGCATGAAATCGGCGAAGCCTTTGAAGAAAAAGGCGATTTCCTCAATAATTTCCTTCATGCGTTTCAGCGCCGAAATGCTGACGTTAAGCGACTGGACCGCAAGCTTGATCTTGTCATCCTCGGCCTGTTTGCCCTTGAGCAGAGCGTTGATCTTTATGAGTTCGGCGGCCTGGTTCCGGCGTTCTTTCTCATAGGTTTCCACCTTGTCGATCATCTTCATTTGCATTTCACGCAGGCTCGCCGCCTGCTGCTGCTGCTCGTCGGTGAGCTTGCCAAGCCCCTTGTCGAGCGCGTCGAGCGAAGCCTGCAGGCTGGAAATCAGGGTTTGCTGACTTGCAATCTTCTCCTCCTGCGCTTTCAGTTCTGCAGCACGCGCGGTCAGTCGTTTATCGAGTTCGGCAAGCTCCACGGCCTTGCTCGATTTCGGATCGGCGCCGTCGGCCTCCTTCGCCAGCGCCGACCTGCTGTCCTCCAGCGATTTGATATCCGTCTTCAAGGTGTCGCGTTTTTCCTCGGCTTTGCGGAGTTCAGCCTTCTGCTCGGAAATCTTGCTCTGCGTTGCCGCCGCATCCGTCTTGCCGTCGCCGGTTGCGGGCGTGCGGCCGCCACCACCCTGCCCCTGTCCGTCAGCACCCTGCCCGCCTTTGGACTGCCCTGAGAGAGCACCGCCAACCGAGGACGCCAACATCGAAGCCGGTCCGCCCGCGACCATGGCGATGGCAGGAACGACGCCGGAAATCATCTGCGCGCCGACACGAACGATCGACATGACAAAAGCGCGCTGTTCGGCCGTATTCGCCCGCTGTTCGTATTCGCGGGCTTTCTTTTCAAATTCCGCAACCTGCGCCTTGAGATCGTTCACAAGTGATTCAAGCTGTTGGCGCCGCGCATCGGCCTCGTGGATTTCCCGCTCCATCACCGCCTTGTCTTCGAGACGCCTGCTCAAAGCCGTTTCGCTCATGCTGGTGGCTTGAGCCGTTTTCGCAATGATGGCGTCATATGTGTCGGCAAGATTAAGAAGATCGTTGCGCACCTCCAGTGCTCTATCGCGGATATTTTTCGCCAGTTTTATCAGGTCGTTGGAGACAAACGCCTTGATTTCGGCCTGATCATTTCCCTCCCTGATATCGAGCCAATCCGGGAAAAGATCGGCGATGGACGAACCGATGCGGGTGGCCGTCCCTATCGCGCCTCTCATGACTATTTCGCTCTTCTGCTGCGAATCAATCAATCCATCCATGATCGCAGTGATGCGCGCGCGAATTTTGTCCTCTTCCTGCGGTGTTGTGTTGTAGGCGATGTAAAGCAGGTCGATCGCATTGTCGGTGTCACGCTTGGCGCGCTCGACATCATAGGTTCCCTGGATTTTATCGACATAGGACCGGACAAGCGCCGTATCAGACTTGGGAAGGCTGAAATTCGGCTGCGAAACGATCGCATCGACGCCGGCGTCGATCGCGCTGTTGATTTGGGCGGTCCGGCTTTCAAACGTCACGACATTGTTCATTTTCCATGCTCCTGTTGATGGGTGGTTACGCACACTCATGGGGTTGATCGTTCACGATCCGCACTGCTTCTTCGCGTCGTCCGGCAGTCCGGCCTCGGTGGAGGAAATGAACTGCGGCACGTCTTTGGTCAGGCCGTCGATCTCGGCGGACAGCCGCGTAACCTGACGTATTTTCGCGTCGTCAGGATTGACCTCGCTCGCTTCCTTGAGAGCGCTGGTGAAGTTGCCGACCTGAATGTTGAAGTCCTGAACCTTGACGTTGATGGTGGAGATCGCCGCTTTGAGCCTGGTGATCTGCTCCTCCAGAGTTTTCACCGCCTTCTGGTTTTCCGCGTGGCTCTGCTGTGCCGCCGCAAGCTGGCGGCGATTGTTTTCGAGCTGGTTGCGAACGCCTTCAAGAGCCGCCCGGGCATTGTCCAGACGTGGCTGCGCGATGCGGTATTCCCTCTCCGCATCCTTCATCCAGCCCAGCGCCTTCACCGCGGCGTCACCGATCTGGCAAATTCCCGGCAGGAAGAAGAGGACGCCGCTGCATATTTTTACTCTCTTGGCCTGCTCGTCCATTTCCCTGCGGGCTTTTTCGAAGGTGGCCTGACGCGCCCTGACGTTCTCGCTCTCGGACTGAACCAGCTCCTCATAGCCCTTCACGCTGGTTTCGGACTGCACCACCTGCCGCTCCAGCTCGATCTGCAGGTACATGGCCTGCCCCAGCGCCTTCTCGCGGTCGGCGCTGAGCTGCTGTTGCGCCGTCAGATGTTCCATCAGGCACACGGATCGGCGGCCGAGCAGTTCGCGGCTAGCTTCCGCCTGTTCCAGTTTCGACTGGAAAGCCGCCGTCTGCTCGGCGGTGAGGGTTGCCGCGTTCGCAAGGGCCGGCTGGCCCATGGACGGGATATCGAATTGCATCGCGATGGCCGCAAGGCCAACAAAAGCAACATGTTTAAGTTGAATCATTTCAACCTCCTCTGAATAATCGGGGATGAATAAAAGGCATGACGGGCTCCACGCGCCGCCCGGCATCGCTGCCGACCGCGCCCGAGACATGGCAGTAACATTCGGGTGTCATGTGGTTTCGGATGCATCTTTCGCGATGTCGTCAATGCCTAAAAAGCAACCATCAAAGATTGTATTCACGGCAAATGGACGAAAGATTTCGCATCCACGGCTTCATTAAATTATGCAATAAAAACAGTAGATAACTTCATTTTCAGCGTCACCCTCGCAAACCGTCTCAAAAGGGAACACATTTTAACGCGCCCCTTAACATTCAATTTATGAGAGTATTTTTTAATACCGCGCAACAGAGCCTCGGGGGAGTGCAACAAAATGCACGCATCTTCCGGAGCGGAACCTTTCGGCTGTCACCCCTGCCCCAAGCGGCCGTCGTCAGCGAACAGAACTCACGCTTTCGAATTCGCCATAAAGTAGTGAATAGAAAAAACATGGGAGAAAGGTATCCGGAAAAGCAGGCGCTCCAGCTTCAAAGACGCACCCCAAAAGGGACTTCGTCCGGCCTCAGCCGGACGTGCTTCGAGAGAGGCTGGACTTACTTGCGAACCGCATCCTGAACGATGCCGCCTTTGATGATGCTGTCACCTCTCTTTGCACCCACATATCGGCCGTCTTCAAACAGGAGCAGCGCCTCGTCCGCGCGTTTGGAGACTTCGGCGCGTTCGCCACCGTCATGTGCGCCATCGGCCTCGGATCTGGTCATGGCGGGCAATTTACGCTGGCGGCGGTTCAGGCAGTTGTCGTGCCACCCGGCTGGGCATCCAGCCGCAGGACACGCGCATTGATCGACTGGCTGGAACTGGAAAATACCGCGCAGCGGCACCCGCCAGGCGGGGATAACCGCGAGCGGCCATGGCGCCTGAGCGGCTGGCTCATTACGGCAATCGAGACGCTCGCCACGGCCTATCTCACCGCGGCTTCTCCATGGGAAATCTCCCCGGCAATGGAGACACCCGGCGAAAAGGCTGTCGGAACAGACGCCGTTATCGACGGTGTGAGCTGGTCACTGCGGCACGCGCAGGATTTGTCTTTTGTTTCGGAGGAGATGCGGATGTTCCTTGGGCATGCGCCCGGTTTCCCCATCCTGTTGGACTTGTTATTGGCCGCGAAAACAGAGGCGTGCGATGCGACGGGTTGCGTGTTCTCCCGCAAGGCGGCCGCCCGTGCGTACGGGATCAGCCGCGCTCACGTCACGGCCATGCTTGCCAGGGCCGAGCGGTTCAACATGCTGAAGAGAAACGGATCAAGAATAGTTCTAAGCGATCCGGCATTGCAGAGCGTCCAGCGCGATCTGGCCTATCAGCTCGCCTTCGTCGTTTTATGGGCGGAGGCCGTGAGAACGTCTGCGCCGTCTGCCGATGCCCCGGAGAGCCTGTCCGGCCTAAATGCCTCCAGCAATCCGCGATAGGGCTTGGTGAGCGGCGTGGCATAAGCGCCGCGCTTGGCGGTTGATAACCCCATGGACACCAGCGATTCCGCCTGTTTGACGGCCGCTGCAACGCCATCGACAACCGGCACGCCGAATTCATTGCGCAATTCGGCGGCAAGGTCGGCCATGCCGGCGCAACCGAGCACGATCGCCTCCGCCCTGTCCTCTTTCAGGGCCAGCGAGATTTCCGCGCGCAGCCTTTCACGAGCGTTCGAGGCGGGATCTTCCAGCGACAGGACAGGTATATCGGCGGCGCGCACGTTGCAGCGGGCGGACATGCCATAACGATGGACCAGATGTTCCAGAGGCAGCCGTGAGCGTTCCATCGTCGTGACGATGGTGAATTTCTGCGCGATGAAGGCGGTGGCCGAGACCGCCGCCTCGCAGATGCCGATAACGGGAATATCGGCCAGAGCACGGGCCGCATCGAGCCCGGTATCGTCGAAACAGGCGATGACTGCCGCGTCGGCTCCGAGCGCCGGGGCCTTTGCCAGTTCCAGCAGGAGGCCGGGCACGGCGAAAACCTCGTCGTAATAACCTTCGATGGAGACGGGACCCATGGACGAGGTAACGGCCAGTATCTCCGTATCGCGGCCGGCTATCCGCGTCGCGGCGTCGGCGATGGTCGCGGTCATGGAGTGCGTGGTGTTGGGATTGATGACGAGAATGCGCATTTTACGTTTCTTTATCCGCGTGAATGGCGGCGATTGAGCGTAACGATCAGGCCAAGCGTGGCCGCAATCACCAGGAAGGAAAACAGGGTTGTAACAGCACCGAGCGCATAAAGCACCGGCGTCGTGACATTGGTGGTCATGCCGTAGATTTCCAGCGGCAGCGTGTTGTAGGTGCCTGACGTCATCAATGTGCGGGCGAATTCGTCATAAGAAAGCGTGAAGCCGAACAGGCCGACGCCGATCAGGCTCGGCGCGATCATCGGCAGCACCACATGGGCGAAGGTCTGCCAGGAGGATGCGCCGAGATCGCGGGCGGCTTCTTCATAGGACGGCGAAAAGCGGTTGAAGACGGCGAGCATGATCAGCACGCCGAAAGGCAGCGTCCAGGTGAGATGCGCCCCGAAAGCTGATGTATACCATGAAGGTTCCAGTCCAAGCTGCTGGAAAAGAACACCAATACCGAGTGAAATGATGATCGACGGCACGACGAGGCTGGCGACCGACAGGTAGAATAGCGGCGTCGCGCCGATGAACCTGCGCCGGAAGGCAAGGCCCGCCAGCAGAGAGACGAGCACGGTGACGGCCATGACCATCAGCCCGAGACCGAGGGAGCGGCGGAAGGAGCCGCCGAAATCACCGACAGCCTGCTGTTCGAAGAGATTACCGAACCAGTGCAGCGAAACGCCGTTCAACGGGAAAGTCAGCCCGCCATTCGGCCCCTGAAAGGCGAGGATGAGGATGGCCGACAACGGGCCGTAAAGGAACAGCACGAAGAGGGCGAAAAAGAAGGCGAGGATATAGAATTCGCGACCGCGTTTTTCCTGATGCATGGGACTAGAGCTCCTTGCGGATATCGACGATGCGCAGGATGCCCGCGACCATCAGAAGAACGAGGATGAGCAGGATGACGGCATTGGCGGCGGCGGCAGGATATTGCAGCAGCGACATCTGGTTCTTCATCATCAGCGCCACCGACGCGCTCTGGCCGCCGGACATGACCTGAACCGTGGAGAAATCGGCCATGACCAGCGTGACGACGAAGATGCTGCCGATGGCCATGCCGGGCTTGGCAAGGGGAATGATGACGTTGCTGAGCGTCTGCCAGCCCGTCGCGCCGGCGTCACGCGCCGCCTCGATCAGCGATTTGTCGATGCGCATCAGCGTGTTGAAGATCGGCGTGACCATGAACAGCGTATAGAGATGCACCATGGCGAGCACCACGGCGAAGTCAGAATAAAGCAGCCATTCGATCGGCTCGGGAATGATGCCGGTGCCGACCAGCGCGCTGTTGACGAGACCGTTTCGACCCAGAACGGGGATCCACGAAATCATGCGGATGATGTTCGATGTCAGGAAGGGCACGGTGCAGACGAGGAACAGCACCATCTGCATCGTGGTGGTGCGGATATGGAAAGCGAGGAAATAGGCCACCCAGAAACCGCAGAACAGCGTGATCGCCCAGACCACGGCGGCATATTTCAGGGTGTTGAGATAGGTCTGCCAGGTGACCCAGGAACCGAGCGTTTCCAGATAATTGAAGGTCACGAAATCGGGATACATCTGGGCAAAATCGTAATCCCAGAAACTGACGACGGCGATCATGAGGATCGGCAAAGCCAGGAAAAAGCCGAGGATCAGCAGAAGCGGGGCGGCCTGCACATAGGACACAAGCTTTTGCGGCAGCGCGAAGCTGCGGGGCGGTCTGTCCTTTTTGTCGCTGACGCCGATGAACCTGACCGTCACCATATCCGAGCCTTTCCCTGAATTTGCGGAAGCACCGGCGGCAATGCCGCCAGCCAGCACGTAACAAGCCCTCCACACTCTCGACGTCATCCTCGGGCTTGACCCGAGGATCCAACCACGTCTGAGGTGGTGGATCGTTAGATCCTCGGGTCAAGCCCGAGGATGACGGACGAGAGGTTTGTGCGCCTGCCGATTTCAGGACCGGCGACGATAAACCGCCGCCAGTCTTGTTTTTTACATAGATCAGGCCGCGATGAATTCGTTCCAGCGGCGGACCATGTAGCGGTCTTCGTCCATGACGGAGTTCCAGCACGCGACCTTGCCCATGCGCTCCTCGAAGGAGCCGCCGTCGCGCACCGCGCCCGCCTTTTCCATGACCTTGCCGTCAGGGGCGATGATGTCGCCCTGCGCCGGCTTGCCTTCGACCCAGTAACCCCACTCGTCGGCGGACATGTGCTCCTTGGCCGTTTCCATGGCGGCGGAATAATAGCCCTGACGGTTGAGATAAGCGCCGACCCAGCCCGAGGTGTACCAGTTGATATATTCATAGGCCGCATCAAGCTTGGCTCCGGAAAGATGCTTGGCGAGACCGAGGCCGCCACCCCAGGAGCGATAACCTTCCTTCAGCGGCTGGTATTTGCAGGCTATGCCCTTGGAGCGGACCGCAGCAACCGCAGGCGACCACATGGACTGGATGATGACTTCGCCTGATGACATGAGGTTGACGCTTTCATCGAAGCTCTTCCAGAAGGCGCGGAACTGGCCGTCCTTCTTCGCCTTGATGAGGAAGTCGATGGTCTTGTCGATCTCCTCCTTGGTCATGTTGCCCTTGTCGGCATATTTGATGTTGCCCATGGCTTCCATGATCATGGCCGCATCCATGATGCCGATGGAGGGGATGTTGAGGATCGAGGTCTTGCCCTTGAACTTGGGGTCCATGATATCGGCCCAGCTGGTGATATCGCGGCCGACGAGATCGGGGCGGATGCCGAGGGTGTCGGCATTGTAGATGGTCGGGACCATGGTGAAATAATCGGTCTCGCCCTTGGCGAACGTCTTGTCGCCGGGCTTTTCAACGAAACCGACCGTGTGCGGGGCCGTGCCCTGCGCCACGACGCTGTCCGGCTTCAGCTTGCCGTTTTTGAACAGCGGCACGATCTTGTCGTAATATTTGAGTTTCTTGATTTCCATCGGCTGGATGACGCCGGCGGGATAGACCTTCTTCAGGATCCAGTATTCGATATCGGCGATATCGTAGGAGTTCGGCTGGGTGACGGCGCGCTGGGCGGCGGCATCCGAATCCGTCGCCGTCATTTCGAGCGTGATGCCGAGATCGGCCTTGCACTTTTCGGCAATGGCGTTGAGGTTCGACACGCCGGTGCCGAACTGGCGGATGGTGATGGGGTTCTGCGCCCAGATGGTCGGGAAGCCGGTGATGAGGCCGGAGCCGATTGCGGCGCCCGTGGCGGCCGCACCCGCCTTCAGGAGGCCGCGGCGGGAAAGGCCCTTCTTGCTGCTGGTGATGTCTGTCATTTCAAAGTTCTCCTCTGGTTATTTTTGGGGTCACTTCTCTACCCGGCCGAGCACGATGGCATCGGCCGCATTCCATGAAAGCGGTATGGCGTCACCGGTCCTGACCGGGTTTTCGAAGAAGGCGGCATCGCTGAGGATGACGTTGAAGTCCTCAATGCCCGCGCCGGTCACGGCGATCTTCACGCTTGCGCCGCGATATTCGACATTCGAGACGATGCCGGTGAAACCGAGGCCCGGCTGGTCTGCCTCACCGACGCGGACGCGGTCGGTGCGCACGGCGATATCGATCGCGCCGTCATCCGGGGCGACGCCGCTTGCCGTGAAAGTGCCGCCGCCGGCCACTTCGAGCGTGACGAGATCGTCAACCTTTTCCCGGAAACGCCCGGAAATGACGTTGTGGTCGCCCATGAAACGGGCAACGAAGGCGGTGGCGGGACGCTCGAACACCTCGCGGGGGGTGGCTGACTGTTCGATACGGCCGTCATTCATGACGACGATGATATCGGCCAGCGCCATGGCCTCTTCCTGGCTATGGGTGACGTGGACGAAAGTGATGCCGAGCGAGGTCTGCAGCTTCTTCAGCTCGGCGCGCATGCGGATTTTGAGGAACGGGTCCAGCGCGGAAAGCGGCTCGTCCAGCAGCAGCGCCTCGGGATCGGTGATGAGCGCACGCGCCAGCGCCACGCGCTGCTGCTGCCCGCCGGAAAGCTGGGCCGGACGCCTGCTGGCATAGGGTTCGAGCTGCATCAGCTGCAGCATTTCAAGCGCCTTCGCCCGGCGACCTTCCTTGTCCACACCCTTCATCTTGAGGCTGAAGGCGACATTGTCGACGAGATCGAGATGTGGAAACAGCGCATAGGACTGGAACATCATTGCCGTGCCGCGTCTGGCCGGCGGCAGATCGGTGACGACCACATTGCCGAGCCTGATGTCACCGCTGGAGATGCTCTCGTGGCCAGCAATCATCCTGAGCGTCGAGGTCTTGCCGCAGCCCGATGGGCCGAGCAGGCAGCAATAGCTCCCGGCCGGTATCTTGAGGCTAATCGCATGCACGGCGGTGGTGTTGCCGTAAATCTTCGATACGGAAGCGATGTCGATTGCTGCGGCTTTGCTCATAAACACTCTCCTGCGACGTCTTTGTCATGCAGGAGGCGTGCCAATCGGCTTAGCCATTGATGTAAAATGATATTTTTCTGCGCACCCGAAACCCGTGTGCGGACCTGCCCAATTTTACATCGATTGTTTTCGATTCATTGCAGAAATTGTATGCAATCTGAAAAGCCGAAATACCCCGTGTTTCAGCCGGCCTTGAACCTGTCGAAAGCGGTGAGATATTTGACTGTGGGGTCGGCATCCCAGCGGTAGATTTCGGTCCGCAGGAAATGCAGTTCCTCTTCGAGCTTTTCCTCCGGCAGTTCCACCCACCAGGATTTCGGCCGGCCATCGGAACCGTCGGACCAGCGATAACCCCGCTTTTTCAGATGATCCTTCATGTCGAAGGGGCTGTTTTCCGCGTAGATGCGCACCCTTGACCGCTGGCTCGCCTCACGGAGTTCGGCAAATGGCCTGCTGCTCTGGCCGGGGCGCGTCTGCTCCAGCACTTCCAGCAAGGCGAAACAATCGTCCACCGCGCGATGGCCGTCGTGGAAATAACCTGACTGTCCGATCAGATAACCAAGCTTGTTGCCCTCGAAACCACGCACACGCCAGTCTATTTCCGAAACCGAGCACGCCCATGCCTTGTTGCGGAAGATTGGCGAGAAGGCCTCGCAAAAGGGGCGGTCGAAACCCGCATTGTGAGCGACGATCAAATCAGCATCGGCAATGAGGGAAGTCAGCCGCGCCATGTCGATCGACTGTCCCGCAACCATCTCGTCGGTAATCCCGGTCAGGCGGGTGATTTCTTCGGGAATGGCAATAGCGGGCTGCCGCAACCCGCCATAGATGCCGGTGACATCGCCGATCGCACCGTTATCGTCGAATGTGAAGGTGATGACGCCGATTTCGATGATCTCGTCCGTGCGATGGTCGAGGCCCGTCGTTTCCGTATCGAGGATGACGCCCTGGCGGGGAAAATCCGGCCTTGGCCGGTCGACGACCGCGCGCGGCTGCAGCCGGCGCAGGACACGATAATTGCCGGTAGATTCAAGATATCCGGCAAGGGCCTCATCGTCCGTAGCGGTCTTTTGGGTCGTTTCGCGACCACCCGCTTTTCGCCCTCTTTCAGCCTGCGGAAGCCGCGCTGACGCGGAAGCGAAAAAATCCAACTGGGAGGTCATTATGCGCCTGTCCGCCTTGCCCGCAAATCAAGATTAAGTACTCCAACATATGCGCACAGGCTCACAGTAACAACAGCGGTCACTCTCATCCACAGGAACGGGATATATCACGGGGTACAGTTAAGGGTTGCGGCTTCAATTTACGATGGTAAAAAAACACACCGTTCCCGTGTTTCAGGAGAGAAGAAGAATGCCGCTTCCATCACCTTCCAACCCGAAAACGCTTGCCGACCAGGGCCAGTTGAAGCTCTTTCCGCTGCAAAGCGGCCCGCATTTCGCCAATATCGGCCTGAACAACGGGGCGAGCGGCATTGTTTTTACGGGCTACACGCGCGATGCCAGTCTGGACAATGAAGCCTTCTCCTGCTGCGGCAGCTACACCCTGCGCAATTCCGTCCACGCCGCGATTGCCGGCACGACCAGCGATAATTGCACGGTCTTTGCCCTGAAGAGCATCATCAACCAGCGCCCCTGCCTCGCGGTCGGGAAATTCGACCCCGATGGCAAGCCGGTGGAATTGTCGAAGTCGGAGTTTGATCAGGTCACCAAACCCCTGTTCCAGTTCGCGGACAAGGTTTCGCCGATCCTCGGCAGCGAGCCGGCGCCGGGTATCCAGATCCGCAGCGGCGACGCCTCCTATAATTATCAGGTGGATGCGCGCAGCGGCCGCTTCCGCTTCACCTATAAGGACGCCATGAACGGCGGGCGTTTCGGACCTTCGGCCGACGGCAATTTCTCTCTCGAACATGACGGTCATCGCCTCGCCAGAATAAGTGCCGGCGGCAGCTACAGCAGTTCGGACAATTCGATTGCCGCCTCGGCCTATCGCGACATCGATTCCCGCGGCTTCGAAACGACGGTGCGCAGCGGCCAGGCTTCCGCCATGTTCGGAAGAACCTACACGGAAAACGCCATTACCCGCAAAATGGGCGTCGGTTACGGCAACACCTCGTTCCGACGCGAGGACACACCGGGCGGAACGATCAAGGAAAGCCTCGGGCACAAGCTGGACAAGGTCACACTTGAAGTATCCCGCACGCGCGACCGGGCGAAGGGCACCGAATATATGCTCACCATCAAGATGGAGCTCTGAGGCACTCGGCAACCGCAGCGGCTGCGACGGACCTTCTCAGGAGGCTGGACGATTGAGAAGCGTCTCGCAGTTGGCGGGATTGCCGATGATCTCACTCGTCTTGATAGTTGAGGCGGCATTCGCGGTGATCTTGATGATGCAGTCGCGGCGATGTTCCTTGATCTTCATGCCTTCGGTTTCCGAGACCCGCGACTGCCCGTCCACGTTCCTGACTTCGCGCCTGTTGCTGAGGCCGGCATAGGTCTCCACATCGACCTTCAGCCAGTAGGATTCGGTTTCGCCGTTTTCGATGATGACCTTGTTCGGGCGGCCAAGCCGGGCGATTGCGGCGTCACGCGGCTGTCCCACGAAACTTGCGACGGTGCGGGAGACCTGCGTCTCCCCGGCGCTGGTGCACGCCGCAACGACGACCAGAACGGCCGCCAGACATCCGGTTTCAAACCATTTCATTTCCAGATCATTCCCCACGCATGCAGCCGGCCCCTGTCGCCCAGCATTCGCGGCAAATCTATGCATGAACATTTCCGCCTGAAAGATGGGACGTCCTTCAAGCCGATCAATTTGTTATGATCAGCCTTGTCGCGGAAAGAAGACTCGCCGGTCCGGCTCGGCCGTTTTTACCGGTTGCGGAACACGGTGCAGGGAACGCCCGCCCGCCGGATATCGCCACAAAGGGTGTTGGCTTCGGCTCTGGTTTCGCGGCCGATGCGGGCGGCATAACGCGGGCGCGACCCGAAGTTTCCACCCCGCTGCCGCACGATCAGCGCCCTTTCGGCATTCAGCGGTTGCGAAAGCTGCAGGATCGCCCGGGTGAAAAGCCGGTTCGCTACAGCAGGATTATAATGCGCCGCAAGCTGCACGCCCCAGGGCGCCCAGTCTGCTGATGCAATGAGGACGGGATCGTTCATGGTGCGGGTGTCTGCGAGACGCACGCATGCATCGAGGAAAGGCCGGCTGTCATCCAGTGCCGGCGCCGCCTTGTCCGGCGGGTTGTCCTTCCAGGTTTCCACCGGATAACCGGTGATCGCAAACACATAATCCCGGGTTTCGGTCGGCAGGCGACCGTTGGCGATGAAGTTCCGCAAGCCCGCCTCCCCCGCATTATAGGCTGCGGCGGCAAGACCGAAATTACCGAACTGCACATTCAATTCGGAGAGATACCGGGAAGACGCTTCAAGCGCGGCGATGATGTTGAAACTGTCGTCAAGACCGCGCAGCCGCGCCGTTCCCGGCATGAACTGGGCAATGCCCTCCGCGCCCTTCGGGCTGACCGCACTCGCCCGGAACAGGCTTTCCCGCCAGATCAGCCGGGCGAAATAATCAGGCGGAACAGCATGGCGGGCGGCAAGGACCTCAATGGCGTGGCAAAGATCTTTATTGTAACTGCCGACATTGATGCACAGGTCCGGCGCGACATCATGGGTATAGGCGCAGGCGGCTTTTTCCCCGGCGGGCTCTTCGGCTTGCGCCGCGCCGAAGGCTGCGGTCAGCAGACACAGGGCAAGAGCCACGCGGCTTGTCGATATCCCTGCCAAGCGAAAGTCCCCGAAAACTCCAAACGCGATGTGCCGATTATCGGCCAATCCGGAAGATATGCCCAGCTTTCCGGCTTGTCATCACGTATCGAACACCGAATGGACTGGCGTGATCGGATGGGGCGCAGACGGCGGGCAGCGCCTTTCAAGTCAGTAATGGAGGATCAACATTCTGTCGACGTCATCCTCGGCCCTGTGCCGAGGATCTAACCACGTCGAATAAAATCAATACGTTGCAGATCCTCGGGACAAGCCCGAGGATGACGTTGGCGTGATTGGCTCGGCTTGCTGAGGCCTCACCCTAAAAGTCCTGCCACTCCTCATGCTTGACGGCAACCGCAGCGGAACCGCGCGCCGTAAGCGGGCGGGATGCGCTGCGATGCGAGCTCACCGGCGCGGATTGCTGCTCAAAGCCGCCCCGCGCCGGGGCTGTGTATCGCGTCGCGTCGTCGAACCGGAATTGCCCGAGAAGCTCGAACAGGGCGGCCGCTTCCCGCGCAAGGCTGTGGCTTGCGGCGGTCTGTTCCTCCACCATGGCGGCATTCTGCTGGGTGCCCTGATCGACGGTGTTGACCGCCTGATTGATTTCCGCAAGCGCCGTCGACTGTTCCCGCGCGGCATCGACAATCGCCACGACATTGGTGTTGATATCCCGCACCTGCTCGGCAATTTCCTGCAGCGCCGAGCCAGCCCTGGTAACAAGACCGACGCCGTTTTCCACCTGCGCGCCGGAGGCATTGATCAGGCTCTTTATTTCCTTTGCGGCCGTTGCGGAACGCTGCGCGAGTTCGCGAACCTCCTGCGCAACCACGGCAAAACCCTTGCCCGCCTCGCCTGCGCGGGCTGCTTCCACGCCGGCATTCAGCGCCAGAAGGTTGGTCTGGAACGCGATCTCATCGATCACGCCGATAATGTTGGAGATTTCGCGCGATGATTTTTCGATCTGGTCCATGGCGCCGATCGCATCGCGCACCACCTGGCCCGAATGTTCCGCATGGTCACGAGCGCGGGTGACGATCTTGCCCGCCTCTTCCGCGCGGCGGCTTGAATCATTGACGGCAGTGGTAATCTCTTCCAGCGCGGCTGCCGTTTGCTCGATGGAGGCGGCCTGCTGTTCGGTGCGCCGGGCGAGATCATCGGCGGCGGACCTGATCTCGTTGGAACCGGAAGAAATCGCGCCGGCATTTTCAGACACCAGCGTCATGGCCCTTTTGAGCTTTTCCGACGCTGCGTTGAAATCGGTGCGCAATCTTTCAAGCGAGGGGATGAAAGGTTTATCGATGTTCTGGGCAAGATCGCCCTCGGCCAGATCGGTAAGGCATTGTGCGAGTTTTTCGACATTTTCGACGCGGCCGGTGACATCGGTCGCGAATTTGACGACCTTGAACACCTTGCCGTTCAGATCGAAGATCGGGTTATAGGACGCCTGAATGAAGACCTTGCGGCCGCCCTTGCCAAGCCGCATGAACTCGTCCGCAACGAGATCGCCGCCGGCCAGCCGCTTCCAGAACTGCTTATATTGCGGCGACTGCGTATAGGCCGGTTCGCAGAACATGGAATGATGCCTGCCCTGCACTTCCGCCAGCGAATATCCCAGCGCCGCCAGAAAATTCTCGTTCGCAGTCAGAACCTCTCCATCAGGGGAGAATTCGATGATGGCCTGCGCCCGTGACAGGGCGTCGATCTTGCCCGCATCTTCCGCCACCTTCAGCTTGCGATCGGTGATATCGGTGGCGATCTTGACGACTTTCACCGGCTTGCCGCGACGAAACACCGGATTGTAGGATGCCTCGATCCAGACTTCCCGGCCGCCCTTGCCGATGCGCTTATATTGCTGCTGATCGAATTGGCCGGCCGATAGCTTGGACCAGAAGGCCTTGTAATCCTGAGAAGACACGACGGAGGGCTCCACGAACATGCTGTGGTGCCTGCCGACAATTTCCGAAAGCTCATAACCGAGCGCCCGACAGAAATTCTCATTGGCGGTAAGAATCTTTCCCGAAAGGTCGAATTCTATGATGGCCTGCGATTTGGAAAGCGCGGCGAGAACCGCGACAGCATTGGCACCACGATCAAGAATACTCACGCGCAATCCTCCGATAAAAAGGAATGTTTCCATCCAAAATTATTCACAAATATTATGATTTCATTCTTAAATAATATTTAATGATAATATTGATTTTCATCAGATACATTGAATGGCTCAGAAAAATTTCCGTTCGCTGGCCTTCCTTTCATGCCTGTGCCCTTGGCCGAAGTCACGACGATGCAATAGTTCTATCGTTACTTTACGTCCGAGCCGGGGACTTGCTTTCCGTAGAGATCGCAAGACCCGGCAATGCATCGGGAAGACACAATTGATTTGACGACCGTGTTTGCGGTGCGCGCCTGTACCCGCGGATTTTATGGCTGACGGCCCCATTGACGCTGGCTTTAGCGGTGATCGATGCAGCGTTTTCGGAACGTTTGCGCCGCGGCTGCATTTTATGCCTGATCGGGAACTGGCAATAGGCAAGCAAGTTGCCCGGCGGCAGGGGGGACGATTTCAACTAGGGAGGATTATGCAGGTGGAAAAGAACACGATCTGTATCTGGTACGACAAGGATGCGGAAGCAGCCGCCAGATTTTATGCCGAGACCTTTCCGGACAGCGCGGTAACCGCCGTCCACCATGCGCCGAGCGATTATCCGTCCGGCAAGAAGGGAGATGCGCTGATGGTGCAGTTCACCGTTGCAGGCGTCTCCTGCATCGGCCTCAATGGCGGACCGGCCTTCAAACAGAGCGAGGCTTTTTCGTTCCAGATATCGACCGAAGACCAGGAAGAAACCGACCGTTACTGGAACGCCATCGTCGGCAATGGCGGTGAAGAAAGCGCCTGCGGCTGGTGCAAGGACAGATGGGGCGTCTCCTGGCAGATTACGCCGCGCGTGCTGATGGACGCCATGGCCGCCGGCGGCGCGGAAGCCAAGCGCGCCTTCGAGGCGATGATGGATATGAAGAAAATCGACGTCGCCACCATCGAGGCCGCACGCCGCGGTTGACTTTCGAGAACCATTCAGCAGCAGGTAGTAAAACGGGCCAAAAACGTAAACCGATTGATAAATAAGGATAAATCCAGATTTTTCGGCTTTTCCGCCGCGCAGATTGGGCTGCGCGGCCAGTCATCATAAAATGTTCAACAAAATGTAAGCGATCCGTCAAAGACGGCTGTTAGCAGAGCCCGTGGCTACGTGCCGGGGACATGAGGTCCTTGCCGAGCAGGCCATCATTCCATCAACGGGGCTAACTCATGAAATCTTCCGCTCTGACTTCCTTCGTGGCCGGCGTCGCAATCGCCGCCGCCTTCGGCGCCACGGCCGCCCAGGCAGAAAAGACCAAGTTCGAATTCTGGTACGGCCTTTCCGGCGATCTTGGTGACCGCGTGCAGGAGACCTGCAAGAAGTTCAACGATTCCCAGGCCGAATTCGAGATCGTCTGCACCTCGCAGAACGATTACGAATCCACACTGCAGAACACCATTGCCGCCTACCGCGCCAAGAAGCAGCCCGCCATCACCCAGATTTATGACGCCGGTACGCTGGACATGATGCTGTCCAAGGCTTTCGTACCCGCCAAGAAGCTGATGGCCGACAATGGCTACAAGATCGACTGGAACAATTATTTCCCCGGCATCGCCAATTATTACGCCACGGCCGCCGGTGAGCTGAACTCGTTCCCCTACAACTCCTCCACAGCTGTCTTCTATTACAATGTCGACGCTTTCGAAAAAGCCGGCATCACCTTCAAGCCCGACACCTGGGAGCAGGTTGAAGAAGCCTCCAAGAAGCTGAAGGCCGCCGGTTTCGAATGCCCGCTCGCCTTCAACTTCGACACCTGGATGCTGATGGAGCAGTTCTCCGCCATCCACAACCAGCCGATCGCCACCAAGGGCAACGGCTATCAGGGTCTCGACGCGGAACTGACGATCAACAAGACCAAGTTCGTCGATCAGGTCAAATTCTTCAAGAAGATGCAGGACGAGAAGCTGTTCGTCGTCAAGACCAAGCAGCTTGGCATGGACATCCTGCCGGCCTTCACCTCGCAGACCTGCCAGATGTTCATGTCCTCCATCGCCAGCCACGGCACCGTTGGCAAGGCCATGCCTGAAGGCGTGAAGTGGGACGTCGCCATGCTGCCGATCTGGAAGGGCGCGGAACGTCACAACTCACTGGTCGGCGGCGCTTCGCTATGGGTCATGGCCGGTCGTCCGGACGCCGAATACAAGGGTGCAGCCGCATTCCTCAACTTCATCGCCCAGCCTGATATGGTTGAGTGGTGGTCGACCGTCACCGGCTACATCCCGGTCACCAAGACCGGCTTCGACGCCATGAAGGCCAATGGTTTCTACGACAAGGCTCCCTATAAGGGCCGCGAAAAGGCGATCGAGAGCCTGACGTTTACGCCGCCTTCCGAATATACCCGCGGTATCCGCCTCGGCGGTTTCACGCAGATCCGCAAGGAAGTCGCCACTTCGCTCGAAGCCATCTTCATGCAGAACGCCGATATCCAGGCTGAACTCGACAAGGCCGTCGAGCGCTCCAACACCGGTCTGCGCCGCTTCGAAAAGACCTATGAAGGCGCCAAGCTGAACTAAGCGCTCTTTCATCGCTCTCAGAAGCCTGTCCGGACGATCTCCGGGCAGGCCCGCCGAAATCTCGAACATTGCCGGACTCCAATGGAAAAGCGTACCGTCTTCAAAAGCACGTGGCTGCCTGTGCTCTTCGCCCTGCCGCAGTTCCTGCTCATCCTTCTGTTCTTCTATTGGCCGGTTGCGGCGGTGCTGAACTGGGCATTCACCCTGGAGCCGCCCTTCGGCGGCCAGGCGGAATTTGTCGGCCTGGCCAATTTCGTGGAAACCTTCGGCGATCCGCTTTATTGGCAATCGATCCTCACGAGCCTGATCTTTGCGATCGCCGGTCCGTTTTTCGCGATCCTCATCGGCCTCGTGCTCGCCCTTGCGGTCGACCGGCAGCTTCCCGGCTCCGGCTTTTTCCGGGTGCTTTATATCCTGCCCTATGCGATTGCCGGTCCCGCCGCCGGCATGGCCTTCCGCTTCATCCTGTCGCCGGAACGCGGTCTCGCCGCATCGCTGAATTCCTGGTGGCCGGATATCTGGAACCCGGCCAAATACGGCGAACACGCGCTCATCCTCGTCATCGTCATCTTCATCTGGAAATGGGCGGGTTACACCTTCATCTTCCTGTTCGCCGGCCTGCAATCCGTGCCGCGTTCGCTGACGGAGGCCGCCGCCATGGACGGCTCCGGGCCCATTCGCCGCGCCATCGACATTCAGGTGCCGCTGCTCGCGCCGACCCTGTTCTTCCTGACCGTGATCATGATGACCGAGGGCTTCGTCGGCGCCGATACGTTCGGCATCGTCGCCTCCACCACCGAGGGCGGCCCCAACCACGCCACCGAAGTGATGGTCTATCGCATCGTCAGCGAAGCCTTCGAGGGGCTGAACTATTCCGGCGCCTCGGCGCAGAGCCTCGTCCTCATCGGCCTCATCATGGTCTTCACCTTCATCCAGTTCCGCTTTGTCGAGCGGCAAGTCCATTACAAGTGAGGCGGCCATGATCCAGCGCACCCCTTACGCCGACGCCCTGACCTATGCGATCATGGCGGCCGGCCTCCTCCTGCTCATCGGCCCCTTCATCGTTGTTATTTCCGGCGCGAGCCAGACGGTCCAGCAGGTCAACAGCGTCCCCTTCAGCTTCATGCCGCAGGGCGAATTCTTCACCAATGCGCAGGCTGCCTGGCAACGCGCCAATCTCGGCAACGCCCTCCTCAACAGCATCATCATGGCGACGCTGGTCACCATCGGCAAGGTAGCCCTTTCGGCCTTCACCGCCTTTGCGATCGTGTTCTTCCGCTCGCCGCTCAAACACCTGTTCTTCTGGACGGTGTTCATCACGCTGATGCTGCCGCTCGAAGTGCGCGTGGTGCCGACCTATTCGGTCGCCGCCGATCTTTTCCAGCCGTTCCGCTCGATTCTCGGTCTGTTCGGCATCGAGGTCACGCTGGAATGGAACCTCCTCAACTCCTATGCCGGCCTTACTTTGCCACTGATCGCCACCGCAACCGGCACCTTTCTCTACCGGCAGTTCTTCATGACGATACCGGACGAGCTGGCGGAGGCCGCGCGCATGGACGGTTCGGGCGCGGCGCGTTTCTTCGTGGACATGCTGCTGCCGCTGTCGCGCACCAACATGCTGGCGCTCACCACCATCATGTTCGTTTATGCCTGGAACCAGTATCTCTGGCCGCTCCTGATGGTCACGGACCCGTCCTACAAGACGGTGATGATGTCGCTCCGCGCGCTTTTGCCCGCCGATGACGGCACGCCGGACTGGAACGTCACGCTGGCTGGCTCCCTCATCATCATTCTGCCGCCGCTTCTCGTCGTGGCCTTCCTGCAACGCTGGTTCGTCCGCGGCCTCGTCTCGTCCGACAAGTAACAGCGCGGCTCTCAACAACAAGGTTTTCTATCATGGCTCAGATCGATATTCGTCAGGTTCGTAAATCCTACGGCAAGACGCCCACCCTGCACGGCGTGGACCTCTCTTTCGACTCCGGCGAATTCGTCGTCATCCTCGGCCCCTCCGGCTGCGGCAAATCCACGCTGCTGCGCATGATCGCCGGTCTGGAGGACATCACCTCGGGCGAAATCGCCATTGGCGGCCGCGTGGTCAACACGCTGGAGCCGCGTGAACGCGGCTGCGCCATGGTGTTCCAGAATTACGCGCTTTATCCGCATATGTCGGTGGCCGGCAATATCGGCTATGCGCTGAAGGTTGCCGGTGTTCCCAAGGCCGAACGCCAGCGCCGCATCGAGGAAACCGCAAAGATCGTCGGCCTTTCCGATTATCTGGAGCGCAAGCCGGCCGCCCTTTCCGGCGGCCAGCGCCAGCGTGTCGCCATGGCCCGCGCCATCATCCGTGAACCTGCCGTGTTTCTTTTCGACGAGCCGCTCTCCAACCTCGACGCCAAGCTGCGTGTGACCATGCGCGCGGAAATCCGCAAGCTGCACCAGCGCCTCTCCGCCACATCCGTCTTCGTCACCCATGATCAGGTGGAGGCCATGACGCTGGCCGACCGGCTGGTGGTGATGAACAAGGGCAATGTCGAGCAGGTCGGCCATCCCCTGGATATCTATCACCGCCCGGCCAGCACCTTCGTGGCGTCCTTCATCGGCTCGCCGGCCATGAACCTGTTTGCCACAAGGGTGGAGGTGGAATCCCCTGCCGTGATGCTGGATGGCACTCCGGTGAAACTCTTCCCCGAAACCGCACTGGAACTGCGCGGCCGCGACGTGACGGTGGGCATCCGCCCGGAACAATGCGTGGTCAGCACGGAAGGCGCGGGCGTACCGGCTATCGTGGATTTCGTCGAAGAACTGGGCTCCGGCCGCATCGTCCATGCCAATATCGCCGGCGAGACTTTCTCCGCCGCCATCGGTGAAGACCTCTCGGTAAAACCCGGCCAGCGCGTCCAGCTGGACTTCCCCACCGCCCACCTTCATTTCTTCGATCCCGCCACCGGCAAGCGTATCGAAACGGAGGGCGCCATCGAAACCACCCGTATCGGGAATGAGAAACTGCTGGCGGTTTAAGCGCCGCGCAAAATGCTCCGGTGCGGATTTGGATAGTCCGTCCGCACCGGCTCCTGCATCGAGGTAATCTTGGCGCCTTACGGCTGATCAAACCAGATAAATTACATCAGGAAATTCAGCCAATATTCTGATTTTTATACACTTAATAAAACTTATTCATCAGAAAGATGGTTGCCGCCATCCGTCTTACTGCGGCCGCTCCGCTGTTACACTTCGAAGATGACCGAGCGGCTGTCGCCATGGGATCATCGCCAAATGCAGAATTTCAGCAAAAATCTTTCGGTTCGGAAATCATAATCGGAATAGTCTTTGCCGCGTCGATCCTCCGGCAGGGATATCGTCGCGACGAGCAAAGGCCTGTCTGCATTTAAAGCCATCAGCAATACGCCGCGCAAGCCGAGAACATCAACGAAAGCGAATCCCATGGCAAATGATCGCAAACTGCATCTCGGCGCCTTCATGCGGCCCGTCAGTCTCCACACGGGTGCATGGCGTTATCCGGGCGCCTTTCCGGATGCGAATTTCAATTTCGCCCATCTCGCGCGTTTCGCACAACAGCTCGAGGCCGCGAAATTCGATGCATTCTTCATGGCGGATCATCTGGCGGTGTTGAACATGCCCACGGAGGCATTGCGCCGCAGCCACACCGTCACCTCCTTTGAGCCCTTCACCCTGCTTTCGGCGCTTGCCGCCGTCACCTCCCGCATCGGGCTGGTCGCCACCGCCTCCACCACATTCGATGAGCCATATCATGTGGCCCGGCGTTTCGCCTCGCTCGATCACCTCAGCAACGGCCGCGCCGGCTGGAACATCGTCACCACGTCAAATCCCGACGCAGCCCGGAATTTCGGCCGCGAGGAGCAGCCTGACCATGCCGAGCGCTATGGCCGTGCGCGGGAATTTTACGATGTCGTCACCGGCCTCTGGGATTCCTTTTCGGACGACGCCTTTATCCGGGATGTCGATAGCGGGCTGTTCTTCGATCCGGAAAAAATGCATGTGCTTGATCACAAGGGACCTGAATTTTCCGTGCGCGGACCGCTCAACATCGCACGTCCGGTGCAGGGTTGGCCCGTCATCGTGCAGGCCGGCGCATCGGAGCCGGGACGTCAGCTTGCCGCCGAAACCGCGGAGGTCGTTTTTGCCGCAACACCCACGCTTGCGGCAGGAAAGGCCTTTTATAAGGACGTCAAGGACAGGACCGTCGCAGCGGGTCGTTCCCGCGACGGAATTGTCATCCTGCCCGGCGCTTTCGTTCTCGTGGGTGAAAGTGTGGAAGAGGCCAAGGCCAAACGCACCAAACTCGACAGCCTTGTCCACTATGACAGCGCCGTCGCCTCGCTTTCGATTGCGCTTGGCCATGATGTTTCGGGTTTCGATCCAGATGGCCCACTGCCTGATATTCCCGAGACGAACGCCAGCAAATCCAGCCGTGAAAGGGTGATCGAGCTCGCCCGAAGCGAAGGCTTGACGGTGCGCCAGCTTGCCCAGCGGCTGGGCGGCTATGCGGGTCTAGCCTTCGTCGGTACGCCGAAGACCATCGCCGACGAAATGGAGCAATGGCTCCACGAAGAGGGCTCGGACGGTTTCAATGTCACCTTCCCTTTCCTGCCTGCCGGCCTTGACGGCTTCACGACGCAGGTGGTGCCGGAACTGCAAAGGCGCGGGCTGTTCCGCAAGGACTATGAGGGGCCGACATTGCGCGACCATCTTGGTCTGCAACGGCCGGCCAATCGTTTTTTCCCTGAATAACGCGCCGTCGCGCCGATCCCGCTCGCGGTAGGGAGATTTTCCACGCCGGTCGCAAAGTTTGGCATGGGGTTCCAGAACGGCGGATTGACCTCAAAAACACCCGCCCATACCCTTAAAGTATACAAATTACATAAATTAGGTGAATTAACATGAAGGCCGAACATTCCCGCCGCCAGATCCTCAAATTCGGCATTGCCGGCGCGCTCGCAGCACCACTTGTCACGGGCAATGCCCTGGCCCAGAGTTCGCCGGAATTTCCTGCGGAGCTGAAGCTGGACTGGGGGTTTTACTCCTCGCACACGCTGCTGATAAAGAACAAGGGCTGGCTTGAGGAAGCTTTCAAGGATGTCGGCACCAAGATCACCTGGGTGCAATCCCGCGGCAGCAACAATTCGCTCGAATTCCTGAAAGTCGGCTCGACGGATTTTGCCGGCTCGGCCGCACTATCAGCCTTTCTCGCCCGCGCCAACGGCGTGCCGCTGAAGGTTATCTATGTGGCGAGCTGGGGCGGTTCCTCCATCATTCAGGTGCGCCCGGACTCGCCGGTCAAGACCGTCGCCGATCTCAAGGGCAAAACCATTGCGGTCACCAAGGGCACCGCGCCCTATTTCACCCTCGTCCGCGCGCTTGACCAGAACAAGCTGTCCATCGATGACCTCAAGGTCGTGAACCTGCAGCATCCGGAAGGTTTCAACGCGCTTCAGCAGGGTCAGGTGGATGCCTGGGTCGGCATCGATCCGCATACCTCCCAGGCCGAGCTTGCGGGCGACCGGGCGATTTTCGATGAGCGCAGCTGGCGCGACGGCAGCGTCTTCAGCGTTTCCGAGGAGTTTCTGGCGAAGCACCCGAAAGCGGTCGACAGGCTTCTTGGCGTCTGGGTGCAGACGCAGAAATGGATCCGTGAAAACAACGGCGAATTCATCGATTTTGTCACGCAGGTCACCGGCAACGATCCCAAGATCACTAAGCTGACGATCGAAAAGCGCGACTGGAAGGATCCCGTTCCCGGTGAGGAATTGCTGAACTCGATCCGCATCGTCACACCACTCCTGGGCGACGACGTTCTGCGCCCGGGCGTCAATGTCGACACTGTCCTGTCATCGCTGATCGATCCGGCGCCGGCGAAAAAGGCACTCGGCGCATGAATTCCCATCCGCGCGAATTCCAGCGCGTGAAACAGACTGCGAAACAGTTCCCTTCCCGATTGCCGCTTGTGCAAAGGGTGGGGAATTTCCTTGGCCGCTTTGATCTGCGCGGCGCAATCGTGCCGGTCGGATCATTGCTGCTGCTTGAGCTTTTCGTTCGCCTCGGCTGGGTCAGCCCCTATGTGCTGCCGCCGCCCTCCGAACTTTACGACACTTTCCTGCGACTTGCGGAAGGCCCCTTGTGGACGAATGTCGCGGCCAGTACCGCGCGCGTCTTTGTCGGCTTCGTCATCGGCTCCCTGCTCGCCATCATCGTCGGTTCGCTCGTTGGCCTGGTGATTGCCGCCGAACGTTATCTCGAGCCGACATTTCAGGCGCTGCGGGCGGTCCCAAGCCTTGCATGGGTGCCGCTGCTGATGATCTGGTTCGGCATCGGCGAAACCTCGAAAATCGTGCTGATCGCCAAAAGCGCGTTTTTTCCGGTTTATCTCAATCTCTTCTCGGGCATCCGAAATGTCGACCGCAAGCTGGTGGAGGTGGGCGAGATGTATCGTCAGCCGCTGCCCGTGCTGGTTTGGCGGATTTTCATTCCCGCCTCGCTGCCGCATCTCTTCACGGGCCTGCGTTACGGGCTGTCGCTTGCCTGGCTGAGTGTCGTTGCGGCCGAACTTCTGGCCGCGTCAGAAGGTATCGGCTACATGCTTTCCGACGGACGGGAGCTTTCCCGACCTGATCTCGTCATGATCGCCATCATCTGCCTTGCGGTGCTGGGCAAGATTTCCGACAGCCTCTTCAAGATCGTCGAAGACCGCTGCCTGCGCTGGCGCGACACCTATCCCCTTCAGCAGGAAGGACGCCTGCGATGAGTTTGCTCAATGTCGATGTGCGCGAAAAGGCTTTCGGCGACACAGTGATCCTTCAGGATATCCAGCTCACGCTGGGTGATGGCGAAGCGGCGGTTCTCCTTGGCCCCAGCGGCTGCGGAAAGAGCACGCTGCTGCGCATCGCCGCCGGCCTAGACCGGCGTTTTTCAGGCGCTGTCAGAATTCAGCAGGACGAGGAAAAGGCATCGGACTCACCGCCCATCGCCTTTGTCTTTCAGGAGCCCCGCCTGATGCCCTGGCTGACGGTTGCCGAAAACATCGGTTATGCGGCCGGAAGGAAATATGATGTCGAGCGCGTGAAGGGGTTGATTGACGATGTCGGTTTGAGCGGCCACGGCGGCGCGCTGCCGAAGGCCCTTTCGGGCGGCATGGCGCAACGCGTGGCGATCGCAAGGGCGCTCTATACCGAGCCGCGCATTCTGCTGCTCGATGAACCTTTCAGTGCGGTCGATGCCTTCACCCGTATGAAGTTGCAGGACCTTGTGCTGAAGCTCATCGAACAGCGCGGCATTTCCTTCCTGCTCGTCACCCACGATATCGACGAGGCGCTCTATCTCGGCGACCGGATCTACATGATGGGCGCCCATGATGGCCGTATCCAGCAGCGGATAGAGGTGGATGTGCCGCGCCCGCGCGACCGGCGATCTCCTGAACTCGCACACCTCAAGAACGAGGTGCTGACCGCCCTGCACAATGCCCACGTCATCTAAGCAGCGCCGCCCTCACCCTTTCACACCGGACGAGATCATGATCGCTTCCGTCACGCGCCGCTGAAAGATGACATAGGCGATGATGACCGGCAGCGCCGCCAGCATGGCGATGGCCATCAGGCGCGCATAAACAATGCCGAAAGTGTCGTTGACCTGGGTGATGCCGACGGGGATCGTCATCATGTTTTCAGAGGTGACGACCAGGAACGGCCAGAAGAAGGCGTTCCACACCGTGATGAAAGTCACGATCGCCATGGCGGTGGTGATCCCCCAGTTCAGCGGCAGATAGACCTTGAACAGGATGGTATATTCGCCGCCGCCATCCAGAACCACCGCTTCGCGCATCTCCTTCGGCACGCTGTCGAAGAACTGCTTATAAACGATGATGACGATGGGCGTGATGAGCTGCGGCAGGATGATGCCCGCCCAGGTGTTGATGAGGTTGAGGTTCTTCATCAGAATGAACTGAGTGACGACGAGCGTCTGCGCCGGCACCATGAAGCTCGCAAGCACGACGCCATAAAGCAGACGCCGTCCCGGAAAGCGGATCTGCGACAGGGCATAGGCGCACAGCATCGAAATCAGCAGCACGGAGACCGTGACGATTGCGGCGGTGCCGATTGAATTTGCGTACCAGGTCAACAGCCGCGTGTTGAAGAGCGCGTTCACATAAGCCCCCAGCTGAAACTCATCTGGCAGCAGCGACATGTTGCCGGCAACATTATTGTCCGAACGTAGCGACGTCACGAAACCCCAATAGAGCGGAAATATCCAAACGAGCGCCGCCGAAAATGTCAGCAGGGTCAGAACGACATTTTCTAGTCTTTTCGTGAAGCTCATGAGTTCCTCCGGATGCGCAGCAACTGGAACTGGAGAATGGAAACGGTGACGATCAGCAGGAAGAGCACGGTGGCCACGGCGGAGGCGTAACCGCCATTGTTCAGCTGGAACGCCTCGCGATAGACCTTGAGCAGCAGCACGAAGCTGGAATTGAAGGGCCCGCCGCCGCTCAGGAGATAGATCTGGTCGAATATCTTCAGCTGCAGGATCAATTGCAATGTGAGAATAAGCGCCGTGACCGGCCAGAGAAGCGGCCAAGTCACCCGCCAGAAGCGCTGCCACGTCGTTGCGCCGTCAAGTGAGGCCGCCTCATAAAGCTCCGCCGGAATATTGCGCAAACCGGCGATGAACAGCAGCACGTTGAAACCGTTCGTCCACCAGATGGTGACGACGGCGACCATCGGCATGACCCAGTAGGGATTCTTGAAAACCGCGACCGGTTTGCCGGCAATCAGCGAAATCACCGGCTGGAGAATGCCGAACTGCAGATCGAGCATCCACGCCCAGATTTCCGTGACGACCGAAACCGGCAGCACATAGGGCAGGAAAAACAGGCTCATGGCAATCGTCTGCTTCACGCCCGAAAGGCGGCTGACGGCGAGAGCGATCATCAGGGCGATGACGGTCGTCGGCACGACGGTCAGAAGCACGAAATAGCCGTTGTTTTTCAGCGACGTGACGAAGAGGCGGTCGCTCAGCAGCTTTGCGTAGTTCGCAAACCCCACCCAGTCACCGTCGCCGATCAGCGGCGCATCGGTGAAACTGATGCGCACCATCTCGATCAGCGGGTAAAGGAAGAATGTGACGAAGACCACGATGAACGGCGTCACCATCGACAGCGCGATCAGCGATTTCTTGCGCCGGTTTTCAATCATAGCCATGGAGTGTCTCCGGGACCTTGCATTGTGTGCTGCCCTCCGGCCAGAAACCGGAGGGCAGGTTCTGTTACTTCAGCTTGCTTTGCAGCTCTTCCTTGATCTGCTCCACCGCATCCGTGCCGCTCATGAAGCCCTGAATGGCCGGCGCGATGACGTTGAGAGCTGCATCATAGGCGGGCGAGGCCACACCGGTGATCGTCGTCTTCGGATCGAACACCGCCGCTTCCGCCAGCGATGCATAGGTGGCGTTCGGCTGCATCGCCTTGTATTCGCTACCTTCGGTGATCGATTTATAGGCCGGGATGTGGCCGGCATCGGCCCAGCTGATGGCGTGTTTTTCCATCCAGCCGATCACCTTCATCACGGCGGCGCGTTTCTCGCCGGAAACGGTCTTGTCACCCTGGTTGGGGATGGCAAAGGCGTGCGAATCCGCCCAGGTGGCGCGCTTGCCCATGAAGGGCGGAACCTCGACCGCACTCCACTTGAAGCCCAGCTTGCCGTTTTTCTCCAGGTCCTTGTAGGTCGGCACTTCCCATACGCCGTTCAGCTGGAAGGCGGATTTTCCGGCGGAGAAGAGCGCGACGGAGGCAGGATACTCTGCCTGTTCCGGCGCCCAACCGTTTTCGCGCCATTTCGACATGGTGTCGATTGCCTTGGCGGCCTTCTCGGCATTGTCGCCGGCCAGAACCTCGCCATTGGTGACGAGTTCGCCGCCCTGCTGCGAGAACAGGGTGTAAAAGACGCGCCAGACACCGGCTTCGCCGCCGGACTGATAGGTGACCGGCGTTTCAACGCCCTTTTCTTTCGCCCAGGCCAGCGCCTTTTCGAAATCATCCATCGTCTGGATGCCGGTCAATTTGCCTTCGGCATCGAGATAGGGCGAGCCTTTCAGGAGATCGGCATTGTAATAAAGAACAAGCGCGTGAATATCGAACGGCACGGCATAAAGCTTGCCGTCATGGGTGGCCGCTTCAAGCGGTGCGCTGAAGAAATCTTCTTTCTTTAGTCCGGCCTCCTCAAGATCCTTGTCGGTAATCTCGCTCAGCACCTTTTCCTGCAGGGCGAGCGGCGCACGCGACAGGTGATAGGTCATGACATCAGGCCCTTCCCCGACGGCAGAGGCGGTCCGCACCTTGGTATAGAAGGGAACGCCCCATTCCAGCGTCGTCCCCTTGACCTGGATATCCGGGTGCTCCTTGTTGAAGGCATCGATCAGCGCCTTCATGCGCACGCCGTCACCGCCGGACAGAAAGTCCCACCAGACGATATCCTGTTTGGCCAGCGCCGGCAGGGCGGTCAAACCCAGAACCGTGCCAACAAGCAATGTCTTGATCAATCGCATCGTTCACTCCTCCCGTTTATGTGGAAACACCCCTTGAAGAGGCGGTCTGCTGCATCGAAAGACGCCTCCTCGCGCCTATCGCAACCTTTTGCCGTCCGTGTCGAAAACCAGAATATGGTCGGGCGCAGCGCTCAGCGACACGGACCGGCCGTCCAGACTTTCGCGCGATCCCTGACGTTGCACGATGATTTCCTTGCCGGACAGCGCGCGAGTATAGAGGTAGGAGACATCACCCAACTCCTCCGCCACCTCGACATTGACAGGCAGGGCGCCATCTTGCGAAATCATCAGATGTTCCGGCCGAACGCCGATTTCGACCCGCTGGCCGGTGGAAACAGGCTGTGAAAGCCGCGCTTCGAGATGTCTCTGGCCGCCATCGAGCGAAAGCGTCACGACGCCGTTTGCCTGCTCGACAATTTCCGCCTGCAGGAAGTTCATCGCCGGCGAGCCGATGAAACCCGCCACGAAGCGGTTATCCGGATCGTCATAAAGGGTAAGCGGCGCACCCGCCTGTTGCACCACGCCGCCCTTCAGCACGAAAATCTTGTCCGCAAGCGTCATGGCCTCCACCTGGTCATGCGTGACATAGATCATCGTGGCGCCGAGCTTGCGATGAAGCCGTGTCAGCTCCAGACGCATCTGGACACGCAGCTCCGCATCGAGGTTCGAAAGCGGCTCATCGAACAGGAAGACCTTCGGCTGGCGGACGATCGCGCGGCCTATCGCCACGCGCTGCCGCTGGCCGCCGGAAAGCTGCGACGGCTTTTTATGCAGGTGGTCTTCAAGCTGCAGGATGCGGGCAGCCTCGCCCACTCTCTCATTCACCTCCGCTTTCGGGCGGCGCGCGAGACGCAGGCTGAAGGCCATGTTCTCGAACACGCTGAGATGCGGATAAAGCGCATAGTTCTGGAACACCATCGCGACACCGCGATCGGCCGGTTCGACGGCCGTGACATCACGGTCGTCGATGGCGATATGGCCGCCGCTGGTCTCCTCAAGACCAGCGATCATGCGCAGCAATGTGGATTTGCCGCAGCCGGAAGGCCCGACGAAGACCGCAAAACTGCCGGTCGGGATTTCCATCGAGACATCCCGGATCGCAGCGAAGGAGCCGAAGGACTTGGCGATATTGTTGAGACGGACACCCATGGCCGCCTCACTGAACCTTCAGCCGCAGCACATGGTATGACAGCGCCGGAACGGAACCCTTCAGCGCCCCGTCCTCGACACCGACGCCGCTGCCTTGCACCGGCACGACGCGATCCGGCTGATCCGGGCCGTTGCCGACACGCAGGTCATAGCCCGCCATGGCCAGATGCAAATCGAGCGTGGCGGAGGAGAAGCCGGTGAGGCTGACATTGACCTCTGCCGCCTCGGTCAGATGACGATTGAGCACGAACAGCGTCACCATGCCTTCCGCCTCGTCATAGACACCGGCGACATCCAGATATTTGACGTCATCGGCCGCGTTGCAATCATAAGTCGGGCAATCGACCGCAACGTTCAGCGCAACACCACGGCCATAAAGCGAGGCGAACTGATAGGGATAATAGATCGTCTGACGCCAGGCCGGCCCGTTCTTTTCCGCCCGGATGGGGGCGATGACATTGACGAGCTGGGCGATGCAGGCGATGCGCACGCGGTCCGAACGGCGGATGAACTCGTTGAGCAGGCCGGCGACAAAAAGCGCATCTTCGAAGTTGTATGTCTCTTCCAGAAGTGCGGGCGCTTCCGGCCAGTCCCAGCTCTTGATGCGTTTGCCGTCTTCTTCGCGGATGTGATACCAGACGTTCCATTCGTCGAAGCAGATGGAAACATCGTTCTTGGCGCGCTTCTTCGCCTTCACATAATCGATGACGCCGGCGATGGTCTGGATGTAACGCCCAGTTTCCTCGATCTTGCCGAAATAATTCAGCGTGTCGCGGCTGTTATTGCCGAAATATTTGTGCAGCGAGATGTGGTCGACATTCTCATAGCACTCCTCCAGCACCTCGCGCTCCCATTCGGGATAGGTCGGCATGCCGTCATTGGAGCTGCCGCAGACAATCGCTTCAATCGTCGGATCGAAACCCTTGAAGGCCTTGGCCGTCTCGTTCGCCAGGCGGCCATATTCCACCGCGGTTTTGTGGCCGATCTGCCAGGGGCCGTCCATCTCGTTGCCAAGGCACCACATTTTCACGCCGTGGGGTTTTTCCGTGCCGTGGCTGCGGCGCAGATCGCTCAGCGCGGTGCCGCCCGGAAAATTCACATATTCGAGGAAGTTGCGGGCGTCATCCAGACCACGGGAGCCGAGATTGACGGCAAGCATCATCTCGATACCGGCCATCTGCGCCCAGTCGGCGAACTCGTTGATGCCGATCTGGTTGGTTTCCTTGGAGCGCCATGCGAGGTCAAGACGGATCGGGCGCTGGTCGCGCGGCCCGATGCCGTCTTCCCAGCGATAGGCCGAAACGAAGTTGCCGCCGGGATAACGGATGGCCGGAATTTTCAGGTCCTGAACAAATTTCAGAACGTCCTGGCGAAAGCCGTTTGCATCCGCCTGCGGATGGCCGGGCTCATAAATCCCGCCATAAATCGCACGCCCCATATGCTCGATGAAGGCGGAATACAGACGATCGTCGATACGCCCAATCCGGAAGTCCCGGTGGACTGAAACCCGCGCTTTCATAGGCTCTCCTCCCTGCGCATTTATATCTCAAAATATGATATGAACCATGTTTGATAATATAGTTGCCGAGGGAATCCGCGCCTGTCAACCGCGAAAATCATACTTTTGAAAATTGGCTGGATCAGTCAGCGGTGCGCAGGCGCAGGACGATGTCCTGATCGTAATTTCCGAAGCCGCGGCCAAAGATATTCAGCCCGCCCGGATGTTTTGCATCGGCCTTGACCTCGATGCGCAACCGGATGGAGCGGTGGCTGGCGAGATCAATATCTGCGAGCGTCACATCCGAAATCCGGGTTCCGTCGACATAGGTTCCCTGCGCGGTGATGCGCCAGGTCTTGAGCATGCCGTATTGGGAACCGGAAAGCTTCCACCAGTCAGGCGTAAACACGCCCCGCTTGTCGCCGAAGTCCCCGGGCGATGTCCAGACACCGATTTCCCTGCCGTTGACGGACAGCGTAATGTCCGAGGGCCAGTCGCTGTGCGTTCCCGGCACCTCGGAACTAACCTCCATCGAAAACTCTATTTCCTCGACGCTCCGCCCCTGAATCTTGGCATTATTGGGGAATTGATACTCCACGAAGCCCGATGTCAGCCACAGCAGCGCCGTCTTCATCCGGTCTGGATCCATGAAAGTATCGGGCACATCAAGAAGGCCGATAATGCCCTCCGGCGAGCAGATACCGCAGGGCGCGGTGACCGAACTCTGGGTATAAAGGCCGAGCGGCATGGCGACCGCGATGTAATTTGATGCTGCCGGAGCCTCGGGTTTGCGGAAGGAAACGATGAGTTCGTCACAGGTGGCGAAGCAGATTTTCTGGTTGCCCTTGCGCGCCTTGCGCGTCTCGGTTCGCAGCAGCCCCGCCTCCTCGAGAACGGCCACGCCGGCGGAAACTGTGGACTGCGGCAAATCCAGCCTCTGCGCAATTTCGTTGACATTGAGGCCGCTCGCCTCGTGCAGCAGCTTCAATATCTGCACGCGGATCAGCGACGCCGCCGCTTTCAGGACATCGAACTCTTTTTCAGCATCAACGAGAAGGAAATTGGGCGCCATATTCTAATCTTCAGATTTATCGATCCAGATCAGAATTTCTGGCTTAAATGCCATATACTTGTCCAGTACTGTTTGTCGTACAGACCATTTTGAACGGCGTGAAGCGCCATTTATCTCAGGCACTTCATAAAAAGCACCGCCACACGGCTTCGATTCCGTGTGGCGGCGCCCGTTTCGTCGTCAGCCGCGCTTGCGCAGGGTCCGCGTGCCGGTGTCGACGAGGTTTTGCGCCGCTTCATCCACGCTGGCGCGGCCGAAGGCGAGCGAATCGGCGATGGGACGCATCACGCCACGGTCAAACTCGTTGGCGCCGATCGGGGCGGGCTCCGGATAGGAATCGAGCTTGCCCGACAGGCTTTCGATATAATCCACCGTCTTGCGCTCGGTCTCGTTGAGGCTTGGCAACAATGCCTCGCGCACGACCTTGGCCGGCGGCACGCCACGCTCGACGCCGAGCACCTTGCCCGCTTCCAGATCATTGACGAAGAAGTTGATGAATTTCGCCGCCGCTTCCGCATTGGTCGAGGTGGACGAGATGGACCAGATGAGGCCAGGCCGGTAATAATGCCCGGTCGGCTTGCCCGCCCCCTCACCCGGCAGCATGCCGATGGACAGCGTCTGTTTATTGAGCTTCTGATAACCGACAAGCTGGTTGGAATAGGCAAAACCAATGGCCGAATTGCCAAGCGTCAGGGCGTTGGATTCGATGGTATTGTCGTCACGCGTCTGGATATCGGCGGAAACGCAGAGCTTGTTCTCGCGCAGGTCCTCCCAATAGGCGAACCATTCCTTCGCATCTTCCTTGTTGAAGCCGATGGTGCCGTCCTGAAACAGAAGCTTGCCGCGCTGGCGCAGCCAGACATCGAAAACATAGTGATAACGCGCACCATAAGGCACCGCCCAATAGTTCCGTTTTGCCGGGCCGTTCTTCTTGAAATCGCGCGCCAGTTCCGCCAGCGCCTTCCAGGTGATCTGGTCCTGCGGCACGGAAACGCCGGCTTCCTTCAGCGTATCGGCGTCATACATCATGCAGAAGGAATTCAGCCCGAGGCCGACGCCGTAAAGCTTGCCATCGATACGGCAGAGATCGACTTCGCTTTTACCGAAGGTGGAAAGATCAAGCGACTTGCCGACGAACTGGTCCAGCTCCATGCAGGCGCCACGGCCGGAATAATCGGCAATGGTGGAAGGTTCTAGCTGGAAGATGTCGGCGACGTTCCGTCCCGCCATCGATGTCGCGAGCTTGGTCCAGTAATCGGAACCGGCGATCATCTCACCGCTGATCTCCGTCTGCGGGTTCGCCTTCTGGTAAAGGGCGATCACGTCGTTGGTGCGCTTGCTGCGGTCGGCAGATCCCCACCATACGCAGCGAAGCCGGGTTTCGGCCGCGGCCGCGCGAAAACCGCCCGCCGCCACGCCGAGACCGGCCAGCGCCGCCGTCACCAAAAATCCACGTCTGTCGATAGTTTGCATCTGCTCCTCCCGCGTTTGCAAATTTTTTACTGACCACTTAAATTCTTGCAAATTTTCTTAGTTTGCAATATTTGCATCATATTAGATTTTTTTGCAAGCGCAGGAGACGATATGAACGATACGCCCGACATCAGCCGCCCGCGCCAGTCGGATATCGCCCAGCGCGCCGGCGTTTCCATCAGCACCGTCTCGCGGGTTCTCGCAGGGGAAAAGGGTATCAGCGCATCCATCCAGACCAAGGTTCTGGGGGTAGCGGCGGAGCTTGGTTATCCATTGCGGCCGGCCACAACCCAAGCCGGCGGTGTGCCGCTGGAGGGCAAGAAAATCCTTGCCCTCATGTCCGCCGAAAGGGCGACTGGCGATATCGGCGCTTTTTATCACGATATTTTCGACATGCTGCGCAGCCTTGCCCAGACGGATGGTTTCGAACTCGATATCAGGCTTTTGCACCAGAAGCAGATCGACGACGCCCTGACGCAGCGGGTCTGCGAGGTGGACGGTCTTCTCGCCATCGGTCTCGATCCCGAGGATGAAATCATCCACCGCATCACGCAGGGTGTGCTGCAACCGGTTCTGGTCAATAGCGCCGATCCCTCGATGATGCTGGATTGCGTCTCGCCTTCCAATTTTTATGGCGGCGCGATGGCGGCGCGGCGGCTTCTGGAACTCGGCCACCGTAAGGTCGCCTATATCGGCCCGCATCATCGCCACACCATAAGAGAACGTATGCGCGGCTTTCGCCACACGATCCTCGAGGAAGAGGGAGCGACCTATGACGAGTTTCTGCTTTCGACGGCGGATAGCGGTTTCGGGCAAGCGGGCGATGCGGTTCGTCAGCTATTGGCCAAAAACCCTGAACTCACCGGTATTTTCTGCATGAATGACGCGATTGCGCTCGGTGCGCTGGGGGCAGCGCAGGAGCTTGGCCTCGGCGTACCGGACGATCTTTCCATCATCGGCTTCGACGACCTGCCCTTTGCCGAACTTTCCACGCCCCGTCTCAGCACGATCCGGGTCGACCGGCGCGAAATCGCCCGCGAGGCGGTGGAACTGATGCGCCGCCGGCTGACTGAACCTTCCGCCAATGCCCGCCAGGTGCAGCTTGGCGTGCAGCTGGTGGAAGGACAGACGGCCGGCAAGGCGAAAAAGACGGGAAAGGCGACACGCGATGCATGACACCATGACCAAGGTAAATATGGCCAGGTTTAATCCGCTGCACGGCAATCCGCTCAAAAGCCGCGCCGATGTCCGGCGGGCGCTGGATGACAGTTTCGCGCCGCTTCTTGCCTATTTTTCGCCGGGCGGCGCGAGAGTGACGCTCAGCGGGGCTGCCGCGCATTTCGACCGGGCGGCGGCCGATCTGGAAGGTTTCGCCCGGCCGCTCTGGGGCATCGCACCGCTTGCGCTCAGTGGCGATCATTTCGACCATTGGCCGCTTCTGGCACGGGGAATAGCCAACGGCACCGATCCTTCCCATCCCGAATATTGGGGCGACGTGCGCCAGAAAGACCAGCGGCTGGTGGAGCTTGCCGCAATCGGGTTTGCGCTGCGGCTTGCGCCGCAGCGCCTGTGGGAACCGCTGTCCGATGCGCAGAAGGACAATGTGCGGCGTTATCTGCTGACGGCGCGCGAGCGCAATTACGCCGATAATAACTGGAAGTTTTTCCGGGTGATGGTCGATATGGCGCTTGATCACCTCGGCATCGAATTCGATCGCAGCCTGACCGAGACATTCCAGAAGGAACTGGACGAGTTTTATATCGCCGACGGCTGGTATCGTGACGGCAATTATCGCCGCATAGACCATTACATCGCCTTCGCCATGCATTTTTACGGCCTGATCTACGCGAAGCTCAGCAAGCCTGATGATGCCTATGCCGAACGCTACCGCGAGCGCGCTCGCCTCTTCGCCGGCGATTTCGCCAGCTGGTTCGATGAGGATGGCGGCACCCTCGCCTTCGGGCGCTCCATGACCTACCGCTTCGCCTGCGGCGGCTTCTGGGCAGGTCTGGCCTTTGCGGATGAGGAGGCGCTGCCCTGGGGAGAGATCAAGGGGCTTTATCTGCAGCATCTGCGCTGGTGGGCGAAAAAGCCGATTGCCGACCGCGACGGCGTGCTCTCCATCGGTTACGCCTATCCGCAGCTTACCATGTCCGAAAGCTATAATTCGGCGGGTTCGCCCTACTGGGCCTTCAAGGCCTTTCTGCCGCTGGCCCTGCCGGAAAGCCACCCCTTCTGGCAGGCGGAGGAAAAACAGCCTGACACATCCGCAAGACCAAGGCCGCTCGTTCATCCCGGCATGGTGATGATGCGGGCGACAGGCAATGTCACGGCGCTTTCCAGCGGCCAGGAAAACCTTTCCATGCGTGGCGGGCCGGAAAAATATGCCAAATTCGCCTATTCCTCCCGTTACGGTTTCGGCGTGGAAGTGGACGAGCGTGGTTTCAAGACCAACGGTTTCGACAACATGCTGGCCTTTTCCGAAGACGGCCTGCATTACCGCGTGCGCGAGACCAACGAGAAGGTTCTGCTGGCCGGGGCAAGCCTGCGAGCAACGTGGAAGCCGTTCCCGGATGTGGCGGTTGAAACGACGCAGGTTGCGGCTGGCGACTGGCATATCAGGCTGCACCGGATCAGGTCGACCCGCCCCCTTTCGGTAACCGAAGGCGGCTTCGCCATCAGCCGCAACGACGGCGACCGTGATGCCGTGAGCGAAGAGGCGGGCCGGGCGACAGCCGATTGCGGCGCCGACATATCCGCCATCATCGATCTCGGCTCCAGCATAACCCGTCACGGCGTGGCGCTGAAGGCGCTGCCCAACACCAATCTCATCAACGCCAAGACCACGGTGCCGCAATTGCGGGGCGAGATTTCGGCGGGCGAAACCCTGCTTGCCTGCGCGGTCTTTGCGGGGGTGGCCGGGCCAGAAAGCGAAAAAGCACTGGCGACGGTTCCGGCACTTCCGGATATTGATGCGCTCGACCGCCTGTTTGCGGAACAGGGCGTTCCGGTCAGCAGCATGGCGGCAACGGGAGAGCCGCAATGACGAGCCCGCTTCCGCGTCTCAGCCTCGTCATGGACCCGGAGCGAACGCAGCATGTGCTGACACCGCAGGCTCTTGAAAGGCTGTCGCAGAGCGTCGAGATTCTCGACGCAGGGCGAATCTGCGATTTCCACGCCGCTTCAGTGAAAGAGCAGCTGGCGCGGACGGATATTCTCTTAACCGGCTGGGGCTGTCCGGATATCGGCGCGCGGGAACTGGCCCTGATGCCGCGTCTCAGCCTGATCTCCCATGCCGCCGGCACGGTCAAATATTTCCTGTCGCAAGCGGTTTTTGATCGTGGCATTACCGTGTGCAGCGCGGCGGAAGCGAATGCGCAGCCGGTGGCCGAATTTTCGCTGGCAATGATCCTTTTGGCCGGTAAGCGTACTTTCGGCTTCCGACGTCTTTATCTGGAGCATCGCGACCGCGCGCCTGTCGAGCGACTACAGGCGCAGGCCATCGGCAATCTCGGCCTGACGGTCGGCGTCGTCGGCGCATCGCGGATCGGACGCCGCGTCATCAATCTGTTGCAACCGTTCGATCTCAACCTCATCCTTTTCGATCCGCTCCTGAGCGTTGCAGAGGCGCAAAAGCTCGGTGTGCGTCTTGTCTCGCTCGAGGAACTGATGGCAGTGAGCGATGTCATTTCCCTGCATGCACCCTCCCTGCCGCAGACACGGCACATGATCGGCGCGGACGCGCTTGCCCGCATGAAGAACGGCGCAACCCTGATCAATACGGCGCGCGGCGCGCTGGTGGATGAAGACGCGCTTCTGGCCGAACTGAAAACCGGACGCATCGAAGCCGTCATCGACGTAACCGACCCGGAAGTGCCGCCACCCGATTCACCCTTCTACAGCCTGCCGAACGTCTTTCTGACGCCGCACATCGCCGGCGCCACCGGCCTTGAACGTGCAAGGCTCGGCGACATGGCGATTGCCGAAATCGAACGCTTCTGCCGCCAAGCACCTCTGCAACAGCAGGTGCGTCCTGAACATCTGGAACTGATCGCATGAGAATGTTTGAGCCGGGCCTCTGCTCCGTCACCTTCCGCTCCCTGCCGGTGCAGGCCGTCATCGACCTTGCCGCCGCAAATGGCGTCAGGGCAATCGAATGGGGTGCGGATATCCATGTGCCGACCGGCGACCTTGCCAATGCAAGGCATGTCGCCGAACGGACGGCGAAAGCGGGCCTCACCGTGTCTTCCTACGGCTCCTACATTTTCGCACCCGATTTTTCGCCCGAGGACATGACCGCCGTGCTGGAAACAGCAAAGGCGCTCGGCACCGGCCATATCCGCATCTGGCCCGGCAGCCGCAAACGCCCTTCCACGGATTACTCTCCCGCGGAACGCCGCGCAGCAACGGAGGCGCTGGCGTCCATCGCCCGCGGGGCGGAAGACTACGGCATGACGATCGGCCTCGAATACCACCCCAATTCGCTGACAGACACCCTGCCCTCGGCCCTGCAACTCATGCAGGATTTGCCAATGCCCAACCTCTTTTTCTACTGGCAACCCGCCCCCGGCCTGCCGCTGAAGAACGCACTGACGGAAATATCCGCCCTCGGCCCACGCATCTGCCACCTGCATGTTTTCGCCTGGCTCGCCGACGCCAGCCGCCTGCCGCTTCGCGAACGTGCGGACTATTGGCGGACGTGCGTGGATGCATTGCCGGAGAGCGAATGGACGAAACCGGCCTATGCTATGCTGGAATTCGTCGGGGGTGATGACATCGGCCAGTTTGGGGAAGATGCGGTGACGCTAAGCAAGATACTCGCTGGCCACAGAGCGGCCGATTAGTGCACGATCGAAAACCTCCCACGCGACGTCATCCTCGGCCCTGTGCCGAGGATCTAATCACGTTGAACAAGATCAACATGTTGCAGATCCTCGGGACAAGCCCGAGGATGACGAACGCAAGCTTTGCGGATTTCGTTAGCAGCCCTATGGTGAGACAACTCACCCACTCGTTCTCATATCCGCCGCCCATCCGCCCCGAACAGATGCGTCTTCGAAAGATCAAAGGCAAAGGGAATGGTCTCGCCGATGCGGATTTGGCGCTGGCCGTCCAGCAGCACGGTGGCGGGCTGGCCGTCGGGGGTGCTGGTGTAAACCACCGTCGAACCGCCGAGATGTTCCACGAGTTGGATAGAGGCGTCGCCGAGCGAGGATTGGGCCTGCGGATTCACATGTTCGGGTCGCACGCCGAAGGTAAGTGGTTCGCCCTGTTGCGCCGCCACCGGCGTGTCCAGCACGATGCGCTGGCCGGCCACCTCGATGGTGCGGTTGGAACTGTCCCCTGCAGCCACTTTTGCGGAGAGGAAATTCATCTTCGGCGAACCGATGAAGCCGGCCACGAACTGATTGGCCGGATTATTGTAGAGATCGAGCGGTCGGCCGACCTGCATGATGCGGCCGTCGCGCAGCACCACGATCTTGTCGGCCATGGTCATGGCTTCCACCTGGTCATGCGTCACATAGATCATCGTGCTGCCCAGCGTCTGGTGCAGCTTGGCGATTTCGACGCGCATCTGCACGCGCAGTTCGGCATCGAGGTTGGAGAGCGGCTCATCGAAAAGGAATATTTTCGGCTCGCGCACGATGGCGCGGCCGATGGCGACACGCTGGCGCTGACCGCCCGAAAGCGCCTTCGGCTTGCGCTGCAACAGCGGGCCGATCTGCAGGATATCGGCGGCCTTCTGCACCCGCGCCTCGACTTCCGGTTTCTTGTAGCCTGCCGTTTCGAGACCGAAGGCGAGGTTCTTGTAGACGCTCATATGCGGATAGAGCGCATAGGACTGGAAGACCATGGCGATGCCGCGCTTGGAGGCGGCTGTTTCATTGACCCTTTCACCGTCGATACGAAGATCGCCTTCTGAGATTTCCTCAAGCCCCGCGATCATGCGCAGGAGAGTGGACTTGCCGCAGCCCGAAGGGCCGACGAAGACGGTGAACTCACCCGGCTCGATCTTGAGGTCGATGCCGTGAACGACCGGAAAGGCGCCGAACCGCTTGACGATTTTTTCCAGAGTAATGCTGCTTGCCATGCTGTTTCTCCCGACTGCCGCGCCGCATCCAGGGCGGCAGCGACAGTGTTGATTGTCTTAAAATGCGTTCCCGATCCGGGTTCCGTTCAGCGTTTCATGCCCGTGGTGGCGATGCCTTCGATCAGCAGCCTCTGGAAGAACAGGAAGAACAGGAAGACCGGCACCAGTGACAGGTTGGACATGGCGAAAAGCGAGGTCCAGTCCGAGCTGCCAGTGGAATCCACGAAGGATCTGAGACCGAGCTGCACGGTGTAGGTGTTGATGTCATTCAGATAGATCAGCGGTCCGAAAAAATCGTCCCATGTCCAGATGAAGGAAAAGATGGCGGCCGTCGCCAGCACCGGCAGCGACAGGGGCAGCATAATCTTCCAGTAGATACGGAAGGGTGAGCAGCCGTCCATGACAGCCGCCTCATCCAGCTCGCGCGGGATGCCGCGGAAAAACTGCACCATCAGGAAGATGAAGAAGGCGTCCGTCGCCAGATATTTCGGCACGATCAGCGGCAGCGAGGTATTCACCCAGCCCATTTCCAGAAACAGGATATATTGCGGGATCAGCACGACATGATAGGGCAGCATAAGCGTGCCAAGCATCAGCGCGAACCAGAAATTGCGCCCGCCGAAGCGGAGCCGGGCGAAAGCGAAGGCGGCGAGCGAGCAGCCGACGACATTGCCGATGGTGGCGAGTATCGAGATGAAGAAGGAGTTCCAGAAGAACTGCCCGAAGCTCACCTGCAGCCCCGTCCAGCCGCGAATATAACCGCCGAAATCGACCGCCGAGGGAATAAGCGAGGAGGAGCCGAAGAGCTCGTCCTGCGGCCGGAAGGAACCCGAGATCATCCACAGGATCGGATAGAGCATCGCGAAAGACGCGACGATCAATGCCGTGTGGAGCATCACCGATTTCAGGGGCGAGCGTTGCGGGCCTTGGCCCGGCCGGGGGGCGGTAACAGCATCAGTCATCGTAATGCACCCAGTATTTCGCGCTGAGGAACGAGAAGGCCGTGAACAGCGAGATGATGATCACCAAAATCCAGGCAAGCGCCGAGGCATAACCCATGCGGAAGAAACCGAAGGCTTCCTGGTAGAGATAAAGCGTATAAAACAGCGTCGAGTTGATCGGCCCGCCAGTGCCTTCGGAAATGATGAAGGCGGGGGTGAAGGCCTTGAAAGCGTCGATCGTCTGAATGACAGCGTTGAAGAAGATGACGGGCGTCAAAAGCGGCAGCGTAATGCGGAAGAATTGCCGCACCTTGCTCGCACCGTCGATTTCGGCGGCCTCGTACATATCCTGCGGTATCTGCCTCAAGCCCGCGAGGAAGATGATCATCGGAGAACCGAACTGCCAGACGGACAGGATGACCAGCGTGTAGATCGAGTAATCCGGATTGGAAATCCAGCTCGGCCCTTCATAACCGAAGGCCTGCCACAGGATCATGTTGACGAGACCATCAGAGGCGAAAAGCTGGCGCCAGAGCACGGCGATCGCGACGCTCGAACCCAGCAGCGACGGCAGATAGAAGATCGCCCGATAAAGCGTCAGGCCCTTGATGCCGCGATTGAAGGCGAGCGCCACCAGCAGCGCGAAGATCAGCTTCAGCGGTACCGACAGCAGCACATAGGTAAAAGTCACCTGCATGGCGGCGGCGAATTTGGGGTCGGCCGTGGCGATGCGCACGTAATTGGCCGCCCCCACCCAGTCCGGCGACTGCAACAGGTCGTAATTGGTGAAAGACAGATAAAGCGACGCGAGCGCAGGACCGAGGGTGAGGCCGAAGAAGCCAATCAGCCAGGGCAGGAGAAACAGGTAGGCGTGAATGTTGCGGTCGAAAATCCGCTTCACACCGCCCCGTTTCGGGAGAGCCGCGCCACGGCTCTCCTCTACAAGAGTTTCAGATCGAAAGGCCATAAACCATCACTTCCGTTTGATAACGGTTTCGGATTCCTTGACGAGGCGGTCGCCGCCCTCTTCCGGCGTGACCTTGCCGAAACCGATTTCCTCCGCCGTGCGTTTGAGGACGAAGGCGAATTCGCCCGCGCCCGGAGGCGGCGCCGGCGGCAGTTCGCCAACACCGGGGGTAATCTCGGCGATGTAGTCCACCATGATCTTGCTGACCTCGTCGAGCTTGCTGCTCAGCTGGTTGCGCATGGATTCCGATGCCGGAACGCCGCGCTCGACACCGAGAATGTCGATACCTTGCGGTTCGGCAACGAGGAAATTGATGAAGCCGACCGCCTGCTCGATGCCGGCGCTGCCGTTTGCGACACTGATGAGCATGGAAGGTTTGAGGTAATGGCCGGAAGGGCCATCCTTCGTGCTCTTCGGATAGGAGCTTATGGCAAGCTTGGACTTGTTGAGCTTCTGATAACCGACGAACTGGTTGGAATGGGCAAATGCGGTTGCCGCCTTGCCCGTCGTCAGCGGGTTCGTTTCGATGTTGAGCTGGTCAAGCGCCTGCACATCGGCGGGCACACAGGCGCCGCTCTTGCGCAGATCCGCCCAGAGGGTGAACCACTTGGTCGCATCGGTCGGATCAAAGCCGATCCCGCCATCCTGCGTGTAGAGCGATTTGCCGTTCTGGCGCAGCCAGTTTTCAAAGCTCGGCTCCACGCCGCTGGCGTCGGCCGTCGCGTAATAGCCCGGCTTCGGCTTGTTCTTGCTGAGCTTGGCGGCGTTTTCGGCAAATTCTTCCCAGGTCTGGCCGATCGCCGGCGGCGTTGCACCTGATTTTTCCCAGGCCGCCTTATCGAAGAAGACAGCACTGGAATTGACGCCGAGATTGATGCCGTAGAGCTTGCCGTCGACCCGGCCGGAATCGATGTTCATCTTGCCGAAATCTTCGATCTTCAGGCCCTTGCCGATATAGTCATCCAGCGGCGCCAACGCGCCGCGGCGGCCATATTCGAAGATGTAGCGATAATCCATCTGGATCAGGTCAGGCGCATTGCGGCCGGCAACCTGCGTTGCCAGGCGCGGCCAGTAGTCGCTCCAGCCCGCAAATTCACCGGCAATGTCGAGATCCGGCTTGACCTGCTTATAGGCTGCTATCGCTTTGTTGGTGCGATCGGCGCGTTCCTGCGAACCCCACCACAACATGCGAAGGCGGGCGGCCTGCGCCTGCGCCGACCCCCCTCCCAATGTCGCAAGCGACAGGGCCGCAAGCCCTGCTGAAAGCACACCTCTCCTGTGAAGCATCATGGGCATTGGCAACTCCTCCCTATTGACTGCCAATTGATGATGAACGTAAACGACACTTGCCGTTTTATAACTAATTGGTTACATGGGAACACTGATCGCAAACATTGTCAAGCGGGTGCTGAAATGGAAGAAACGACAAAAAACCAGCCGTCCGATCCGCCCCCCGATCCGGCCATGGAGAATACACCGTCGCCCAAGCGCAAACGCGCGACGACACAGGTGCGAAACCCGGAAAGAACGCGCGCCGCCATTCTCGAAGCCGCCCGCCGCGAGGTGGCCGCCAAGGGGTTGGCGGGGGCTCGAATCGATGTCGTCGCCCGGCGCGCCGGCACCAACAAGCGGATGATCTACCATTATTTCGGCGACAAGGATGCGCTTTATCTCGCCGTTCTGGAGGATGCCTATCGCCATATCCGCCACACCGAAAGACGGCTTGACCTGACCCGCAAGGCCCCGTCGGAGGGCTTGCGCGAGCTTGCGCTTTTCACCTGGCACTACTTCCTCGACCATCCCGAATTCCTGAGCATCCTCGCCACGGAAAACCTCAATAAAGCCCGCTATCTCAGGCAATCTCCGACGATTGCGGCGATGCATTCGAATTTTATTTCGGAACTGGAGGACGTGCTGCGGCGCGGTAGCTACGCGGGCGAATTTCGTGATGGCCTCGATCCGATCGACGTCTATCTGACGATCGCCTCGCTCGGCGCCTTTTATCTGTCGAACCGTTTCACGCTGTCGACGATCTTCCAGCGCGACCTCACCGATCCGGCCGAGCTGGAACGCTGGGGCCAGCACATCGTCGATACCCTGCTTGCTGCAGTGCGGCCGGTCTGAGCCGGCCGAACCGAATTCCTCTTTAACAACAGCGACGACGCGCCATTCGCATCCGCGAAGCGCGTCGTTTTCTTTTGCGGCGCGGTGGCGATACGCAAACGCGAGAGTTCGCACAAGACGAATTTTTCCTGTCGAAAACACCTTGACAGATCGCATCCTTCACGACCACAAATAACCAAATGGTTACAAATTTCCATGTTTGACGGAAGCGGCTTTCGGGAAAAGGCCGCCTTGGGAGGAAATTCATGAAACTTATCGGCGTCATCATGCACGGCATCACCGGCCGCATGGGTTACAACCAGCATCTCGTGCGCTCCGTTCTCGCCATTCGAGATCAGGGCGGTGTACTTTTGAAGAACGGTGAAAGGGTCATGCTCGACCCCATTCTGGTCGGCCGCAATGGCGTGAAGATCGAGGAAATCGCCAAAAAGCACAATGTGGCGCGCTGGACGACCGACATCGACGCTGCCCTCGCAAACCCCGATGACACACTGTTCTTCGATGCCGGCACGACGCAGATGCGCGGCAGCCTGCTGGAGAAAGCCATCAAGGCCGGCAAGAACGTCTATTGCGAAAAACCGATTTCTGACACGATGGAAGAGGCATTGGCCATCGCCCGGCTCGCCGAAAGCGCAGGCATCAAACATGGCGTGGTGCAGGACAAGCTGTTCCTGCCGGGCCTGCGCAAGCTCGCCATGCTGCGCGACAGCGGCTTCTTCGGCAAAATCCTCTCCGTGCGCGGCGAATTCGGCTACTGGGTTTTTGAAGGCGACTGGCAACCGGCGCAGCGGCCCTCCTGGAATTACCGCCTGAAAGATGGCGGCGGCATCATTCTCGATATGCTGTGCCACTGGCGTTATGTGCTCGACAATCTGTTCGGACCGGTGAAATCCGTAAGCTGCCTCGGCGCCACCCATATTCCGGAACGTTTCGATGAGCAGGGCCGCGCTTATGTGGCGGATGCTGACGACGCCGCTTATGCGACCTTCGAGTTGGAAGGCGGCGCCATTGCCCATATCAACTCCTCATGGGCGGTGCGGGTGCGCCGCGACGACCTCGTCACCTTCCAGGTGGACGGCACCCATGGTTCGGCGGTGGCGGGCCTGACCAAATGCTTTACCCAGCACCGCACCAATACGCCGAAGCCGGTGTGGAACCCGGACCAGCCGCAGACCATCGATTTCTACAAGACCTGGCAGGAAGTGCCGGACAATGTCGTCTACGACAACGGCTTCAAGGCGCAGTGGGAAATGTTCGTGCGCCACCTCGTCGACAATGATCCGTGGCCCTATGGCCTCATGGAAGGCGTGAAGGGCGTGCAGCTTGCCGAACTTGGGCTGAGATCGTGGAAGGAACGCCGCTGGCTCGACGTTCCCGCCCTTTCCTGAGGAGGCTGATGTGAGCGAGCTCAAGCTTCCGAAAGACGACCGCAGCATCGAGGTCTACAAACTCTCAGGCACGCCGGTCGCCGTTGAAAAACGAAGTGCTGCGGATTTCAACCGCGTCGCTTTCGCCGCCGCCCATGTGGTGGCCGATCCGCTTGCCGATAATGATCCGTGGCTCACGCCCGCCATCGACTGGGACGCAACGCTGCGTTTCCGTCACCGCCTGTGGGATCTCGGCCTCGGTGTCGCCGAGGCGATGGATACGGCGCAGCGCGGCATGGGGCTGGCATGGCCGCAGGCGCAGGAACTCATTTCCCGTTCGCTGAAGGAGGCGGCCAGCCGCAAGGATGCGCTGATTGCCTGCGGGGTGGGCACCGACCATCTTGATGGCAGCGGCTACGATCTCAACAAGATTGTCGACTCTTACCTCGAACAGCTTGATTTTGTTCAGGGAGAAGGCGGGCGTGTGATCCTGATGGCGAGCCGTGCGCTGGCCGCCGCCGCCCGCTCGCCGGATGATTATCTGAGGGCTTATGCCAGGGTTCTCTCCCGTGTGGAAGGAAAAGTGGTGATCCACTGGCTGGGCGAAATGTTCGACCCGGCGCTGGAGGGCTATTGGGGTTCGGGCGACCATATGACGGCGATGGAAACCTGCCTTGCCATGATCGAAGAGAATGCCGACAAGATCGACGGCATCAAGATTTCGCTTCTCTCCAAGGAAAAGGAAATCGTGATGCGCCGCCGTCTGCCATCAGGCGTGCGCATGTATACCGGCGACGATTTCAACTATGCCGAACTGATCGCCGGCGACGAACAGGGCCATTCGGATGCGCTGCTCGGCATATTCGACGCCATTGCGCCGGCCGCCTCCAGGGCGCTTGCCAGCCTGAAGCGCGGCGCGGACAACGAATTCTTCGACATTCTGGAGCCGACGGTGGCGCTGTCGCGCCATATCTTCAAGGCCCCGACCCGCTTCTACAAGACCGGCGTGGTGTTCCTCGCCTATCTCAACGGGTTGCAGGACCATTTCACCATGGTTGGCGGTCAGGAAAGCACCCGCTCCACGCAGCATTTCGCCGAGCTTTTCCGGCTGGCGGACAAGGCCAATGTGCTTGCAGAGCCGGATCTGGCGACGCAGCGCATGAAGGCGTTTCTGGCGGTCCGAGGCATCGGCTGAGGCAGCAGAACTAGGGGAGATACCGACATGAGCCTTGAAGGCCTTTCCATCAATTTCGCCACCGTGCGACAGGGTGGCGATTTTGCCGCTATCGTCGATGCCTGCCTTGCGCACGGCATCACCGCCATCTCGCCCTGGCGCGAACAGGTGCACGGTGTCGGGCTTGCCGAAGCAGCCCGCATCGTCGAACGGAACGGGCTGCGTCTCAGCGGCCATTGCCGTGGCGGCTTTTTCCCCGCCCCCAATGCCGAAGGCCGCCGCCTTGCCATTGAGGACAATAAACGCGCCGTCGATGAAGCCGCCGCAATGAAAGCCGATTGCCTTGTGCTTGTCGTGGGCGGCCTGCCAGCCGGCTCGCGCGATCTGAAAGGTGCGCGGCAGATGGTGGAGGACGGCATGGCCGAACTGCTCCCCTATGCCCGCGCCGCCGGCGTACCGCTCGCCATCGAACCGCTGCATCCCTTTTATGCCGCCGACCGCGCCTGCTTCAACACGCTGAAACAGTCACTCGATCTCTGTGACAGGTTGGGTTCGGGAACGGGCGTTGCGATCGATGTCTACCACGTCTGGTGGGATCCGGAACTGGAGGAACAGGTGGCGCGTGCGGGAAGAAACGGGCAAATTCTGGCGCACCATATCTGCGACTGGCTGGTGCCGACCACCGATCCGCTCAATGATCGCGGCATGATGGGCGACGGCGTGATTGACCTCAAGGCATTTCGCGCCATGATCGAGGCGGCCGGCTTCCATGGCCCGCAGGAAGTGGAAATCTTTTCGCATCGCTGGCAGGCGCGGCCGGTGGACGAGGTCCTCGCCACTGTGGTCGAGCGTTTCAAGACTGTTTGTTGATTATCCGGGAGAGAGACAATGCCTGAAAAGGTGAGACGCAAACGCTATGCGCTGGTCGGCACCGGCAATCGCGGCACCACCATGTGGGGCCGCGAATTGCTGGCCGGCTGGAGCGACTATGTCGAACTGGTCGGCATTTGCGACCTGAACCTGATGCGCGCCGAACGCGCCCGCGCCATGATGGGATCAAGCGCGCCGCTCTACGACGATTTTGACCGGATGATGACGGAGCAACGCCCGGAACTCGTCATCGTCTGCACGCCTGACGATACTCACGACGACATCATCATCCGCGCGCTGGAAGGCGGGGCCGATGTCATCAGCGAAAAACCCATGACCACCACCCCGGAAAAGATTGACCGCATCCGCGCGGCGGAGGCGAAAAGCGGCCGCCGTGTGGACGTCTCCTTCAACTATCGTTTCTCTCCCACCGCCGCACGCATCAAGGAGCTTATCGACGAGGGTGCAATCGGCACCGTCACCTCGGTCGATTTTCACTGGTATCTCGATAACCAGCACGGCGCGGATTATTTCCGCCGCTGGCACGCCTTTACCGAACATTCCGGCAGCCTGTTCGTGCACAAGGCCACCCACCATTTCGATCTTCTGAACTGGTATCTCGATTCCGATCCCGTGGAAGTGAAGGGCTTCGGACAGCTGCTGCACTATGGCAAGAACGGTCCGTTCCGGGGAACACGCTGTCGCACCTGTCCGCACAAAAGCGAGTGCGATTATTTCATGGATCTGGGCGCCGATCCTTTTCTCGATGCTCTCTATGAGGACCCTTCGGCGGTGGACGGCTACATGCGCGATGCCTGCGTCTTCCGCGAGGAAATCGACATTCCCGACACCATGAGCGCCTCGATCCGCTACGCCAGCGGCGTGCAGGTCTCCTATTCGCTCAACACCTATATGCCGATCGAGGGCCACCATATTGCTTTCAACGGCCATAAAGGCCGTATCGAAATGCGCCAATATGAAAAGCAGCCCTGGACGGAGCCGCCGGCGGACGAAATCCTGCTGGTGAAAAGCTTTGGCGGCGGTGTTGAACGCATATGGGTGCCGCATGAGCCGGGTGGCCATTACGGTGGCGACAACCGCATGCGCGACATGATCTTCAAACCGGGCTCGAACGACCGGCTGCGGCAACGGGCGGGTTCACGCGCCGGCGCCATGTCCGTTCTGACAGGTGTGGCCGCGCTGAAAAGCGCGCGTGAGGGTGGCACGGCCGTGGTGAAATCGCTGCCAGTTTAGCCACTACGGCCTGCGGCCTCATCGACAGATGGGCCGCGGGCGGCAAATGCCAAAAAAGAACGGACGATATTCCGCAGATTACGCGCTTCTTCCATGCCGGTAAAATGATCGCCGGGGGAAGAAAGAGTGAGTCATGTCCAGTTTTGAATCCATCGTTCCGCTCATCATCATCGGCGTCAGCCTCGTCGTATTCTTCAAATGGGTTGGGCGAGATATGAACCGGGAAGAGAAGAAACCGCGTTCCCGCCGCTGATGGCGGAAAAACGCGCCCGTGCGGCGTGGAGGCGGAACCAGTACCTTTTCCCCCGCGTTTTCCCTGCAAAAAGGAGGACGCGACATGACGAAGAAAACGAAATCGAAAACCGTTGAAAAAGGGCCTTCCAGTCCGAACGATATTCCCCCCGCCGGCCCGCATGCCAAACCCTCCCTCACCGACTATGACAAGACGCCGGGCGCGGGGAGCCTGCCGGATGACCGTGAGAAAGACGTGTCTCCCGGTGCAGGTTGATGCGCACAAGACGGAGGGCCGCGCCAGGCCCGAAGGACCATGCGGCGATCGGGAAATAGTGCCCTGAACCAGACACTTACCCGCCGAGAAGTGGCTCGCCGATGCTTTTTTGTTCTCCGCCCATTGCAAAATCAAAAATTGAGCCTATATTTTGGATATCGACCATTGCTTGTGACGTCGTTCTGGAACAGACTGTTCCCCGTCGGATTTCCTCTCAAATAATCGATCTTATCCCGCAAGGTATCGCGGGAACCACAACGATTCTACGAAAGGAAATCGTTATGAACACTGGTACTGTAAAGTGGTTCAACGCCACCAAGGGCTTCGGCTTCATTCAGCCTGACAACGGCGGCACGGACGTTTTCGTTCACATTTCCGCTGTTGAGCGCGCTGGCATGCGTTCGCTGAACGACGGCCAGAAGATCAGCTACGAGATCGTGCAGGACCGTCGGTCCGGCAAGAGCTCGGCTGATAACCTTCAGGCAGCTTGATATTCGTCATTTGACCCCGCAGACCACGGATGTACTGGCTGCAGGTTTAAATGATTGTGAGAGGTCGGGTCAAAGCCCGGCCTTTTGTTTTTGGGCCATGGAGGTCCTTATGCGCAAAAATCCCTACCGATGCGGCGATGCCATATTCTTGAAGCCAGGCGTGCTGGGCAATAACCAGCCCGACGGTCCTGGCAGGGTCGTGTCGATCCTGCCCGAGGCGCAGGGAACTGTTCGTTACAGGGTGCGTTTCCAGCATGAAAATTTCGAGCGCAACATCGCGCTCGATGAAATAAGTGCGCCCACCTCGGCGCCATCGCCGTCGCGCAACAATGAAAGCCCATCGGTGCGCGAAACGGGATCAAGCTGGATCAATCCGGACAGGATTAAAATCAGAAAATAGCGGCTGCGGCTGCATAAAGGAGATATTCGTGCAGGTACTCGTTCGAGACAATAATATAGAGCAGGCCCTTCGCGTTCTGAAAAAGAGAATGCAGCGTGAGGGCATTTTCCGCGAGATGCGGGCCCGGCAGTCCTATGAAAAGCCCTCGGAAAAGCGCGTCCGCGAAGAAGCAGAGGCCGTGCGCCGCCACCGCAAGCTGGCGAAGAAAAAAATGCAGCGCGAAGGGCTGTTGCCCGCTCCCAAAAAGGTTGCCCGCCCTCGCTAGCCGTTCGATACTGCTCTTCCGTAAAGGAGAATGCCATGGCTGCGACAAAAGAAGCTTTTTTCAAACCCGGCAAACTATCCGCGCAGGACAAGGCGTCACTGACGGATAGCGCCGCAAAGCAGATCATAAACGCCGAGGCCGCTCAGCGCGCCCGCAAAACGGAACGCCTTCGCCAGCTTCGCGAAGCCCAGGAAGCGACGATCATAACCGACACGCCCGTTTCCGCAAAAAAACGATCCGGCAAGAAATAGCCGGACGGGATTTCCAGCATCGACGATCGAACGGGTCTTGAACGGATTATCTCATACCCGCTCAAGGCCCCATCAATCCAACAGGAGGAGGACACCATGGCCAAGGGTCAATTGCGCAGTAACAAGGAAGTCCGAAAACCGAAGAAGGACAAGACGGCGAAAGTGGCTGCAGCGCCGCCAGCCGGTTCGCAGGTCAAGTTCGCAAATGCTACGACAGCGGACGGCAAAAAGAAGTAGCGCGACGCGCAGCCGGCAAGCCACGACGAATAAAAACATCGCGATAGGCGCCGGACTTGTTTTGGTCACATTGCCAGTTTAAATAGCTCTCATGGCAACTGCTGGTGAGCGCGAATGAAATCGATGTTCGCAGTTGTTTTAGTCGCTTCAGACTTTTGACCACGGATGTACTGGCACTGGTGTTGAGAGCGATATGAGGAAGGTCGGTGCAATATTGCCCCGGCCTTTTTTGTTGCCTGCGGCAGCGAATGCTGCATCTTCCCTGCGGTAACGGAATTAACTTGCCTATTCCCCATAAACGGCGCACGCTTCGTCATCGGTAATTAAAGGGCGTTGCCACCGTCAGGCCTGCTGCATTTCCAGCCCTGTCCCGCCTGCTGACCACCAGGGAAGCGATTCGGAATTCACGCGACATGCATGACGCCACGGGCCGGCAACGGTTTCCCTGGCGCTGCCCGCGTCTCAAGGCGTTGAAGCGTCCTCGCACCATCTCCGGATGGCAGCGCGACGCTCCGGCTTTTGTGAACCTCACTAGAAAGGAGGACGCCATGTCTTCCGCATATGAAAATTGCATCATCACATCGCAGGACCTCAAAATGCTCCAGTCCGTGCTGGAAGGTCTCGGTTATGATCGCCACACCATGGATGACGAAATCGTTCTCTACAACAATGCCGCCCGCAAGGTGATCCAGCTCTTTCAGGATGGCTTGACCGACCCCGCCGATATCTCGGAGGAAATGCTGTTTCTGTTCGGCGTTCACAAACATGAACGCGTAAGACCGTGGAGACCGCTGCCGCGTTATGCCATTCAGGGTCTGCCGCCTCTTTACCGGTGATGCTGTTGCCGCGCTTTTCGTGGCAACCACGCGAAGCGGCCTTCAAAATCACCGATGAAAATAACGGCTTGGCAAAAGCCGTATATCAGGCAACACTGAAATTGAGCATCCCGCGCGCGATCAGGCGCATCCGGGAAGTTTGGGCATGGAATGTGCATCGGGTGAGTGCGGGACCATGACCGGCCTGCGCCGTGTCCCGACTGTCCCCATGCCGGAAGTTTTGCGTCTGCGTGGAGGTGAGTATGACGTATGACTGGAGCGGCCGCAAAATGCGCCGCATGCGAGCTGCGAAACTGACGATCATCAGCCTCGTCGCAGCTTTCGTTCTGACAGCCCCGATTTTCGCCCATTATTGACGTTCGGGGCCGCAAGGCGGGATCATACCGGCTGGCGGACCTCACTTCGCTTTCTCAACCGGTTCTTCAGCCATTTTTGAACGGGCTGGTCGTAATAAACCGTCAGCCACCATGACAGGCACGTCGTGGCGATGAGAAAAACAATGCCCGCCGGCAGAGCGAGATTTTCCCTGTGCACCGCCGGGATCAGAAACTCCGTCCAGGCGAGAAGCGGAATATGCAGCACATAGACCGCATAGGACGCCGTGCCGAGAAACACCGAAACCATTGCCACCGCGCGCCCCGGAACCGTCTTGCTGGCCACGAATAACAGCAGCGGCCAGACGAACAGGACAACCGCAAGATCGAAAAACGGCCGAAGTTCGCGCGACATGGGCACAGCCAGAATGAAACAGACCAGCAGAAGGCAAAGCCCCGCCTGAAAGGGTTTCAACTGCGGTACGCGATTGCGGAAACGGTAAATCAGCACGCCGGCAAAAAACGAGAAGAACACCCGGCCCATGCCTGCATACATTTCGTGCCAGCGAAACCCCGCGTGCAAACGGCCAAACTCGGCGGCCGCCACCATCAGCACAAGCGCGCTGACGGTGAGCACCACAGCGGTCTGTCTCGTCGTGGCCCGAACACCCAAGCGGGCATAAAACGCATTCACCACCAGTTCGTTGAAAAGCGACCATGCCGGACTGACGAGAAACAACGCGCCGTTCAGGGTTAGCGTGAAGGGCGCCGGCAAAAACAGCAGCCCCGTGAAAAGGGCAAAAGCGAGCTCGCCGGGATCGACGAGACGATGCAGATCGTCGATCGGCGTCGGCACGCCCAGCACGTAAAGGCAGATGAAATAAGCCGCCATCAACACCAGCGCCAGCACATAAAGAGGGTAAAGACGCGCAAAACGTGCCTTCAAAAAAAAGCCCGGCGTAATCGCCCCTTCGCTCAGCTTCCGGTTATAGGCGTGCGCCAGCACGAAGCCACTGAGCGCAAAGAACAAATCCACGGCGAGATAGCTCGAAGCCGTACTTTTCCCGAACAGATCCTCGGCATGGCGGTGGACGATGAAAAGGGCAGCCACTCCCCTTATGCCGTCGAGCAATATGAAGCGTTCCGGGGACGACTGGACCATGGCGTGAGGCTCGGTGTGGCTGGCGGATTTAAAAGTTCACAAGCAACGAGCTTTAGCGCGTAGCGGTTTGCCGCTGCCAGTCACAAACTGTTTAACGTGGCAAACATCCCGTATTATTATAGGGTACTAAAGGGTGATCGACACCCTTTCGCGGCTGCGAAAGGCATGCTACGTCCGGATGTCATCAATCTTTTGACCCTTTGACTCTGCGGCCTGTCCTTTCGAATTCAGCTTGATTTCGCTTTGATATCTTCGGCGCAAATTCAGATCGGGCGGGTTCGGCGGCAAGCAACTTTCTCGGAGTCTCACCATGTCCACCATTGCAGAACGTATCAGAAAAATCATCGTGGACCAGCTTGGCGCCGACCCCGCCAATGTGGTGGACGACGCCAATTTTGCTGACGATCTCGGTGCGGATTCTCTGGAGACGGTTCAGATCGTCATGGAAATCGAGGAGGAATTCGGGGTGGAAATTCCAGATTCCGCCGCAAGCACGATCCTGACCGTCGGCGACGCCATCCGTTTCGTCGAAAAAAACAAGGCGTGACCGACGGGGGAATTTACCCCGCAAATGGCTCCGCTGAAACAGCCTGCGGCTTGGCCAGAAGCAGGTTTTCGGCATAGGCCATCATCAACGGCCCGACACCCTTGGCATCGTCAGACACCACCGGCTCGGTAAGATAATATTCCGGCGTTCCATCGCGATAATTGCCCTCGAAGCCGCCAAGGCCCGCGACGTGCACGATGCCCGTGAGGCGCATCACGCCCTCTTCATCGGCTTTCAGCCGCGTTTCCAGAAGCGCCTCAAGCGCGCGGCGACCCGCCGAAAGGGCAGCATTCGCCTCTTCGCCCTGCAGGAGCTTCAGCCGCGCCGCGCGCAGCAAGGCATAGGCGAACATGGCTGAGGCGGATGTTTCCTCATAATTGCCCGCAAGGCGCGGATTGTCGAGAACCTGCATCCAGAGGCCCGCCTCAGTCTGCCGTGCGATGATGCCGGCCAGAAGACGCCGTGTGTTCTCCCGAAGCTCCGCCGTCGCGCCATCCTCCGGCAGAATGGTCAGCGCGTCCACCAGCGCCATAGCGAGCCAGCCCACCGCGCGCGCCCATATGGCGGGAGACTTGCCGCTCTGAGGATCGGCCCAGCGCTGGCTGCGGCTGTCGTCGTAACCATGGGCATAAAGCCCGCCGCTATCCGCCGTGGCCGCGAGCGCCGTCGAAAACTGCCGCAGCGCATCGTCGATCAGCTCTGTTCGGCCCGTCGCCTGCGCATATTCGATCTGGAAAGGAAGTCCCATATAAAGCCCGTCCAGCCAGACCTGGTGCGGATAACGCTTCTTGTGCCAGTAATTCCCGGCGGCAATGCGCGGATGGTCGCGAAGTTGTCCCGCCAGATGTTCCGCCGCGGCGAGGTAACGCGGATCGCCCGTTTCCGTCGCCAGGGGAAAGAGAACGCGGCCGGCGAGGACGTGGTCGATATTATATTCCCGCGGATCGTAACCGGCGAGCGTTCCGTCAACCGCTATCTGTGCATCGGCCAGACGGTGCAGATGGTCATTCCAGCGCGCCTCTCCGGTCGCCTCGAACAGCTGCTGCAAGCCGCGATAGACACATCCATCCTCATAACACCAGCTTCCGCCCTTGTAGTACCGATAGCGGTTAGAGAACTGATCAAAATATTCAGTGGCTTTCATGGATTCTCTCAATCGGAATCTGACACAATGGAAACGGAAGCGTCGCTCAGCAGGGCGGGATTATCGCAGACTATATGCGCCTGTTCGAAAACAATCGCCTCATGGCGCATGGGGCGCACCCGGTCGGCCATGACCGGCGGCGTTGCGATGGCCGACGGATCGCGCGAGACGATGGTGAGATTGCGGACGGCGACATTGCGGATGGGCGCTTCGGGAAGACCGAGAAACGCGCCGGCAGCATGGGAGAGAGTGCGGATTTCGACGTCCTCTACGGTAATGCCGTCGATAAAGGGAGTACCGCCATCGACCGGTGCGGGGTTTCGCGACTGCACCCATTCGTCATGTCCATCGGCGTCGCAATGGTAGTGGGCATTGGCGGAAAGCGCGGTCTTCACGCCATCCAGCAGCACCCGGCGCATGGCGATGTTGCTGACGGCGCCGCCCCGCCCGCGCCGTGTCTTGAGGCGCAGGCCGCGATCCGTGCCGATCATGTCGCAATCCTCAACCGCCACGTCATGCACGCCGCCGGACATTTCCGAACCGATCACCAGCCCGCCATGGCCGCGTTCCATCAGGCAATGACGTACACGCACGCCGCGTGTTTCCGCGAGATGATCGTCCTCGCCGTCAGGGCCGCGCTTTCCCGCCTTTACCGCGATACAATCATCGCCGACGGAAAAGCGCACACCTGATATCGTGACGTTGCGGCAGCTTTCCGGATTGAAACCATCGGTGTTCGGGCTGTCATGCGGCGCGGCGATGCTGAGACCGGCGGCGATCAAGTCTTCGCAGCCTTGCGGATGGATCGTCCAGGAGGCGGCGTTTCGGATGGTGAAACCGAGCAGGTTTGTCTTCCGGCAGGAGACGAGGTGAAGGCCGCGCGGCCGGCGCGCGCCATCGCGGGTTTCTTTCGGCCAGCTCCACCAGTCGCCCGCGTCGCCGGAGCCATCGAGAATGCCCCTGCCCTCGATGACGAGTTTATCTGCCCCGATGGCACAAACCGGCGCGGCAAAACAGGCGTCCGGCAATCCCTCCCAGCTGCCCAGCATGCGGCCGGCCTCATCGCGTGCGGGCAATATCGGCCAACCCTTGCGGGTGGAGGGCGCGCGCAGCACGGCTCCCTGCGCAAGGTGAAAGGTCATGTTGCCTTTGAGGCGCACGGGAAAGGCGGTCCAGACGCCGGCTGCAAGCCGCAACGCGCCGCCCTGAGGCACGGCGGCAATCGCCCTTTCCAGCACCTGCGCATTGGCGCGCGCACCCTCTTCATCATCGAGCGCGACATCCGGCGTCAGGGGAAATGCCGTAGCCTCCACAAGCCCGGCACAGGGAGAAGTTCTGAACTCCAGCCTTCCGAACCCTTCCGCTTTAAAGATATAGCGCGTATCCGGGGATAGATCGTGCAGCAGCGTCACGACGGTCGCGGTTTCGCCGCTCCGTTCTTCGCCATCCGGCGACGTCAGACGCCACTCCGTTCTGGACGGAAGGAAATATCGAGCGCCGGGCGCAGCAAGGCAAAGCGCTGCCGTTCGCGCCGAAGACGCGATGATAAGGGGTTCGTTCATGCTCTCTTCTCGTCTTTCGTGCATGGCCGGCCAAACCCTTGGCGGACATGCGTCATATCATCCGGCGGCCGGATAGAGGGCCCGCCACCGGAGGCGGCGGGCCATTGTCATCAATCGAACTTGGCAAGAACATCGTTGGTCGTATCGATGATCTGCTCGGCCGCCTCTTCCGCCGTCAGCTGGCCATAGGCATATTCTTCAAGCGTATCGATAAAGCCCGAGCGGATTTCCGGATGTTCGTTGAAGGGGGAAACCACCGGTCCCGATGCCGCCATGACGATGGCGTTGGCGGCGCGCACTTCCGGCTCGCCCTTGTCACCCAGACGCGCCGCCGCAGCCTTCGATGCGGGCAGGCCTCGTGACGTGCCGAGCGCGTCGACGCCCTCCGGCTCGTTCAGCAGGCAGTTCAGTATCTGCGCAGCCGCTTCCGGGTTCCTGGAGTTTTTCGAGATCGAAAATACCATGGAAGGCTTGCGATAAACGCCTTCCGTCACGGCATCGGCAAGCTTCAGCATCGGCACCGGTTTCAGAACCTGCCCCTCCTTCAGGGGATCGGCATATTTCGAATAGGTCGAGTCCCATTCATAGGAGCCGGCGATGCGGCCTTCGGACCAGGACGGTTTTTCATAGAGATTGACGTTGCCATCGGCCGCCTCCTCTTTCTGGGAGCGGATGGAGCCGGTTTCGACCAGCTTGCCGACGAAGGAGATGCCCTCTGCCAGCTCCTGTGGCGTCCAGGCCACGCGGTTGGTCTTGGGGTCGACCAGATCCTTGCCCGTCTTCTGCACGATGGCCAGCGTTACGAGCAGCTGGGCGGTCTCTTTCACGGCATTGAAGGTGTAATAGTCCTTGCCGAGCTTTTCCTTGATGGTCTTGGTTGCCGCGAAGAACTCATCCCAGGTCTTCGGAATTTCCACGCCCGCCTTCTCGAAGGTGGTGGCGTTAAAGAAGAAGACGCGGCCCGTGGTGGAGACGGAAAGCCCCTGCAGCACGCCGTTCATCGATCCTGCCTCCAGATCGGTCTCGGCCCATTGCGAGAGATCGAGCGGTTTCAGCTGGCGCAGATCGGCAAAACCCTCGCCGTTCTTGGAAAACAGCGGCAGCCATGGCCAGTTGACCTGGACGATATCGGCTTCCGTCTTGCCGGCCATCTGCGTGGTCAGCTTTTCCAGATAGCCGTCGAAGCCGGTGAATTCGCCCTTCACGGTGTGGCCGTATTTCTCGCCGCAGGCGGCAATGGCCTTCTGGGTGGCGACATGACGGCTTTCGCCGCCCCACCACGACATGCGCAGTTCCGCAGCACCTGCCGCCGGGGCGGTTGCCATCGCCACATAAGCGGCACCGGCGAGCATCGCCATCATTCTTGTCGTCGTCTTCATTGTTCTTCTCCTCCTCGAAAAATCAGGCACGCGCGTCCCCTCCTCACAGCGAGACGTTGCGGCCATCGGCCTTGTCGAAAATATGCAGCTTCTCCGGGTCCGGTTTGAGCCGCAGGATGCCGTCGCGCCCGAGCGCTTCGAACTCCGCCGCACCGACCACGCTCACCAGCTTCTGGCCGCCGAGATCGGCATGCAGATAGACCTCGTGGCCCATGAATTCCGCATTGGTGAGTTTCGCCTGCAGCGCCGGACCATCGGTGGCATCCGCCAGTGAAAGATGCTGCGGGCGGATGCCGATGACGGCATCTACCGGCTTTGCTGAAAGACGCCTTTCAAGATGTTCGCCGATCGGCAGACGCTGCCCGCCAATGACGAATTCCGCACCGTCGATGGCCACATCCACGAGGTTCATTTCCGGCATACCGATAAAACCGGCCACGAACAGATTGGCGGGATGGTTGTAGAGCTCCTTCGGCGTCGCGACCTGCATGATGCGGCCGGCCTGCATCACGCAGATGCGGTCGCCCATGGTCATGGCTTCGGTCTGGTCATGGGTGACGTAAATGACCGTCGAGGACAGGCCTTCCGCTTTCAGCTGGCGGTGCAGATCGGTGATGCGTACCCGCATGGAGGCGCGCAGCTTGGCATCGAGATTGGACAGCGGCTCGTCGAACAGGAACACGCCAGGCTTCTTGATGAGCGCGCGACCCAGCGCCACACGCTGCGCCTGTCCGCCGGAAAGCTGCTTCGGGAGACGGTCAAGCAGCGGCTCGATTTCGAGAATGCGCGCGACATTCTCGATCGCCTTTTCGATCTCGGGTTTTGCGACACCGGCGATCTTCAGGCCAAAAGCCAGATTGCCGCGCACCTTCATATGCGGATAAAGTGCATAGTTCTGGAATACCATGGCGATGGAGCGCTTGCCGGGCGGCAGGTCATTGACGCGCTGGTCACCGATCAGGATTTCACCGCCGGTGATTTCCTCCAGCCCCGCCACCATACGCAGCGTCGTGGATTTGGCGCAGCCGGAAGGGCCGACGAACACCATGAACTCGCCATCCTCGACGTCGAGATTGATGCCATGCACGGCCTTGAAGCTGCCGCCGTAGATTTTTTCGAGATTTTTAAGTTGAACGCTTGCCATTTTCAGCCCTTGACCCCGCCAGACGAGATCCCTTCAATGAAATACCGTTGCGCCGCAAAGAACACGATCAGCGCAGGCGCGATCGTCAGCACCGACATCGCCAGGATGCGGTTCCATTCAAAGGCTTCGGTGGTGTCGATGGAGAGTTTGAGCGCGAGGCTCACCGGATATTTGTCGACCGAGGACAGGTAGATCAGCGGCCCGAGGAAATCGTTCATCGTCCACATGAACTGGAACAGGCAAACCGAGATCAGCGCCGGCGCCAGCATCGGCACGACGATATAAACGAGCGTCTGCAGGCTGTTGGCGCCATCCACCCGGGCGGCTTCTTCCATGTCCGATGGCAGCGAGCGCAGGAACTGCACCAGCATGAAGACGAAGAAGGCATCACCGGCGAAAGCCGAGGGAACCCAGAGCGGCAGGAAACTATCCAGCCAGCCGAGATCACGAAAGAGGATATATTGCGGAATGCGGGTGACGACATTCGGCAGGAGCAGGATGGCGATGACCGACCCGAACAGGATTTTCTTCAACGGAAAATCGAAGCGGGCAAAGGCATAGGCCGCCATGGTGCAGGAAATCGCCGTGCCGATGACCTTCGGCAGGATGATCAGGAAGGAATTCCAGAAGAACCGGCCGAACGTATAGGGCGTCGAGGTTTCCCAGCCGCGGATATAGCCGTCCAGCGTCGGGTTTTCCGGGATGAAACCGGCGCCGGAGAAGATTTCCGAATTCGTCTTGAAGCTTGCGCCCACCAGCCAGATCAACGGGTAAAGCATGACTAGGCCGACGGCGAACAGCAGCACGTAGCGGACGGAGGTGGAGAGCAGCCTGAGCCGTGCCCGGCGGGCCGCCTGCATGTCGTTTAGGATTGCGATATCGGTCATGGCATCAATTCCGCTTGTCGCCGGCGTAATAGACCCACTTCTTCGAGGACCAGAAGGCCACGAGGGTCAGCACGGTGATGATGGTGAAAAGCACCCAGGCGATGGCGGAGGCGTAGCCCATGTTGAACTTCTTGAAGGCCTCGTCGTAGATATAAAGTGGCAGGAGGTAAGTGGACTTCAGCGGCCCGCCCTGGGTGATGATGTAAGGTCCGTTGAACTCCTGGAACGCCTGCACCATCTGCATGATGAGGTTGAAGAAGATCACGGGTGTCAAAAGCGGCAGCGTGATGAAGAAGAAGGTTCTGACCTTGCCCGCGCCGTCGATGGCGGCCGCCTCGTAGAGCGACTTGTCGATGGATTGCAGGGCGGCGAGAAAGATCACCATCGCCGAACCGAACTGCCAGCAGCGCAGCAGCGTAATGGTGAAAAGCGCGTTGCCGGGATCACCGAACCAATCGACCGGCGACAGGCCGACGGCCGCCAGCGCCATATTGGCGAGCCCCTCGCTTGCAAAGATGTAGCGCCACAGAACCGCAATCGCGATGGAGCCGCCGAGGATGGACGGCACGTAAAAGGCCGTGCGGAAGAAGTTGATGAATTGCAGCTTATAATTGAGTATGGCCGCAATGAACAGCGCGAAGGCAAGCTTCAGCGGCACCGTCAGAAACACGTAGAACAGGGTAACGTTCAGCGATTTCATGAAGGTCCGGTCACGGGTGAAGAGCCGCTCGTAATTGGCAAGTCCAGCCCAGCTGGGATCGCTCATCAGGTCGTAACGGGTGAGGCTGAGATAGAGCGAGCCGAGAAACGGGATTGCCGTGAAGACCAGCAGCCCGATGATGTAAGGCGTCAGATATCCCAGCCCAAGGAAGCGCTGAGATTTCATGATGCTCCTCCCCGCGCCCCGATGGAACGCGAATGACAGAATACAATTTCGTACAAGTGAATCTCCCGGAACGGCCGGCGGCGGGCGCATGATGGCGCAATTTCTCGCCGCGACCGATCTCCTCCCTCATTGATACGGCGCGTAAAAGCAATTTATCCGATGACAAAACCAAATTTCCGCGCCAAGGTGAATTAACAAAGACGAGGAAAAAGATGGACGAAATCGAAGGTGGTATTCTGTCGTCCGTTCCACCTGCGGCGCTGAACCTCAACCTGACGCGCGCGACGATCAAGATGGAACATTCGCGCACCTGGCAGATCGACAAATCCAACCAGGTGGACGACCTCATCATCTGCCTTGAAGGGCGTGGGCATTATCTCGTCGATGGCGAATCACGGGTGCTGGAGCCCGGTGATGCGATGCTGATTTTGAAGGGGCAGCGCTTTGTCGGCTGGAACGAGCAGGCCGTGACCTATCGCGGCGTGGCGCAGCATTTCACGCTCGATATTTATGGCCGCCACAACCTGATCGCGCAGATGGACCTGAAGCCAAAACTACGGCTGAGCCGCTGGCCGCTTTTGGAGCCGCTCGTGCGTCACTACCGGCAGAGCGCCCCGCCCTCCTCGGTAACACTGGGCCAGCACCATCTTTTCATGGTGCTTCTGATCGCCTTCATCGACGATGCCTTCCTCGGCTGGGTTGACCGCCCGAGTTTCCAACCGGAAGGCACGGAAGGCCTGGACCTTGCGGTGATGAAGGCGATCACCATGATTTCGGCCAATCCGCTGGACCCTGACATTGCCGGTCGGGCGACAGACGCAGCGCCCTATAATCGCGATTATTTCCTGCGCGAATTCCAGAAACGGGTGGGTCGAACGCCGCGGAAATATCAGGAATTCAAGCGCATGGAACGCGCCATGCATTTTCTCGAGGCAGGACTTTCAGTCTCGGCGGCCGCTGCCGAGGTGGGGTATGGCGACCCCTATTATTTCTCACGCATGTTCAAGCGCACACTGGGACTAAGTCCGCGCGAGCATATGAACCGGATACGCCGCAGCCGGCATGGCAATCTGATGGCGTTCGACGAGCATGAACAGCAGAGGCTGCTTGCCGCCGAAATGGAAAAGGCCCCGGCATAGCGGGGCCTCCTTTTTTGGAATCTCCGGAGTTACCGGAACAGTGAAGGCAACCACAGGGAAAGCGACGGAATATAGGTAACGGCGAGCAGCACGGCGATGCTGGCGCCGAAGAACGGCCAGATCGTCCGCATCGCCTCCCGTATCGATATGCCGCCCACCGCGCAGCCGACGAAGAGCACCGTTCCGACCGGCGGCGTGTTGAGGCCGATGCCGGCATTCAGGATCATCACGACGCCGAAATGCACGGGGTCGATGCCGAAGGCCTTCACGACAGGCAAAAGCACCGGCGTGGAGATGATGACCATGGGCGCCATGTCCATGAAGGTGCCGAGCAGCAGCAGGATGACGTTGATGACCAGCAGCACGATGATTGGATTGTCCGAAATCGCGCTGATTGCGGCGATCATCAGCGTCTGCACCTGCAGGAAGGCCATCAGCCAGCCGAAGGACGCCGCCGTGCCGATGACGAGCAGCACCATGGCCGTGGTGCGGACGGCACCCATCACCGCTTCCACGAAACCGTTCCAGTCCAGCTCGCGGTAAACCAGCATGGCTACGAGGAAGGCATAGAGCACGGCGATGCAGGAGCTTTCCGTGGCGGTGAAAATGCCCGAGCGCACACCGCCGAAGATGATGCCGATCAGCAGAATGCCGGGGAACGACGCCAGCAGATAATACATCAGCTTCGAAAAGCCAGGAAACGGTTCGGATGGATAACCCTTGCGGCGGGCGACGATATAGGCCGTCACCATCAGCGCCGCGGCCAAAAGCAGGCCCGGAATAATGCCGGCGGTGAAAAGATCGGCGACCGAGACATTGCCGCCCGCTGCAATCGAATAGAGGATCATGTTATGCGAGGGCGGGATCATCAGCGCGATGATGGCGGCATTGACGGTGATATTGACGGCATAATCCCTGTCATAACCGCGTTTGGCCATTTGCGGGATCATCAGCCCGCCGACAGCCGAGGCATCGGCGACGGCCGAGCCGGAAATGCCGCCGAACAACGTCGAGGCCACGATATTGACCTGACCGAGGCCGCCGCGCAGGTGCCCGACGAGACCGGCGGCAAAGCGGATGAGGCGATGGGCGATGCCGCCGCGCACCATGAGGTCTCCGGCGAAGATGAAGAACGGGATCGCCATCATCGCAAAGACATTCATGCCGGAATTCATCTGCTGGAACACAACGACGGGCGGCAGGCCGAGATAAAGAACCGTGGCGAAGGAAGCGATGCCGAGGCAGAAGGCGATCGGCGTGCCGATCAGCATCAGCAGGGTGAAGACGCCGAAGAGAATGGTGTAAGCCATTTTACGCAGCCTCCTGCACGATCACGTCAGCCGCGATTTCCTCGCCGATGATAAGATCGATGAAACGTTCGGCGGAAAACAGCGCAATGAGGAAACCGCCGCCGATCAACGGGAAGAAGTCCGTGCCGCCGGGCCAGCCGAGAACCGGGATCGTCGCCGACCACGTGCCCATGGAAAGCGAGGCGCCATACCAGGCCATACCGACGCCGAAGAAGAAGATGAGCGCAAGGCTGGTCAAGTCCATGACTTTCTGCACGCGTGGCGACATCATGTAGCGCAGAATATCAAGCCCAAGATGCACGCTTTCGCGCACGCCGACGGCTGCCCCCAGCATGATGAACCATGACATGAGATGCAGCGACAGCGGCTCCGACCAGCTGGGTGAATCATTCAGGATGTAACGGGCAAAGACCTGCCAGCCGACGATGAGCGTCATGGCGATCATACCGATACTGGCAATATAAAGCGACGCGTGGCTGAGCGCGCCGAGAAAGGGGCGGATTGCCCGCATGAAATTTCGCATTGTCTGTTCCTCCGCATCCACGGCGACAAAAGAAAACCGGCCCTGTGTCCAGGGCCGGTTTTCCGCGCGTTACTTGACCGCTTTCACCCGTTCCAGAAGGTCTTTCATCTTCGGATCGGTGACGAATTTGTCGTAGACCGGACCCATCGCCGCAGCGAATTCCTCTTTGTTGACCTTGATGATGTTGGCGCCACCGGCGCGGACTTTTTCTTCCGACGCCTTTTCGCGGGCGCTCCAGAGTTCGCGCATCTTGGCAACGGAATCCTTGGCGGCCTGGCGCAGCAGCTTCTGGTCTTCCGGCGAGAGCTTGTCATAGGAGATCTTGGAAATGACGAGAATTTCCGGATTGAGGGAATGCTCCGTCAGCGAGTAGTTTTTCGCCACTTCATAGTGGCGGGCGGATTCGTAAGACGGCCAGTTGTTTTCGGCACCGTCAACGACGCCGGTTTCAAGTGAGGAATAGACCTCACCCATCGGCATCGGCGTTGGGTTGGCGCCAAAGGCCTGCATCATCGAAATCCACAGATCGGACTGCTGCACGCGAATTTTCAGGCCCTTCAGGTCCGCCAGTTTTTCAACGGGCTTTTTGGTGGTGTAGAAGGAACGCGCACCGGAATCGTAAAAGGCAAGGCCGACAAGGCCGTGTGGTTCGAAGGCTGCCAGAACCTCATCGCCGATCGGGCCGTCCACCGTATTGTGCATGTGCTCGGTCGAGCGGAACAGGAACGGCAGGCCGAGAACGGTGGTTTCCTTGACCAGATTGTTAAAGGGGGCGGCGTTGACGCGGTTCATGTCGATGACGCCGAAACGGGTCTGCTCAATGGTGTCTTTCTCGCCGCCGAGAACGGAATTGTTCATTACCTGGATCTTGATGCGGCCATTGCTTCGCTCGGCCAGCAGCTCGCCCATGTATTTCACGGCTTCGACGGTTGGATAACCATCCGGGTGGATATCGGCGGAGCGCAGGGTTATTTCCTGCGCGCCGGCGGCCACACCTGATAGCGCGATCCCCATCGCGACGCACATCATGCTTGCAATCTTTTTCATGCTTTCCTCCTCCATTGTTGAAACGGCCCAGCCCCTCCAAGGCTATCGGACCGATTTTTTCACGCCCATCCGGGCCGGCATGCAAAGACCTCGCATTTAAAAAGGATGATGGGGCCTCCCTTCCCCTCCCATCCCGAATTGACCTATGCCGCCTTGAATGGCGGCAGCTTGAACAGCGCTTGCGGATTTTCCACCAATGCACGATGACGGGCCGCCTCATCCGGCAGCCAGCCGAGCGTCAGTTCGGCAAGGCGGGCATCGTCCGGATAGGCAGCCGTTTCGCGCACCGAATTATGCGGCCAGTTGGTGCCCCAGACGATGCGCTCCGGCGCATGGGCGGCGATCACCCGCGAAAAGGCGGCGACATCCTCATAGGGCCAGTTTTCCTGCGAACTTTCATAGACGCCGGCGAACTTGAACCAGAGATTGCCGCGATCGATCAGCTTCAGAAGAGCCGTCATTTCCGGGCCGCCCGTTTTGATGCCCTTGAAGAACTTGCCGTGGTGATCAAACACCCAGCGTGAGCGGATTTTCTGAAGGCGCGGCAGGTGGTCGAGAAGACCATTACCGTCGAATTGCACCGCCACCATCCAGTCAGCCGCCTGCGCTCTCTCATCCACCGCCTCAAGCTCGGAAAGGTTCACGGCACCGCCAGGCAGATCCATGATGCGCGCGCCAACGGCGCCGGCGGCGATCAGTCTCTCCATGTCCTTTTCGGTCGTGGCCGCATCGATAATGACCACGGCGCGGGCCGCCTCGCCCATCTCAGCGACACAGGCGAGCGTGTTGCCATTATCGCGCTGATGGGCGTTGCCCTGGGTGATGATGACCCGGTCGATGCCGAGCCACTGCATGAGCTTGCGATACTCCTCCGGTCCCGGCAAGGCGCCGGGCGGCAGGCCCGGCCCGCCCGGTAAGGCGGGATAACCAGGCAGATACATATGCATCTGCGTGTCGACAGCCCCTTTCGGGAAAGCAGGCTGAGGCGCTGTGCCGCTCAGTTTTCTGACAAGTTCGCTCACGGGTCTGGCATCCTGAATTCAAGCAATGCGTCGCGGTTGATCTCAATTCCAAGACCGGGACCATCGGGAATGGCGACAATGCCGTTCACCGCCTCGATAGGCTTGCTCAGCACAGCCTGGCGGAACGGATTATGCGTGCGGTCGAATTCCATGATCGGCTCGACGGGATTGACCCGCACCGGATCTGGCGTCATCGCCGCCATGAATTGCAGCGCGGCTGCGATCTGCACGCCGGTGCCCCAGACATGTGGCACGATGCGCACGCCGTGCAGCGTTGCAAGCGTGGCGATCTTCTGGGTTTCGGAAAAGCCGCCGCAACCACAGATATCTGGCTGGAGAATATCCACAGCACCGGCGGAAAGCGCCTGCCACATGCCATAACGCCCATGCCAGGTCTCGCCGCCCGCAACCGGGATTGGCTGGCCCGCCCGCACCCGGGCATAGGCATCAAGCTGTTCCGGAACCACCGGTTCCTCAAACCAGTCGATACCATAATCGGCAGCGCGATTGCCGAGCGTGATGGCTTCGGTGACGGTGTAACCATGATTGGCGTCGATCATCAGCCGCATATCAGGCCCGATCGCCTCCCGCACCGCGGCGATGACCCGGAGGTCTTCCTCGATACCGAAACCGATCTTGATCTTGCAGGCGTGAAAACCCTCTGCCCGGCGTTCCGCCATCTCCAAGGCGTTGTCGGAAACGCGGTCAACGCCATCGCGCTTGAAACTGCCGGTCGCATAGGCGCGCACGCTTTCGCGCCAGCGCCCGCCGAGCAGCATGGAGATGGAAGCGCCGTAGTGCTTGCCCTTGATGTCCCAGAGCGCGATGTCGATGCCGGACAATGCGGTGAGGCTGAGGCCGCGCTGGCCCTGATCGCGCAGGGCATTATAAAGCACGGCCCAGATTTTCTCGGTCTGGCGCGGGTCCTGGCCGATAAGCCAACCTGCGTAAGCCTGAACCACGGCGGCATTCGGCCGGGCCGGACCGAGGCATTCACCCCAGCCGATGGTCCCGTCGTCACATTCGATTTCCACCAGAATATGGGCGCGCCGATCAAAGCGCATGGATGCGCTTTCAAACGGCGTGTCCAGCCGGTGTTCGAGCAGATGCGTGCGCACCGCCGTGATTTTCATGGCTCCCCTCCCGCTTGTCTCGATCAGGCCCCCTAATCAGGCTTTGCGCTTATGCGTGCCGATCAGGGCATCGAGCATGCCGATTTCCTCATTCGTCAGGTCCTTCAGCGGCGCACGCACCGGACCGGCGTTGAAGCCCTGCAGCCGCACACCGGCCTTGACGGCGGAGACGGCGTAACCCTTGGCACGGTTGCGGATCGCCATGAACGGGTAGAAGAACTCCGTCAGGATACGTTCGCAGGTCGCGCGCTCGCCGGCACGCAGCGCCGCATAGAACTCATTGGCAAGGCCCGGCACGAAGTTGAAGACCGCCGAGGAATAGGTGGTGAAACCGGCGCCGAGATAGGCTTCAGCAAACAGTTCCGCCGTCGGCATGCCGCCGAGATACATCAGGCGGTCGCCAATCTTGGCGGTGATCTGGCGCACGAGGCCGATATCGCCGGTGCCATCCTTGAAGCCGACGAGGTTCGGGCATTCGTCGCAGAGACGCGCCAGCGTATCGGCCTGCAGCACGGAATTGTCACGGTTATAGACCATGACGCCGATGCCAACCGACTGACACACCTTCTTGATATGGGCGTAAAGCCCTTCCTGCGGCGCATCGATGAGGTAATGCGGCAGAAGCAGGATACCGTCAGCTCCGACCTTTTCGACAGAGCGGGCGATATCGACGGCGATCTCGGTGCCATAACCGCAGCCGGAAACAATGGCGGTTTCGCCGGCAACTTCCTTGGCGGCGGAAACGATGGTGGGGATCTCATCCGGCTTCAGCGAAAAGAACTCACCCGTGCCGCCGGCAGCAAACAGCACCGGCGCCTTGTATCCGGCGAGCCATTCGACATGCGCCCTGTAGCTATCGGCGGCGAAACGACCTTCGGAATCGAAATGGGTAACGGGGAAGGACAACAGGCCGGAGCCAAGCGCCGTCTTGATCTGTTCAGGGTTCATATTGGGTATTCCTCTGCAAATTCACTGACTGAAAGCCACCTAAACCACTTGCCGTATATTTGTCAACAATTCATCATACAAGTTATATGATGAATTTTCGAAACCGGCGCAGATCAGCGCGCCAGCCAGCCGCCATCCACATTCAAAATCGCGCCATGCACATAATCCGCCGCGGGCGAAGCCAGAAACACGGCAGCGCCGGCAATATCTTCGGAATGGCCCCATCGCCCTGCCGGAATACGCTCGAGAATGGCCTTGTTGCGGGCGGCATCCGCCCGCAACGCCTCGGTATTGTTGGTTTCGATGTAACCGGGCGCAATCGCATTCACATTGATGCCCTTCGCAGCCCACTCATTCGCCAGAAGCTTGGTGAGACCGGCGACGCCGTGTTTCGCCGCCGTGTAGGATGGGACGCGAATGCCGCCCTGGAACGACAGGAGCGAGGCGATGTTGACCACCTTGCCGGGCCTGCCTTTTGCCAGCAGCTCTTTCGCAAAGGCCTGCGTGGTAAAAAACAGCGCCTTGAGATTGACGTCCATGACCTCGTCCCAATCAAGTTCGGAAAACTCGACGGAATCGGCGCGGCGGATGATGCCGGCATTGTTGACGAGAATATCGAAGCCGGCATCGACAAAACTGTCCTTCGCCGCCAGCGGATCGGCGAAATCGATCGACAGGGCGCTCGCCTTGCCGCCATCCCTGGCGATTATGTCAAGCGTTTCATCCGGCGCGCGGCGCGAGGCGCACACCACCTCCGCACCGGCGGCGGCAAGCCCCACCGCAATCGCCTGACCAAGACCGGTATTAGCGCCGGTGACCAGCGCCTTACGCCCTTGAAGCGAAAAGGGATTGTTCATTTCAGATCCCCCGGCTGGATGAAGTCCATGTCGGTATAGTCGACATTGTCGCCCGCCATGGCCCAGATGAAGGTGTAGGAACCGATGCCGGCACCGGAATGGATGGACCAGGGCGGTGAAATCGCGCCTTCTTCGTTCGAAATGAACAGATGGCGGGTCTCCTGCGGCTCGCCCATCAGATGCAGGACGCGCGACTTTTCATCCATGCCGAAATAGAGATAGGCTTCCATGCGGCGGTCATGAATATGCGAGGGAATCGTGTTCCAGACGGAGCCGTCCTCCAGCGTTGTATAACCCAGCACCAGCTGGCAGCTTTCCATGACAAGCGGATGGATGAACTGGTTGATGGTGCGCTTGTTGGAGGTTTCGGTCGCGCCGAGCTTGACCTCCTTGCTGTCGGCAAGGCTGACGAGCTTTGCCGGCAGGCTGCGATGCGCCGGGCAAGACGTGATGTAGAATCGGCCGGCGCCATCAAACGTCACCGCGCCGCTGCCCGCACCGAGATAAAGCACGTCACCACGATTGAGTGTGTAGGTCTCGCCGCCGGCGCTGACGGTGCCCGCCTCGCCGATATTGACGATGCCCATTTCACGCCGGTCGAGGAAGGACGGCGTCTTGGTTTCTTCCACCTTGTCCAGCGTCAGCGGCCCACCATTTGGCACAGCGCCGCCCATGACGAAACGGTCATAATGGGTATAGATCAGCCTGATTTCACCGGAACGGAACATGTCGTTGGCGAGGAAATGCCGGCGGAGCCCTTCGGTATCCAGCGTTTTTGCATATTCCGGGTTCACGGCCTGCCTTGTTTCGACGGTCAGCATCAAACTCATCCTTCATGATTGTTGCGTATGGCACATAATATATGTTATCCGCTTTTTGTACGATCTGTATGACAAGGTCAAGAGGTGCCGGCATATCTCGACCACGCTGCGGACGTGGAACAGGCTTGGGAGAATTGCAATGAAACGGCTTCTTGTTACCGGTGCGGCGGGCCAGCTTGGCCGCGTGATGCGTGAACGCCTTGCACCGATGGTCGAGATATTGCGTCTTGCCGATCTCGCCCCGCTCGACCCGGCGGGGCCGAACGAGGAATGTGTGCAATGCGACCTTGCGGATGAAAATGCCGTGGATGCGATGGTCGCCGGTTGCGACGGCATCGTTCATCTGGGCGGCATTTCGGTGGAGAAGCCCTTCGAACAAATCCTTCAGGGCAATATCATCGGGCTTTATAATCTCTACGAGGCCGCCCGCGCCCATGGCCGGCCGCGCATCGTCTTTGCCAGTTCTAACCATACAATTGGCTATTATTCCCAGACCGAGAGGCTCGGTCCCGACGTGCCCGTCCGGCCGGACGGGCTTTACGGCGTTTCCAAATGTTTCGGCGAAAGCCTTGCCCGCATGTATTTCGAGAAGTTCGGGCAGGAGACGGCGCTGGTGCGCATCGGCTCCTGTACGCCGGAACCGACCAATTACCGTATGTTGTCCACCTGGTTCTCATACGATGATTTCGTATCGCTGATCGAAGCGGTGTTTCGTGCGCCGGTGCTCGGCTGCCCGGTCGTCTGGGGCGCATCGGCCAATGATGCCGGCTGGTGGGACAATTCGCATCTCGGCTATCTCGGCTGGAAACCGAAGGACAATGCCGAGACCTTCCGGCAGCATATATCAGCGACAACGCAAAAACCCGCCCCGGAAGATGCGCTGGTGCGGTTTCAGGGCGGCGTGTTCGTCGACAATCCCATTTTCAGGGAAAGCTGAGATGCCGCATGAAACCTCGCCTGCACGAGTGACGGGATTGCAAGCCGGGCAGCGAATGACGTATCGAGGACCGGTGCACGCAACCGACATTTTTTAGAACGGCGACCAAGATGACAAAAGCGACAACCTCCGAACCGGCCGCTCCACAGGGCAGAACGCTTGTGGTGAAAGTTTCGGAGGAACTCCGCAGCCAGATCGCCAAGGGCCGTTACAAGACGGGCGACCGCCTGCCCTCCGAAGCGCAGATGACGCAGGAATTTGGCGTCAGCCGCACGGTGGTGCGCGAGGCGATCGCTTCGCTGCGCTCAGACGGTCTGGTCGAACCCCGTCAGGGCGCCGGCGTCTTCGTGCTGGAACCCGCGCCCGCAGAGCGGCGGCCCTTCCATAATGTCGATCTCGCACGCGTCTCCTCGCTGATCGAGATGCTGGAACTGCGCACGGCCGTTGAAGGCGATGCCGCCGGCCTTGCCGCCATTCGCCGTTCGCCGGCGCAGGAAGAAAAGATCATCGAGGCCTTTGATGCCTTCCGCGCCAGCGCCGCCAAGGGCAGCCCGACAGCCGAAGCCGATTTCGCCTTTCATCTCGCCGTGGCAGAGGCGACCAACAATCCCCGCTTCAGCGAGTTCCTGCAGGTGCTGGGGCCGACCGTCATTCCACGCCGCGCCGTTGCCGAAAACGGCTCGGAAACCGTGCTTTCACCTGCCGATCTCAGCCGTCTCGTCGGCGAACACGAAGCGATCCTGATCGCCATACAGGACGGCAACGAGGATGCGGCGCGAAGCGCCATGCGCAACCACCTGAAAAGCAGCCAGACGCGTTATCGCGCCATGCTGCGCGCGCCGCGCTGACCGCCGGCTTAAATCGCATTACATGATTGAGGAGAACGACATGCAGCAGCTACCGACATTCCCCACCGTTTCACCCGACGATGGTGTCGAACGCACCGTGCTTTCCGAAGCGCCGGAGCTGATGGTGGTTTCGTTCCGTTTCAAGACCGGTGCCGAAGGCAAGCTGCACAGCCATCCGCATGTGCAATCCACCTATGTCGCCAGCGGCAGTTTCCGTTTTTACCGCGATGGTGAAGCCTATGACCTGCAGAAGGGCGACAGCCTTGTTGTGCCCGGCCATATCGAGCATGGCTGCCTGTGCCTGGAAGAGGGCGAGCTGATCGACTGCTTCACCCCGCGCCGCGACGACTTTCTCTGAGGCGGAGCCCCGCGGCAGGTCGTCACTCCAGTGACAAATCCCGCAGGGTGCGTGGCAGGCTGTTCATGCACTCCACCCCTGAAGGTGTGACCAGAAACTGGTCCTCGATCATCAAAGCCCCCAGCCCTTCGCCATAAAAAGGTGCTTCGAGCGCGACCACCATGCCCGGAAGAATGATTTCCGAGTTGTCGTGGGAAAAGAATGGCCATTCCTCGATACCCACACCGCCGCCGACGGAATGGCCGAAATGGCCGCGATAATATTCGCTGAGGCCATCCTTGCGCATCGAGGCGAGCATGGCGGCGTGCACCGCACCGAAGCTGTTGCCGGGGCGAAGCGCTTCCAGCCCGCAGGCGAAGGCCGCTTCAAGCGCTTTGAAGATATCGGACGCCAAAGGCGAGACCGGTCCCCATGAAAAGGTTCTCGCACCATCTGACGAATAACCGTCGACCAGCGTACCGACATCGGCCTTGATCAGCGCACCCGGCGTCACAGCCGCCGCCATATCCGACAAGGCAGGCCCCACGGATATGTAATCCCAATGCCCGCTCAGCGAAAAACCGGATTTCGCGGCATGGGCCTGTGCACCAGCCTTCCAGGCGGCGGAAAGCCCGCCGAGCGGCGCGCCAGGCCTGACGGCAGCGGCCATCGCGACCAACCCAGCCTCAGCCGCCGCTGCCGCGCGCCTTAGAAGCTCTATCTCGCGCTCGGATTTCACGGCGCGCAGACGGCGCAGCACGGCCGATCCGTCAACCCAATCGACATCGGGCAGCGCCTGCCTTAGCGCTGAAAAATCGGCGGCGGGCATGAATTCAAGGTCCGCACCGATGCGCGCCGCAGACAGCCCGCGCTCTCGCAACAGATCGGAGAGCAGGCCGAAACAGGCGGCGCAGTCGAATGTCTCCGGCCTCGGCCCGCCGCAATTGTTGCGGCGATAGGCATCGTCCACCTGCGCGATGGTTCTCACACCCGACAGATCGACCATATCGATCCAGATGCGATGGCAGCGCAGATCGACATCAGGCGCGAGTTTTTTGATGGTCGGGGCGGCGTGATCGCTGACGACGGCGGCAAGCCGCGCATCGGCATCGGCCGGCACCAGCCCAATTGCCGAACCCGCCCTGCCCCACATGGTCGCGACACCGGCATGGGCACCGACCGCATAACGGAAGGCTTCGGGCTGGAAAAGCACCAGCGCATCCATGCCCGCTTCCCGCATCAGCTGCTGGGCACGGCTTCGGTCGATATCGCTCATGGGAACCCCGGTGACTGTTTAGCTGCGGTGTTTCGCTGCAGGTTTATGAACCTACGCTTTAGCAGTCACCGTGAGAGGAAAGAAGGTGGAAGATGATGTCTCCACCCCGAAGATCGTCAGTTGGAGCGAGCGGATGCCCCTTGTTTCTTCTCCCCACCGGGGAGAAGTCCGCGGCAGCGGGATGAGGGGGCAAGCGTCGAGATATGCGGAGAGCTTGCCCCTCATCCGACCCTTCGGGCCACCTTCTCCCCGGCGGGGAGAAGAAATATGCCGCAATGCCTTGCCCTATCCGAACGAGCGGCGGATAAATCCACCGCTCGTTGTCTTTCACGCCTCCAGCCACTTCACCTGCTCGGCCGTCAGCCTGATATCCAGCGCCGAAAGACTATCCTCCAGCTCCGCAATCGTGCGCGGTCCGATCAGCGGGATGACCGGGAAAGGCTGGGCGATGACATAAGCGAGCGCGATATGGATCGGGTGTCGTCCAAGTTTCTGCGCAAGCTCGATCGCCCTGTCGCGGCGGACGAAATTGCGGTCGGAATACCAGACGCGGACGATTTCCTCATCGTCCTGCTTGTCGCGCCCTGCCCGGTCGGTGAAGAAACCGCGCCCCTGGCTGGACCAGGCAAAATTGGGGATCTGGCGGGATTTCAGCCATTCCTTCCACTCATCGTCCGATGCCGCCACACATCCCGCCCAGATGGGATCGAGCATTTCAGCAAGCGAGAAATTGTTGGAAAGCGCGCCCGGGGCCTGTTTGCCGTTCTTCTGCGCATAGGCGGCCGCCTCGTCCATGCGCTCGCGCGTCCAGTTCGAGCCGCCGAAAATGCCGCGAATGCGGCCGCGCCGAACTTCGGCATCCATGGCATCGACGAACTCGCCGACCGGAATATCCAGATTATCGCGATGCATGAAATAGGCATCGACATAATCCGTCTTCAGACGTTCCAGCGACTGATCGAGTTGCCTGGCGATCATATCAGGGTAGCAGAGCGGCGAATGCGCACCCTTGCCAATCAAAACGATCTCCTCGCGCGGCACATTGCGGCTGGTGTGCCAGTCACCGAAAATCGCCTCGGTCCTGCCTGCGCCATAGACATAGGCCGTATCGAACAGATTGCCGCCCGCCTCGTAAAAGGCATCGAGCGTCAGGGATGCAGAAGCAAAATTGGGGAAAAATTCGAAACCGAGCGCGACCACAGAAGCGGGCTTGGCAAGGCCCGGCACCTGCCGCTTCGGAACCGCGTTTCCGGCCACGACCTTGCCGCCGGTAATATTGGCAACGCGCGAGGTTGCCTTTTCGACGCTGTATTCAAGGCCGACCGAGGCGCGCCATTGATCCATGACACGCAGATTGCCGAGACTGTCACCCCAGCCCATGCCCGGTGCGTCGAATTCCTTTTTGCCCTCACGGATCGCCTCACCCGCTGCATCGACCTCAAAGGAATAAAGCCAGCGATCCTCCGGCAACTCGACGGTTTCCACCTTGTCGCCCCTGAAGATATCAATCCGGCCGGTGCCGCCCTTGTGGCCGGCGGCGAACCAGAAATCCTTGACCTCGATCCGCCCTTCCGAACCGATGATGCGCAGCACATTATCTTGTCCCGCCATAATGGAGCAGGACACCTCGGCAACGATGCCGTTGGAAAACTTCAGCACGGCCGAGGCCCATTCATCGACGCCCGACTGGCCGAGATGGGCGGCGCCCGCCACTTTTTCCGGCTCGGCAAAGGGTTTGCCATCCACCGCGCCGGCAATCAGCCGCACCATCGAGACGGGATAACCGCCGACATCGAGAATGCCGCCGCCCGCCATCTCATTGGCGAAGAGCCGGTGATCGGCCCGGAACGACCCCATGTTGAAACCGAAGCTGGAACGGATGATGCGGATATCGCCAACCGCGCGGCTCTTGACCAGTTCGAGCAATTTCGCCGTCTGCGGGTGCAGGCGATACATATAGGCCTCGCCGGCAAAGACGCCTGCCTTTCTCGCCTCATGGAAAATGGCGTCGGCATCGTAGGCGGAAAGCGCAATCGGTTTCTCCACCAATACATTCTTGCCGGCGCGAATGGCCTTGATCGCCCATTCGGCATGGCCGGTATGGGGTGTGGCGATATAGACGGCATCGATATCGGGATCGGCCAGCAGCGCGTTGTACCCATGGATGATGCGCGCACCGGCGAAGGCCTCGGCCAGGCCGGGCTTGTCCGGATTGCGGGTGGCGATGGCCTCTAACCTGCCGGTGCGGGAATGGGCGATGCCGTCAGCGAATGTTTTCGCGATAGTACCCGGGCCGATGATGCCCCAGCGGATCGGTTGTTCGGTCGTCATGAAATCCTCGTCCTTCATATCAGTCTTGGGTGCTTGGGAAAGGGTTCAGCGCAGGCGTTCGCCCTTGCTGTCGAAAAGGAAGGCCCGGCGGGCGGAAAGGCCGACCGTCAGCCGGTCACGATTACCGACATCGCGCGATTCCGGCCTCTCGATGATGAGCTGCTCGCCGCCTTCGGTACGGGCATAAACATAGCTGGTATTGCCGAGATGTTCGGCGACATCGACATGCACGGTGAGATCGGCATCGCCCTGCCCCGCATCGGAAAAATGCTCGGGCCGGATGCCGAGCGAAACGCGGGCTCCGTCGTTCAAGCGGGCCTTTGTCGGCAGGCTCAGCCGCACCGCAGGATCGCTGTCGAGCGAGAGCGTCACGCTCTCAGCGCCGCTGCCGATGATGGTGGCGTCGAGGAAATTCATTTTCGGCGAGCCGACGAAACCGGCAACGAAACGGTTGGCGGGATCATCGTAAAGATCGAGTGGCGCGCCGACCTGTTCGATATTGCCCGCACGCAGCACGACGATCTTGTCGGCCAGCGTCATCGCCTCGGTCTGGTCATGGGTCACATAGATCATCGTTGTCCCGAGTTGCTTGTGCAGCCGCGATATCTCGACGCGCATCTGCACCCGCAGCTCCGCATCGAGGTTGGACAGCGGCTCGTCGAATAAAAACACCTGCGGTTCACGCACTATGGCGCGGCCGATGGCGACACGCTGCCTCTGGCCGCCGGAAAGCTGCTTCGGCCGGCGCTCCATCAACTCGTTTATCTGCAGGATTTCGGCGGCGCGGTTGACCCGCTTTTGTGTATCGGCCTTGGGGTTGCCATTCATTCGAAGGCCGAAAGACAGGTTTTCGGCAACCGTCATATGCGGATAAAGCGCATAGGACTGGAACACCATGGCGATGCCGCGGTCTGCCGGATCGGCATCGTTGACCGTCCTGCCGCCGATGCTGACATCGCCATCCGATATGTCTTCCAACCCTGCAATCATGCGCAGCAACGTGGATTTGCCGCATCCGGAGGGGCCGACGAAGACGACGAATTCGCCGTCGGCAATATCGAGGTCGGCGCCATGGATGACTTCGAGCGCGCCGTAACGCTTGACCACGTTCTTGAGCGAAAGTTCCGCCATGCGGCCTCCCCTTACTTGACTGCCCCGGCGGAAATGCCGGCGATGAAGTGACGCTGCAATGCCACGAAAACCACGAGGATGGGTGCGGTGAGCAGCACCGCGCCGGCCATGATGCCGCCCCATGACACTTTGGTGAGCCCGATGAGGGTGCCAAGCGCCACGGGTGCGGTCATCATTCCTGGGCGGGAATTGATGAGAAGCGGCCAGAGATAGTTGTTCCACGAAGCCAGAAACAGGATGATCGACAGCGCCGCCATGGTGGGCCGCGCCAGCGGCAGGGCGATGCGCAGGAATATCTGCCACTCCTTCACGCCCTCCACCCGTGCAGCATCGAAGAGTTCCGTTGGCATCATCGAGAAGGATTGCCGCATGAACAGCACGCCGAGCGAATTGAAGAGCGGCGGCACGATCAGCGCCACCCAGGTGTTGGCGAGCTTGAATTCGCGCGCCACCATGATGAACTGCGGAATAACGACGACCGCAAATGGCAGGGTGATGGTGCCGAGAATGATGGCGATAACCACCCCGCGTCCCGCAAAACGGTAGCGCGCCAGCGCCCAGCCCGCCATCGAGGTCAGGAACACCGAAAGGACAGTGTAGATGACGGCGACGGTGATCGAGATGAACATGGCCCGCAGGAAGTTGGAATCCGCCTGAAGGTTCTCGAAATTCTCGATGAAGTTGGTGGACGGCACCAGAACAATATCAGGGCTGAAAATGCCGTAGTCCGGCATGGTCGAGAACACGAACATCATCCACAGCGGAAACAGCCAGATGATGGCGAGCGGCGTCAGCGCCGCATGCAGCGCGATCTTCTGCCAGAAAAGCGATCTTGATTTCGATCTCATTTCGGCTCCCTCCCGACCCATAGATTGAGGAGTGAAATGGCGATGGCGAGCGCCGCCATGGTGTAGGCAATGGCCGAGGCGTAACCGAAATTGAGTGAGGTGAAGCCCTGCCGATAAAGGAACAGCCCCAGCGTCTCCGTGCCGCCGCCCGGCCCGCCCCTGTTGGTGATGAGGAAGGGTTCGGCGAAAAGCTGCATGGTGCCGATGACAGAGAGCACAACGCAGAAGAGGATGATGGGTTTGAGAAGCGGCAGGGTGATGTAAAAGAACTGCTGCCGCTTGCTCACCTTGTCCAGTGTCGCCGCCTCATAGACATCGCCGGGGATGGATTGCAGGCCGGCCAAGATGATGATGGCGTTATACCCCGCCCAGCGCCAGGTAACCGCAATGATGACGAGCGCCATGGCCGCATTGGCATTGTCGAACCAGGAAATGGGCGAAAGGCCGACGGAGGTGATGAGCTTGTTGATGATGCCGAAATCGGCACTGAACATCAGCCGGAAAACGGCGGCATAGGCAACCTCGCCGACAACAACAGGCGCGAAAAAGGCAAAGCGGTAGAGTGGCCGCGCCTTTAGGAGCGGCGAATTCAGGAGCACCGCCATGACGGTGGCGAGCGCGATCATGACGGGCACCTGAATGACCAGAATGATCAGCGTATTGTAGAGCGCATTATAAAAAGCCGGGTCGGAGACGAGCCGCCCCCAGTTCAAGGAGGGGGCGAACCGCCACGGATTGATGCGTGTATTCTGGAACGACAGCATGAACGAGCTGATGATCGGCCAGACCCAGAAGGTGGCGAAAATCAGGAGATAGGGCGCAAGAAACGCATAAGCGATCCTGTTCCTTGACGGCATGACGACCTCCAGATGCCGGCGGTTTTGCCGGGTAAATGGAAAAGTTTGAAAGAGGCCTGCCCCCGTTTAAGGGCGAGACCATTGCAAGGCGGTGCGGCGTATTTCTTCTCCCCGAGGGGGAGAAGGTGGCCCGAAGGGTCGGATGAGGGGGCTAGCTCGCGATCTATCGCAACCCTCGCCCCCTCATCCCGCTGCCGCGGACTTCTCCCCCTCGGGGAGAAGAAACGTGCGGCACCCACTCGGCCATAAACAGCCGCCGGCCTACTCCGCGACCGGCAGCCCCGTCGCCGTTTCGATCTGCTTGGCCGCATCATCGAGCGCAGCCTTCGCATCCGGATATCCGCCAGCGAAATATTTCGTCTGCGTCGCCTTGTAGATCGCGTCCGCATCCGACTGGAACGCCGTGCCGCGGCTGGGCACGATTTTCGGCAGGGTGGCGAGAATATCGGTCCACACCGCCTGCCCGCCCCAATAGGACTGCTTTTCCTTCACGAAAGGATCGTCAATGGCTGACAGCAAGGAGGGAACGAGGCCGAAAGATTTCAGCATCGTCACCTGACCTTCATTGGTGGTCAGCGCGTAATCGATATATTTCCAGGCGGCTTCCTTGTGCTCGGACGTCGAGCTGATCGCCAGCGAAGACCCGCCGAGATTGGCGGCATGCGGACCATCCGGCGTCAGGCTCGGCATCAGATAGACGCCCCACTTGCCGGAAAGATCGGGGGAGCCGGAGCGAACTGTACCCTCATACCAGGCGCCATACATCTGGCTTGCAGCCTTGCCGGCCGTATTGGCCTGGATTTTTTCATCCCAGATCGCTGCCGTAATGATGCCGGCGTCTTTCATCTCCTTGACCTTTTCAAGGGTCGCGACACAGGCGGGCTTGTTGATGGTGATGCTCTGGCCATCGGTCGAAAAGTAACCGCATCCCTGCTCGTTGGCGATCATGCGGAACCATTCGCTGTCGCCGTTGAAATCGGCCTGCGCCATGACGGTGCCGGGATTGGCGGCCATGACCTTTTTGCCGGCGGCGATGAAATCATCCCAGCTTTTGATGGTGGCCGGATCGATACCAGCCTTTTCATAGAAGTCGCGGCGATAAAACACCGCCACCGGGCCCGAGTCCCACGGAACCGCATAGGCGACGCCGTCAACCTCCAGTTCCGTGCGCTTGAAATCAGGAAAAAGCGCCTGTTTCTCAGGCGTGTAGCCAAGCTCGGTCAGATTGGCGAAACAATCGGGGAAGCGGCTCCAGAACAACTCCGCCTCAAAATTCTCAATGGTGACAATATCCGGAAGCCCATCGCCACCGGCTGCGCAGGCGGCAAGCGTCTTGTCAAAAACCTGATTGTTTCCAAGGTCTTCAACAACGATCTTGATATCCGGATTCTGTTTATTGAAGCCTTCCACCGTGGATTTCAGCGCGGACGCCGCGACATTCCAGCTCCAGATGGTGACGGTCTCGGTTTGCGCGAAAGCCGGGGCTGCGAGAAGCAGCATAGCCGTGGACGCGCCAAGAAATTTCAAGCACATTGAAAACCTCCCTTTTTCAATTGCCGTTCTTAAGCGAACATGGGCACATTAACGGCGACAGGAAATCTGTCTCGTAAAAAGGGAACATCGATTTGGCGGAAAGTAAGATTGCCGAAAGAGCCTTCTACCAGCCGGGTGCAAGCAGCATCGAAGGCATGCCGACAACGCTTCAACTTTTCCATAATCACCCGCCCATCATGCTCCGTCCCCACTGGCACGCGCAGGTGGAGGTGAACTATGTGATGTCGGGATCGGTGCATTACCGCATGGGCGATCATGAGCTCTCGCTGGAGGCCGGCCAGATGTGCATTTTCTGGGGTGGCCAGCCGCACCAGATGGACCGCTCCTCCGACGATTCCTTTTACGCAGGCGCGCATCTGCCGCTTGTGCATTTCTTCCGTATGCGCCTGCCGGTCGCCGTCTCCAGCCAGTTGATGGGTGGCGCCACAATGGTAAGCGCCGAGACTGACCTGGCGGATAAGGAGAATTTTGGCCGCTGGTTCCGCTACGTCGCCTCGGGTGACCCGGCCAGAGCGCAACATGCGGTGGAGGAATTGCTGCTGCGGGTGGAACGGATGTTTCTCGAACCCTATTCCGTCGTATCGTCCGCCGCCGATGGAAAACACAAAGAGGACGAGGAAGGCATGGCGCCATCCATCGGCGTGGTGCGCATGTGCGATTTCATCGCCGCCAATTTTCTCGACGATATAGATGCGACCGATATTGCCCGCGCCGCATCGTTGCATCCGAAATATGCGATGAACCTGTTCCGCAAATCCACAGGCATGACGCTGATCAAATACCTAACCCTGCTACGCCTTTCGCGTGCACAGGCAATGCTGATGACCGGCAAGGACAATATTCTGCAGATCGCCATGGAAAGCGGCTTCGGCTCCGTCAGCGCTTTCAACAAGGCGTTTCGCCAGATTGCCGGCATGTCGCCTTCCGATTTCCGCCGCGACATGCGGGCGACGGCGGCTTAGGGCACCTCCCTCATTCCTGCGACAGGCATAGGGATGAGGAGGAACGTGAAGCCTAGTCGCCAATTTCTTCCGGCTCCGGAAAAGCTCCAACACGCTGCCGCGCCGCCTGCCGATAAGCCCGGGGCGAACTGCCCAGCATCCGCCGGAACATGGTGGTGAAGGCGGGGATGTTTTCATAACCGGCATCCAGCGCCACATTGGTCACCGCCTCGCCGTCCGCCAGCCTCGGCAGTGACGCAAAAATGCAGGCCTGCTGGCGCCAGGTGACGAAACTAACCCCGAGTTCCCGGCGGAACAGGCGCGTGAAAGAGCGTCGGCTGATTCCCATGGCTGCCGCCCAGTCGTCAATCTCCACCCTTGCTACGGGCTTCTTGAGGAAATCTCGGCAGAGCGCAGCCAGACGCTGATTATCGGGAAAAGGCAATCCGAGCGGCCGCTCCGGCAGACGGTTGACCTCGTCGAGCAAAAGCGCGCGCACAAGGCCCTGCCGATGAAATGCCGACGGCTGGTGTTCCTCAGCCAGCAGTTCGGAAATCAGGCTGGAGGCGAGATCGGTTATTTCCACCACCCGCGGCGCGCCGGCGTGGAAGAGATCGGGATGAACGTAGATCGAGTGCATCTCCACCGTGGAAATGGTCTCGGCCTCATGCTGCAGCCCGGCGGGAATGAGGAGCCCGTGACCGGGCGGTATCATCCAGCGCCCATCTGCGGTGCTGACCAGCACCACACCCTGACGTGCACACCAGATCTGCACCCGGCTGTGGCTGTGGGGCGGGGTTCGGTGCCCGGTGGGATAAACGCGGCAAAGCGCCAGCACCGGTTCATTGGTGCCGTCGATCAATTTCAGACTGCGTTCATGCTCATCCAGCGTCAGCCCCGAAGGCGGCCGCGATTTGATTTTTGCCATTTGGCCCACTCACAAAGAAACTCGTCCAGAACACAAATGCAGGCCAGAAACAATATGAATAAAAGCGGGAAGAAATAAAGACACGTTTCCCGCCCTTCGATCGGGAATCTGGAGAGGATACATCATGGCCACCGTCACCAGCGCCGGGTTCAACCCGCAACGCACGGCGTTTTCAATTATCGCAGCCGCGAGCTTCTGCCATATGCTCAACGACATCATGCAATCGCTGCTGACGTCGCTTTATCCGCTGCTGAAGGCCAATTACGCGCTCGACTTCATGCAGATCGGGCTGCTGACCTTCGCCTTTCAGGTCACCGCATCGCTGCTGCAGCCGGTCGTCGGCATGGTGACCGATCGCTGGCCCATGCCTTTCTCCCTGCCCGTCGCCATGCTGTCCACCTGCGCCGGCCTCATCACACTCGCCTTCGCCCACAGTTTCGAGGTTCTGGTGATCGGGGCCTGCCTCATCGGCATCGGCTCGGCGATCTTCCATCCGGAAGCCTCGCGCGTTGCGCGTCTGGCATCGGGCGGTCGCCATGGTCTGGCGCAATCCTTCTTCCAGGTCGGCGGCAATACCGGCACGGCCATCGGCCCGCTGCTCGCCGCTTTCATCGTCATCCCGCTCGGCCAGTCGAGCCTCAGCTGGTTCTCGCTGATTGCGCTCGTCGGTTTTGGCTTGCTTTCCTGGGTCGGTGTCTGGTATACCCGCCACCGCCGCGCAACGGTCGGCAAGGCTCCGGTCAGCCGCGCCCTGCCGCTGGCACGCGGCACGGTTATGATGACGCTTCTCGTTCTGGTGGTCCTGACCGCAACCAAGAACGCCTATCTCGCCAGCCTGTCCAGCTACTTCACCTTCTACACGATCGACAGGTTCGGCCTCGGCGTACAGGATGCGCAGGTTCTGCTGTTCCTCTTCCTCGGGGCTTCGGCGCTCGGTGTGTTCTTCGGCGGCCCGATCGGTGACCGTTTCGGCTCGCGCGTCGTCATCTGGTTCTCGATCCTCGGCGTCATTCCCTTCGCGCTGATGCTGCCCTATGCCAACCTGTTCTGGACGGCGGTTCTGGTCGTCGTCATCGGCTTCGTCTTCTCGTCGGCCTTCTCGGCCATCGTGGTGTTCGCGCAGGAACTGGTGCCGGGCCGCGTCGGCCTCATCGCCGGCATGTTCTTCGGTTTCGCCTTCGGTTTCGGCGGCATCGGGGCTGCGGTTCTCGGCGTCTATGCGGATAAGGAAGGCATCGAATTCGTCTACCGCATCTGCTCCTACATGCCGCTGCTCGGCCTTCTGACGGTATTCCTGCCGAAACTGCCAAGCCACCGCTAAAAGCCTCGCGTTCAACGCTTTTCAACACGGCGGTCACCTGTGATACTCAGGTGACCGCCGTGATTTGTTAAGCGAAGACCACCTCATGCAGATACCGATAAAATCGATCCTCGTCTTCCACGCCGCGGCAAGGGCGGGCAGCATTTCGCGGGCGGCGGAGGAACTTAGCGTCACGCCCTCCGCCGTTTCCCAGCAGATTCAGGTGCTGGAAGGCCAGCTCGGCACGACACTGATGGCGCGAACCGGCCGCAAGGTAACGCTGACTGAAGCGGGCGAACGCTATTTTTCGATGATCACCGCGCAGATCGAACAGATTGCGGACGCCACCGACAGCATTCGCGGCTTCCGCTCGGTCACCACGCTGACGATCCGGGCGACGCCGACCATTTCCAACAAGTGGCTGCTGCCTCGTCTCGGCTCGTTTCTGGAGGAACATCCGGAACTGGAAGTGCGCCTCGACGGCACCAACGAGCCGACCGATTTTTCGCAGGAACTCGTCGATATAGAGCTGCGCCACGGCGATGGCCGCTGGCCGGGCCTCTTCGTGGAAGGGCTGGTGGAGGAGGAATTCCTGCCGGTGTCCGCACCGGATTACGCTGCCGCCGGGAGCCTTCAGGCCGTCGAGCTACTTGAATTGCGGCTCATTCATTCTGTGAAGGCGCAGGCGCAGTGGACGCACTGGTTCCCGATGGCCGGTGTCAATTCCGACACGCGATGGCGGCGTGTGCTGTTCGACCGTAGCCATATGGCAATTGATGCCGCGGCCGGCGGCCTGGGCGTGGCACTGGAAAGCACGCTGATGATGGAACGGGAACTTGGCACCGGAGCGCTTGTCTGTCCCGTCATCGACGCGCCACGTATCAAGCTGGTCACCCAATGGATTGTTTGCCCGCATTCCCATCTGCGGCAGAGAAAAGTGATGCTGTTTCTGGAATGGATGCGAAAACAACGCGACGAGTGGCAAGCCCGTCGCGTTGTCTGATTTTTCGGTCGTCTTCGCGCGGCCTTAGTAAAGCCCCATGAGCCGGATGGGCGCAAGAGTCAGATCCGGAAACAGAACCAGCGCGAAGATGGCAGCGACCAGAATGGCCATTGGCGCAAGGGAGCCTTTTATCACGTCCTCGATCGACATTTTCGCGACTTGTGCAACGGCAAACAGGCATACGCCGACGGGAGGCGTGACGAGCCCCAACGTCAGTGTGATGACCATGACGATCAGGAAATGTATGGGATCGACCCCCAGCGATACCGCTGGCGGCAGAAGTACCGGAATGAGAATGAACATCGCCGCAATTGCATCCATGAACATGCCAACGACGATCAGGAAGAAAAATATCAATACCATCGCCATGGTCGGCCCGGTGCTGATATGGCCGAGGAAGACTGCGACCTGTGCGGGCAGGCCGTCGAAGGTGAAGACCCAGGCGGCCAGCTTTGCCGTCGCTGCGATGAAGAGGATCGACCCCGATGTACGTGCGGTCTCCATGAAGATGCCGAGCAGTGCGGAAAACGGGATCGTGCGGTAGAGGATCACTGCCAGAAACAGCGTGTACACAACGGCGATGCCGGCCGCCTCCGTAGGGGTGAAATATCCGTCGACGATACCAATCAGCAAAATCACCGGCGTCAGCATCGGCAGGATGGCCGCAAGACCGGTCGTCAAAACACGCCGTACATTGAAGGGTGTGGGCGGATTGAAGCCATGACGCACGGCGTAAATATGGTTGAAAACCATGAAGACGAATGCAAGGAACAGGCCCGGCACCAGACCTGCCACGAGCAGCGTTCCGATGGAAGCATTGGCCACTGAGCCGGCAATGACGATGAGGATCGACGGCGGGATGATGGACGAGAGCGTGGAGGTGCAAAGCGTCAGTCCAACGGCATATCCCTTGGGAAAACCGTGACGCTCCATGGCCTTGATCTCGATTGCGCCGATCGAGGCGATATCGGCGACGGATGAACCGGAGACACCGCCGAAAATCACCGACGAGGCGACATTGACGTGGCCGAGACCACCGGGAAGCCAGCCGACAATCGCCTCGGCAAAGTCAAACAGCCGTTCGGCGACCTTGCCCCGTTCCATCAGGACGCCGACAAGAATGAAAAGCGGCACCGCAACCAGAAGGAAGGAGTTCATGCCCGAAAACATGGTTTGCGCCAGAAGGTCCATCGGCATCGACGTATAAAGTGCAATGGAGGCAAGGCTCGCAAGGCCGAGCGCGACGGCAAGCGGAACGCCGAAAGCGCTCATGAGAAGGAAAAGTCCAAGCAGCGTCAGGCTCATGGCCGTTTCTCCATATTTCCAACCACCAGATCGGCATCGGCGAGAGGCTGCAGGCCTTCCGGCAGTTCGATGCGGTCGCGATGCTGGCGCAGGGATTCCACGATGGCGGCAATGCCTAGAGCCGCGCTGAGCGGAATGATGATGCCGATCATCCACATCGGCGTGGCAAGCGTCGCGGCGGCTTCATTCATCACATATTGCTGGCGCACCAGCGTCCAGCCCGTCCAGATCATCAGGCCGAAAAAGACGACCGACGACACGACGTAGATGGGCAGCGCAAGACGCCGCACACAGGCCGGCATCAGCGCGATGAACACCGTTACCCGCGCCATGTCGGCGGTGCGGAAGCTGCCCGCCACGCCCAGGAACACCATCCATATGAAAAGATACCGTGTCGCCTCCTCGGTCCAGGAGACCGGAGTGCCCCACATTCGGGTCGACACCTGCAAAAGCACGACGGCCAGAACCCCGATAGCGGCCAGACCGGCCAGCACGTCGGTCGCCAATCTGATGACCCTGCCGAAAAATGATGACGTTTCGTCCATAAACCTGTCCTCCCAACCGGACCGGCTGCGCGCCGGCCCGGAAGACCTGATGGCCTTACTTCTTGCCGACGGCGGCAATGGTCTTGTCAAAGAAAGCCTGATCCTTCACCAACCCGGCAAAGACCGGATAGAGGCCCTTTGAGACTTCCACGAAAGCCTTCTGCTGCTCCGGCGTCAGGCGATTGATCTCCATTCCGTGTTTCTGCAGTTCGGCAATCGTCGCTTCGGCGCTCGAGGCGTCGTTTTGCACCTTCCACACTTCCGCTTCCTTCGCCGCCTCCTCGACGGCCGCCTTGTGCGCATCGCTCAGGGCGTTGAACTTGGCGGGGCTGATGCCCAGAACCCAGCCGTCACCCATATGGTTGGTGATCGAGACGTATTTCTGCACCTCGTAGAATTTCGCCGACAATGGGACGTTGATGGGGTTTTCCTGCCCGTCGACGACCTTCAGCTGCAGGGCGTTATAAACCTCGGCAAAGGCGAGCGGCGTCGGTGCGGCGCCCATCTTCTTGAAGAATTCCACCCAGAGCGGATTGTTGGGAACGCGGAACTTCAAACCCTTGAGATCATCCGGCGAGGTTATCGGGCGCTTGGAATTGGTCATCTGGCGGAAGGGGCGCGGCCACAGATCCACCGCCTTGATGCCGATCTTTTCCAGCCCGGCAATCAGCTCCTTGCCCTGCTCACCTTCCAGATAGGTGCGAAGCTGTTCTTCATCGTCAAAAAGATAGGGAATGGAAATCGCCGAAAAACGCGGGTCGAAATTCGCATAAAGCGATGTCGCCAGAAGCAGCATGTCGAGCGATCCGCCCGCCAGCTGCTTGACGGCGCCCGATGGATCGCCGCCGTAAAGCGAGCCGTTCGGGAAGACCTTGACGGTGACTTCGCCATTTGTCTTGGCGGACACCAGCTCGGCGAACTTGTTGGCCGCGAGCGTAATTTCGGAATTGTCCGGATCCGGCGTCGAAAGCGTGAGCGTTTCCGCCTGCGCGATCGATGCAACCAGCATGGTGGCGGCGAGAGCCAGCCCGTAAAGTTTTGAAATTTTCATGTGTTCCTCCCGTTGTTGTCTCTAAACAGTTTCGAGCGTTCCTCCGAACGCATTCATGCGTTTAACTTCAAGGATCACACCGCTGTGATCAAGCTCGCCCGCGCCATGCTCGACCATGGAGCGGAACAGCCGGTCAACCTCCTCGCCGACCGGTAATTTCAGGCCACGGCTCTTGGCGAAAGCCAGCGCCGTGGACGTATCCTTCACCTGATATTTCGCCGGCCCGCCGGGGCGGAAATCGCCTTCCACCATGCGTTTGCCGTGCTGGCGGAAGACGGTGGACTCGGCAAAACCGCCAAGCAGGGCCTCGCGCACCTGCGCCGGGTCGGCTCCCCCCGCTTCAACCAGCGTCAAAGCTTCCGCAACGGCGCAGATTGTCGAGGCGACGATCAGCTGGTTGGCCAGCTTGGCCAATGAGCCGCAGCCCACCGGACCGACATGGGTGACGCGGCCAAGGCAATTGAGGAGTGGCCGCAATGCGTCCACATCCCGCTGTTCACCGCCGGCCATGATGGCGAGCGTTCCCTCAGTCGCGCCTTTTTCGCCGCCGGAAACCGGTGCGTCGACATAAGCGACGCCATGAGCCTTTGCCGCCTCCGCCTGTTCCCGCGCGCTATCGACCGGGATCGAACTCATCACCAGCAGAAATGCACCAGGCTTCATGGTGGAAACGACACCCGAGGCGCCGAGCAGAACCTCGTCGCAGACCGGCCCGGAACTCAGCATACAGAGCACGACATCGGCTTCGGTTACAGCTTCGGCAGCCGTGGCCGCCGGCTGCACGCCCTTTGCCGCCAGAACCGCAGCTTTTTCAGCGCTGCGGTTCCAGGCCTTGACGGAAAACCCGGCCTCCGCCAGACGCCGCGCCATGGGGGAGCCCATGATACCCGTTCCGATAACGGCGATCTGGCGAATGTCAGCCATCGTTTCCATCTTTCAGAGCCACTGCCGGTTCAGAAACCGCACCGGCAGCTCTTCTTCGATAAGGGCGGGAAATGCTTCCCGAAACCGGTCGAGATGCGGTGTTTTCAGATGATCGTCGAAAGCCTGTCTGTCGTCATAGACCTCGTAGAACACCACATTGTTTCCCGTCTCCGGCCGCACCACGTCGAATTGGCGGCAACCCGGTTCATCCTCAACCGAATGCTTGGCGTCATCGCGCGCCGCATCGAGGAAGGCGTCCATCGCGTCGGGCTTCACCCGAAATTCCGCGATCACCACGAAAGCGCCATTGGACATATCAGCTTCTCCGCCCATCACGCTGCGGCTTCTTTTTGCGGACGGAAGCGGTTTTCCATGTCCTGACGCAGCTTCACCACGTCAAGGTCATTGACCAGCTCCACATCATCGAAGCTGACGATCTGGTCCTTCTTGATGGCGCGCTTCAGCTTGACATTATGGGCAAGACCGATCGGCAGCGCCTTGATGTCGAGGCTGCGCGTGGCGGGAATCGCATTGGCCCAGACCGCGTAACCGCCCTCGCCGTCAAGCATCTCGCCCGGCTGCATATCCTTCTTGGCGGTCGCGACGGCATCGCCGCGGAACTCCTTGGAGCAACCGGTGGCCTCGTTGCGCAGCACCGCGGACAGCACGCTGATCGAGGTTTCCAGACCGATGATATGGAACGGACGCCACATGGAAGCGTACCAGCCGGAGGGATCGGTCAGGAGGCCATATTGCTTGAAGCAGGCGCGGGCATATTCATTATGCGCCTTAAAGGTGACGAAAACGCCGTAGCGGATGTTGTTGAACACCTCGCGCCCATCCGGCTCCTGGCTCGCGGCAATATCCACGAGGCCGGAACGCGCCATGCGGCCGCCATCGGCAGCGGGGCGGAAGACGCGGGCGAGATCATGCAGGCCGGCGGGCGGGAAAGCCAGACCGTCATCCGGGCAATCCAGCCCCGTACCGTTGGCGACGGCCGCCATCTCGATGGCCGCCTTGGTGCCGTCGGTGAAGGAATTGTACATTTTCGGATTGAAGTCGCCCTTGGCCACTTCCTCTTCCGTCCAGCCGAAATAACCCCAGACCGTGTCTGGCGTCGAATAACGGTAACGCGGTTCGAAATTCATGCCCTTGCCGGCGGAGACGACCTCGAAGCCGGTGGCGCGCGCCCAGTCGACCAGCTCGCAGATCAGCGCCGGCTGGTCGCCATAAGCCATGGAATAGATCAGGCCCTTGGCCCTGGCCTTCTCGGCAAGGATCGGCCCGACCATGACGTCGGCTTCGACATTGACCATGACGACATGTTTGTTGTGGTCGATGGCGCCAAGCGCATGGCGCGCGCCGGCAAGCGGATGGCCGGTCGCCTCAATGACGCATTCGATCTCGCCGCAGGCGAAAAGCTCGTTCACGTCGTCGGTCACATAGGTCTTGCCGCTCTTCAGCGCATCGGCGCAGCTCGTCGCGTCATAACGCTCCTTCGGCCAGCCGACACGGTCCAGCGATTCCTTCGCCTTGCCGACATTGAGGTCTGCGACGGCGACCATGTGAAAACCGGCGATGCGCTGCGCCTGGGCGAGCACCATGGAACCGAATTTGCCGGCGCCGATAAGGCCCACCCGGACAGGCTTACCACCGGCTGCACGCGCTGACAGGAGAGAATAGAGATTCATGTTTTGACATCCTTCGCTGGGGAAATTGCTGGCGAGAGTGTCCAGTCTGCCCGGCGAAGGCCATGCGCTGGCGAGGCTACGAAGGGTCAACCCTCGCGGCACCGACGACATGACGTTTCTGCTTTCCTCCCGGATCCCGGCACGCCTTTGCGCCGGCTCTCGCGGTCGCCTCCCAAAGCAACCTTGAGAACAGAGTAGGAGCGTTCAGATATTAGTTCTATTTAGAAAATAAGATTTTTTGTTTAGCTCACCTAACAAATCATCAGGCCGATTTGCGCAGCATCAGATCGGCGCTGAGGAGAATGCGCTCGCGCATCCGGGTTGCGTCATCCGCCTCCTCGTCCAGCTTCTGCAACAGAAGCTCGATCGAGAGCCTGCCGATCTCGTTATAGTTCTGCGCGACCGTGGTAATCGGCGGGCAGGCGTAACGAGACAGCGGATGATCATCATGGCCTGCGACCCTGAGGTCGTAATCCGCACCGTGGCCAACCTTGATGCCCTTCTGGAAAGCGGCGGCGATGACGCCGAAGGCGATACGGTCATTGGCGCACAGAATGGTGCGTGATGGCAAATGCCCTGCCCCATCAAGCAGCCGGGACGCTTCATCAAAAGCGAAACGCTCGAAATCCCAGGTGACGATCTCAGGGACATTGATCACATGCGGCTCGAAACCGAGGCGCTGCATGGCCTCCTCATAAGCCGTGCGACGCGTCGCGGCGTTGGTGTTGACCTGCGGCATGTCGAAGAAACAGGGCGGCTCGCCCGAACGGCAGAGATAATCCACCATCAGCCCGACACTCTGGCGGTTGTCGGTGCCGACAAAGGCCGAGGTCTCGTCGAGCGGCGAATCCACATAAACGATCGGAATACTGGCCGCGAGTTGCTCCAGCGTGGCGCGGTGGGACTTGACGCCGAGCGGCGCGATGATCGCGCCCGCGACATTCATCGACTTGAAGGTGCGGATGGCGCGGTCTTCGATTTCCGCCTTGCCATCAGAAGACAGCACGAAAGCAAGGAACCCCGCCTCATTGGCGATGAGTTCGATACGGCTCGTCAGCGCCATATAGAACGGGTCCGTCGAATTCGGGATGATGATGCCGATGATATTGGAGCGGCGGCGGTTGAGGTTCACGGCAAAGATATTGGGCCTGAAGCCCGATTTCTTCAGCGCGTCCTCGATAGCATCCCGGGTCTTCTTGCGGACCGAGGCCGGATCATTGAAGTATTTCGAAACGGTCGGGCGGGAAAGGCCGACGAATTCCGAAAACTCTTCCATCGTCCTGATAGATTTGGCCAAAGTGCTTGCCCCCATGAAATATTACATGTGGTACTTTATATCGACCGGCCTTCGCACGAAAAGCCGGTCGACTGCGGTTATCAACCACCAAACGATCATTCGGCTGCAAATTGCACTTTCATGGTGGCCGGATCGGATGGTTTCTTCGTAAAGAACGGCAGCATCTCCGAAAGCGGCAGCCGGTGCGAGACGAGCCGCGCCATGACATCGCCATCCGTTTCCAGAATGGCAAGCGCCTGCGGTATGTTGCGGTTCAGCGAATGCGAACCGACAAGCTTGAGCTGACGCCTGAAGATTTCGAAGGGCGCAACCGAAATGCGGGCATCCGGCGCGCAGACGCCAAAGAACAGCGCCGTGCCACCATCGGCAACCAGCGGGATCATCGCTTCCGCAACGGGGGCAATACCGGTCGCATCGGCGACAACATCGAAAGACTTCTGTTGCCGCAGCAACTCTTCCGAGCCGGAAACCGCCACCTCAAGCCCGAGATCTTCGGCAAAAGCCAGCCTGCTTTCGTTGATATCGGCAATCGTAACCGTCTCGATGCCGCGCGATTTCAGCGACAGTGCAAGCAGCAGGCCGATGGGACCGGCTCCGAAAACCAGTGCATTTTCAGCCACCGTTCCGTTCCCGCCGATACCCGCGCTCTGCATACCGTTGACGACGCAGGCGAGCGGTTCGGCCAGCGCCGCGACGTGATAGGGCATGGAACCGATGCCATGCAGGTGATCGGCGTGTACGACGCTGAATTCCGCGAAACCGCCATTATGGGAAACGCCGTAGGCCTTCAGCATGCTGCAAAGATTGGTCAGCCCCTTCCTGCAACTCGGGCAGGTGCCACACGGCAGATTGGGATCGACCACCACCCGGTCGCCGATCTGGATGCCCGTTACATCGGCGGCTACGGCCGCGACTTCACCGGCGTATTCATGCCCTGGAATGACCGGAAAGGCACCGTCGCCGTAACGCGCGTGAAGCACATCGATATCGGTGTGGCAGAGGCCGGAAGCCTTGACCCGCACGAGGGCGTGGCCCGGCGGCAGATCGGCAACCGGAACTTCCGCAAGAACGGCCTGTCCCTTCTCGACGAATTGAATGGCATGCATGGTCATCTCCGGCTTTTCAGCTCATCCAGTTGCCGCCATCGACATTATATGTCTGGGCGAGAATATAGTCGCTGTCGGAAGAGGCGAGGAAAACCGCAAGCCCCTTGATGTCGTCTGGCGTGGCGAAACGGCCGATCGGCACGGATTTGGCCACCGCCGCCTTCTTCTCACCGGGCTTCAGGCCTTCCCATTTGGCGAAATGCGCATCGACCACTTCCCAGTGTTCGCCATCCACGACACCAGGTGCAATGGCATTGACGTTGATGCCATGTTTGACGAGCGCCAGCGCCGCCGACTGCGTGGCGGAAATGATCGCCGCCTTGGAAGCGCAATAAAGCGTGACGAGCGCCTCGCCGCGCCGGCCGGCCTGGCTCGCCATATTGATGATCTTGCCGCCGCGCGCTCGGGCGATCATGACATTGGAGACGGCCTTCATCATGAACAGCGGCCCCTTGAGGTTGATGTCGAAGACTCGCTCATAGCTCTCTTCGGTAATGCCGTTGATCGGCGCCATATCGAAGATAGCGGCATTGTTGACGAGGATATCGATGCCGCCGAATTCCTCATCGACCGCCTTTACCACGGCATCGATCCCGGCCAGATCGGTCACATCCAGCCGGACGGCCTTGGCGGAAGGGCCGATGGCGGCGGCAGAGGCGGTCGCCCGGGCGATATCGATATCGCCGATGACGACCTTTGCGCCCTCATCGGCGAAAGCCTGCGCAAAACCAAGGCCGATGCCGCGGGCAGCGCCGGTAATCAGCGCGACCTTGTTCTTCAATCTCATGTCGATCTCCGTGATGCATGGCGGGCAGTGGATGAACTCGGCCATGCGTGTTTGTGTTAGATGCGATTTTCCCACTCCCCTCATTCCTGTGCTTGTCACAGGAATCCAGCCGACGCGCGTCTGCGTGGCGAGAGAGTCCTTTTCAGCCCAAGGGCTTGGGCTGGCTGGATTCCGGTGACAAGCACAGGAATGAGGGCGGCGGGTGTTGGCCCCACCCATGCCGCCCGCCGTCAAAGTGACGAACGGGCGGCACGCCGGGAGGACGCGGCTACTTGATGTAGCCCGCGCGGGTCATGTCACGCTCGACCTGTTTCTGCGCGCCTTCGAGCGCCGCATCCACAGTCTGCTGGCCGGAAAGGGCTGCGGCGATCTGCTGGCCGACAACCGTGCCGATGGCCTGGAACTCCGGAATGGCGACGAACTGCACGCCGGTATAGGGAACCGGATCCTTGGTCGGCTTCGACGGATCAGCCGACATGATCGCCTTCAGCACCGTATCTGCAAAGGGCGCCGCCTTCTTGTATTCCGGCAGCTCATAGGTGGATTTGCGCGTGCCCGGCGGCACGGCCACCCAGCCTTCGCTTTCACCAACCGTCTTCACATAGGACTTCGAAGTCGCCCATTTGACGAAGGACTTGGCGGTTTCAAGCTTCTTCGTGCTGTTTGGAATTGCAAGGTTCCAAGACCACGACCAGCTCGAACCGTTCGGCGTTGCCTCCACCGGAGCACGCGTAAACGCGGTCTTGTCGGCAACCTGGCTCTGCTTGGGGTCATAAACGCGGCCCGCCGCCGAGGTGGCGTCGATCCACATGGCGCAACGGCCGGATGAAAACAGCGTCTGGTTTTCGTTGAAGCCGTTGGCGGCCGCACCGGGCGGGCCGTAGGAGGTCATCAGCGCCACATAATCCGAGATCGCCTTTTTCCACGGCTCGCTCGTCAGCTGCGGCTTCCAGTCCATGTCGAACCAGCGGCCGCCATAAGTATTGATCATGGTGCCGAGGAAAGCCATGTTCTCGCCCCAGCCCGGCTTGCCGCGCAGGCAGATGCCATATTGCTGTTTCGATTTGTCGGTCAGTTTGGCGGCGAAGTCCTTGATCTGGTCGTAGGTCGGATTGTCAGGCATTTTCAGGCCGGCAGCATCGAACAGGTCCTTGCGGTAAAGCGTGAACGAGCTTTCGGTGTAGAATGGCACCGCGTAAAGCTTGCCGTCCACCGTCAGGCCCTTCTTGATCGGATCGAGCAGATCGGCGTAATCGTAATCGTCGCCGAGATCATCAACCGGCGCCAGCCAGCCCTGTTTGCCCCAGATCGGCGCTTCGTAACCGCCGATGGTCATGATGTCGAACTGGCCGCCATTGGTGGCGATATCGGTCGTCACGCGCTCGCGCAGGACATTCTCTTCCAGCACGATCCAGTTGATCTTGTTTCCAGTTTCCTTCTCCCAGGCGCTGGAAAGCTTCTGCATGATGATCATGTCGCCATTGTTGACGGTGGCGATGTTGATTTCCTCCGCCTGCGCAAGACCGGCCAAAAGGCCGACACCGACCACTGACGATGACAGAATTCCAATAAATTTGCTCATGATACCCGCTCCTCCTTTACGGATGTCCACGCATAACAATACATGCGTAAATTTTTTATCTCTCAAAATCCGTTACTTTGTCAACATACGAAAATAAAACCGAGCACGGTCGCATCGCTGAATATACCGATAAATGGTTGTTTTAACGCAAATAATGTCTTCATAAATTATTTCATCGCGCCAGATTCCTGCTGCGATGCAGCAAAATTTTCATAATTACATATATTGACGCGCGTAAATTTTTGAATGATACCCGAAAACAAGAGTCCGCAGAACGACGGCATTTGATCCGCCCGAAAGCTGGGGGCGAACGTATAAGGAGGAGACGATGAGGCAGACATCCGCACTGGCGCCGCACACGAATGGTCCGACCATCACGGCAGGTGAAATCCTCGTGGAAATCATGGCGACGACGGTGGGCGACGGCTTTCTCGAACCGCAATCGCTGATCGGCCCCTTCCCGAGCGGCGCACCGGCCATCTTCATCGATCAGGTGGCGCATTGTGGCGGAACCGCCGGCATCATCGCAGCAGTTGGTGACGATGATTTCGGCCGTCTCAATGTCGAAAGGCTTCGCCGCGACGGCGTTGATGTCTCGGCCATCGCCACAATAGCCGACCGGCCGACGGGCAGCGCCTTCGTGCGTTACCGGGAAAATGGCGCACGGGACTTCGTTTTCAACATAGCCCATTCGGCGGCGCGCGAAACGCATATGACGGATGAAGCGCAGGCCCTCATTGAAAAAGCCGGGCATGTGCATGTCATGGGATCGGCCTTCGCGATTGCCGGTATTGGCGAGATCATTCTGGAAGCGATCAAAAGCGTCAAGGCGCGCGGCGGCTCGGTGTCCTTTGATCCGAACATCCGCAAGGAACTGGCGCAGGACGATGCCGGCCGCAGGCTGATCGATGATCTCCTTGGCGTCACCGATCTTCTGCTGCCTTCCGGCGAAGAGCTTCAGGCCGCCTCAGGTCTGGATGACGAGGACGCAGCGATCGAAAAGCTCCTCGCCTCCGGGATCGGCGAGATCGTGCTGAAACGCGGTGCGGATGGCGCAAGCCATTTCAGCCGTACCCATGGACGTATCGATGCCCCCGGCCTGAGGGTTCGCGAAGTCGACCCGACCGGTGCCGGCGACTGTTTCGGCGCAACCTATCTCACCTGCCGCCGCCTCGGCATGCATCCACAAAAGGCGCTCGCCTACGCCAATGCCGCCGGCGCGCACAATGTCACTCGCCGCGGCCCGATGGAGGGCGCCGTCAGCCTTTCCGAACTCGACACCTTTCTGGCCGCGCAACTGTCGGAGGAAATCCTGTGACCGGCATACTCGAAAATCTCGCCGCCGCACGCCGCGCCGGCAGGCCCGCTGGCATCACCTCAGTCTGCTCCGCCCATCCCGTGGTTTTGCGCGCCGCAATTCGCCGCGCCGCCATCGGCAAGACACCGGTGCTGATCGAGGCCACCTGCAACCAGGTCAATCATCTCGGCGGTTATACCGGCATGACACCACGGGATTTCGTCAGCTTCGTCAACAGCATTGCCGAGGAAGAAGGATTGCCCCACGAACTGGTGATCTTTGGCGGCGATCATCTCGGCCCCAATCCCTGGCGCAGGGAAAAGGCCGAAGATGCGCTGACAAAAGCCGCCGCGATGGTCGAGGCCTATGTGGCGGCGGGTTTTCGCAAGATCCATCTCGATGCATCGATGGGCTGCGCCGGTGAGCCGGCAGCGCTGGACGACGTCACGATTGCCAACCGGGCCGCGAAACTCGCGACCGTCGCCGAAAAGGCCGCCATCGAGTCCGGTTTGCCAAAACCGCTTTACATTCTCGGCACCGAAGTGCCGGTGCCTGGTGGAGCCGATCATGTGCTCGACACGGTCGCGCCGACGGAGCCGCAGGCAGCACGCCAGACCATCGATCTTCACCGCGAAATCTTCGCGCGACATGGTCTTTCCGACGCGTTCGATCGGGTCATCGCCTTCGTCGTGCAGCCCGGCGTGGAATTCGGCAGCGATAATGTCGTCGCTTATGATCCGCAGGCAGCCACCGCCTTGAGCGCCGTGCTGGATGCCGAACCGCAACTGGTCTTCGAGGCCCATTCCACCGATTACCAGACGCAGGCCGCTCTCACGACACTGGTATGCGATGGATATCCCATCCTGAAAGTGGGTCCCGGCCTGACCTTCGCCTATCGCGAAGCGCTTTACGCTCTCGACATGATCGCATCCGAGATGATCAGCGACTATGGCGATCGTCCCCTGGCGCGGACCATGGAAGAGCTGATGCTCTCCTCGCCCGGTGACTGGCGCGGACATTATCATGGCGATGACATCACGCTCCGATTGCAGCGCCACTACAGTTACAGCGACCGTATCCGCTATTACTGGACGCGGCCGGAGGCGCTTGCCGCCGTTTCCGCCTTGCACAAAGCACTGGATGGGAAGACAATTCCCGAAACCCTGCTGCGCCAATATCTCGGCGAATTGCCGCTCGCCACGGTTGCGGGCAAGGATATGGAGGAGGTTCTGGTCGCGGCGGTGGATCAGGTGCTGGCGACCTACCATGCGGCGACGGGCGAAGGGCGCCACTGAGGCAATCGTTGAATTAGGATGCCCCGGCGGAGACGTTGCGGGGATTGGTCAGGGAGGGAACTACCAATGGCAACCCGAAACACGAGCGGTCTTGCGCGGGTGATGCTTGCGCCATCGGTGCTGTTATTGCTGGTGTGGATGATCGTGCCTC